>CAYUYF010000035.1:21337-35290 GCA_964449145.1 uncultured Gemmatimonadaceae bacterium | reverse complement strand
CCACCACCTTCTGGGTGGAGGCGTCCACCATCAGCACCGCCTCCGTGGAGGCCTGAAAGAGGAGGCGATACCGGGTCTCGATGTGGCGCATGCGCCAATAGTCGCGCTGCAGCGACTGCTGCGCCTCAACCAGGCGCTGCTGCAGGGCGGAGACGGCGCGGAGGTCGCGGCCGATCGCTACCAGACGACCATCCCCGCGCCCCAGGCGCACCGCCGTGTACGCCACCGGAATGTCGATGCCCGACGGGGAGACGTGGTTGACCTGCCGGCGCCGCGACACCCCCTCGGCGGCGGCCTCCTTCAGCATCTCCTCGATCTTGCCGCGACTCTCCGGGGTGACCGTGTCCGCCCATCCCTGTCCGAGCCACTCCCGTGACTCGTCCAGCGGGTGATCGCTTTGCCCCAAGGCGATGTCGCGGATCACGCCAGCCTCGTCGAGGACCAAGGCAATATCGGAAGCCGCAGTAAGAATCGAGGCCATGGCCTGGTTGTCCACCTCGCCCAGCGGGCCAACCCGAGCGTCAAAAGTTTTGGCTAAGCCTTTCATTGTCAGCAACTTACTCTGTCAGGTCTGACAGTGTCAACTGTGCTCAACCGAGGACCGGCGCGGGTGCTGGCCGCCGCCCTTCATTCCTGAATTCCCGGGCGAGCGCCACGGCACGATCCGCCGTGGACGCCGATCCGTCCGCCCCATACGCCTCCGCCAGATCCCCCCGCTCGCAGAACGGTCGGCCCCCGAGCAGGATCCGGATCCCCGGATTGCGGGACGCCCGGCGCAAGGCGCGCAGCAGCGCAGGAAGGCGCGGCAGCAGCCGTTCCGAGGACGCCGACAGCGCGAGGAGATCGAACCATTCGGTGGCCAGCTGGTTGAGGAGCACGACCTGCTCCGCCTCGATGGGCGTGAGGGCCACGTCCCAGCCGTCGCTCCGCAGCGCCTCCGCCACCAGGGTCACGCCCAGGGTATGCTGCTCTCCCGGCACTGCACCCACCAGCGCCCGCCCGAACCACTTCGCCGGCGCCATGTCGGGCGCCGCCTCCTGGTAGAGGCGCGCCACCAGCTGCTCCAGCCGGCAGACCGTCACCGTCACATCCACGAAGCTGGCCCGGTCCTCCTCCCAATCGTGGCCCAGCTGCCGGGCCACGTCCGGGATCAGGGTGTGGCACACCCACTCGAGTGAGGCGCCACGCTGGATCAGCTCCGCGGCGAACGCCTCAATCGCCGCACCCGGCTCCGCCGCCCGCCTGAGCAGATCACCCCGGGCCCGGCTGACCTGCGGGTCTGCCGCCACCAGGCTCGGCCCGCGCGGGGCCGGGGCAGCGGGACGGACGGACGTGGTCACGGGCCGGTGGGGAACCGGCTCGGTCGAGGCCAGCGAAGTCGAGGAGCCGCCGCGGTGGAAATCCGACACGGGGCGCCCTCCATATGGAAGAAGAAGGCGGGCCGGCAGAGGAGCGGAAACGCGACCGGACAATGAAGCGGACTTGAGCCATCGTCAAGGAAGCCGTTCCAGCGTGGTGTCAACATGGTGTCCACTTTACATTACGTCAAGTATCCTTGACGATTTCGAAGCCCGCCCGTAGCTTGGGGTCGTTGCCGTCCCCACTGCCTCACCACCACACCGCCTCAGGTCTCATGTCTGGATTGGCCGAGCAGGTCAGCCCGACGGTCGCACCGAGCCGAACCCAGCCCGCTGCCCGCCGGGTGTACACCCCCGAGGAGCGCCGCCGCCGGGACCGGTCCCGCTGGACCCTGGTCCAGGGCATCCTCGCCCCGGTGCAGTTCCTGGTGTTCCTGGTGAGCCTGGCGCTGGTGCTCCGCTACCTCATCACCGGCGACGGGTACGCCCTCGCCACCGTCTCGGTGGTCGTCAAGACGCTGACGCTGTACGCCATCATGATCACCGGCGCCATCTGGGAACGGGACGTGTTCGGCCAGTATCTCTTTGCCCGTCCCTTCTTCTGGGAGGACGTGTTCAGCATGCTGGTCCTCGCCCTCCATACCGGCTACCTCGTGGCGCTGGCGATCGGTGGCGCCGCCCCCGTGACGCTGATGCTCCTCGCGCTGGCAGCCTACGCCACCTACCTCATCAACGCCGGGCAGTTCCTCTACAAGCTGCGCCTGGCCCGGCGCGAGTCCCGGAACGACCTGGCGGGAGCCGCGGCGTGACCAGCGTCCTTCCGGCCCCCGCCGGGAGCTGCCCGCTCCCGCTGGCCGCGCCGGCCGCCCTCCCAGTGCTGCGCGAGCGCGGTCAGCGGGAGGTGTTCTGTGGTCTCACGGGCATCGTCTGGCTGCACCGCAAGATGCAGGACGCCTTCTTCCTCGTGGTCGGCTCCCGCACCTGTGCCCACCTGCTGCAGTCTGCAGCCGGGGTGATGATCTTCGCCGAGCCCCGCTTCGCCACCGCGATCATCGAGGACAAGGACCTCGCGGGGAGCTGCGATCCCCACGATGAGCTGGACCGCGTGGTGGCGGAACTGCTCGCCCGCCGCGGGGACATCCGCACCCTCTTCCTCGTCGGGTCCTGTCCTTCCGAGGTCATCAAGCTGGATCTCTCGCGGGCGGCCAGCCGGCTGAACGCGCGGTTCGCGCCGTCGGTCCGGGTCTACAACTACTCCGGCAGCGGGATCGAGACCACCTTCACCCAGGGCGAGGATACCTGCCTCGCGGCCCTGGTCCCGGCCCTCCCGGAACTGCCCGCCGGCCAGGCGGACCTCCTCGTCGTCGGCACCCTGCCGGACATCGTCGAGGACCAGTTTGCCCGGCTGTTCGGGTCCATCGGCTTCGAGAGCGTGCATTTCTTCCCGCCGCGCCACTCCGTGGAGCTGCCGGCGGTCGGCCCGGGGACGCGAGTGCTGCTGGCCCAGCCCTTCCTTGCCGAGACGCTCCGGGCGCTGACCGAGCGGGGGGCGGTACCCATCCGTGCCCCGTTCCCCTTCGGGGTGGCCGGCACGACACGGTGGCTCTCGGCCGCGACGGCCGCGTTCCACCGCCCGGCGGAATTGCTCCGGCGCACCTGCCTGGCACCGATGGACCGGGCGGAGCGCGGCCTCGACCGCCACCGGCCGCTGCTGGCCGGGAAGCGGGTGATGTTCTTCCCCGACTCCCAGCTGGAGATCCCGCTGGCGCGATTCCTCCGGGAGGAACTGGGCGCGTCACTGGTCGAGGTCGGCACGCCGTACCTGCACCGCGATATCGTCGGCCCCGACCTGGCCCTCCTCGGGCCATCGGTCCAGCTCTCGGAGGGTCAGGACGTGGACCGGCAGCTGGAGCGCTGCCGCGCACTCCGCCCCGACCTGGTGGTGTGCGGGCTCGGCCTCGCGAACCCACTGGAAGCCGAGGGCTTCGCCACCAAGTGGTCGATCGAGCTCGTCTTCTCGCCGGTGCATGGCTACGACCAGGCCGGAGACCTCGCCGAACTCTTCACCCGCCCGCTGCGCCGCCGGGCGGCGCTGACGGTCTGACCATGCAGCTCTCGGTCTGGACCTATGAGGGCCCGCCCCACGTCGGGGCCATGCGGATCGCCACGGCGCTCACCGACGTGCACTACGTCCTGCACGCGCCGCAGGGCGACACCTATGCCGACCTGCTGTTCACCATGATCGAGCGGCGGAACCGTCGGCCGCCGGTGACCTACACCACCTTCCAGGCCCGCGATCTCGGCGGCGACACCGCGGACCTCTTTCGCCGCACGGTGCAGGATGCGTATGAGCGCTTCCGCCCCGCCGCCCTCCTGGTGGGAGCGTCCTGCACGGCGGAGCTGATCCAGGACGACCCCGGCGGACTGGCGCGGCGGCTGGGACTGCCGGTGCCGGTGATCCCGCTCGAGCTGCCGTCCTACCAGCGGCGGGAGAACTGGGGCGCCGCCGAGACCTTCTATCAGGTGGTGCGGGCCCTCTCGGTCCGGCCCCCCGAGGCGCCCGCCCGCCCGGAGCCCGGCCGGCGCTGCAACATCCTCGGGCCCACGGCGCTCGGGTTCCGCCACCGCGACGACGTCACCGAGGTGCGCCGGCTGCTGGAGGCCCTTGGCATCGAGGTGAGCCTGGTGGCTCCGCTGGGCGCGAGCGCCGCCGACATCGGCCGGATCGGCGAGGCCGACTTCAACGTCGTGCTCTACCCGGAGATCGCCCAGCCGGCCGCCGACTGGCTGCAGCGCACCTTCCGGCAGCCCTGCACCCGGAGCATCCCGATCGGCCTGAACGGCACCCGCGACTTTGCCCGCGAGGTGGCGACCCTTGCCGGCCTCGATCCGGAGCGGGCTGCGGAACAGGTGCTCGCGCGTTCCGCCTGGTACAGCCGCTCGGTGGATTCCACTTACCTCACCGGCAAGCGGGTCTTCGTCTTCGGCGATGCCACCCACGCACTGGCCGCGGCCCGGGTGGCGCGGGAGGAGCTCGGCTTCCAGGTCGTCGGCCTGGGGACCTACACCCGGGAGCGGGCACGGGAGGTCCGTGCGGCCGCGGAGGCCCTCGGACTGACCGCGGTCATCACCGACGACTACCTCGCCGTGGAGCGCGCCATCTCCGAGAGCGCGCCGGAACTGGTGCTCGGCACCCAGATGGAACGCCACATCGCCAAGCGACTGCAGGTGCCCTGCGCGGTGATCTCCGCCCCGGTCCACGTGCAGGACTTTCCGGCGCGCTATTCGCCGCAGATGGGACCCGAGGGCGCCAACGTGCTGTTCGACACCTGGGTCCACCCCCTCATGATGGGCCTGGAAGAGCACCTGCTGACGATGTTCCGCGAGGATTTCGAGTTCAGCGACAGCGCGCCGTCGCATCTGGGAGCTGGCGCCGGCGGCACTGCGGCTGGGCGCGTGGACGGCCCGGCCTCCGTGGCGGTGGCGGAGGTCGTGGAACCAGAGGCGGCGGAAATGGCGATGACAGCTGATCAGGCAGCGCGCGCGGGGACCGCCGAGCCGGCCGCCTGGACTCCCGAGGCGGAGAAGGAACTCAAGAAGATCCCGTTCTTTGTCCGCGCCCGCGCCCGGCGCAATACCGAGCGCTATGCCGTGGAACGCGGCCTGCCGGAGATCACCCTCGACACCCTGTATGAGGCAAAGGCCCACTACGCCCGCTGAGCACGGGGCTCCCGTGCGCTTCGTGCTGGTGACCCTCGACGGTCACCGGCGCGACGCCTTTGAGCGCGCCCGCCGGATCCTCGCGGCGGAACTGCCGGGGCTCGACCTCCGCATGCACGTTGGGGCCGACTGGGCCGCCGATCCGGCCGCGGCCGAACGCTGCCGCGAGGACCTGCGGCGGGCTGACTTCGTGCTCATCACCCAGCTGTTCCAGGAGGAGATGGCGCGGGAGATCCTCCCCGTGCTGCAGGAGCACCGCGAGCGCTATGACGCGATCCTCGGGGTGCTCTCCACCAGCGACATCGTCCGGCTGTCGCGGCTGGGGCGGTTCTCCATGGCGGAAGACCGGGAGCGGAGTGCCTGGTCGCCGCTGGCGCTGCTCAAGAAGCTCCGGGGCTCGCGGAAGGACGGGCAGTCCGCCGGCGAGCGCCAGATGCAGTTGGTGCGGACGCTGCCGAGCATCCTCCGGTTCATTCCGGGCGTGGCGCAGGATGTCCGGGTGTTCCTGCTCTCGCTCCAATACTGGCTGTCCGGCTCCGACGTGAATCTGGCGAACCTGATCCGGCTGCATATCAACCGGTACGCCGCAGGCCCGCGCGCGGGCCTTCACGGACGCCTGACCGTCGCCGAGCCGGAGCTCTACCCCGAGGAGGGGGTCTACCACCCCTCCCTGCCGGGAAGGGGACTCGGCACCGATCGCGCCGCGCTCCCGGCCGCGGGCGCCCGCGGCACCGTGGGGCTGCTGGTAGGCCGGTCCTACCTGCTGGCGGGGAACACCGCGCATTACGACGCGGTGATCGCGGCGTTCGAAGCGCGCGGCCTCTCGGTGGTTCCCGCCTTTGCCGCCGGCCTCGACGCCCGGCCGGCGATCGACCGCTTCTTTCGCGACCGGCACGGCGCACCCACGATTGACGCGCTGGTCTCGCTCACCGGGTTCTCGCTGGTCGGCGGCCCGGCGTACAGCGACCAGGCGGCCGCCCAGGCGGTGCTGGGCGCCCTCGACGTGCCCTACCTGTCCCTGCCCTCGCTCGAGTTTCAGACGATCGAGGAGTGGGCGGAGGATGCCCGGGGCCTCAACCCTTTGCAGGCCACCCTGCAGGTGGCGATCCCCGAGCTGGACGGCGCCACCGGGCCACTGGTCTTCGGCGGGCGCGGCCGGGGGCCCGACGGCCCCACCCCCGCCGCGCTCCCGATTGCAGAGCGGATCGACCTGCTGGCCCGGCGGGTCGAGCGGCTGATCCGGTTGCGCCAGACGCCGCGGGCCGAGCGCAAGCTGGCCATCGTCCTCTTCAACTTCCCACCCAACGCGGGCAACACCGGAAGCGCGGCGTACCTGGCGGTCTTTCCCTCGCTGCAGCGGGTGCTCGCCGCGCTCAAGGAACAGGGCTACACGGTGGACCTGCCCGATGGCGTCGAGGCCCTGCGTCAGGCGGTGGTGGAGGGCAACGCCGGACGCTACGGCGCGCCGGCCAACGTCCACGCCACGATCGCCGCGGACGATCATGTCCGCCGCGAGCCGCACCTGGCCGAGCTGGAGCGTGTCTGGGGACCGGCTCCCGGCCGGCAGCAGAGCGATGGCCGTTCGCTGTTCGTCCTGGGCGCGCAGTTTGGCAATGTCTTCGTTGGAGTGCAACCGGCCTTCGGGTGGGAGGGAGACCCGATGCGGCTGCTGTTCGAGGGCAACTTCGCCCCGACTCACGCCCTCAGCGCCTTCTACCGCTGGCTGCGGGAGGACTTCGGCGCCGGGGCGGTCCTGCACTTCGGCACCCACGGCGCGCTCGAGTTCATGCCCGGCAAGCAGGTCGGGCTCTCGTCGGCGTGCTGGCCGGAGCGCCTCATCGGCGACCTGCCCAACGTCTATCTCTACGCCTCGAACAACTCCTCCGAGGGCACCCTGGCCAAGCGCCGGGGCGGCGCCACGCTGGTGTCCTACCTGACGCCACCGCTGGGCAACGCCGGCCTCTACCGGAAGCTGGCCGAGCTCAAGGCCACCCTGGACCGGTTCCGGAGCGCCGCTCCCGAGGCGATCGCCGAACGCGCCACCCTCGCCGAGCTGCTGCAGGCCGCGGCTGCGGGGCTCGACCTCGGCCCGGCGGAGCCGGCGTGGCCCGCGGCTGAGCGGGATGCCGAAGTGGATCGGCTCCGGGCTCGGCTCCTGGAGTTGGAGTACACCCTGATCCCGTTGGGGCTGCACGTGGTGGGAGAGCCGATGAGTGAGGCGGGACGGCGCTCGACGCTCGAGGCGCTCGCCGCCACCGGCTGTGCCGGAGCGGAACTCGAACGCGCGGGGCGGCTGCTGGCGGAGGACCACGAGACGGCCGGCCTGCTGCGGGCGCTCGACGCCCGCTACGTCGCCCCGGCGCCGGGAGGCGACCTGCTGCGCACCCCGTCCGTCCTCCCCACCGGCCGGAACCTTTACGGCTTTGATCCCTATCGGGTACCCAGCGGCTACGCAATGCTCGAGGGCCAGCGGCGGGCGGCGCAGCTGCTCCAGCACACCGTCGCCCGGGATGGGGCCCTCCCCGAGACGGTCGCGATGGTGCTCTGGGGCACGGACAACATGAAGACCGAGGGGGTACCGCTCGCGATGGCGCTGGCGCTCCTCGGCGCGGCACCGCGCTTCGACGGTGTCGGGCGCCTGGTCGGGGCGCGGCTGCTGCCACTCACCCAGATCGGCCGGCCGCGAGTGGACGTGGTCCTGACCCTGTCCGGGATCTTCCGGGACCTGCTGCCGCTGCAGACCCGGCTCCTGGCCGAGGCGGCGCTGCTGGCGGCGCGAGCGGAGGAACCGGAGGACCAGAACTTCGTCCGGCGACATGCGCTGGCGCAGATGGCCGCCACCGGGTGCGATCTGGAGACTGCCGCACTCCGCGTCTTCAGCAACGCCGAGGGCGCCTATGGCTCCAACGTCAACCTGCTGCTGGAGAACGGCCGCTGGAACGGGGAGGACGAGCTCGCCGAACAGTTCCTGCGGCGGAAGAGCTTCGCCTACGGCGTGAACGGGCAGGCCCGCCCGGAGGCCGCGCTCTTCGAGCGCGCCCTCGCCACGGCACAGGTCTCATTCCAGAACCTCGACTCGGTCGAGCTGGGCACCACCGACATCGATCAGTACGTCGAATCCCTCGGCGGGATGAACCGGCTCATCACCCGCGCGCGGGGCAGCCGGCCGGCGGCGTACATCGGGGACCATACGGGGGCGGAAGGCCGGATCCGCACGGTGGAGGAGCAGGTGGCGCTGGAGACCCGCACCCGACTGCTCAATCCGAAGTGGTTCGAGGCGCAGCTCGCCTTTGGCTACGAAGGGGTGCGCAACCTCGCAGGCCACGTCTCAACGACCTTTGGCTGGTCCGCCACCGGCAGCGACGTCCCCCAGTGGGTCTACACCGAGGTCACCGAGACCTTCGTGCTGGACCCGGCGATGCGGGACCGGCTGGCGGCGCTCAACCCCACCGCCGCGGCCGGGATGGCGCAGCGGCTCCTGGAAGCAAACGATCGGGGCTACTGGCAGCCCGACCCCTCGACCCTCGACGCGCTGCGCCAGGCCAGCGCCGATCTCGACGACCGCCTCGAAGGGGTTGTCGCAGGAGTGCGCGCATGACCGCGATCAATCCCGGCCGCCGGTCCCTCCCGGTGGTCGGCTCACTCCCCGGCGACGGGGAGGGCAGCCTGCAGGTGCATGATGACTCGCCCCAGTCCGTCGGCTCCGCGCTGGTCCTGGCGATCTACGGCAAGGGCGGCATCGGCAAGTCCACCACCAGCTCCAATCTCTCGGCCGCGTTTGCCCACCTGGGCAAGCGGGTGATTCAGATCGGCTGCGACCCCAAGCACGACTCCACCTTCACGTTGACCCGGCGGATGGTGCCGACGGTGATCGACGTGCTGGAGAGCGTGGACTTCCATCCCGAAGAGCTGCAGAGCAGCGACTTCGTCTTCGAGGGCTACCACGGCGTGCTCTGCGTCGAGGCGGGGGGGCCGCCCGCCGGGACCGGCTGCGGGGGGTACGTGGTGGGCCAGACGGTGAAGCTGCTCAAGGAGCATCATCTCCTGGAGGAGAGCGACGTCGTGATCTTCGACGTCCTGGGCGACGTGGTCTGCGGCGGGTTTGCCGCCCCGCTGCAGCACGCCGATCGCGGCCTCATTGTCACCGCGAACGACTTTGATTCGGTCTTCGCCATGAACCGGATCGTGCAGGCCATCAGCGCCAAGGCGAAGAATTACGGCGTCCGGCTCGGCGGCGTGATCGTGAACCGGAGCGCCGCCACCGACCAGGTCCGGCGCTACACCGACAAGGTGGGCCTCAACATCCTGGCTCACTTCGCCGACCTCGACGTGGTCCGTCGCAGCCGCCTCAAGAAGTGCACCCTGTTCGAGATGGAGCCGTCGGCCGAGCTGGAGGTGATCCAGCAGGAGTACCTGGCCCTGGCCGGCCGCCTCCTGGCGGGGACCGATCCCGTCGCGCCCGCCTCGCTCAAGGACCGCGAGATCTTCGACCTGCTGGGCTTCGACTGATGACCGACGTCACCGCCCCGTCCACCTATCACGCCCGCCGCGCCTGGCTCGAGGAGTACTTCGACCGGACCGCGGCCCAGACCTGGGCCCGGCTCACCTCCAACGCGCCGGTGGGCCGCATCCGGGCCTCCGTGCGCGCCGGCCGGGATCGTATGCGCGCTGCGCTGCTCGGCTACCTCCCCGACGACCTCACCGGCCGCCGCGTGCTGGATGCCGGCTGCGGCACCGGGATGGCCGCGGTGGAGCTGGCGCGCCGCGGCGCCGAAGTGGTCGCGGTGGACCTTTCGCCCACCCTGGTGGCGCTGGCGGACGAGCGTCTGCCGGCCGAGTTCCGCAGCCAGGTCCGCTTCGTCGCCGGCGACATGCTGGAGCCCTGGCCGGGCGGATTCGACCACGTCCTCGCCATGGACTCGCTGATTCACTACCAGGCCCCGGACTTGGTCGGCGCGCTGCGCCGGCTGGGGGCACTGGCCCGGACCTCGATCGTGTTCACCTTTGCGCCGCGGACCCCGGTGCTGGCCGCGATGCACGCGGTCGGGAGCCTCTTCCCCCGGGGGCAGCGCGCGCCGCGGATCGAGCCCATCGCCGAGGGCGCGCTGTGCGCGGCGCTGGCCCGGCCGACCGGGCTGCCGGGGTGGCTGGTCGCCCGGACGCAGCGGATCCAGCACGGCTTCTATACCTCGCAGGCGGCGGAGCTGCTGCCTGCGGCTCTCCCCCGGAAGGATGCCACAGCATGACGTCCCTGCTCGTCGCCGGCGCCGGTCTCACGGCCCTCGGCATCTGGTTCCTGCTTCGGCGGCGGGTACGGGTGCCCTGCCAGCTGGACCTCGAAGCCACCGAGGCGCACTTCCACGCACACGCCGTCCTCGAGGGAGCCGAGGTGAACGAGGGAGACCGGGTGCTGGTGCATGGCGCCCCGCGCCACATCCCCCTCGGCGAGCGGCGGCTGCTATCCACGGAGGCCACAGTGACCCATGTGAGCCTGCCACGGCGCCTGCTGGTCCGGCTGATCGGCACCAGCCAGGTCACCGATCTCTACGACGTCGGCTTCGAGGGCTGATCCATGTACCCGACCCAGACTGCGGCACCAATCAACGAAGCCACCAGGGCCGCGCAGCAGGAGACGCCGCTGAGCCCGCGCTTCTATACCACCGATTTCGCCGAGATGGACCGGCTGAACGTGGAGCCGCTGCGGGCCCAGTGGGATGAGCTCATCGCCGAGTTCCGCCGGGACCCGAACATCGACCACTTCAAGCGCAACGAGGAGTTCGACGCCGACTTTTCCGGCTGGACGCCGGAGCTGCGCCAGTCGTTCGTGGACTTCCTGGTGAGCTCGGTGACGGCGGAGTTCTCCGGCTGCATCCTGTACGCCGAGATCAAGCGGCGGGTGAAGAACCCCGACGTGCGCGAGCTGTTCGGCTTCATGAGCCGGGACGAGGGGCGGCACGCGGGGTTCATCAACCACACCCTGGGCGACTTCAACGTGAAGGTTGACCTCTCCTTCCTTACCAGGGCCAAGAAGTACACCTACTTCAAGCCCAAGTACATCTACTACGCCACCTACCTGTCGGAGAAGATCGGCTACGCCCGGTATATCACCATCTACCGGCAGCTGGAACGGAACCCGGAGTTCCGCTTTCACCCGATCTTCAAGTGGTTCGAGAACTGGTGCCAGGATGAGTTCCGGCACGGCGAGGCCTTCGCGGTGCTGATGCGGGCCAACCCCCACCTGCTCCGGGGCGTGAACCGCTACTGGATCCGGTTCTTCCTGCTGGCCGTGTTCGCGACCATGTACGTGCGGGACCACCTGCGGAAGGACTTCTTCGCCTCGCTCGGCTTCGAGGTGGACGACTTCGACCGCCGGGTCATCGCGCTGACCAACACCATCTGCCAGCAGGTGTTCCCCGACACCATCGACGTGGACAACCCGAAGCTCTGGGCGCTGCTGGAGCGGATGTACCGGAACACCGTGGCGCTCAACGAGAACGCCGGCCGCTCGAAGCTCCGGGCCCTGGCCCTGCAGGCCTCCAACGCCGTCCTCTTCCTCCGGCTGTTCCTGTTGCCGGTGCGGCGCCAGCCGCTGCCGGCCAATGTCCGGATGGAACCGGTCTGGTAGGAGCGGAATGATGCGGCCCCCCCGCGGCGGCGCGCTGGCCACCGCCTGGTCCCGGCTGGGGACCCGGTGGCTGCCCTTTGCCGATGTCGCCACCCCCGAGCTCCCGCTCTCCCGCCTCTGGCGGCTGAGCCTGTTCCAGCTCTCGGTCGGGATGGTGCAGACCCTCTTCATCGGCACGCTCAACCGGGTGATGATCCTCGAGCTGAGCGTCCCCGCGTCGATCGTCTCGCTCGGCATCGCGATCCCGCTGCTGATCGCGCCGTTCCGCACCCTGATCGGGTTCCGCTCGGACACCTATCGCTGCGTGCTGGGGTGGCGCCGGGTGCCGTTCATCTGGTTCGGCACCCTGATGCAGTTCGGCGGGCTGGCCATCATGCCGTTCGCCCTGCTGTCGCTGTCCCCGGATGCGGCCACCACCCTCCGGTGGCCGGGGTATGTCGGTTCCGCGCTCGCCTTCTTCCTGGTGGGCGCGGGGGCACACACCACCCAGACGGCGGGGCTCGCGCTGGCGACCGATCTTGCCCCCGAAGGCCGGCGGCCGCGGGTCGTGGCGCTGATGTACGTCACCCTGCTCATCGGGACCGTCATCTCGGCCTTCGCCCTGGGGAGCCTGCTCGAGCACTACTCGCCGATCGGGCTCATCAAGGTGATCCAGGGGTGCGCCGTCGTCACCATGGTGCTCAACACGATCTCCCTCTGGAAGCAGGAAGCCCGCGTCCGCGGCGTCACGCCGTACGCGAAGGGCGAACGCCGCCCGCTCTTCCGCGATGCCTGGCGGGTCTTCACCGAGGGGGGCCGTGCGGTCCGGCTGCTCGTGGCGGTGGGCCTCGGCTTCTTCGCGTTCAACCTGCAGGACGTCCTGCTCGAGCCCTACGGCGGCGAGATCCTGGGGCTCTCCGTCGGCCAGACCACCGGCCTGACCGGGCTGATGGCGCTGGGGGCCATCCTGGCGTTCCTGCTCGCGGCCTACTGGCTGGAGCGCGGCATGGACGCCGTTCGGCTCGCCGCCTACGGCGGCTGTATCGGCATCTGCGCCTTCGCCGCGGTGATCTTTGCCTCGCCGCTGGAATCGGCGCCGCTGTTCCGCTTCGGCACCTTTCTCATCGGCATGGGCGAAGGGATGTTCGGCGTCGGCACCCTCAGCGCGGCCATGAGCCTCAAGGATGAGCGCCAGCATGGCATCGCCCTCGGCGCCTGGGGAGCGGTGTTCGCGACCGCCGAGGGGCTGGCGCTGGCCCTGAGCGGCGTCCTCAAGGATGGCGTCGCCGACCTGGTGAACCGCGGCGCCCTGGGGCCGGGGCTGAGCATTCCCTCGGTGCCGTACAGTGTGGTGTATCACCTCGAGATCGCGGCGCTCTTCGCGACCCTCATCGCCCTGGGTCCCCTGGTGGCGCCGCGCGGCCGCGGCGCCCGGCGCGACCCCTCGTCCCGGCTCGGGCTGGCGGACCTGCCCGCCTGAGCCCCGTACCCCATCTGGTGGAGGCTGGAATCATGGAACATCTCGACGGCGCCCAGATCGCCCTGTACGCGTTCTGGCTCTTCTTCTTCGGCCTGGTCTACTACCTCCGGAAGGAAGACAAGCGGGAAGGCTACCCGCTCGAGTCCGAGCGGGGCCCGGTGCAGGGCTTCCCCGTGGTCCCGCCCAAGAAGGCCTACATCGGTCATGACGGAAAGGAGTCCGAACGGTGAGCACCGCCAAGCTGGTTCCGCTCGATGGCAATGCCGAGGGTCCCTTCGTCCCCACCGGCAATCCCCTGGTGGATGCCGTCGGGCCGGCCACCTACGCCATGCGGCACGATGTGCCGGACCGGACCGCCCACGGAGACGCCAAGATCGTTCCCATGCGCTTCGAACCGACCTTTCGCATCGCCGAGGGCGATCCCGACCCGCGCGGGCTCAAGGTGAAGGCCTGTGACGGGGAGATCGCCGGGACCATCCAGGACGTGTGGGTGGACAAGGCCGAGCCGCAGGTGCGCTACTACGAGGTGCAGCTGACGGGCACCGACCAGATGGTCCTGCTCCCGGCCGGGTTCGTGCAGTGGCCCGGGTTCGGCTTCACCCGCAGCGATCATGTCCTGGTCAAGGCGATCACCGCAGCTCAGTTCCGGGACGTGCCCCGGACCCGCAGCCCGATGCAGATCACGTTCCTCGAGGAAGACCGGATCATGGCCTACTTTGCGGGCGGGCACCTGTACGCGACGCCGAATCGGTCGCAGCCGCTCGTATGACCGGCCCGGGAACCTGGATCCC
>CAYUYF010000035.1:7829-21237 GCA_964449145.1 uncultured Gemmatimonadaceae bacterium | reverse complement strand
CCGCAGTACGGTGTATGCCGTCACCGAGCGGCGGGTGGTGCTCAAGATCGGCCTGGTGGTGCCCACCACGATCAACCTCCCGCTCCGTCAGGTGGAAGCGGCGTCCAGTCGGAGCTTCCCTGACGGCACCGGCGAGGTGGCCCTGGCCATCCGCCCGCCGGACCGGATCGGCTACTTCCACCTCTGGCCCCATGCGCGGGCCTGGCGGCTTCGCTGGCCGGAGCCGTTGCTTCGGGGCCTCACCGACACCGCCGCCGTCACCGCGGCCTTGCAGCGCGCCACGGCCCTTGAGGTCCCGGCGAGTGCCGAGCCGACCGCGCCCGAGCCGATGCTCGCGGTGGCCCGATGACCCGCATCTACGTGGAGCCGGAGCCGGGCACCGCCTCCGATGGCACTATTCACGTGCCCCGGGGCCCGCTCATCGCCGCGGCCGCGCTCGTTGTCCTGGTCTTCGGGCTGGCCATCACCGCCCGGACCACCGGACGGGGCGCGGCCCGGGAGCCGGTCGCCCTCCCCGCCGTGGAGCGCAGCATCCGCTTCGTGCCAACCTCCGAGGGACAACTGACCGTGTACGACGCCACGTCCGGCCAGCCGGTGATCCAGCTGGCGCCCGAGGGGAACGGCTTCCTCTTCGGCGCGCTGCGCGGGCTGGCGTACAAGCGCACGGTGGCGCAGGCGGACCCTTCGGCGCCTTATCGCCTCACGCGCTGGCAGGACGGCCGCATCACCCTGGACGACCCGCTCACCAGCATGCACATCTCGGTGAACTCCTTCGGTCCAACCCAGATCGCGTCCTTCGAGCAGCTGTTCACGCCATCCGCCGCGCCCTGAGCGGTGGGTTGGCGCCGGCGGCACACGAAAGCCCCGGGGCGCATGCCCCGGGGCTTCGTCCGCTGCCTCCGATTCCGGTCGCGGCTACTGCGGTGCCCGGCCGGTCGTATCCTGGCCAGTCGGGCCCTGACCGCCCATGGCCCCGAAGCCCGGAGTCCCCGCGGCCTGCGCACTGTCCGTCACTGCCGCCGCGGCCGACGCCTGCTGCGCCCGCCACTCGGCAAGGCCGGCGGCGGTGGTGGTATCGGGAGGAATCGCCGGGAACGGCGCGCCGTTCCAGGAGCTTCGGCCCCAGAGCGCCGGGTAGTCCTTCGCCATCGGGTAGCCGTACAGCGGCTTGTAGGCCCCGTTGTGGCAGGTGAGGCACTGCGCCTTCGGCGCATCCCCCCTGGGCCCGAGCCGTGACGGCGGATAGACCGGCTGCAGCGGGCCGAGGTAATCACTGTTCAGGTGCCGCACCATCTGGGCACCCAGGTACGCCTTGGCGCGCTGCGGCGGGGCCTCGGTCCAGTCATAGAACGCCCGGCTGTTGTGACAGTGGTTGCAGCTCACGCCCAGACTGCTCGACATCCGGATCATCAACGCGTAGGTCCACTCGGTCTGCTTCACGCTGGAGCGATTGTCGTTGCTCGCCGGGATGACATGGGTCTGCACCCGCACGCCGTCCACATCGAGGAAGTACCGCTCGAGCTGGTTGGCGCCGCCATAGAACCAGAGGCCGTTGGGAAGCGGCTTGCCGAGGTGGCAGGTGTAGCAGGTCACGCCGGTGTTCACGACGTGCCCTTCATAGTTGCGGTTGATGTCCCGCACCATCTGCAGCATCCGGCGGGCGACGATCTTGGTATAGATCGGCTCCCCCGTCGGCTGCGTATCCGACCCCATCGCGGCGAGATTGTGGCAGTAGGTGCAGTTCCCTGGCCCCCCCGCCACCCAGGTGCTCATGGCGAGCATGGTCCGGGTGAACTCCGCCGCCCCGACATCCTTGAGCACCTGCACATTCTGCCACTGCGGCGCGCCGGGGGTCGGCGGGGGGGACGGCGGCAGCGCCGCCGGGATCTGTGCGGCCACCGCGTGGGACCGCGCCTCCAGCGCCGAGGCGTCGTAGATGTTGGCCATCGCGGTGCCGCGATACCCTGTCTGGCTGGACGCCTTGGCGCCGATCTCGCAACCGGTGGCGCCTGCCAGCAGGAGGCCGAGCACCGTGGCCCGGAGGCTCCCGGCCCCGATCCGCTTCATGAGGGTGTCCTTCCTGGAGGCGTTCGTCATGGCTTCACCAGTTCGACCCGCCGGTTCTGGGCGCGTCCCTCGGGAGTGTCGTTGGCGGCGACGGGCTGGGTGTCCCCGAGGCCGGTCGCGGTGAGCCGTGTCGCGGCGATGCCGTGCGTGGCGATCAGGTAAGTGCGTACCGCATCGGCCCGTCGCTGCGAGAGCGCCTGGTTGGCACCGGGCTCTCCGCTGCTGTCGGTGTGGCCCTCGATGGCCAGTCGGAGCGCCGGATCGGCCGCCAGCGCCTTGCCGATCTCGTCCAGCTGCGCCCGGGAGGAGGGGAGAATGGTCTCGCTCCCCAGCGGGAAGTGGATCGCCTGGGTCGCGACCCGGCCCGTCGCGGCCAGGCCGGCGGCGATATCGGCCGCGGCGATGACCGGTGCCCCGGCGTCGCTGAACATCGGGGTGGTCGTGGGCTGCACCCCGGCGTACCGGCCCCGGAGCCCCTGCAGCTGTTCCTGGGTCAGGGTGTTCTGCGCCGGGTAGTCGGCCACCAGGCCATGCTTGACGCCCCAGAGGTACCAGTTGTCCACCACGGTGCCGGTGAGCAGGATCCCGATCCCGCCGGTGAAGGTGGTCAGCACCGCGAACCACCAGGCCCAGCGGTGAATGGACTCCATGGTGGCGTTCCACCCCATGCACCAGCGCCAGAACAGCGCGGCCCGCTCGGCGCCGGTCCCACGGTCGGTGATCTGCTCGATCTCCCGTTCGGCGCCAACCCGCGAGGCCGCGAGGATGGTCGCGCCGTGCATCGCGAACAGCACGGCCGAGCCGTAGAGGAAGGCGATCGACAGCGCGTGGAACGGATTGTAGTACAGGTTCCCGTAGCGGATCGAGAAGGCGGCGGTCCAGTCCAGGTGGGCGAAGATCCCGAACGGCACCATCTCGCTCCAGCTGCCCACCAGCAGCGGCTGGAAGAAGAAGGTGAGGTAGAGGAAGATGGCCGAGGCGAAGGCCCACGCGAGGTGAGTGCCCATCCCTAGCGCGCGCGCCCGGCGGTAGGTGCGCACCCACCAGAGCAGGATCGAGATCGTGAGCAGGAACCCGGCGATGAGGTACCATCCCCCCTGCTGGAGCGGCGGCATGCGCAGCCCGTACTGCGGCGGGGGCGGCTCCAGCGCGAGCCACGGCAGCCGGCGCACGAATTCGATCGGGCTCCAGTCCACCGAGGCCAGCATGTTGAGCCCGATGATCTCGATCGCCATGAACCCGAACATCAGGCTCACGATCCCGGTGAACCCGAGGTAGACCGGGCCGATCTGGGCGTCGCCGATCTTGCCCAGCCAGTAGCTGAAGGTGCCCTTGCCGATCCGGACCCCGGTCGTGGTGTCGATCGGCAGCCCGGCGTCGGGCACGGTCCGGACCTGGACCCGGGTGAAGATGTTCTGGTATTCAAGCATGGCGTGCGGGCCTCATTTCCAGATCGGCAGGTTGAGCCACCAGCCCCACCACTCCGGCCAGCCGCGGGTCCATAGCGGCCCCGAAATGACGATGCAGATCGCGCTCCAGATCGCGGCACTCATGGCCAGGAAGGTGCCCAGCCGGTGGATGCCGATGGCGCCGATCGAGTACCCGACCAGGTCGCGGAAGAAGACGTTCTCGTGCTCGCTCATCTTGACCGGCTGGCCGGGCTTGGGATTCGTCACCGACAGGATCAGGGACCCATGCATGGCCAGCGCCAGGCAGTTGGTGAAGAAGAACGTCACCGCGATCATGTGCGCCGGGTTGTAATGGAAGTGCAGGTACTGGTACCCCGTGTTGGAGACCCAGTCGAGGTGGCTGAAGATCCCATAGGGGAAGCCATGCCCCCAGGCACCGAGCAGCACCGGCCGGATGACCACCAGGGTGACGTAGGCGAAGATCGCCGCGCCGAAGGCGAAGGAGACATGCAGTCCCATCCCCAGCTTGCGCGCGATCTCGGCCTGCCGGAGCGCCCACGAGACGAAGGCGCCGATGGCGCAGATCGTGATGAGCTGCCAGAGCCCGCCCTGCGCCAGCGGCGCCAGGCCCAGGCCGTAGGACAGGTCCGGCGGGGCGATGTTGATCCGCCAGGCATTCCAGGTCGGGCCCAGCGCGGCCCCCCAGAGGATCAGGATCACCCCGAGCACGGTGAAGAAGATGGTCGTGACCCCGAAAAACCCGACGTAGAACGGGCCGACCCAGAAGTCGAACAGGTCCCCGCCGACCAGCGTGCCGCCGCGGACCCGGTAGTTACGTTCGAAGGAAAGCATCGCCATCGGTCAGAGTCTCCTGGGAGCGGCGGCCATCGCGGCTCCTGCGAAGGGCCCCGGAGAGGGCCCGGCTGGGCGGAGGCAGCGGGCGGGCCGGGAGGCCCGCGCCGCCACCACCTGTCCCATAACGAGCGGTTACCGGTTGGGCGGAAGCGGCGCCATCTCCGCGGCCGCGGCCGGACTGGAACTCCCCACGGGAGCCTTGTCCGCTGACAGCGTGCCGTTCTCGATCCATGCGTAGCGATTGCTGCTCAGCAGGACCAGGTGAATCACGACGGCCAGCAGCAGCAGGAAGGCGTACAGCGCCGGCAGCGCGCGCCGGGGGTCCACCATGAGCCAAATGCGGTACATACGCGATCCTCAGGATGAAGGGGCTCAGCATGGGGGGCTGGGCCGGGCCACCCTGGCCCGGGCCCAACGTCCCCGGTCAGACGCCTTACGGCGTCGCGACGACTGCCGGGTTGTACTTCGCCTTGGCGGACGCCGGGTAGCCCACCGCGCTGAACGCAAAGATGTGCAGCACGATCGAGAGCACGCCGAGAGCGAAGAACAGTCCCTGCAGCACGAGCTGAGGATCGGCACCGCGCCAGATCTTATACATCGGTCTGCCTCAGGTTGAGTGTTGGGCGCGGCTCAGAGCCACGGTCTCCACGTCCAGGCCAGGAAGTGGGCCACGATGGCCACCCCGGTGAACCCGATGAAGCCGAGCATGAAGTACCCGTGGAACGCTCTTGCTTCCTCGTCCGTCATCGTGCCATTGTTTTCCGGCATACTCTCCTCCTCTGGGAGTAGCGAAGTTCACCGCGAACGCCCCCGCGGCAGGGTGCCGCCCCGGATCCCCGGGAGCCGGCCACTTTCACCGATAGCTCCATGCCCGCTGACACTGCTTTCGCTCCACGCTGGGCCGACCTGCGGGCCCGCTGGCCCAACGCCGCGGCCAGTCGCTTCGTCGCCGCCGGCGGCCTCCAGTGGCACCTGCAGGTCGCCGGCACTGGACCGGTCCTCCTCCTGGTCCACGGGACCGGGGCCGCCAGCTTCAGCTGGGGCGCCCTCCTGCCGCTCCTGGCCCGCCGCTTCACCGTGGTGGCGCCGGACCTTCCGGGTCATGGCTTCACCACCACCGCCACCGATGCCTGGCTGTCGCTCCCCGGGATGGCCACGGCCCTCGCCGCGCTGCTCCGCCAGGAGGACCTGCTGCCCGCCCTGGCGGTCGGCCACTCCGCCGGCGCCGCCGTCCTGCTCCGTATGGCGGTCGACCGCCTGATCGCGCCCCGCGGGCTCGTGGGACTCGCGCCGGCCCTGGTCCCGCCACCGGCCGCGTATCGGCTGCTCTTTGCGCCGCTGGTCCATCGCCTCGCCGCCACCGGGCTCGCCGCCTCGACCGCCGCCTCCCTCGCCCGGAACGACCGGATCGTCGCCTCGCTCCTCGAGTCCACCGGCTCCACCGTCGATCCCGACCGGCTGCAGCTCTACCAGCGCTTTTTCCGCTCCGAGCGCCACGTCCACCAAGTCCTGACCATGATGTCGGCCTGGTCGCTCACCGAGCTGGTGGCCGATCTCCCCCGGGTGCCCTGCCCCGTCACCCTGGTGGCCGGCCGCCGCGACCGCTGGACCCCAGCCGCCCCGCTCCGGCGCCTCGCCACCCGGATCCCGGTCGCCTCGGTGCTCGAGGTGGACGGCGGGCACCTCTTCCACGAGGACCAGGCTCCACTCGCCGCCAGCGTCATCGAGACCGCCGCGGAGCGGGCCGGCCTTTCCTAGCCCACCGCCGCCAGGCTTGCGGTCACGTGGTCGGGCGTCACCCTCGCATCACCCCGCCGCCGCGCGTCCCGCTCGGCCCGGTCCCGGAGCCGCTTCGCCGCCGAGATCCGGACCAGCACCGGCTCCTGCTCTACCAGCTCGTCCAGCCGCCGTCTTGCCTCGTCATCCCAGGGCAGGTGGTCGTCAAGCCGGGCCGGGGTCGCCTCCACCCGATCCATGTCCTGCGCCAGCGGCAGGATATGGAACAGGGCGTCGAACAGGGCGTTGCAGACCTCCTGCAGCAGGTAGGTCGCGCCGGCATATCCCATGAACGGCGTGCCGGTATGGCGGCGGATGATCGCTCCCGGAAACGAGGCCGGGATGTAGGTGGCCCGGGACCCGCACTCGGCCAGGTACATGCGCTCGTTGTAACTGCCGAAGACGACCAGCGGGGGCTTTTCCTTGATGGCCTGCCGCACCGCCTGGTTGTCCGGCTTCACCCCGGGCCGGCGCGCGACGGCGAAGCTGCACGGGAGCCCCAGCTCCTCCGCGAGGAAATGCCGCACCCCACGGGCGTAGGTCTCCCCCGCCACGATCCCGAAGCTGGCGGTGGCGAAGAAGTCCTGGGTCACGCTCCGCCACAGGTCCCAGATCGGCTTGATCGTGGTGTGCTTCTCCTGCGTGATGAACGGCTCCGGGTCGAGCCCGAGCAGCTCGCCCAGCCGACGCAGGAACCTGGTGGTCGAATGCAGCCCGATCGGGGCCTGCAGGTAGGGCATCTCGAGCGCCTCACACAGCATCCGCCCGAACTCGCGGTACATGACCACGTTCACGTCAGCGTCCACCAGCCGCGGCACCTGAGCCAGGTGGGTCCCCAGCGGGAACACCAGGTTCACCTCGGCGCCGATCCCTTCCACCAGGCGGCGGATCTCGGCGAGGTCGGACGGCATGTTGAAGGTGCCGTACGCCGGACCGATGATGTTCACCCGCGGCCGGGCACCCGGCTCCCGCGGCCGGGGGTCGGGACGCACCCCCCGCTTGAGCCCGTACTCGGTCCAGAGCCAGAACATCGCGCGATTCGCCGCCTGCCACTGGTCCTCGTCGATCGTCCGTGGCAGGAACCGCTGGATATTGGTTCCGGCCGGCGTCACCCCGCCGCCGATCATCTCGGCGATGCTGCCGGTCACCACCACCGATGGCAGCTCGGGGTCGAGGGTGCGGTGCGCCCGCTTCATGCTGTCTTCGGTGCCCTTCTGCCCCAGCTCCTCCTCGCCCAGCCCGGTCACCACGATCGGCAGCTCGTGCGGCGGGAGGGCGTCGGTGTAGTGCAGCACCGAGGTCACCGGGAGGTTCTCGCATCCCACCGGCCCGTCAATCACGACCTGCAGCCCCTTGACCGCGGAGAAGACGTACACCGCGCCCCAGTAGCCGCCCGCCCGGTCGTGATCGAGGACCAGCATCAGACCATCTCCTCCGCCTTGCGGCGGCGCGCTTCCTTGGCCAGGTGCCGGCGGTAGTGCTCCCGGAACTCCGGGTGATCTTCCGGCACCCCTTCCCACACGCCGGCGGCATGCCCGCTCCCCACCCCGTCGAAGAAGGCGCGGAACTCGTTCATCCGGTCCGCGCTCCCCAGCGCGCCATGGATCACCTGGGCCAGGCTGCCCGCTCCGGCGGGTCCGAAGAGCGGCCGGGCGGAGATGAGGTTCGTGAAGTAGAGCGCCGGCAGTGCCCGCTCCTTGGCGGCCTGCACCACCGGCGTGGTCCCGATCGCGAGGTCCGGGCCGAACTCGTCGATGGCGGCGAGGTCCTGCTCCAGGGAGGCGCGGTACTGCACCCGTGTCCCTTTCGCCTCGAGCCAGGACCGGTCCGCCTCGCTCCACGGCGTGCGCGGGCAGGCGGTGCCGACATACGGAACCTCCGCCCCGCTCTCGATCAGGAGCCGCGCCACCAGCAGCTCGGATCCTTCGTAGCCCGAGAGGGTGATGCGCGCCCGGATCGGGTGCTTCGCCAGCCCGGCCGCGATCGCCGGCAGCGCCTTCTGCTTCCCGAGGTCGATCGCCTTCCGGCTGGTGCCGCAGGCGTCCCCCACCGCCTCGAGCCAGGCCGCGGTGCCCTCCACGCCCACCGGCCCCGACCCCACCACCGGGCGCCCCGCCGCCTGGAACTCCCGCACCGAGGCGACATAGAACGGGTGGATCGCGGCCACGACCGCCCCATCGAGCGCCGCGTAGAGGTCCCGCCATTCACGCGTCGGCACCGTCGGACCGGCCGCGAGCCCCAGCGGCTCGAGCAGCACGCCGATGCCCACCGGGTCGGCGGGGAACATCTCCCCCACCAGCGTCACGGTGGGGACCGCACTCACGCCGCCGCGCGGCGCTTGCACTGGCCCCTGCTCCGCCTCGAGCCGGGCGTACTTGAGCATCGCGCCGGCCAGCACGTCCTTCGCCTCCGCATGGGTCGGCACCCCGAAGCCGGGAACGTCGATCCCGATGATCCACACGCCGTTGATCTGGCGCGGGAGCAGCTGCAGCGGCACCCCCGACGCGGTCGGCACGCAGAGGTTGGTGATGACGATCGTGTCGTACAGCTCGGGATCGGCGGTCTGGAACACCGCGTCCCGGATGTCCTCGAACAGCTTGCCCGTGACCAGGGTCTCCGAATTGAACGGCACGTACCCCACGCTGCGCCGCGCCCCGTAGAAGTGACTCGTGAACGTGAGCCCGTACACGCAACAGGCCGAGCCGGAGAGGATCGTCGCGGTGCGCCGCATCCGGAGTCCCACCCGGAGCGAGCCAAACGCCGGGCACATCGACTGCGGCTGGTCGTGCGGGCCCTTCGGGTAGTCGGCCGCATAGCGCTCCAGCACCCCGCCCTTGCCCGCCGCCTCCGCGGCGGCGCGCAGGGTGGCGGCGCCGCCGTGGCACCCCCCCGCCCCGTCCAGGACCGGCAGCGCGCCCCCGCGCACGGGGGCGTCCGCTGCCTCGGACTGCTCGAGCGCCGCTTCCCGCAGGGTCATGGCATCAGACCGTGTCGTAGACCACTTCGAGGGACTCCCGCTTCAGCTCGGAGGCACCGCACATGTCCTCCATCGTGGCCGGCGTGAGCACCACGTTTCGCCCCACCGTCTCCCCGGAAAACAGCCCCAGCAGGTCGTCCTGGCTGAGCGGCTTCGGCCGCACCGGCGGGGCCTCCGCCACATTGGTGGCGAGGGTCTCGAACAGGGTGGCCCATTCCCCGCCCGGCCGCCCGATGATCTCGTAGTTCGCGCTCTTGCGCCGGATATCCTCGTGCGCCGGGATCGCGGCCAGCACCGGAATGCCGGCCCGCTCGGCGAAGGCCTGCGCCTCCCCGGTCCCGTCGTCCTTGTTGATGAGGATCCCCGCCACGCCGACGTTGCCGCCGAGCCGCCGGAAGTACTCCACCGCATTGCAGACGTTGTTGGCCACGTAGAGCGACTGCAGGTCGTTCGAGCCCACGACGATGACCTTCTGGCACATGTCCCGGGCGATCGGCAGCCCGAACCCGCCGCAGACCACGTCACCCAGGAAGTCCAGCAGGACGAAGTCGAAGCCCCACTCGTGGAATCCCAGCTTCTCCAGGGTCTCGAAGCCGTGAATGATCCCGCGCCCGCCGCAGCCGCGGCCGACCTCTGGCCCGCCGAGCTCCATGGCGAAGACCCCGTCCCGCTTGAAGCAGACATCGCCGATCGCCACCTGCTCCCCCGCGAGCTTCTTGCGCGAGGACACCTCGATGATCGTGGGGCAGGCCTTGCCGCCGAACAGGAGGCTGGTCGTGTCGCTCTTCGGATCGCAGCCGATGAGCAGCACCTTCCGCCCCTGCTGCGCCATCATGTAGGACAGGTTGGCCAGGGCGAAGCTCTTGCCGATGCCCCCCTTGCCGTAGATCGCGATGATCTGGGTGCTCTTCTGCACCGCGCCCGTGGCCGGCGTGGCGGGCTCCGCCGCCGCCTCGTCCCGGAGCGCCTGGTGCATGAGTTGAATGGGCGCGCTCGTGCTGCCACCCGATGGAGCGATCACGCCGCCTCCTGCCAGTCGAGGATCATCTTGACGCACCCGGGATCGTTGAACGCCGCGTCGTACGCAGCGGTCGCGTCTCGTATCGGGACCTGATGGCTCACGATGCCATCGAGGCCGAGCCTCCCTGCATTCACCAGCGCCGCCACCGCGACGAGGTCGTCCGGCTTCCACTCCGCCGCCACCCGGAGCCGTGCCTCGCGCAGGAAGGCGGGGACAAAGTCAAAGCGGAGCGGCTCGTGGTAGAACCCCGCGAGCACCACCTCTCCCCCCGGCGCGAGCCGCCCGATCAGCCGGTCCAGCAGCCGCGCGTCACCGCTCACGTCGTAGATGGTGCCGTACGCCCGCCGATCGTCCTCATCCGGCGCGACCACCCGGTAGCCGGCCGCACCGTCCCGTCGAGCCGGGTTGATCTCCCACACCGTCGGTTCGGGGCCGCCGCCCAGGGCCACCGCCAGCCGGGCCAGCAGCCGGCCCAGCGCCCCATGCCCCACGATCAGTTCCGGCGGCGCCACGCCCGGGCGCCAGCCCGCGTGATACGCGGTCGCCGCCAGGGCGAGCAGCACCCCGTGGGATCCTACCTGGGCTTCGAGCGGCAGTGCCCGCCCCCCCGGAACGACCAGCCGGCCCGCCGCGCCGCCGAAGAGGCAGTGGACCCCGGTGAAGCACCGCGCACCGGGAACGAACACCATCTCGCCGACCCGTCGGCCCGATTGGGGCCCCGCCGACGTCACCCGTCCCACCGCCTCGTAGCCCGGGACCAGGGGATAGCCGAGCCCGGGGAAGGGAGGCATCTGGCCATTCAGCAGGAGCCGCTCGGTCCCGGTGCTGATCCCAGTCCAGAGGACCTCCACGACCACATCTTCAGCCCCCGGGTCCATGACCTGGACGGCGCGGACGGTCAGTTGCTGCGGGGCATCGAACACGACTGCGTTGGTTTGCACCCGATTCCTCGGCGCCAGGACTGCGCGTGGCCGATGTGGGTAGAAGAGCGGTGACTGTAAACTTACACATACAGTATTTCTTGTCAATCTTTATGTACAGTCAGACGCGCGCCAGCGCCCTTGGCACCCCCGAACTGCCCTGATTCCCTACCCTCCCTGGCCGGTCAGAAACGGCCCCCACAATGGGAGCTGGGCAGGCACCCCGAGGATCAGATGCTCCAGGGTGGCAAGACCCGCGAGGACCGCGAGCGCCAGCCCCGCCCGGTGCCCGAACCCGTCCCGTGAGCGCATCGCCTGCCGGTACAGCACCACCGTCAGGGCCAGGAACAGCACCACGCTCACCGGCAGCAGCGGCGAGTTCCTGGCCGGACCGAAGAACGGCGTGAGAAAATCGAGGTGCGAAGGCAGCAGCCCGAGGTCAATGTTCGCGACCCCGAGGAAGACATTGAGCCGCGCCACCTGGTGCGCCCCCCAGAGCAGGAGCACCGTCCAGAACGCCATCCGGTTCCGGGCCCCGGCGGCGAGCGCCGCGGTCAGCACCAGCACCCCGACCGAGGCCGCCTCATTCCAGGAGGTGGCCCGGAGCACCGTCAGCGCATCCTGCAGCCGCGATCCCGTCGCCGAGCGGGCCACCGCCGCCCCTGGGCCCACCAGCCACCCCCCATACAACGCCGCCTGGACCCAGGCCCAGAGCGTCCCCCCGGCGAGGAATCCCAGCCACGCCGCACGCGGGCTGTCGTCCTGCCGGATGAGGACCGCCAGCGCGAGTCCCGATCCGCCGACCAGCGAGGCCACGACCGCCGCCGCCTGACGCCCACCGGCATCGCCCGGCAACCCGAACAGAAGTCCGGTGGCGAGCCACCAGAACAGCACCACCAGGACCGCGGTCTGTATGCCCGCGACGGTGCGCCCCCGCGCGCCGGATGGGGCGGTCATGCGGTTCGCGTCTCCGCCGCGCGCACCGCCTGGACCGCACGGGACACCCCGCGCGCGTCCGCGACCGGGAGCGGGAGATACCGTGCGCCCATGATGCCTGCCAGCCTCGAGGCGAATGGTGAAGGCCTCGGCGCCGTGTCGATCAGCACCGCCGGGATCCCCGCCAGCAGGAACCTCCGCCCGGCGGACTCGGCGTCGGCCTCCGCCTGGGGACGTCCCCCGGTGCCGTCCAGCGCCACGTTGGCCCGCGCATCGGTGAGCAGCACGACCAGCGCGGAACCGCCGTCCCGCTCCCGCACCACTTGTTCCGCGAGGCGCTGCGACGCCACCAGCGCCAGGGCCAGTGGCGTGCCGCCGCCGCCCGGCAATCCCGCCAGCGTCCGCCGTGCCCGGGCCAGCGATCGCGTGGGCGGCAGGATCAGGTCTGCCGCCGCGCCGCGAAAGCTGATGAGGGCCACGCGGTCCCGCCGCACGTAACTCTCGGCCAGCAGCAGCTCCACCGCCCCCTTTGCCTCGGCGAGGCGGTGCAGCGCCGCCGATCCGGAGGCATCCACCACGAAGATCACCGTCGAACCGCCGTGCTGCTCCAGCCGCTGCACCCGGAAGTCGTCCCGGCGGATGGCGAGCCGCCCGGCCGGTCCGCCACGCACCCGCTGCCATGGCGCGGCGGCGCGCAGGGTGTCGACCAGGTCGATCCTGATGCGCCGGGGATCGCCGGGACGGCTGCCCAGCCGCCGGCCATGCGTCGGCGTGCGGACCATCCGTCCCTCCCGGCCGGTGCCGCCGCCCCGTCTCGGTGCTGCAAGGGAGGCGAGCAGGGCCGGCGGCAGCTTTGCCATGGCCGCCTCGAGCAGGCGATCCGCCATCGGACGGTCGTCGGCGGGCGGGCCCTGCTCCTCCTCACTATTGGCTGGCGGCGGTGGAGCCTCTGAATCCGGCGGCGCCGGGGGCGCCGGGATCCGGGTAGCACGAGGGAGCAGCACCAGTTCCACCGCGCGGGCGAGGTCCTCATCGGTCACCGCCGTGCGCCCCGCCAGCGCGGCGGCGGCGCGTGCCGCACGCAGGGCAAACAACTCCGCCCGCGGCGATCCCACCGCCAGCGCCAGCGCCGCATGCGCCAGGGCGGTGAACTGCTCTTCCGTCACGTGTACCAGCGGTGCCCGCGTCCGCGCCTCGCTCAGCCGGGCCGCGGAGAGCCCGGGCCATTCCAGCGCCCGGAGCTGCATCGGATCGAGCGCCAGCCGGAAGGCGAGCCGGTCCCGGATTGCCTGCGGGATGCCGGCTTCGTCCGTCAGGCTCTCATCCAGCGCCAGGAGCACGGCGCTGGCGCGCCCGGCGTTTCCCTCCAGCATCCCGAGCAGCGCGGTCACCACGGTCGTGCTGGCCCGCTCCGCCATCGGAAGGGTGACGATGCCGCCCCGCGCTG
>CAYUYF010000035.1:0-7729 GCA_964449145.1 uncultured Gemmatimonadaceae bacterium | reverse complement strand
TTCCGCCGCAGCCGGTGGCGCAGGGCGAGGGCGGCCACCCGCCGGAGGTGCCCGACCGTGACCTCGCGCGCGCCCTCGAGCGCCGCCGCCGCCCGCGCCGCGCGGATGAGCGTCAGCTCTCCGCGCAGGCCGTCGGTGCCGAGCGCCAGGCACAGGGTGGTCGTGTGGTGCAGCGCGGCGTCCTCCACCGCGACCCGCTCCAGCGCGCGGCGGCCCCGGACAATCCCGCGGCGCACCCTGTCATTGGCCTCCGCCCACTGCGCCACGAAGCCACCGGGGTCGCGGTCATACGCATCACGCCGCCGCAGCACCTCGATCCGCTCCGCCGGGGCCGTGGGGGTATGCACCTCGACCGCCAGCCCGAACCGGTCCAGCAGCTGGGGGCGCAGGTCTCCCTCCTCGGGATTGCCACTCCCCACCAGGACAAATCGGGCCGGATGCCGCAGGCTCAGCCCCTCCCGCTCCACCAGGTTGACCCCGCTGGCCGCCACGTCGAGCAGCAGGTCCACGAGGTGGTCCTCCAGCAGGTTCACCTCGTCGATATAGAGAAACCCGCGATGCGCCCGGGCCAGGATCCCCGGCTCGAAGTGCTTCTCCCCCCGGGTGAGCGCCCGCTCCAGGTCGAGCGCGCCAACCACCCGGTCCTCCGTGGCGCCGAGCGGGAGGTCCACCACCGGCACCGCGGAGCGCCGGGTCTTGAGCTTCTCCCCCTGGGCTTCACGCGAATGACATTCATCGCAACGGGCGCCGTTAGCAGCGGGGTCGCAGCCGTAGCGGCAGCCGGAGACGACCGTCATCGGAGGGAGCACCCCAGGCATCGCGCGCACCGCGGTGGACTTGCCGGTGCCGCGGTCGCCGAACACCATGACCCCGCCGACGGTGGGATCCACCGCGGCGATGAGCAGGGCCAGCTTCATCTCTTCCTGGCCCACGATGGCGGCGAACGGGAAGGCCTGTGACACGACCACCTCCAGTCAGCTCAGGCGGCGGCAATCGCCGTCTGGAATCCCAATGGCACCCAGCGCTCGAGCAGGCCCCGTGGAGCCCACAGTGCCTTGCCGAGCAGGAACGGCAGGAAGCTCCCCTCGAAGGAGCCGGACCAGTCCCGCCCGCGGCGCTCCTCCCGGCTGAGCCATTCGAGCAGATAGGGGTCGAGCGTCCCCCACTGATACTGCCGGACCACGCGCCAGCCGGCGGCTTCGAGGACGCTGGCCAGCGTCGCGGGGGTGTAGGCCGCCGTGTGCCGCGGAGTGTGGTAGCCCGCCCACCACTCGCCATGCCGGTGGCGGGTCAGCCCCGAATGGTCCGGGACCTCGATGACCAGCCGCGTCCGTGCATCCGCCAGACCGCGGAGGTGCCGCAGCGTGGCCACCGGATCGTACAGGTGCTCCAGCACCTGCCACAGCGTGATCCGGTCGAAGGGCCCGCGAAGCGGGAGCGATTCCAGCTCCCCAGCGTGCAGCGCGATCCCGGTCCAGTGGTCCGGGTCCCCCGACCAGCCGCTCGGCTCGAAGTCCGTGCCGACCGTCCGGGCCCCGGTGGTGCGCCGAACCAGGCGCAGGAAGGTCGGGTGCCCGCAGCCGACATCCAGCACCGCGTGGGCCGGGCCGATCGGGCCCAGGCGCCGGATCGTCGTCAGCCGCGCCCGGTCGGTACGTGCCTGGTCCCGCCGCACCAGCGCCGCCCACTTACCCCAGGCCTCCGCCCCGCGATGCGGCAGATAGTCCCGGTAGAACGCCCCGATTTCCGCCGCCGGCACCCGCGGGTTGAGGTACACCAGACCGCAACCGGTGCATGCCACCCAGCGGAACCGCTCCCCGGACCGGCTCATCTGCGCCCGGCTCTCGGTCACCAGCGTGGACTCCCCTCCACCGCACCCGAGGCAGCGGACGGCTTCCCGCGTCGCCGGCCCGGCGGGCCCGGCGGCCGGCTCAGGCACCAGTACAGGCGGCATCACGCAGCTGCTGGAGTTCCGGCTCGAGCTCCACGACCGCCGGGGCGGTCACGGAGTGCCGAAGCGCGATCGCTCCCGCCTCAGCCAGCCGCCACGCCTTCTCCCATGCGGGAACGACCATCCTGCCATCCAGTGGCTGATGCCCCCGGCGGCGGATTCGCCAGCCGATCGACGCGTACAGCCGGTACGCAGCGCTGATGCCGAACCGCGCCCTTCCGGGAATGAACCCGAGCCCCGAGGCGGCCTGGCGGTAGAGCTGGTCGGCGACCTCGAGCAGCTCGAGGGACACCCGCCGCACCGCATCCCGGTCCGCGCGCCCGGCGCACACTTCCTCCGCGGAGACCCCGTGCGCCGCCAGCCGGTGGCGCGGCAGGTAGACCCGCCCCTGCGCGGCATCCTCCTGCACGTCGCGTACGATGTTGGTGAGCTGCATCGCGAGGCCCAGGTTTACCGCGCAGGCGTCAGCCGCCGCTCCCCGCACGCCGAGCACCCGGTTGAGCATGAGGCCGACGGTCGCCGCCACCCGGTAGCAGTAGCGGAGCAGTGCCACGTCGTCTTCAAGAGCCACCGGACCGAGATCGGACCGCACCCCCCGGAGCAGGGTCTGCGCGTGCTGCAGCGGAACCCCATGCCGCCGGGCGAGCATCCGGAGCCCCGCCACGATCGGACGCGGCGCCGCGCGGCCAAGGAGTTCCGCCTCCAGCCGTTCCAGCGCACGCGCGGCTTCCGCGCCGTCGGCGGCGTCGTCGGCCAGGTCATCGGCGATACGGCAGAAGCCATACAGCACCGCCACATCGTCCTGGGTTGCCCGCGGCAGGAAGGCGGTGGCCAGGCTGAAGCTCCGGGCCTTCCGGGCGAGCAGCGCCCGCCCTTCCCGGACCGCCTCCGGCCAGGTGGGCTCCGCCGGCGCAGCCCGCACCGGGGACTCCCGCGTGAGCAGGGCGCCATGCACCGTCACCCGGCGCTCCCCACCGCGGCGCCGGCTCCGACCGTCCCCGCGACCGATTGCGCCGCGAGCAGCCCGGAGGTCATCACATCGCCCACCGACACGCCGTTGCGGTAGCTGCCGGTGAGCAGCAGTCCAGGGTTGGCCTGCTCCAGCCGGTCCATCCGTCCCTTCACCTCGCCGTAGCCGAGATTGTACTGCGGGATGGCACGGGTCCACCGCTGGGTCAGGCGGAACACCGGGGCGCCACGAACCCCGAGCAGGTCGCGCAGGTCGGTATCCACCGCCGCTTCGATGGTGGGATCCTGGTTGAGCGCCAGCTCCGGCTGCCGCGCGCCCCCCACGAACGAGGTGAGCGTGACGTAGCCCTCCGGCGCCCGTTCGGGAAAGAGCGTGGAGGAGAACAGCGTCCCCAGCGTCTGCCGCCGCTCCCGGGCCGGGACCAGCACCCCGAATCCGTCCAGCGGGTGCACCACGTCGGCCCGCCGGTACCCGGAGACCACCACCGCCACCGGCGAATACTCGATCCGGGTGAGCGCCTCCCACGCCTCGGGCTCCTGCCCCTCGAAGACAATCCGGGACAGCGCGTGGGCCGGCACCGCGCAGATCACGGCGTCCGCGAGCAGCTGGGCCGGCCCTTCAGGGCCCTCCGTGTCGAGCTTCCAGCTGCCGCCAATCGGCGAAAGCCGGGTCACCCGCGTCCCCAGGCGTACCCGGCCGCGCAGCACCCCCGCGAGGGCCCGTGGCAGCGTCGCCATGCCGTCGCGGTAGGTGAACATCCGCCCCTCGGGCTCAGCGGGGGCGATCCCCCGCGCCTGGTCCCGCCGCCGCTCGCGGATCAGGCCGATCGCGCCCCGCACGAACGAACCGTACCGCGCCTCCAGCCCCCCCAGCAGCGGCATGGCGTGCGCCGCGGAAAGCCGCTCCGGATTGCCGGCGTACACCCCCGCCACGATCGGGTCGAGCCCATAGTCCACGATTTCGGCGCCGAGCCGCCGCCGGACCAGCCCCGCCACGCTTTCCTCGGCGTCGGAGGGACGGGAGCGGTTGAGGACCTCAGTGAGGATCCGGAACTTGGCGCCCATCGAGAAGAGTGGCGTGAGCAGCAGCGCGCCCGGACTGGTGGGGACCGGGTGCGGCCGCCCGTCCCGGACCACGTAACGGCGCCGCGCGCTGCGGGAGGCGTCCACCCGCTCTCGCCCGAGATCGAGCGCCGACACCAGCGCCCGGACCAGCGGCGGCGGGGCCAGCATCGAATTCGCGCCGAAGTCGGCGAGGAACCCGCCCTGCCGCACCGAAAGCAGGACCCCGCCGACCCGGTCCCCCGCCTCGAACACCGTGACGGCGTGCCCCTCCCGGTGGAGGAGCACCGCCGCAGTGAGCCCCGCGACCCCGCCGCCGATTACCGCGACTGTAGCCATGATCCGTGGGCCTCCCGCACCGCATGCAGGGCGGCGTCGCAGGCGTTGACCCAGCGGGTCATGGCCGCGGCGTCATGCGCCACGGAGGTGAACCCCGCCTCAAAGGCCGACGGCGCGAGATACACCCCGTGCGCGAGCATCTGGTGGAAGAAGGTAGCGTAGACGTCACGCTCGGCGCGGCGCGCCGAGGCGTAATCGATGACCGGCTCGGCGGTGAAGAAGGGGGTGAACATCGTCCCGACCCGGTTCACCAGGAGCGGGATCCCCTGGGTGGACGCCAGGACGCTCAGCTCCAGCGCTGCCCGAGCGGCCCAGCGCTCGGCGTGATCCCAGGCGTCCCGCGCCGCGAGTGCGTCGAGGGTCGCGATCCCCGCGGCCATCGCCAGGGGATTCCCCGAGAGGGTCCCGGCCTGGTACATCGTCCCCGCGGGCGCCACGTGCCGCATCAGCTCCGCCCGCCCGCCATAGGCCGCCGCCGGCAGCCCGCCCCCCATCACCTTGCCGAGGCAGGTGAGGTCCGGCTCAATGCCGTAGAGCACCTGCGCCCCCGCCCGGTGGGCCCGCCAGCCGGTCATCACTTCATCGAAGATCAGCACCGCGCCATGGCGCGCGGTCAGCGCCCGCAGGTGGGCCAGGTACCCGGGGAGCGGCGGCACCACGCCCATGTTCCCCGCCACCGGCTCGACGATGACCCCGGCGATCCGGTCCGCTTCCCGGGCGAAGAGCCGGTCCAGCGCCGCCCCGTCGTTGTACGGCAGGACGATCGTGTCCTGCACCGTCGCCGCCGTCACCCCCGGAGAGTCGGGCAACCCCAGTGTCGCCACGCCGGAGCCGGCAGCGGCCAGCAGGGCGTCGGCGTGGCCGTGATAGCAGCCATCGAACTTGACGATCAGGCTGCGACCGGTTGCGGCCCGCGCCAGCCGGAGCGCGCTCATCGTCGCCTCGGTGCCCGAGCTGACGAAACGGATCATCTCCATCGCGGGAAAGGTCGCGAGTACCCGGCGGGCCAGTTCCAGCTCCAGTTCGCAGGGCGCGCCATAGCTGGTGCCGTTGGCCGCCGCCGCCGTGATCGCCTGCACCACCGCCGGCGGCGCGTGGCCCAGGATGAGCGGCCCCCACGAGAGCACCATGTCGAGGTAGTGATGCCCGTCCACGTCCTCGAGGTACGCCCCGCTGCCCCGCGCGATGAACCGCGGCGTGCCGCCCACCCCGCGAAAGGCGCGCACCGGACTGTTGACGCCCCCCGGGAAGAGCGCCTGCGCGGCGTGAAACAGCGCCTCGGAGCGGGGCGTCGTCGCCGGACCCGGGGGGGCGGCCTGGAGGCCGGTCATGCTCCCTCGCGCAGCCATCGGGCCGCCTCGGTGGCGTGGTAGGTGATGATCGCGTCGGCGCCGGCCCGGCGCATCCCGAGCAGCGACTCGAGCACCACCCGCCGCTCGTCGATCCAGCCCCGTTCCGCCGCCGCCTTCACCATCGCGTATTCACCGCTGACGTTGTACGCCACCAACGGCAGGTCGGTGGCCTGCCGCACCCGGTGGATTACGTCCAGGTAAGCCAGCGCCGGCTTCACCATCAGCATGTCGGCCCCTTCGGCCGCATCAAGCCGCGCCTCGAGCAGCGCCTCCCGGGCATTGGCGGGGTCCATCTGGTATTGCCGTCGATCGCCGAAGGCGGGGGTGCTGCCGGCCGCCTCCCGGAACGGACCGTAGAAGCCGCTGGCGTACTTTACGGCATAGGAAAGGATGGAACATTCGGTGTGCCCGGCGGTATCGAGGGCTGCGCGGATCGCCGCGACCATGCCATCCATCATCCCGCTCGGCGCCACGATGTCGGCCCCGGCGTCGGCGTGGACCCGGGCGGCGCGGCCGAGGATCTCGAGGGTGGCGTCGTTGTCCACGGTTTCGCCCCGCAGGACGCCACAGTGGCCGTGACTGGTGTACTCGCAGCAGCAGAGGTCGGTGATCAGGCACAGTTCGGGGAAGCGGTCGCGGAGCCGACGCAGGGCCCGGGGGATAATCCCGTCGCTGTCGAAGTTCTCCGACCCCACGGCGTCCTTCTGGGCCGGAAGTCCGAACAGGATCGCGGTCCGGACCCCGGCGGCCAGCGCCGCCTCCACCTCGCGGTCGAGGCTCGCGTCCACCGAAAGCTGGAACACCCCGGGCATCGAGGCGATCGGCCGCCGGACATCCCGGCCGTGGCAGACGAACCAGGGCGCGATCAGCTGGTCCGGGACCAGCCGGTGCTCGCGGACCAGGGCCCGCATGACCTCGGTCCGGCGGCGCCGGCGGGGACGGCTGACCGGAAACCCTGAAAACCCGGGAGCCGCGGTCGTAGAGTCGGGCGGAAGGGTTGTCGTCATATTAAAGGAAGGAGGTAAATTGTCATCTTCTCTTGACACTCGCTATGGTATCGTATATTTGACGACAGCGCAAGCCGTCCCTCCCGTTTGGAGCCCCGTATGGCACATATCGATCAGTGTATTCCCGGCGCCCAGGCCCGCATCCTCACCACCGGCGTGCCGCGGGTGAAGGGACGCACCGGCATGATCGTCGAGGTCAGCCGGGTTCGCCGCCGTCTGGCCGACCCGCTGCACGACCGGGTCACCGTCGACGTCCCCGGCCATGGCGATGTCGTCCTCGCCCCGGGCGATCTCGAGATCGTCGAGGCCTGAGCGTGCTCGCGCCGGGTGAGGAGCAGGTGATCCTGCTGGATGAGGACAACCGGCCGCTGGGGCCGCTCGAGAAGCTGCGGGCGCACCGCGAGGGGCGGCTGCACCGCGCCTTCTCGGTGTTCGTCTTCGACGACCTCGGGGGCCTCTTGCTGCAGCGGCGCGCGCTCGGCAAGTACCACTCCGGCGGCCGCTGGTCCAACACCTGTTGCGGCCACCCCCGCCCCGGGGAGGACACCGGCGCCGCCGCCGCCCGGCGGCTGGAGGAGGAGATGGGCTTCCGCTGCCCCCTCACGCCGGTCTTCGACTTCCGGTATCGCACCCGGGTCGGGCCCGAGCTCACCGAGCACGAACACGACACCGTCTTCATCGGCCGCTTCGGGGGCACCCCGCGCCCCGACCCGGCCGAAGTCTGGGAGTGGCGCCATGTGCCGCTCGCGCGGCTGCTGAGCGAGGTGCGCCGCGCCCCCAACCGCTACACCGTCTGGCTCCGACTCATCCTTCGCGGCCAGGGCCGGGAGCTTCGTCTCGCCGCCCGGGGGCTGCTTCCACTGATTGCCACTCCATGACCACCGCACTTGCCCCGCACACGCCGGTCGGCACCACCGCCGCCGGCCGCCGCCGCACGCATGTCCTCGTCATCGGCGCCGGAATCGGCGGGCTGGCCAGCGCGGTCCGGCTGGCCCAGGCCGGCTACCGGGTGACCCTCGCCGAGCGGCATGACGTCCCCGGCGGCCGCG
>CAYUYF010000034.1:0-35372 GCA_964449145.1 uncultured Gemmatimonadaceae bacterium | reverse complement strand
GATGTTCATCATGGCCGGCTCCATGATGAGGCAGGCGATCTCCTTCCCCTTCTCCGTGAACAGCCGCTCCAGGTGATCGGCGTCGTTGAAGGGCACCACCTCGATGTACCTGTGGGCGTCCCGCAGCAGCCCCTTGGATACCGGGGCCTTGGCCGGCCGCTCCCGGCCGCCCATGACGTCGGCGTTGGGAACAATCGAAAACATCACCGCGTCGTGATGCCCGTGGTAGGAGCCCTCGATCTTGCAGACGATCTCCCGCCCGGTGGCCGCCCGGGCCACTCGGATGGCATCCATCGTGGCCTCGGTGCCGGAGTTGGCGAACCGGAGCATCTCGAGGTTGAAGCGCGTGCAGATCTCCTCCCCCCACTCCACCGCCTCCCGGGTGGTGACGGCGAAGTGGGTACCCCGGTTGGCCGCCTCGGCGATGGCAGCGACGATCCGGGGGTGGGCATGCCCCACCACCATCGCGCCGAAGCCGCCATGGAAGTCGAGATACTCGTGCCCGTCCTCATCCCAGACGTGGCTGCCCCTCCCCCGGGAGACGTAGACCGGATAGGGCGACCCCTTCTGGAAGGAGGAGGCCACGCCGAAGGGCAGGATCCGGTAGGCGCGCTCGAACAGCGCGGCGGAGGCCCGGGTGCGGGCCAGCAGCCGGGTGGTTTCGTCGGTGCAGAGCTGCTGGGCACGGGCGAGCAGGCGCTCCATGCCCGCCGGCCCGGAGGAGACGGTGGCGGTCATAACGGCTCGTTGAGAAATGAGGGGGTGGCTGGGTGCTATCGCCCGGAGACAAGGAACGGCTGGTACCGGAGTTCCCCTGATTCTGCGCCGGGCAGCCCGGGTTGTCAACTCGGGCCGGAGGCCGCAGATTGAGCGATCCTCAGCATCATCCGCGCAATCCAGAGGGCCACCCGCATGGAACCGGTCGTCATACTCGACCACGTCAACAAGCGGTTCGGGGATTACATCGCCGTGCACGACGCCGATTTCAGCATCGGCCAGGGCGAGTTCTTCTCCATGCTGGGTCCCTCGGGATGCGGCAAGACCACGACCCTCCGGATGATCGCCGGGTTCGAGCAGCCCGACGGCGGCCGCATCCTGCTCAACGGCCAGGACGTCTCCCGCACCCCGCCCTACCGCCGCAACGTCAACACCGTCTTCCAGCACTACGCGCTCTTCCCCCACATGAGCGTGAAGGACAACGTGGCCTTCGGACCCCGGTGCCAGAAGCTGGCGGAGCCGGAGATCGCCAAGCGGGTGACCGAGCTGCTCACCGTCACCCGTCTGGCCACCTTCGCCGACCGCCGCCCCGGCCAGCTCTCCGGCGGGCAGCAGCAGCGGGTGGCACTGGCCCGGGCGCTGGTCAACTACCCCAGCGCGCTGCTGCTGGACGAGCCGCTCGGCGCCCTGGACCTCAAGCTCCGGCAGGCGATGCAGTTCGAGCTCAAGCGGATCCAGCGCGAGGTCAACATCGCCTTCATCTACGTCACCCATGACCAGGAAGAAGCCCTGACGATGTCGGACCGCATCGCGGTCATGAACGAGGGTCGGGTGGAACAGATCGGCACGCCGGAGGAGATCTACCACACGCCGGCCACGGTGTTCGTGGCCGGGTTCATCGGGGTGGCCAACCTGCTGCCGGCCCGGATCGCCGGAGTCACGGCCGAACGGACCGTCGTCGAGGTGGGGGCGGGCCAGCGGGCCGAGGCCGCCACCCCCGCCTGGGGCGCCAAGGCGGGAGACGACGCGGTCCTGATGGTGCGGCCCGAGCGGCTCCGGGTGGCCAGTGATGGCCCCGGGCTCAAGGTGACCCTGCGGGCGGCGGTGTTCCAGGGGCCGGTCGTTCGCTGCCTGCTGGTCACCCCCGACGGCACCGAGGTCACCGCCCACGTCGGTGAGGAGGGACCGCGGCCTAACCTCGAGCCGGGCCAGATCTACACGCTGCACTGGGAACCGGCGTCCGCCCGGCTGCTCCGCCCCGCACCGAAGACCCGCCTCGACCCGGATCACCGGACGACCCTCGACCGGGCCGGCAAGTCGACTGCTTCCTCCCATTCTTAGAGGTCACCATGAAAAAGCCCGGGCAGTACGACGATCGTGAACTCCAGGAAATGGTCCGCCGAGCCCTCTCCCGGCGCCAGTTCCTGGGCCGCTCCGCCATGGCCGCCGGCGGGCTGGCCTTCGGCAGCGCCTTCTTCTCCGCCTGCAAGGGGAAGGACACTGGCAGCGCCGGCGCGGCCCGGGCCCTGAAGATCTCCAACTGGCCGCTCTACATCGACCAGAAGACGGCGACCGACTTCTCCGCGGCCACCGGTGTGGCGGTGCAGTACTCCGAGGACGTCAACGACAACAACGAGTTCTTCGCGAAGATCGACGAGCCGCTCAAGCGGGGACAGAGCATCGACCGGGATATCGTGGTGCTCACCGACTGGATGGCGGGGCGCCTGATCCACCTCGGCTACACCCAGGCGATTCCGGCGGACAAGTTCCCCAACAAGGCCAACCTGGTGGACAACCTCCGGAACGTGGGCTTCGATCCGGGCCGGGCGCAGAGCGTCCCCTGGCTCTCCGGCATGACCGGGCTGGGCTACAACCCCAAGAAGATCGGCCGCGAGCTGACCAGCATCAACGACATCTTCGACCCGACGTTCAAGGGTCAGGTCACCATGCTGACGGAGATGCGGGACACCATCGGTCTGATCATGCTGGGCATGGGCGTCGATCCCGCCGCCTGCACTACAGCAGACGCCAAGGCGGCCTGCGACAAGATCAAGGCGGCCCGGCAGAGCGGACACATCCGCGCCTTCACCGGCAACGATTACGCCGACGATCTCGCCGCCGGCAACATCTCGGTGGCCATCGCCTGGTCCGGCGACATCCAGGGTCTCGCCGCCGACAACCCCGACCTGGTCTGGGCTGCCCCCAAGGAAGGCGCCATGCTCTGGTCCGATAACATGATGATCCCCAAGAGCTCCGACCGGCCGGACCTGGCGGCGGAATGGATGAACTACTGCTACGACCCGGCCCACTCGGCCCAGATCGTGGTGGGGGCCCCGTATCTCTCGCCGGTCAAGGGTGTCGGCACCGAGCTGGCCAAGCTCGATCCCGCCCTCGCGTCGAGCCCCCTGGTCAACCCGCCGGAGGATCTCCGGGCCCGGCTGCACGTCTTCAAGTGGCTGGATGACACGGAAGACCAGGAGTTCAACCGGCTGTTCCAGGACGCCATCGGGGCCTGAGCCCCAGCTATGGCCGGCACTGCTTCGGGGGGCGCGCGGCGCGACCCGCTCGCTCCCTGGCTCCTGGTCGCTCCGGGAGTCCTGTGGCTGATCGCATTCTACGTCCTGCCCACGCTGGCGCTGGCGGAGACCTCCATCGGTCCCGCCGGCACGGCGTGGTATGACGGGTACCAGCGCGCCTTTACCGACTACGGCGTCCACCTGGTCCGCTCCTTTCGCTACGCCATCACCGCGACCCTGGTGGCAATCGCCCTGGGCTACCCGCTGGCCTACGTGATCGCCTTCCGCTCGGGCAAGCTCAAGAACTTCCTGCTCGGCCTGGTGATCGTGCCCTTCTTCACGACCTTCCTGGTCCGCACCTTTGCCTGGAAGACGATTCTCAGCGACGACGGCCTCATCGTCAGCACGCTGGGGGCGCTGGCGCTGCTGCCGGCGGAGGGCCGCCTGCTCAACACCTCGTGGGCGGTCGTCGGGGGGCTGACCTACAACTTCCTGCCGTTCATGATCCTGCCGATCTACGTGAGCCTGGAGAAGATCGACCGGCGGCTGGTGGAGGCGGCACAGGATCTGTACTGCAACTCCCGGCAGGCGTTCCTGAAGGTGGTGCTGCCGCTCTCGCTTCCCGGCGTCTTCGCGGGGAGCCTGCTCTGCTTCATCCCCGCGACCGGCGACTTCATCAACGCCGAGCTGCTGGGCAGTCCCAACCAGAAGATGCTGGGCTCGGTCATCCAGGGGCAGTTCCTCAACGTGCGCGACTTCCCCCTCGCCGCCGCGCTTTCCTTCGTCCTGATGGCGATCATCACCATCCTGGTCCTGGCCTACACCCGGGCGCTGGGCACCGAGGAGCTCGCCTGATGCCCAGCACCCGACCGGGGGAATCGCGCTGGACCGGCCTGCTGCTCAACTCGTACGCCGCGGTGGTCCTGGTCTACCTGTTCCTGCCGATCTTCGTGATCGTGGGCTACAGCTTCAACAAGCCGCTGGGGAAGTTCAACTTCGTGTGGAAGTCGTTCTCGTTTGACGCCTGGCGGGACCCGTTCCTCTTCCCCGCGCTGGTGGACGCGATGAAGTTGAGCCTGCAGGTGGCGGCCGTCTCCACCACGGTGGCCACGATCTTCGGGTCGCTGATCGCGCTGGCGCTGTGCCGCTACAAGTGGAAGGGCGCCGGCCCGATCGGCCTGCTGCTGGTGCTGCCGCTCACCACCCCGGAGGTGGTGCTCGGCTCCTCCCTGCTGGCGCTGTTCCTCCAGGCCAACGTCGCCACCGGCTTCTGGACCATCGTGATGGCCCACATCATGTTCTCGGTGAGTTACGTGTCGCTCACCGTGAAGGCGCGGATCCGCGGATTCGACTGGACCCTGGAGGAGGCGGCGATGGATCTCGGGGCGCCGCCCCTCCGCACGGTGCTCAAGGTGACGCTGCCCCTGATCGCGCCCGGCATCGCCGCCGCCGGCATGCTCTCCTTTGCGCTGTCGCTGGACGATTTCATCATCACGCTCTTCAACGCCGGCAGCCGGGTGACCTACCCGCTCTACGTCTACGGCGCCCGCCGGGCCGCCTTCCCGCCCCAGATCAACGTGCTGGCCACCGCCATCCTCCTCAGCAGTCTGATCCTGCTCGGCGCCACGGTGCTGTGGCAGAACCGCGCGCTCAAGCAGGCGCTGGTGAAGAAGTAGGTCGGACGATTAAGCGATGAGGCAATTGGGCGATTGGGCGTTTGGAGGTGCACTGAGCCAGCGTGGAAAGCCGGGGTGCCGTTGGGTCCCTCGCGGTTCGGCGCATGGACGCACGCAACAGCCCGGCGGGTGGCCGCCGGGCTGTTTGGTGTTTGCGAATCCCCCAATCGCTCAATCGCCCAATCGACTTACACCACGATCGGCAGCCTCCGCACCCGCTTCCCGGTGAGTTGGAACAGGGCATTGGCTACGGCTGGCGCAATCGGCGGTACCCCCGGCTCGCCCACGCCGGTCGGCGCATTGGTCGAGGGGTTGATATGCACCTCCACCACCGGCATGTCGTTGATGCGAAGCACGCGGTAGCCGTCGAAGTTCCCCTGCTCCACCTGCCCGTCCTTCAGGGTGATCTCGCCGTAAAGCGCCGCGGAGAGCCCGAACGCGATGCCGCTCTCCATCTGCATCCGCACCACATCCGGGTTGATGGCCACGCCGCAGTCCACCGCACAGACCACCCGGTGCACCTTCGGCTTGCCGTTCTCCAGCGAGACCTCGGCCACTTCGGCCACGACGCTGTTGAACGATTCGTGCACTGCGATGCCCCGGGCCCGGCCCGCCGGCAGCGGCGAGCCCCAGCCGGCCTTCTCGGCGGCCAGGTTGAGCACCGCCAGGTGGCGCGGCGCCTTCTGCAGCAGGCCGCGGCGGAACTCGACCGGGTCGGCGCCCGCACCGGTGGCGAGTTCGTCCACAAAGGACTCGACCGCGAAGGCGGTGTGGGTGTGGCCTACGGAGCGCCACCAGAGTACCGGCACCGGGAGCTCGGTGGCGTGGAGTTCCACCTGGATGTTCGGGATGGCGTAGGGCGTCGTGGCAGCGCCCTCGACCGACGTGGGGTCGATCCCGTCCTGGATCATGCCCTCGAAGGGGGTGCCCTTCATGATGGACTGGCCCACCACCCGCTGGTGCCAGGCGATGGCCTGTCCGCCGGCCACCGCTCCCCGCATCACGTGCAGATACATCGGCCGGAACCAGCCCGCACGCATATCGTCTTCCCTGGTCCAGACCATCTTCACCGGTGCCCGGCCCTTGATGGCCTGTGCCACCGTCACCGCTTCCAGCAGGAAGTCCGACTTGGGATTCGCCCGGCGCCCGAAGCTGCCACCGGCGTACAGCATGTTGATGTGGACCTGTTCGGGCTTGAGCCCGGTGAGTCCGGCAATGGCCATCTGGTCCGGGGTCTGGAACTGCTCCCCGTTCCAGATCTCGCATCGATCCGCCGAGAGCTGCACCACGCAGTTCATCGGCTCCATGGTGGCGTGGGCCAGGAAGGGGAACTCGTAGCTGGCCTCGACGGTCTTGCCACGGCCCAGCGCCTGCAGGGCGTTCCCGTCCTTGCGGGCCACCGGGCCGGGCTTGGCCCCGAGCTGCCGGTACCGGGCCCAGAGGTCGTCGCTGCTCTGCCGGAAGGCGGCCGACTCGTCCCACTCCACGGTCAGCTTGTCCCGCCCCTGCTTGGCGGCCCAGAAGCTTGTGGCCAGCACGGCCACCCCGGTGGGAATCTGCACCACGTCCGTGACACCGGGGACCGCCGAGGCGGCGGCGGCGTCGAACGACTTGACCGTGGCGCCGAATCGGGGCGGATGAGCCACCACCGCGGTGAGCATGCCCGGCAGCCTCACGTCCTGGGTGAACACCGCGCGCCCGGTGACCTTCTCGCGGGAATCCAGCCGGGGCTGGTTCCCGCCGATCAGCCGGAAGCTGGCCGGGTCCTTGAGCGGCACATTCTCCGGCACCGGCAGCGTCGCGGCACGCACCACCAGCGAGCCGTAGGGCGCCCGCTTGCCGGTCTTGGGGTCGGTCACGACGCCCTGGTCGGTGGTCAGGCCCGCCGCGTCCACGCCCCACTCAGAGGCCGCGGCCGCGATGAGCATGGCTCGGGCGGTGGCACCGGCTTTTCGCAGCTGCTCGTAGCTGTTGGCCATTGAAGAGCTTCCGCCAGTCGCCTGCACCCCAAAGAGCAGGTTGGCATACCTGGAGCCGTCGGCCGGTGCGCCGACCGCCCGCACCTTGCTCCAGTCGGCATCCAGCTCCTCGGCCACGAGGGTCGCCAGGCCGGTGTAGGTCCCCTGTCCCATTTCGAGATGCTTGGCCACCACCCGCACCGAGCCGTCTTCCCCGATCCGCACAAAGGCATTCGGTTCGAACAACTGCCCCGGGTCCTGGGCTCCCTCGCTGTCCCCCTTCCGGCCGCAACTGCTGATGCTGAAGGCGAGCGTCAGCCCGGCCCCTGCCGCGGCGCTGACCTGCAGGAAGCTGCGTCGGGTCACCTGGGTCGAAGTCATCTTACGCCTCCCCTGCGGCACGGTGGATCGCGGCGCGAACCCGCTGATAGGTGCCGCAGCGGCAGATGTTGCCCGCCATGGCCGAGTCGATCTCGGCATCGCTCGGCTTGGGCGTCTTCTTGAGCAGCGCCGCCGCCTGCATGATCTGTCCCGACTGGCAGTAGCCGCACTGCGGCGCCTGGGTCTCGACCCAGGCCTTCTGCACCGGGTGGCTGCCATCCGCGGAGAGGCCTTCGATCGTGGTCACTTTCTTCCCGGCGGCCGCGGAGACCGGGGTAGAGCAGCTCCGGATGGCCTCGCCGTCGAGGTGCACAGTGCAGGCGCCGCAGAGGGCCATGCCACAGCCGTACTTGGTGCCGGTCAGCGCCAGCGTGTCGCGCAGCACCCAGAGCAGCGGGGTGTCGGGGGCGACATCCACGCGCGCGGACTTGCCGTTGATGGTGAGGTCGATTGCCACGGGGCCCTCGGAATGGGATGAACGGGATGGGAAACCGATGGATGCTCGCCTCCAAAGTGGAACAGGTCAAGGGCCGGATATGGAACACCCTCACCGCCGGGCTGCAGGCGGCGGGCTCCCCGGCTACTGTAGAAGGGGAACCGAGCTCTCACCCAACCTTGGACGCCCTGCCGATGCCCCCACTCGCCGGTCCACGCCCGGCCCTCGTCGCGGCCCTCCTGGCCCTGCTCGCCCCGCCCCCCCTGGCGGGCCAGTCGGGAGGTGCGGTCGTGGCGGTGGTCGGCGCGACGCTCTGGGACGGCACGGGGGCCGACCCGCTTCCCGGGGCTACGGTCATCCTCCAGGGCGGGCACATCAGTTGCGCCGGCACGCCATTTCAGTGTCCCCTCCCGCCCGAGACGACGGTGATCAGGGCCGATGGACGGTTCCTGATCCCAGGCCTGATTGACACCCACGTGCACCTGCTGTTCCAGGTCGACGGCGTTGCCGACAGCTCGCTGGGACCCGACCTGAGGGAACTCCTGGCTCGCGGGATCACCACCGTCCGCGACATGGGCAATCACCCCGCGCGGTTGCTCGAGGCGGTCGCCGCCCAGCCGCCGGGGCCGCGGGTGCTGCCGATGCAGCTCATCGCCGGGGTCCGGTTCTTCTCCTCCGAGCGCGAACGCGGGCCGAATGGCAACAACCGCCTCCATGCCCCGGCGGCCCTCGGCATGCGACAGCTCGGCTGGTACCCCCTGATGCTGACCACCGCCCGGGATGCCGTCACGCTGGTGCGGCAGGCGCGGGCCGGCGGGGCCATCGGCATCAAGCTCTACCAGGACCTGGATCCCGCGCAGATCGTGGCGGTGGTGCAGGCCGCCCATGCCCAGGGCATGCCGGTCTGGGGCCACGCCTGGGTCCAGCCGGCCAGCGTGCTGGAACAGGCACGCGCCAATCAGGACGGGGTGGTGCATGCGGCGGGATTGGTGGGAGAATTGCTGGATCGTACCGCGCGAGATTCGTTGCGGACCAGTAGTGCACTGCTGCAGATCACCGCCGATTCCGCCACCGCCGCCGCAGCGACCAGTCCCCTGGTGCTCGCGGCGCTGGACACCCTCGCCGCCCACGGGACCTTTCTCGAGCCCACCCTGCACGCGACCCAGCTCGGCGTCGCCCGGGCCAACCGCCGCAACCGCCGCATCCCGACGCTGCCCGAGCGCTACTCCCGGGCGGCCAGCGCCTTCGGGATCGAGGTCACCCGCCGGGCGGCGGCCCGCGGCGTACCGCTCACCGCGGGAACCGATCACACCGCCTACGGCCCGATGGCCGAGCGGGCCCAGCTGTCGGAGGAGCTCGGGTTGCTGGTGGATTCGATCGGGCTCGCCCCAGGCCGGGCGCTGCTCGCCGCCACGCGCGATGCCGCCCGCGCGATCGGTCCCGCCGCCGCCGACGCCGGGGTCATCGCCACCGGGAAGCGGGCCGACCTGGTGCTGCTCACCGCCGATCCCCTCAGCGACATCCGCAACGTCACCCGGGTCGAATGGGTAATGCGGGCGGGGGTGCTCTACCGGCCGGAAGCGCTCCGCGCGCCCTGAGCCCCGTCGCGTCAACGGCGAAAACGAAAAGACCCCGGCTGCCGCCCGGGGTCTTTCGGTCGTTGCCGCACTCTCGAAGGCGCTACAGCACGATCGGCAGCTTGCGCACCGGCTTCCCGGTAAGTCGAGCCACCGCGTTGGCGACCGCCGGGGCGATGGGCGGGAGGCCCGGCTCGCCCACGCCTTTTGGCGGCTCGGCGCTCGGAACGATATGGACCTCCACCACCGGCACGTCAGGCATGCGCAGCACCGGGTAGTCATGGAAGTTGCTCTGCTTGATCCGTCCCTTCTCCACGGTGATCTCCCCGAACAGGGCCGCGGACAGCCCGTAGATCACGCCGCCCTCGATCTGGAAACGGACGTTCGACGGATTGATTGCGATCCCGCAATCGACCGCACAGGTCACCTTGTGGACGCGGACCCGCCCCGCCTCGATGGAAACCTCCGCGACCTCCGCGACCACCGTGTCGCTGAAGAAGTGGTGGATGGCGATACCCTGGGCCCGGCCCGCCGGGACCGTGCCCCACCCGGCCTTCTCCGCTGCCAGGTTGAGCACCGCCAGGTGCCGGGGCGAGTGCGCCAGCAGCTCCTGGCGGACCGCCAGCGGGTCCCGCCCGGCGGCGGTGGCAAGTTCATCGAGGAAGCATTCGTTCGCAAAGCAGGTCTGGGAGGCATAGACCGACCGCCACCAACTGACCGGCACCGGCGTGGTGACCATCCCGTATTCCACCCGCAGGTTGGGAATGTCGTATCGCAGGTCGGCGGCGCCATCCACCGCATCCAGGTCCAGGGCGTTCTTGACCGACCCGGGCCAGCGCTGCCCGCTGATCGACGGGGCGACGACCCGGTGCAGCCAGCCGGTCACCTGTCCCTGGCCATTCACGCCGCCCTCCATCCGGTGCACGCTCATGGGACGGTACCAGTCCCGCTGCATGTCGTCCTCCCGGGTGAAGACCAGCTTGACCGGCGCGCCCGCGAGCCGGGACACCTGGGCCGCCTCGACCAGCTCCTCGGGCAGGAAGCGCCGCCCGAAGCCGCCGCCGAGCAGGGTGGTGTGGACGGTGACCTGCTCGGGAGGGAGACCCAGCGCGCCGGCGACCTCCCCGCGGGCCCAGTCGGGGGCCTGGTGGGGGGCCCAGATCTCACAGCGGTCGGGGCGCACATCCGCCACGCAGTTCATCGGCTCCATGGTGGCGTGGGCGAGGAGCGGGGCTTCGAAGGTCGCCTGCAGCGACCTGGCCGCGGCGGCGATCGCCGCCGGCGCGTCGCCATCATTGCGGGCCAGCGCGCCGGCCATTGCGGCCCGGCCATGGAGCTGGCGGGAGATCTTGCTGGAGTCCAGCCCGGCGGCTGGCCCTTCATCCCAGCGGCACTCCAGCGCCTTGCGGCCCTGCATGGCAGCCCAGGTGCTGGTGGCGACCACCGCGGCGCCGCTGGGCACCTCCAGCACCTCGAGGACGCCCGGCACGGCGAGCGCCCTTGCCGGATCATGCCCCTGCATCGTCCCGCCGAAGACCGGGCAGCGGGCGATCACCGCATAGCGCATCCCCGGCACCACCACGTCCAGGCCGTATTGGGCCTGCCCGGTGACCTTGTCGCGGGTGTCCACCCCCGGGACATCGGTTCCGATCAGGCGGAACTCGGACGGATCCTTGAGGGCGGGCTTCTCCGGCACCGGCAGCAGCGCCGCGCGGTTGACCAGGTCACCGAAGCCGAAGCGCCGCCCCGTCGCAGGGTGCTCGACGGCGCCGCTGCGGGCCCGGCACTCCGCCGGCGGCACGCCCCAGCGCTGGGCCGCGGCGGTGACCAGCATCTCCCGCGCCTGAGCCCCCGCCGTTCGCAGCGGCTCCCACAGCGTGCCTACGCTGCTCGATCCGCCGGTACCCATCTCCCCGTAGCGCGGGTGGGCGTCCGCCTGGATCACCTTCACCTTGCTCCAGTCGGCTTCGAGTTCATCGGCGAGAATCATGGGGAGCGCGGTGCGCACCCCCTGCCCCATGTCGGACTTGGTGACCCACACCGACACGATGCCATCGGGGCTGATCTCGACGAAGGCGCTGGGGGCGAGGCCGCGAGCCCCGACGGCGCCGGCGGGGACTCCGCCCGGCCGCCGGAGCGGAAGCGCGGTCACCGCCAGGGCGAGCCCGGTCGTCCCGATGAACTCACGGCGCGAGAGTGAAGTAGTCATGTCACGCCCCCTTCGCGGCGAGCTGGATGGCCGACTTGATGCGACTGTAGGTTCCGCACCGGCAGATGTTGCCCGCCATGGCCGAGTCGATCTCCGCATCGGTCGGCGCCGACGTCTTCTGGAGCAGCGACGCCGCCTGCATGATCTGCCCCGACTGGCAGTAGCCGCACTGGGGGGCCTGCACCTCGACCCAGGCCCGCTGCAGCGGATGGCTGCCGTCGGCGGAGAGACCCTCGATGGTGGTCACCCGCTTGCCGGCGGCCGCGGAGACCGGGGTGGAGCAGCTGCGCACCGCTTCCCCCTCGAGGTGCACGGTGCAGGCACCGCAGAGGCCCATGCCGCAGCCATACTTGGTACCGGTGAGCGCCAGCGTGTCACGGAGCACCCACAGCAACGGGGTGTCGGGGGTAACGTCCACGCGTGCGGACTTGCCGTTGATGGTCAGATCGATCGCCACAGGACCCTCGGGATGGGAAGGTGGGAACGGGGGCAGGCAGAGATGTTCGCGCGAGAACCGACATCGGTCAAGGGCGCGAGCCGGCCGATCACCGTGCGACCGGCAGCTCCTCCCGCTCTGCCCACTGCGTCCAGGAGCCGATGTAGATGCGAACCCGGGGATAGCCGAGCAGGTACTTCAGCGCAAAGTAGACGTGGCTGGCTTCGGTGCCGCTGTTGCAGTAGAGGATGATGTCACGGTCGGGTGTGATGCCCTGCATGCCGTACTCCTGCCGCAGGACCTCCACCGGCTTCCAGACCAGGGCGAAGTCGCGATCCTCGAGGTCGCTCTTCCACGGATGGCTGATGGCCCCCGGGATATGGCCCCGCCGGAGCTGGGCGCCAGCGGCTCCGCTGAACTGCTCCTCGGGCCGGGCGTCCACCAGCATCGTGCCATCGCTCGCCGATGCGGCCCGGACCTCATCCAGGGTCGCCGTGGAAAAGCTCCCGGCCGATGCGGGCCAGGCGCCCACCACCTCACGGCGGGGATAGCGCTGCGTGAGCGGCCGCCCCTCACGCTCCCACTTCTGGTAGCCGCCATCCAGCACCAGTACCTCCCCATGGCCCATGGACGCCAGGAGCCACGCCACGAAGGTGGCGTCAATGTCCAGCTGGTCGCCCGCGCTGTAGATCACGACCGCTCGTTGCGGAGTGACCCCGGCCCGCCGAAAGAGTTCAGCGTAATGCGCCGGTGCCAGGAGCTGGAAAGGCAGCTCGCCCTGTTGGGCACGGAGTGTTTCCACGTGCAGCCACACCGCGCCGGGGAGATGATTCTGGAGGTAGCTGCTCCAGGCCTGCCGGACGTCCACCAGCACCACCCGGTCCATCCTCGCCGCCAGATCCTCGGTGCTGATCAGCCGCGGTGCCTGGGCGGAAAGCCAGAGCGGCAGCCCGGCCAGGAGCAGCACTGGGAGAATGAGCCCAAGCCCACGCCTGCGGGCGCTGACATCCGCCCGTCTGTCCCAACGTCTGACCGCTGCTCCGCCTGCCCCCGTCATTCCTCCTCCAATCCCAGCGCGGCCCGTTCCATCTCCTGGTATACCCGGGCGGCATTGCGCCGGATCCGGCTGTTCCGGGTGACCGGGCGGCGCTCATCGGCGGGGGGATACGCCCCGACCGCCCGGCGCTGCGAAACGCCGCGCTGCACCTCGGCCGCCATCGAATCTCGCAGCGCGCTGACATACACCCGCGTGATACCGGTCAGAAAGCGGGGGTCGTCGTCTACCCGTCCGTGCCCCGGCACCACGACCCGGGGTGCCAGCGAGTCGATCAGGTCCAGGGTCCGCAACAGGGTGGCTGAGTTCCCGTCCACCACCATCGTGACGCCGTCCTCGAGCAGGATGTCGCCGGCGAAGAGTACCCTGGAGGCCGGCAGCCAGAGCATCAGATCTCCGCGGGAGTGCGCCGTTCCGGGGTGGATCACCACCAGTGTGGCACCGCCAACCTGCAGCGTGTCCCAGCCGGTCACCGGCCGGTCCGGGGCATTGGCAAACTCGAAGCCGAGCAGCTCCTGCAGGCCCACCACGCTATGCCAGTCGGCCATCATCGCGTCGGGACCGCCCTCCGCCGCGAGCACCCGGCTGTTCGGGTGTGCGACGATCTTCGCGCCGACGCGCTTGAATTCAATGGCCCCGAACATCATGTCGGGATGGTGGGCGTACAGCACCAGGTAGCGGAGCGGCGCCGGCGAGACCGTGCGGATCGTCCGGATGACCGCCCGCCCCTGGGCCGGGCTCGCCAGTCCGCCCACGGCCACGATACCATCGCCGGTCACCACGAAGCCGGCGTTGGGGCGTCCCTCGGCGCCCTTGCCGGTATCTCCCTGGACGAGGTACACGCCCCCACCCAGCGGCCGAAGCGGGTAGAGGGTCCGCTCGGTGGTGCGGGAAAACACCCGCGGCGGCGCCGAGTCCTGGGCCCGCGCGGAACCGCCACCAAGACAAAGACAGAGGGCGAGAGCAGGCCCGATGGCCGCCCCCGCCCGCCGGCGATGAGAAGTACCCGGCCCGCTCACGCGGCCGCGAACTTGATCTCGGTGCTCCCCGTATACTCGCGGTCGCGGTTGTCCCGCCACAGGAAGGTCAGCGGGCCCTCGCGGACGGCCCGCAGCTGGAAGCTCAGCATGGGGTCCTTGCTCACACCTGAGGTCCACTCGAACCGTGCGATCTCCTCGGCACCGTAGGTCACCGTGACATCCTTGATGAACCACGCCGGGATGATCACGGCGTTGGCATCCCGGAAGAAGCCGGTGTCCATGGGGTGCTGGACGATCACCTGCACCCGGATGACTTCGTCACGGCTGATCCGCTCGGGGATGACGATCCTGGTCTTTCCGGTCTCTGGCATGGTCACCCGCACCCGTTGAGGGTGGTTTCAACCTTGAGATAGTCAGCGTACAGCGCACCCGTGCTGGTCTCGGCGATGGCCCGGATCCAGCTGGTCCGCTTCATCTTGATCCGCGTCTGCAGCTTGAGCGGGCCCAGCACGGGGGTGAAGTGATACGCGGTCACCAGGGGATCGGGATTGTGATCCACGATCAGGAACACGCTCTTCACGTAATCGTCCGGGGATTGCGGCAGGTCAGACTCGATGATCACCGGGACGTAACGGCCATCCTCCGCCATGAGCGGGATGTCCAGCGTCACGCGGCCACTCTCGATGGGCCGCCCCTGGAACCGCTCGGCGTAGATCTGCTTGACGATCTCGTTGGGGATGGGCGGCGGATCGTCGGGGCCGGGGCGGCTGACCCGCACCGCCGCCGGCAGCCGGCGGACCGCCCCGGTCGCCCCCTCCACGCCCGCCGCCACCCCGAGCATGCCCAGGGCCTGCAGGAAGCGCCGCCGTTCGATTGGATCGTTGAGTGACATCAATCCTCCTCGGTTCTCATTTCAAGCTGAAGCGACACCCGGCATTCGTCAATCGGTGAGGGACTCGCTGGCGCGGAGCTACCGGCTGGTGAGCGCGCCCACCAGTCGAAGGGCGACGGCGGCGAAGTACTTGACGTCCCGGCGGCTCCGGGCCACCAGCATGGCGCCCTCCAGCCCCGCCAACAGCGCACTGGCCGCGCCCTCCGCCCTGCCCTCAAACTCGAAGGCGCCGCTGGCGTGGCCTTCACGAAGCAGCGCCGTCAGCCACGCCTCCTGGTCGGCGAAGAACCCGTTCACCTCGTCCCGCACCGGCTCAGGCAGGGTGGCAGAATCGGAGGCCAGCATCCCGTACAGGCACATATGGTCGCCGTCACGGAGCGCATCCCGGAACAGCCGTACGTACCGCATCAGCCGGGTCGATGGATCGGCGCATTCCGCCTGTAGTCCAGCCAGCGTCCCCGCGAAAGCCGCGCGATACCTTGCCGCCACGGCCCGGGTCAGCTCGCCCTTGCTCTGGAAATGGTAATGGATGCTCGCCTTGCGGATGTTGAGGGCGTCGGCGATGTCGGCGTAGCTGTACGCCTCATACCCGCGGCGCTGGATCAGGCCCTCGGCGAGGTCCAGGATCCGACCGGAGGTGGTGGGGGCTGTCATGCCCCCAATCTACCAGTAGGTAGGTGATGTCAACAACCCCGCTCGCTGAAAACGGCCGGAGGACCTGCCCGAACCTCAACGCTGGCCGATGGCCCGCACTTCCCGCTCCAGCGCGAGCCGGTCCAGCTTCTCGGTGGGTAGCGACAGCAGCAGCTCTATCCGCCGGTTGAGGAGGACGTACGTGTCGCGGAAGGCCTGCAGCTTCTTCTCGTCGGAACCCTCCACCTCGGCAGGATCGGCCATCCCCCAGTGCGCCAGCACCGGTGTGCCCGGGAAAATTGGACATGCTTCCCTGGCCCGGTCACAGACGGTGATCACGAAGTCCCAGCGCTGCGCCTCGAGGCCCTCGAGCCCCTTGGGTGTATGCCCCTCCCAGGGAATACCGTGCTCCTCGAGCACGCGCACCGCCCATGGGTTCACCCTGGGCGCAGGCCGGGACCCGGCGCTAGTCACCTCGAATCTCCCGGCACCCTTGCGTGCCAGCAGCGCCTCCGCGATCTGGCTCCGGGCCGAGTTCCCGGTGCAGAGAATCAACACGCGTTGGAGCCGCCGAGTGCCCGAAAGGGCGCGGTGCATGCACGTGGCCGTGGAAGGGCAGACCTCCCTGAACTCGGTGGTGTCCTGGATTCCCTTGGGCGCCTCCGCGCGGGGCACAGCGCGGTAGCCCAGCGCACCGAAGAAGGGCTCGGCGGTGGTGGTCAGGAGCCACAGGTCGGTGATGCCGTCTTTGGCTGCCGCCTCCTCGAGGTGGGCCACGAGCAGCTTGCCCAGGCCCGTGCCCCGCTGGGCCGGCGTCACCGCGAGAGAGCGCAGCAGGCCGGCGCTGCCGGAGCGTTCAAGCCCCACGACTCCGGTAACGGTGCCATCCGCCTCGACACCCCAGAAGCGCGGCTGTGCGCCCGAAGCGAGGTCCCGGACCGGCAACCCGCTCTGCTGCAACAGCGCCCGGATCGCCGACAGGCGATCCGGGCCCAGCGCACGCACCTCCATGATCAGTCTCCCTCGCAGCAGTCCGTGGCACAGCCACAGCCCTTGGGCGGGTGCGGCTTCGTGGCACGAATGAACGCCCCCATGATCCGGCCTTCGACCTCATCGGCTACCTTGTCGGCGTCCAGGCCAGCATCCTCCAGAAACGTACGGGCGTCCTCCGCCTTGTAGATCCGGGTGGCCTCCACCGAGGGGCTGACGAACCCGGCCCGGACCAGTTTCCCGACGTAGGCATCCTGATCCAGCGCCCCGGCAACGCAGCCGGTCCACAGCTCCATGCTCTCGCGCATGAATTCCGGCAGGGGGCCGCGGGTGACCACATCGGAGACCGCGAAGCGGCCCCCGGGCTTGAGCACCCGGAACGCCTCGGCGATGACTCGGTCCTTGTCTCCCGAAAGGTTGATGACGCAGTTGGAGATGATGACGTCCACCGAGTTGTCCGGCAGCGGGATCGCCTCGATCTCCCCCTTCAGAAACTCCACGTTAGTCACCCCCGCGCGCGTCTGGTTTTCGCGGGCAAGCTGCAGCATCTCGTCGGTCATGTCGAGGCCGTAGGCCTTGCCCGTCGCCCCGACCCGCCGGGCCGACAGCAGCACATCGATCCCGCCGCCCGAGCCGAGGTCCAGGACCACCTCTCCCTCCCGGAGTTCTGCCAGGGCGGTCGGGTTGCCGCAGCCCAGCGAGGCCAGCAGTGCCTCCGCAGGAATGGTCCCCGCCTGCTCCGCAGAATAGAGATCGCTGGTGATCGGATCGGGGCCGCAGCTCGTTCCGGTGCCGCAGCACCCGGTCTTGGTCCCCTCTCTCACGTTGAGCGCCGCCTTGCCATAGCGCTCCCGGACGATGTCAGTCAGTTCCCCCATACCCGCCTCCAAATCAAGAAATATTGATGCTTTCGTGAAAAAAATTATCACCCACAACACTTCAGCTTGACCGCACGCACCGCCGCCACCGGCGCCAAGTCACTCAGCGCCTCCTCCAGGCCTTCCAGGGCGCCGGGAACCATCGAGTAATAGACCCAGCGCCCGTCCCGGCGATCCCGCACCAGGCCGGCCGCCTTGAGCGCCTTCAGGTGGAACGAGAGCCGAGACTGGCCGGTTCCAAAGGCCTCGGTCAGGTCGCAGACGCAGCGCTCTCCCTTCTGCAGCATGGCCACCAGGGCCAGCCGAGTCTCATCGGAGAGGGCGTGGAAGACCCGGGCGAGCCGGGTCAGGTCGGCAGGGGCGGTGGTCGCAACGGTCATGGGGCTAATATATCAACCAAACTTGATCTGTCAATCCCCGACCCCGCACCGTCACCGGCTCGGGTCAGGAGCCTGTCCGCTTGCGGGGCCGAGCCGGCGGAGTGTACCAGATGCAGCCGGGGTGGAGCCCCTTGCCGTCGTCGGGCCATTCGCTGCAGAGATCGGGCTTGGCCGGGCGCCCGTCAGGCCGGGACCGGCCGTGCAGGGTGCAGTTCTCTCCGGCATCGTCGAGGTAGCGGCAGGCGGAGATCACTTCCACATCCAGCGACCGCGGCGAGTCCCGCTCCACCTTGCAGAGGTAGGGCGATTGCCGCGAGCGGACCAGCGCCTCCAGCGTGGTCTCCTCAGGCGTGCACATGATCTCGAGTTGCATGTCCCGGCAGCAGGCGCTCCCCAGGGTATGATCGGCGGTCTTGCACGGGGCGATTGAGCAGGGGTTGATATCGTGCTCCACCACCGGGAGGCTCCGAGGCGGGAGCGGGAGCCGCATCCGGGTCAGCTCGCCGGCCGCAACCACGTTGAACTCGTCCCCACCGAGCCGCCGCGGCTGATCGGGGAGCTTGCGCGGGGCCGGCAGGGTGCCGGTATGACCGTGGGCAGCGCAGCGGAAGGCCGGGGCCGAGCCGCCATTGGTCGCACTCTTCAGGTGGCGGCAGCGTACCTGCAGCACGGCGTCTACCAGCAGGTCCTTCCCGGCCTGATGCAGGTCGCCGAAGCCGATCCGGGTGGTGTGGCCCAGGAGCCAGGTCGCCTCATGATCCAGCGAGGTCGGCTCGTTTTCAAATGAACCGATCCGCAGGGTGACGGCCAGCTCCCGGCACTGGGACCCCAGAGCGACGCAGGGTGGAGGTGTGGGCGGCATGGCAGGAATCTAGAGCCCTCGCTCTTTTGGGGTTGGTACGTTATCATTGTGAACCTTTTCACAAGGTCTTTTTTCTCAACTGTCCGGGGAGGCGGGTTCTGGAATGCGCGGAATGATTGCTTTGGCAGGTGTGGCACTGGCCCTTGCGGCCTGCGGTGGTAAGGGCGGGGATCAGCCGGCGGCGGATACGACCGCGGCTGCTCCAGTGGCGGCTCCGGCGGCGACCGGTGCGACCCACGAGGTCGCGATGGACTTCGACGGCAAGGTGGGCACCTTCACCCCGGCCGTCCTGACCATCAAGTCCGGCGACGTGGTGAACTTCGTGGTGAAGAGCGGCCCGCCGCACAACGTGGCCTTCTCGGCGGACAGCATCCCGGCGGGCGCCGAGGCGGTCCTGAACGCGGCGATGGCGGAGACGATGGCGCCGCTCACCGGCCCGATGAAGATCGGGATCGGCGAGGGCTACTCCATCAGCTTTGCCGGCGCGCCGGCGGGCGAGTACCGCTACCACTGCACTCCGCACGTCCCGTTCGGGATGCGGGCGAAGATCATCGTCCAGTAGCTCTGGCGATACGAACGACGGGCGACGGGGCTTCCCCGTCGCCCGTTTTTCATTCGGTGAACCAGCCCAGGCCCCGTCGCCCCCGCTCCAGCCGCTGGCCGGCCAGGATGATCACCCCGGCCAGCGCCACCCCCGCCAGCGCGTCCACCGCGTAGTGCATCTGGCAGTACACCACGCCGACAGTCAGCAGCACCGCCGGCAGCACCAGCACCCAGCCCAGCCAGCGTGAACCCCGGAAGGCAGCTGCCGTCGCCACCAGAGTGGCGGCGACATGGGACGACGGAAACGCCGCCCCGTAGGCGCTCCCCCGCGCGAGCGTCGCGTACACCAGCCGGGCCGCCGGATTGTCCAGGAACGACGGATCGGGCCGGGGAAACTCGTAGTACGGCCCCGCCACAGGATACGCCAGGAAGATCAGGTAGCTGAGCAGGAAGGTGGTCACCAGCCAGAGCGCCGTGCGCCGCGCCGCGACGATCTCACCCCGGAGCAGGAACACGGCCAGCGGCGCCACGATAATCGGATAGTAGGCGAAATACGCCGCGTGCAGCACCGTCGACCAGAACCGGCTGGGCTGGCTCTGCCACCAGGTTCGGCTGACCTCCTCGCCGAACAGCGACACCTCCCATCCCCGCACCGCCAGGTCATGGGTGCCGATGCCTCCGAAGTGGTTGAGGATGTCGAGCGCCGGGTACAGCGCCCCGAGCAGCAGGATCGGATAAATGTCGCGCAGCACCTCGGCCGCCCGTCCCAGCTCCGGCCGCGCCGCCAGGACGATCAGCACCGCGTACAGCGCATTGGCGAGCAGGACCCAGGCCATCGGCGGAAAGCCGGGAAGCCGCACAAGCGCAACCACACTGGTAATGGCGAGGTAGGCGAGCAGGAACCACTCGGCCAGCCGGAGCCGGTGCCGAAGGCTCACAGCCACCCCTGCTCCCGGTACCAGGCGAGCGTGGCGGGGAGGCCCGTAGCCAGGTCGAACTCCGGGTGCCACCCGGTTCCACGGATGAGCGGGCCCGGATCGCCGGTCCAAGCCGGCTGATAGAACTCGTGCGCCTTGTCGCGATGCAGGATTGTTTTCCGGTTCAGCAGCCCCGCCATCCCACCAGCGATCCCCAGCGCCGCCGCCGCCACCGGGCGCGGCAGCGGGATCAGCCGGACACGAGTGCCGTACAGCCCCCCGATCTCGCGCAGAATCTGCCCGCTGGTCACCACTTCCGGATGATTGACGAAAAACGTCTCGCCCACGGCGTTGCCGCTGACCGCCGCACGGCGAAGACCGGCGGCGAGGTCGGTCACATAGACCAGGGACAGCTCCTGAGTGCCGTCGCCGAAGATGGGACAGACGCCGTAGCGGGCCAGGCGGAAGAGGGCGAAGAAGTTGTCCCGGTCTCTCGGTCCATAGACCGCGGGCGGGCGGGCGATGGTCCAGGCCAGGCGGCTGTCCCGAACCACCTCCTCGCTCGCGAGCTTGCTCCGACCGTACATCGTGACCGGCGCGGGTGGGGCACCCGCGTCGCGCGGCCGGCCCCGCGCCGAAGGCCCGGCCGCCGCGAGAGAACTCACCAGCAGGAACCGTGCGTGCGGAGCCTGGGCCTCCACCGCGGCCACGAGGTTGGCGGTTCCTTCGAGGTTGGCACGGAGAAATTCCGCCTCATCCCGGGCACCCACGAGCGCCGCGACGTGATACACCACGTCCTGACCGCCCGCGGCCTCCCGCATGGCATCGCTGTGGTGGAGGTCGCCGGTGACCAGCCGCACCCCACGCGCCGCGAGCCCGGCGCCTCGGGCGGGAGAGCGGACCAGTGCGGTGACCTCGTCTCCGTCGGCGAGCAGCCGGTCAACCAGGTGGCTGCCGACGAACCCCGTGCCACCCGTGACCAGCGCCTTCATAGCGGACGATCGTAGAGCCGGTAGGTCTTGTAGACGGTGAACTCCATCTTCTCCAGGCCGGCGTTCATCGCCTTGTTGTCCTCGAGAATCCAGCCGGCCTCACCCCAGTAGATCTTGTGGTCGGCGGCGTGGGTCCAGATCCAGTGGTAGAGCATCGCGTCCACGCCCTTGCCCCGGAGTTCGGGAATGACGCCGAGCAAAAGGATGCGGGCCCGCCGGACCCGCTTGAACTTGAGCGACAGCAGCAGGTCCGCCAGCAGCGCCGGGGTGAGCCGCCCGGAGCGATGACGCTGGAAGACCTCGTTCAGGTCGGGCAGCACCAGCCCGAACCCGACCACCTCCCCGTCCTTCTCCGCAAACGGCACCAGGTCCGGGATGGCTACCGGCTTGAACTGCTCGGCCAGGTGATCGATCTCATGGTCGGTCATGGGGATGAATCCCCAGTTCTTCTCCCAGCAGCGGTTGTACAGGCGCTTGATGCTCTCCACCTCGGCCGCGAAGTTGGCCATGTCCATGCCGCGGATCGTGACCCCCAGCCGCCGCTGCAGCAGCTCCGTGCCGCGGGCCAGCCGCTCCGGCACCGGCAGGTACTCGGCCAGGTAGCCGCCACGATAGACCTTCAGGTCCTTGGCCTTGGTGAACCCGGCCGCGTCCATCAACCGCTCGTAGTACGGCGGGTTGTGCGGCATCATGAGGGTGGGCGGCATGTCGTAGCCGTCCACCAGCAGGCCGCATTCGTCGTTGGTGGAGAACGAGGCGGGGCCACGCATGACGTCGTGCCCCTTGGCGCGGAGCCACACCGCCGCCTCGGCGAAGAGCGCGTCGGCCACGGCGTGGTCGTACGTGCTGTCGAAGAAGCCGAAGAACCCCACCCGGTCCTGGTGGATCTCGTTGTGCAGCCGGTTGGTGATGGCCGCGATCCGGCCCACCACCTGCCCGTCGCGCTCGGCGAGGAAATACTCCGCCGCACCGTGCTCGAAGAAGGGGTTCTTGGCGCGGTCCAGCAGCTTCCGCACGTCCATACGCAACGGCGGGACCCAGTGAGGGTCCCGCTGGTGCATCCGGTACGGCAGGGCGATGAACCGGTCGAGTCCGGCGCCGTCGGTGACGGGCCGGACCCGGACTGGGGTGGTCAGATGACCCCCAACTCGCGGCCGATAGTCGCGAACTGCTCGAGGCAGAAGTCGATCTGATCGAAGGTGTGTGTGGCCATCAGGCTGGTCCGCAGCCGGCACTGGCTGGCCGGCACCGCCGGTGGCATGACCGGATTGGTGAACACGCCGGCGTCAAACAGCTTGCGCCAGAACACCAGGGTGGTGTCCATCGGACCGATCAGGACCGGGACGATCGGAGTGACCGTCTCTCCGATGTTGTAGCCCAGCCCGCGGAGGCCCTGCTGCAGCCGTGCGGTGTTGGCCCAGAGCAGTTCGCGCCGCTGGGGCTCGGTCTTGAGCACCTCCAGCGCGGCCAGGACACCAGCGGTATTGCTCGGCGGCAGCGAGGCCGTGAAGATCAGCGGACGGCTGTGGTGCTTGAGGAAGTGGATGACGCTTTCCGTGCCGGCCACGAACCCGCCGATGGACGCCAGCGACTTGGAGAAAGTCCCCGCGATCAGGTCGACATCATCCGTCATGCCGAAGTGCGCGGCGGTGCCGTCTCCCTTGGGGCCCAGCACGCCGATGGAGTGCGCATCGTCCAGCGCCAGCGCCACGCCGTACTTCTTGGCAATGCGCACCAGCTCCGGCACGTCGGCGATGTCCCCCTCCATGGAGTAGACGCCGTCCACCACGATCATGGCCCCGCGGGTTCCGCGAGTGCGCTCGATCATCCGCTCCAGGGCCGCGAGATCCCCATGCACGAACCGCATGGTGTCCCCGTAAGACATCTTGGCGCCGTCAACGATCGAGGCGTGGTCCAGCTTGTCGAGGTAGACCAGCTCCCCCCGACCGATTAGTCCCGAGATGAGGCCAAGGTTGGCCTGATACCCGGTGGAGAACACCAGACAGCTTTCCTTGCCCAGAAACTCGGCCAGTGAGGCCTCCAGCTGGCCGTGCAGGTCCAGGGTGCCGTTGAGGAAGCGGCTGCCCGTGCAGCCGGCCCCATACCGGTGCAGCGCCCGGGTGGCCGCTTCGAGAACCTTGGGATGGTGCGTCAGGCCGAGGTAGTTGTTCGACCCCAGCATGATGCGCTTCTGGCCATCGATGACGACTGCGGTGTCCTCTGAGTCGGAAATCGGCTTGAAGTACGGATAGAGCCCAGCCGCCTGAATCTCACGTGCCTTGGTAAACTGCCGGCACTTGTCGAAGAGCTGGATGCTCTGCAGCATCTGGGTATCCACGAGACCTCGAGGTTCAAGTGCGAGGGGCACGGAACGTAACTAAGGCGTTACAAAGTAAGGGTTTGGAGGAATAGTGGCAAGTCGGAAACCGGCCCCGGCACTCGGCATTCCCGGAAGGGACTGACCCGCCGGACGACGAGCGAGTAACCTCCAGCATGGCCCCGACATACCGGCCCCGGCGCCGGAACCGTTTCGCTGCATTACTCGCCCTCGCCAGCCTGCTCACCGCCGCTGGTGGGCTGCTGCTGGCCCAGAGGACGGAGCCCGTCTATCCCCGCTCCCGGCCGGGCCTCTTCGAGGTCTCCGGGCTCGATTTCCGGACCTCGGGGGCATGGCGGACCCGGGCCGAGGCGCTCCGCTCCGCCCGTCGCGCCCTGCTGGGACGGGGCGGGTACGCCGGGCTCAACCGGCCCGGGGCGCTGCGAGTAGCCGGCAGCCTCAGAGTGCCGGTGATCCCGATCGCCTTCCAGAACGTGGTCCCCCCCTTCCCCGCCCCGGCCTACCAGTCGGTGCTGTTCGACCCGGTTCCGGCCACCCTGCCGTACAGCGTGACGAGCTACTACCAGGAGATGTCGCGCGGGCTGCTGTCCATCGACGGCGTGGTCTTCGACTGGGTCATCGCCGACAGCACCGACGCCTATTACGAAGATGGCTGCAATGGCGTCGGCGTCCTCGGTCCCTGCCCCCGTGGGGGCCGTCCCTTTGCCGAGATGCTATTCGAGGCGCTGCAGACCAGCGATACCGGCAGCGCCGACTGGGGGATTTTCGACAACGATGGCGCCGACGGCGTGCCCAATTCCGGCGACGATGACGGCATCGTGGACTTCGTGCTCTTCCTCCACCCGGAGGTGGACGGCGCCTGTGGCACGAGCAACATCTGGTCGCACCGCTTTGACCTGGCGGGCTGGAACGGCGGGTCGGGGTACGTCACTCACAGTCCGGTGCGCGACGGCACCGGCCAGCCGGTGCCCGGTCGGTTCCTGGTGGTGCGTGACTACACCATCCAGAGCGCCGTGGGGGGGCCCGATGCCTGTACTACCGGCCAGCTGATGAGCATCGGCACCGTGGCCCATGAGACCGGTCATGCCTTCGGGCTGCCCGATCTCTACGATACCAACCTGCAGAGCCTGTCGGTGACGCAGGGAGTGGGCGAGTGGAGCATCATGGGTAGCGGCAACTACACCCAGCCGTACAGCCCCGCCGGCTTCGACGCCTGGTCGCTCGCTGAACTGGGCTGGATCGCCGTCGACAGCCTCCCGGCGCAGGGGACGGTGCTGATTCCGCCCGTGGCGAGCAGCGACACGGTGCTGGCACTCGCCGTCCCCGGCACCGATGAGTACTTCCTCTTCGAGAACCGGCAGGCGCTGGGCAGCGACACGGCGCAGTTCAACCCGGGGTGCCGGTTCCGCACCCGGGACTGCGCCAAGCTGCCCGGACTGCTCATCTGGCACATCGATCTCGGGCAGATCGCCGCCCACGGATACCGCCAGGACAACCGGGTCAACAGCGGCCCGGTCCACGGCGTAGCGCTGCTCCAGGCGGACGGACGGAATGACTTGCGCACCCCCGGAGGAAGAAACCGCGGCGACACCGGTGACTCCTGGCCGGGCTCCGCCGGCAAGACACTCCTGGCCGACACCACCGAACCGGCGGCGCTGGACAACCGAAACCTCACTGCAGGCTTCCGGCTGGACTCGATCCGGCAGCTGGTGCCCGGCGGGGCGATCGCCCTGCTACTGACCCGCACCACTCCCGGGGCCACTGTGCTGACGCTGCAGTGGGCCACCGACGAGCTGCTGGGCCGGCGGCGCCTCAGCGTGGAAGCGCTGGCCCATCTCGACTCGATCGGAAACCGGAACGGACGCTTCGACACCGGCGACTACCTGGCCTACTACCGCTCGCTGCAGGGTGTTCCCGCCGGCGGCCGCGTGGCCGGGGCACCCGCCCCGCCCCGGGCCAATGGAGGTGGCCGATGAGACCGGCGCCGATCCTCGCCCTGACACTTCTGGCCGGGCTCGGCTGTGGCGAGTCTCCCACCGCACCGCTCCCCGGTGTTTTCGATGTCGTGCTCGCCGGGCCTGCGGCGGAAGCGGGCGGGCTGCTGTTCGACATCATGGACGGACCGGTGGACTCCGTGGCCGCGGCGGGGACGGTCGTCGTCTCCGCCCCGTTCACAGGGGTCAGCCGGCGGGTGCTGGTGATCGGGAATCAGCTGGACGGCGTGGTCGCCCGAGTGTTCGTGCCTGACGTGAGCGTCTCGTACCAGGCGCGAATCGTGGAGGTGGCCGACCGCCGCAGTTACGCCCTCAGGGACTCCACCAGTTTCTCGCTGCTCCTGGTCGTCCGGCGGTTCTGACCTCGGGGCAGGCACGCAACGGGCGCCGGAGCGGTAGCTCCGGCGCCCGTTCTGCATCGGTGCCCTAGTAGCGCCGGCGGGCGTTCACTCGGGAGAGGAGCGACCCCAGGACGTCGGACGGACCGGTCACCGCTACCATGCGGTCGGCCTGACGGATCGTCACCGTCACCCGGCCGCCGGCGTCCCGGCCGCCGTCTTCGTTCACCAGCGCCGCAACGCGCCGGGCAGGGCCGGAGATCGTCCGGATCAGCTCGCCCGACTCCAGCTGCTGGTCCACGGCCACGACTTCCGCGCCGTCGTCCCCAGGCTGCATGCGCATCCGGAGAATCGCGGCACCGGGTACCAGTGGGACGCCGGCGCTGGGGCCGCTGCGGCCGGGAGTCACGGTGCGCCACAGCCCGGCGAGGCCAGGATCCTGGTTGCCCACCGGCGTGACATTCACCACCGACTCCTCACCCCAGCCCTCGACCCGGGGGGCCGGCTCCGCGGCCACGCCGGCAAACCAGGTCCCCGGATCGGTCTCGATCGCGTCCGCGATGCCATCCGCCGGTGCCTCAGAGGCCTGCGCCAGCCGCACCAGTTGCCGGGATTCTCTCGGTGGAGTAGCCGGCCGTGCCGGGCGCGCAGCGGGCCGGACAGCCTGGGAAGTCCGGGAAGGCACAGTGGCAGCGGTGGAGAGGGGAACGTCCGGGGAAGCGAGGGTGGGAGCGGAGCTGGCGATGGCCGTGGCGGGGACCGGCGCCTCTTCCCCGGTGGCGACTGGCCAGGAGTTGTGGCCGGCGAAGAGCATTCCGGCCAGGCCGGCGGCGAGGATGGACCGCCGGGCCCAGGCGCGCCGCCGAGCGCGTACCGCCGAGTGGCGAGCCACAAGGTCGGCGTACGGCGGCGGCACGATCACAGCCGGTGACCCGAGCCGGGCAAGGATGTCGGTCGTGCGGTCGCGCAGGGCGGCGATGGCGTCCCGCCCAGTCTGGCACCGGGGACAGCGGGCGAGGTGCCGTTCGATCTCCACCGCCTGCGACCGGCTCAGCGCCTGGTCGAGGTAGGCATGCAGTTCGTCGTCAGGAATGTGCCGCACGGACCTGTTCCATTCGGTCATAGGCATCCACGAGTCGCTTGCGAGCCCGGGCGAGGGTGGTCCCCACGGCCCCGACGGCGAGGCCGGTCTGCTGCGCAATCTCCGGATAACTCAACCCCGCGTCCCAGGCCAGCAGGACCTCGCGATCTCTCGGCGTCAGCAGGCCCAGGGCTTCATCCACCCGGGCGCGACGCTCGTCGTCCTCGACCATCTGGTCGGCGGCCGGCGGGGTGTATGGCTGGGTGATCGGGTCATCCTTCAGCAGGGTCAGGTGCCGCTTGCGGCGCACTGCTGCCCGCGCCTCGTCGCGGGCCAGATTGGCGGCGACCGCGAAGATCCAGGCCCTCGGCTTCTCCGGCCGGTGCGCCATCGCCCGGATGAACACCTCCTGGGCCAGGTCGTGCGCTCGATCGGCGTCCCAGACCTTGCGGTACAGGAAGCGCACCACCGTGGCGTAGGTGGTCCGGTACAGTTCCTCGAGTTCATCGCCCATCTGGAGTCCCCCGTGACCAGACGATACCGTCCCGACCCGCCGCGGTCCATCGCACCTGCACTGATACACTACGACGGTTGGTCGCCTTTTGAGTCACACACGGAGTTCGGGGACGGTGCAGCGTGGAACAGGGAAACGAGAGATCGGAGCATGGAAACCTGAGCGCTGGAGGCCGGCCGTCGAGATCCACCTCCGACGGCCGATTTCCAACTCCCGTCCGCTATCTGTCCTTGTGTCGCCGCTCCAGCGCATCAGGCGGGACGTAGTCGGCGGAGCGTTCCTCGTGCTCGAATTCTCCCGTGACCTCGGGAAGCCCGTGCCCGCGCTCCCGGTCCAGGGTGATCTCGGCGAGCCGCGGACTCACCATCGGGAAGGTGCGGCCGAAGAGGCCGTAGCAGAGCAGGAAGAGTCCGGCGAAGAGCGCGGTGGGACCGAACTCGGGCAACCCGAAGACCGGTCCCGCCTCGCTGGTGACGGAGGGCATGACCATCAGGTAGCGCTCCAGCCACAGGGCCAGCAGGCTGATGGTGGTGAAGAGCCCGAGGGTCACCGGGGTCTTCTTGGGGGCCACGCCGAGGAGGCCGATGAACGGAACGACGAACATGCCGAGGAACACCAGGGTGCCGATCGGCCGCCACTCCCCCCACAGCCGGGCAAAGACGAAGCCGGTTTCCTCCGGCAGGTTGCCGTACCAGATGACCAGGAACTGCGACCACATCAGGTAGGTCCAGAAGACCGTGAAGCCGAAGACCAGCTTGCCGAGGTCGTGCCGCTGTTTGGGGCTGACGAACTCCGCAATGCCGATTTCATGCCGGCCATACAGCATGGTCAGGGCCAGCAGGGTGTGGGCGCCCAGGAACGACCCCATGAAGTACCAGCCGCCGAACAGGTTGGAGAACCAGTGCGGCTGCAGCGCCATCATCGTGTCGAACGCCACCATGGTGAAGACCACCGCGTACAGCACCACATACACCGGGGCCAGCACGGCGATCCGGGCCTCGTTGCGCGCCAGGCCCGCGGCGGAGGCGTCGAATCCCAGGGTGAGCCGGTCGAACAGCCGGCGGCGGCGGCCCCCGGCCATCTGCTTGACTTCCTCGAGGTCGGGGAGCAGATCCGCCAGCACCAGCTGGCAGCCCACCCAGTAGAGCAGCCCCAGCCCAATGGCCAGGCGGGCGAACATGAACCCGTGCGAGAGCCAGATCTCCTTGCCGTGGCCGAGGCCGTGCATCTCGGGAAAGATGTGGTGGTACCCGGCGGTGAAGATCACCAGGAACCCGACCAGCGAGACCGGGAAGAAGAAGAACGGCGCCGCCTCCGCGAACCGGATCATCACGCCCGACCACTTGGCCTTGGTGATCTTCTGCACCGCCACGAAGGCAAAGCTGCCGCCGGTCAGGCCGGTGAAGTAGACCCAGTTGACGTGGAAGAGGTGCCAGGCTCGGTCGGCCTGTTCGCCGGCCAGGGCCAGCGCAAAGACGGCCAGGCCCGCCAGGGCGAGCGCGGTGCCCAGCCCGACGAACAGCCCGTAGCGACCGCTCAGGGAGCGCTGGGCCAGCTTGTCCCGCACGAGCGTAGCGCTCATTAGCGGATTCCTCCGGGGACCGCCGGGGCGACCGCAGCCGCCTGCAGCTTCCGGACGTAGTTCACGACCTCCCAGCGGGGCTGTCCGCGCACTTTGTCTCCATACCTGGGCATGACCCCGCGACCGTAGCGGAGAATGCTGTAGAGATAGCCGTCGCTGGAGCCGCGGGCCCGGTCGGTGAGCAGCGACGGGGCGGCGACCTTCGGTCCGACCGGACCGTCGCCCGCGCCCGCCTTGCCGTGGCAGACGGCACAGTAGGTGTGGTACAGCGTGTCCCCCCGGGCCGATGCCGGCATGCCGGCCAGCGGATTGGCCAGGCGGTCGGCGGTCGTGGTGTTGCCGACCCCCCACTCGGCGGACCAGTCGGCCTCGCCGCCGGTGATGGGGACGGTGCCGGCCACGGTGTACCGGGGGATGTCGGCGCGCTGGTAGGGATGGACCGACGGCTGCTTGATCATCGCGTCGAACCACGGCACGATGTGCATCAGGTCATCCGGGGACGGGATGTCGTTGTAGTAGTAGTCGCACCCGGTCGCGCCCAGCAGGGTCAGCGCCGCGAGCGCGGCGCGGAGGTCACGCCGCATGCCGCACCTCCACCGAGCCGGCGTCGCGGAACATCCGCTCCATGCCCGCCTGGTCGGCCGGGCCGCAGGGCACGAAGATGCCGATCCGGTCGTCGCTGAAGCGGCCGTCGTAGGCCAGCCCGGTGGTCGGCTTCTGCAGCGAGAGGATGATCACTCCCGCCACGGTCGAGAGCGCCCCGAGGAGCACCATGAGTTCGAACATGAACACCACGTAAGGCGGGACGGTGGCGATCGGTTTGCCGCCGACCAGCAGGGGCCAGTCGAGCGACATCCAGAAGGTCATGCCCACGCCGGCCAGGACCCCGGTCACGCCCCCGATCAGGGTGAACAGCCGCACCGGGCTGTTGGTGATGCCCAGGGCCTCTTCCAGCTCGTGATTGGGGGCGGCCGAGTAGACGGTGAAGTCCCGCCGGCCCTGGGCCCGCAGCGCCTGGATGGCGTCGCACGCCGCGTCAATGTGCTCGAAGCTGGCGAGCACGCCGGGAACGGTCCGGGCCATCAGTGGCCTCCCTTGCGGAGCCGGGGCATCGGGATCTGCTCCTTGATCTCCTGAATCGCCACGACCGGGAAGGTCCGGGCGAACAACAGGAACCACATGCTGAACCAGCCGAACGACCCGGCCAGGATGCCCCAGTCGGCCCAGGTCGGCGTCAGGACCCCCCAGGCATAGGGCAGGTAGTCGTTGCCCAGGCTCGAGACGATGATCACATAGCGCTCGAACCACATGCCGATGTTGATGAAGATCGAGATCACGAACAGCGCCGTGAGATTGGTGCGCACCTTCTTGAACCAGAACAGCTGCGACACGAACGCGTTGCAGATGATCATGGTCCAGCCGGCCCACCACATCGGGCCGAAGGCCCGGCGCCAGAAGGTGGCCTGCTCGAAGGTGTTGCCGCTGTACCAGCCGATGAAGTACTCCATCAGGTAGGCGTAGAACAGGATCGAGCCGGTCAGCAGGGTGAGCTTCGCCAGGTTGTCAAAGTGGTAGTCGGTGATCATGTGCTCCAGCTTCAGCGCCTTGCGGAGCGGGATCATCAGGGTGAGCACCATGCCCACGCCGGAGTAGATGGCGCCGGCCACGAAGTACGGCGCAAAGATGGTCCCGTGCCAGCCAGGGATGATCGACATGGCGAAGTCCCACGACACCACCGAGTGCACCGACAGCACCAGCGGGGTGGCCAGCGCCGCCAGGTACAGGTAGGCCCGGGTGTAGTGGCGCCACTGGTCGGCGGTCCCCTTCCAGCCCAGCGAGAAGATGTTGTACACCTTCTTGCGCCAGCCGTACATCATGTCGCGCGCGGCGGCGATGTCCGGCACCAGCCCGACACACAGGAAGGTGGTCGAGACGGTCAGGTAGGTGGAGATGGCGAAGACGTCCCACACCAGCGGCGACTTGAAGTTGGGCCAGAGGAAGCGCTGGTTGGGATACGGCAGCAGCCAGTAGAAGAACCACTGGCGCCCGATGTGGATGATCGGGAAGAGCCCCGCCGTCATGACCGCGAACACCGTCATCGCTTCCGTGGCGCGGTACACCGCCGTGCGCCACGGCGAGCGGAACAGGAAGAGGATCGCCGAGATCAGCGTGCCCGCGTGGCCGATGCCGACCCAGAAGACGAACGTGGTGATGTACACCGACCAGAACACCGGCGGGGTGTAGCCGGCCAGTCCCAGCCCGTCCTTGAGCAGGAACACGAAGGTGACCACGCCGACGAGGAACAGCCCGACCGCGCCGGCCAGCAGCAGGAAATACCCCTTCCCGGCGGTCCCCAGCGTGTTGACGACGTCGCGGGTGACCTCGTGATGGGTCTGGACCGGATGTGCGGAGTCGTGCAGGGTGGCGGCCATCGGTTACGCCTCCGTCCGGTGCAGGACCTTCGCGAGGTAGGTCACCGCCGGGCGAACGTTCAGGTCTTCGAGGATGTGGTATCCCCGGTGATCGGCCTGGCGGCGCGAGACCGCGCTCTCCGGGTCGTTCAGGTTGCCGAAGGTGATAGCGTGCGAGGGGCAGGCCTGGGCGCAGGCGGTGACGACGTCGCCGTCGCGGACCGACCGGTCCTCCAGCCGTGCCGTGTGCTGGGCCCCGCGGATCCGCTGGATGCAGAAGGTGCACTTCTCCATCACCCCGCGGCCCCGCACCGTCACGTCAGGGTTCAGCTGCAGGTTCAGCGGCGCCGGGAAGGCCTTCTGGTTGTACGCGAACCAGTTGAAGTACCGCACCTTGTAGGGGCAGTTGTTGGCGCAGTAGCGGGTGCCGACGCAGCGGTTGTAGACCTGCCCGTTGAGCCCGTCCGGCGTGTGATAGGCCGCATACACCGGGCAGACCGGCTCGCAGGGGGCGTTGTCGCAGTGCTGGCACAGCATCGGCACCACCCGGGCCTCCAGCGGCTCGCCGTCCTCGCCGCCCTCCCAGTAGCGCTCGATCCGCATCCAGGTCATTTCCCGGCCGCGGAGCACTTCGGATTCTCCCACCCACGGGATGTTGTTCTCGGCGTAGCACGCCGTGACACAGGCGGAACAGCCGGTGCAGCGCGCCAGGTCGATGACCATGCCCCACATCGGGTGTTCGCCCACGTATCCGCCGTGGAGCCGTTGCTGCCGCTGGCTCTCGTCCCACCCCTTCATCGCCTCGACTTCCCGCTCGGTATTCACCTCGTGATGGGCATGCCCGTCGGCCTTGGCGGCCAGCGCCGGGGTCAGGCCCTCGCGCGCCTGCGCCAGGGTCATCGCATCCGCGATGCCACGGCCCAGCTGGCGGGTGGTGCCCTCCGTCTTGGCGACCTGCTTCCACTGCCCGGTCTTCTTCACGCTGACTCGGGTGGAGAAGTACGGCAGGAAGCCCTCTCCGCCGGTGCCGTCGAGCAGATCCAGCGCGTTGACCCCGCGCCCCTTCGCGAATTCACCGAAGGCGCTGTGCCCCAGGCCCAGCGGCACCGCGACCACGTCGGGGTGCAGGCCGGGGAAGATGTACGCCGGCGCCTCGATGGCGCCCCTGGGCGATTCCAGCCGCAGGATGTCGCCCTCGCGCACGTCGAGCCGCGCCGCCGCGTCCGGGTGGATCTCCACCCACGAGTGCCAGGTGATGCGGGTGACGGGATCGGAAAGCTCCAGCAGCCAGGGCCGGTTGGCGAAGCGACCGTCTCCCATCACCGACGGCACCGCGGCGAAGTAGAAGCTCTCTCCCTCCTCGGGGCCATCGAAGGCCGGCGGGTGGAAGCCCGCCACGGCCGTCGGGGCCAGCCGCACCGGGGTGACCGGCGGCTCGGCAAAGACGCCGCCCCGCGCCAGCGCCGCGCGCCAGGCATCGTCCGACCCGACCAGCTTGAGCCACTCCGCCTTCAGGTGGGTCTCGAAGCTCGGCGCCGTGAACCTGGCCAGCGCGCCGCCGGCCTTGGCCGCCACCTTGAGCAGCAGGTCGCCGGTGGCCATGCCGGCGAACACCGGCTCCATGACCGGCTGCATGAGGCCAGTGACACCCCGCCGGGGCCGGGCATCGTCCCAGCGCTCCAGGGCGTGCAGCCCGGGCACCAGCAGGTCGCACAGCTGGGCGGTCTCGTCCAGGTAGAGACCGGTCGAGACCTTGAACGGCACCTTGGCAAACTTGGCCGCGAAGCCGACCGCCGCCGGCACGGAATAGGCCGGGTTGGCCTCGTGCACGATGGCCACCTGGGTCTGGCCCTGATCGAACCCGCTCACCAGCGCGGCCAGTGCGCCGTACCCGTCGCCGGCGTCGAGGTCGGCGCCGAAGCGCACCGTCTGCCCGACGTTGCCGGCGACGTAGTTGAGCAGGTTGACCGCGGCCGCCAGTTCCACCGCGCCGCGATGCTGGCTGGGCACCCCGCCGGCCACCGCGAGGCCCGGATCCGCGGACGCGAATTCCCGGGCGATGCGGCGCACGTGCTCTGCCCCGACTCCGCTCGCCTCCTGCGCCGCTTCCGGCGTCCACTGCGCCAGCGCCCCGCGCAGGCTGTTGGCGTCGGAGGGGTTGCCACTCCGCTCGGCCAGGATGACACTCGCCATGGCGAGGACGATCGCCGCCTCACTGCCCGGCTTGGGTGGGTGCCACTCGTCGGCGTTCATCCCGGTGAGCGACATCCGCTGGCTGAAGGCCACATGCTTGGCCATCTGCCCATCGTGGTAGCCGTGCGAGGCCGCGAAGCCGCGCTGCTGCTCCACCGGAGAGACCCACCCATCGAGGAAGTCGGCCCCGAAGGAGAGGATGTAGCGGGCCCGGCCGAAGTCGTAGGCCGGGATCTCGGCCGTGCCGAAGGTCTGCTGATTGGCCGTGCGGATCGGTTCGAAGCCGAAGGGCTGGTAGCGCACCACCCGGCCGCCCTGCGCCTGGGTCCACGCCTGGAGCAGGTCGCTGAACGTGCCCCGCCCCGCCCCGCTCACTACGGCCAGCTTGCCGCCGGCGGCCTGCAGCTTCTGGGTCAGTGTGGCGATGGCGTCGTCCCAGGTGATCGCCTGGAAGCTGCCATCGGCCTGCCGAGCCATCGGCCCCGCCAGCCGTCCCGGGTTGTACAGCCCCTGGAGCGCCGACTGCCCATGCGCGCACAGCGCGCCTCCGTTGACCGGATGGGCCGGGTTCCCCTCCAGCTTCACCGCCCGTCCCTCACGGGTCCGCACGTGCAGGCCGCACCCCGCCGAACACTCGGTACAGGTGCTGGCATACCAGGTGGCCACGCCGGGCACCTGGTCCTCCGACTGGACCAGGTACGGGATCAGCTTCTCGACCTTGCCGGTCGAGCAGCCGGACACCACCGCGGCGCCGGCGCCGGACACGCCCAGCACCTGGAGGAACCGGCGCCGGTCGAGGCCTTCGCGTGGGGTTGGATCGGACATTGAGGCTCCGTGAGATCTAGCTAGCAGCTGACCGCTGTCCGTTATCCGCGGTCGGAGAACGGCAAACGGATCGCGTCAGTAATGACACGCCGTACAGTCGCGATTGACGTTTCGCTGAGTGTGGCAGGTGATGCAAAAACCCATGTTGTTGACGTTGTTCACCTGGAACACCTGGGGCATGCGCGCCACGTCCCCGTGGCAGGTCTGGCAGGCGTTGGGGCCCAGCGCCTTGATGTGGCGCATGTGCGGGAAGTGCGCGTGCCGGGCGAGGGTGTGGACCCGGACCCACTCGACCGGCTGCTTGGCGTTCCAGGCATCGCGCAGCTTCTTGATCTCCACCCGGTGACTCGAGTCCGATCCGCTGACGATGAGGTGGCAGCCCATGCAGCTCTGCATGGTCGGGATGCCGGGCTCGCTCGACTCCGCCACCGACGAGTGGCAGTACTGGCAGGGAATCTTGTTGACGCCGGCGTGAATGTCGTGGCGGAAGAAGATCGGCTGTTTGGGGCCCTTGAGACCGGCGGAATCACCGACGCCCAGCACCCAGGCGGCGAGGGTATCGGCGCGCACTGGGGCCTGTTGGGCCGTCGTGGGTCGCTGGATGAGGGCGGCGGCGCCAGCCGCCAGCAACAGAGATCCAGCGGCGAAGAGAGCCAGCTTACGCATGAACGCTCACGGCGATTGTGAATTCTTTCACGAAAGGGCAAGCCGTTGCAGGGCCAGCAATTTGCCGCGACAAGTATAGCCAGCGACCCCACCGGAGCAACACCGCCGACCGGGCCTTTCCCGACAGACCTACTCGGGTTTTCAGCTCGCCAGAGTCCGCCGGCCGGCCGCCGCCGCCGGGCTGTCCGCCACCAGCCAGCCGAGCTTGCGCCTGACGAACGACAGGAAGGCGTCCACCGCTTTTTGATCGCCGACCTCAAAGGCGCACCAGCGGACCGGCCCGGTCCGTTGGGCGCTGGTGATCGCGGTGGCCAGGGCGGCCGGCAGGCGCGGAATGCTCAGGGCCCTGGATTCTTCCTGATCGGCAATGGTGAAGGTGATCGCCGGCCCCCCCTGCATCACG
>CAYUYF010000033.1:17613-36389 GCA_964449145.1 uncultured Gemmatimonadaceae bacterium | reverse complement strand
GTGGGACGGACCCCAATACCCGCAAGACACACACCACCCGCGACGCCGTTCAGGATTGCGCCGTGAATCCGGTCAGGTGTTGGTGGTGACCCGCAGCTGCCGGTCCAGGCAGCGGTATTGGATCGCCTCACTGAGATGCGTCGCCTGTACCAGATCTGACGCATCCAGGTCCGCGATGGTCCGCGCGACTTTGAGCACCCGATGGTACGCCCTGGCCGACAGGCCCAGCCGGGTAAGTGCGGTCCGCAGGAGCGCCTCGGCCGGTGGGTCCAGACGGCAGAACCGCCGTAACTCCCGCGGACCCATGTGCGCGTTGGCGTGCACCCCAGGCAGGGACGTGAAGCGGGCCCGCTGGCGGGCGCGGGCGGCCTCCACCCTGGCGCGCACCATGGCGCTGGACTCCTCCGTGCACTCCGTCGAGAGGTCGGCGGGGGAAACAGCGGGCACCCTGAGCTGGAGATCGATCCGGTCCAGGAGCGGCCCGGACACGCGGGCGAGGTACCGCTCGACCAGCGCCGGGTCACAGCGACAGGCCCGCGCGGGATCTCCATGATGACCGCAGGGACACGGGTTCATGGCCGCGGCCAGCGTAAACCGGGCCGGATACGTCAGGCTCATGGCCGCCCGGCTCAGGGTAACGACGCCATCTTCCAGCGGCTGCCTGAGGCCCTCCAGCACGTTGCGGCGGAACTCCGGCAACTCGTCCAGGAACAGCACTCCGCCGTGGGCCAGGCTGACCTCCCCGGGCCTCGGCGTGGAGCCGCCGCCGATCAGCCCCGCGTCGCTGACCGAGTGGTGCGGGGCCCGGAACGGCCGGACCGCCAGGAGCGGCCGCCCGGGCGGCAACAGCCCGGCCACGCTGTGGATGCGGGTGGTTTCCAGCGCCTCTGCCAGCGTGGGCGCCGGGAGAATCGTGGGCAGTCGGCGCGCGAGCATGGTCTTCCCGGCGCCCGGTGGTCCGATGAGCAGGAGATTGTGGGCCCCGGCGGCGGCGACCTCCAACGCCCGCTTGGCGGCCGGCTGCCCCCGCACATCCGAAAAGTCCAGCAGCTCCGGCGGGGCACCAGACAGCAGGGCCGATGGGTTCGCAGGCGTGGGCGCAAGCGGCCCCTCCCCCGTGAGGTGCCGCGCCACCGCCCCGAGCGTCGCGGCGCCGAGCACCGTGAGATGGTCCACCACGGCCGCTTCTGGTGCATTGGCGAGTGGGAGGATGAGGGTGCCGATCCCCGCCGCCCGCGCGGCCAGGGCAATCGAGACCGCCCCACGCACCGGGCGGAGCGCGCCCTCCAGCCCCAGTTCTCCCACGAGCAACGCATCCTCGAGCGAGGCCGGGGGCAGCTGTTCGCTGGCCGCGAGGATGGCAATGGCGATGGGCAGATCGAAGCCGCAGCCGTCTTTCTTGATGTCCGCCGGGGCGAGGTTGATGGTCGTCCGCTTGAGCGGGGCTGCAAATCCGGCGTTGACAATGGCGGCGCTCACCCGCTCCCGGCCCTCCTTCACGGCCCCCTGAGGCAGGCCCACCGTGGAAAAGGAGGGCAGCCCATTGGCGAGGTCCGCCTCAACTTCTACCAGGAAGGCATCGATGCCGATGAGGGCCGCCGAACGGATGCGGGCGAGCAAGGCGTCTCCGGTGGGGAGGGACCCCATCATCGCGCGGCGGTACCGGATCGGTGAGACCGAAACACTCCGTCCCTGCCCCGAAAAAAACGGAGCGCCGGGCTGGCACCCGGCGCTCCAACCACACCTGTTCAGCGGCTTCCGGCCCTCAATGGGGCCATCCGTCCGGACGCGCGTCCAGCAGGAGAATCAGTGGCGCCGTCAGGTCCCCTGCGAATACGCTGGTCTCCAGCGGCTGGGTTCGGTCCATATCGTCCCGGTTCGACCCGATAATACAGGTGAACCCGATCCTTAGCACCGGCTGGTCGAGCAGGGCCACCGGAATCACTCGCGGGGGGCCGTACGAGAGCCCTTCGCGAATCGTGGCCGGCACCCGGCCGGACAGGTAGACGGGCAGTTCCACCAGCGACTGTAGCATCCGGTAGGTCAGGACTGTGGACTCGCCGCCACTGGTGGCCACCCCGAATACTGGAGCCCCAAACCGCCCGGTGCGCGGAAATACGGCCACCCCGTAGCTGAAAGGGGCCCCGTTATCTCTCGCCGTGGCAAGGGTTTCCTTGAGGAGGTCGTGAACGGCGATCAAATCCTGCGGGACCGGCTCGGGATTCATTGGCGCTCCTTGAAGAACGGCGCCCGTACGGCGAAGTAGGTTGCACCCGGCCCAAACGCAGGAGTCGGGCCGCGTGCCAGTCTCCGTCCCTGGAGCTGCAGGATGCGCTGGCGGGGTTCAGAATGGCACCAGATTGCTCCCCGCGCAATTCCCCCGCACGCCGCTGCGCCCTACCATCGAATCGCGACAGTGGTGCCGCGGCCCGGTTCGCTGGAGACGACCACCCTCGCCCCCCACCCTTCCACCAACCGCCTGACGATGGGCAGGCCCAAGCCCGCGCCGCTGGTGGTGGCGGAGAACCTCGGATCGAAGATCCCGGGCAGCTGGTCGGCGGAGATTCCCCGCCCGTCATCCGTGACTGCCAAGCCCTCCGGACTGACCACAATGCTGATCTGCCTCGCTCCGGCGTTGCGGGCGTTCTCCAGCAGGTTGCCCAGTACCTCTTTCACTTCATCCAGTCGGGCGGGCTGAAGCACGGGAAGCGGGGCCTCCACCTCCACCGCCACGCCCTGGTCCGACAGCCGGTAGAGTGCGCCCACCTCCCGGCCTGCCGCGGCAAGATCCACATCGTCGAGTGCGGTCTGCTCGCTGCTGGGGAGACCGAACCTGCTGAAGGCTCGGGCGATCGTGTCGAGCCGGTCGATCTCGGCCAGGATCCGGCTGGCGGTGTTCTCCAGCACTCCGTTGAGCTGTTCCGGCCGGTCGCGCCGGACCCGTTGCAGGTGCTGTACCCCCAATCGGATTGGGGTGAGCGGATTCTTGATTTCGTGCGCCACCTGGCGCGCCATCTCTCCCCAGGCCAGGACCCGCGCCGCGCGGGTGACATCAGTCACATCATCCAGCGCGAGAACGGCACCGCCCATCGCCTCCCCAAGGCGGGCCAGCTGCACTCGGAAGGTGCGGCCGTTCACCTCCACCTCCGCGCTATGATCGCCGAGACCGCCGGCCAGAAACCGATCGATGACCGCCACCAGTGGTCCCCATGCGGGCCCGGCCGCCGCCGACAGCCTGGTCTCGGGCGCCAGCCCGGTTGCCAGCAGCTGCTCCGCCCGCGGATTGGCCAGCAGGATCTCCCCGCCCGGGCCGAGCGCCACGACACCGGTGGCAACGTTGGCCAGCACCTGTGCGGTGCGCCGCCTGGCATCCTCGAGCGCCGCCTGACTGCCCCGGATATCCGCCGCCATCCGGTCGAATGCCACGAAGACCTGCTCGAATTCTGCCGGCGGCGTGGCCACGCGCGGAGGTTCCTCCCCCTGCCCTATCGCCCGGGCGGAGCGGCCCAGGTCGGCCACCGGACGGGAGAGCGCGCGCGCCGCGACCTGCGCGGCGAGGATGGCGGCCCCCACGCCCGCGAGCGTGGCGAACAGGAGCGCGAAGGTCAGGTCCCGCTGGTCCTGCTCCCGTCCCCAGTCGAAGGCGAGCTGTGGCGTGGCCAGAATGCCGATGCCGCCAGGCGGGCCCGACTGCGCCACCCGGTAGCCGACCCGAACCGGCGCCACGTAGGTCGTGGCCTGGCGGGTGAGCTCCAGTTCATCGCCCAGAGTCAGGGCCTGAAAGCTGCGGGCGTCCAGGAGCGGCTCCACCAGCGCCAGGTCCTCGAGGATCGGCGGACTGGCCGCCACCACGCGACCGCCGCTATAGAGCACCAGGTCCGCCTGCAGCCGATTGGAGAGCTGGTCCAGGCCCTCGGCCAGGTATTCGGTTGGTTCCTGGAGCAGACCGCCGGCGGTGAGCACCGCGTCCCGGAGGACCGATGTGATCAGCAAGTCGCGGGTGCGCGCCGCCTCGGCCTCCAGCCGGCCCAGTCCCCAGATCGTAAAGGTCACGGCGGGCACCACAAAGAAGAACGCCAGCGTGGCCGCCAGCCGCAGCTGGAACGATCCCGCCTGTCGTCGCAACTTCAGCCGCTGCGCCGGGGAGGCCGGACGAAGGGTGGTCAGCCACCAGACCACCGCGATGAACAGCGTATCGAGGGCGACCAGCAGTGCTCCGCGAACCAGCAGCAGCGGCAGTGGCCTCAGGGTCAGGGCTGCGTGCACCCGGCGACTTCCCCCGGGCAGATCAAGCAGCCGTTCGGTCCGCACGTCGTTGCCGCTGCGCACCCAGGGCCCCGTCGCCGGGCGGGCGCCGCCGGCCACGAAGGGCGGCGAGATCGATACTTCATAGAGGGGCGGGCCTTCCGCAGGAGGACGGACCAGTCGGGCCAGCCGGGCCGGCACCAGCAGCTGGGTCCGGGGTCCCACGGCGGCGGTCAGCACCCGGCCGCTCGGCAGCCGCTCGATCAGGATGTGGTGCCGACCCGGGGTGCGCGCCAACCCCATGACCGTCCGCCGGACTGCGGTATCCGCACTGCGGACAAGCGAGGAGATGAGCGGAGCCGGCAGGTCCAGGGAATCCAGCGCCAGCTCGGCCAGGCGTGTGCCATCCGGCTGCCAGAGCGCCAGCCGAACCGGGAATTCCTGGCCTGCCAGGTCCGATCCGCGCCAGAGCAGATAGAGGTCGGTGATGGTGGCCGGCTCGCGGCGCGCCCGCACCCGGTCCCCCAGGCGCTCAAGCAGCGGCTCTGCCAGCGGATCCTCGGCTGAACCGAGCTGGCCCAGATCGCGTTGCGCAACCACGATGCGGCCGTTCAGTTCAGCGCCCCATGTCAGGAGTGCCGCCGCCGAGCTCGCTACGATCGACGTGGCCACGATGGCCGCCGAGCGAGGCGCGGGGCGCGCCAGCAGGAATAGCGCGGGCAGCCACAGAAACGTGTACCACTCTGGCCATCCGCTGCGAGGCTGCCAGACCATCAGGCCGATGACGGCGGCGGTCAGCGCCAGCAGCACTGCCACGCCCGCCGCCCGGCCGCCGGCGGGATGGTCCCTGGCCCCGAGGAAGACCCCGCCCAGCACGACCAGCGCCCCCGTAGCCAGGGTCAGAGCGAGCTGCCAGCCCGTCCATAACTCGGGGCTCACCCCGTTGATCGGCGGGGAAATGCCGCGGGCCAGATCGGAAACAAGGTAGGGTGTTCCGACGAGAACCAGCACGCCGACGAGTCGAACCCACCACCTGTCAGGCATCCGGCGATTGCGCAGCCAGATCCCCAGCACCAGCAGGAGGCTGGACACCACCATCAGGTGCCCGGCGGAGCGGGTGACCGGCGTGAGCCAGGTCCTCAGGTACGTCGCCGAGGAGAACAGGTCCCCGAGCCCCACCGCATCGCCCAGCGGGGCCCGGACCGCAACCCAGGCCAGCACGGCCAAGGCGCCAAAGCGCTCGGCTGACGAGCGCGCCACCAGAAGGAGCGCCATCACCAGAACCAGCAGCATCACGGCGACCAGCCGACTGGCGGCGGCAAAGGTCTGGAGCCGGACGACTTCCTGATCGGGAGACACCGGCTGGAGACTGAACAACAGACGGTCGCCCTGGGTGGTGGGCTGGGTGTAGTCGAACATGTCGCCGCTGCGCGGGGCCTCTCCGGGCGGGTAGACCCGGAGTTCAACCCCGGCGGACTGCCCGAAGCGAACGGCGAGACTGCGGTCGAAGCGGGGAGTCGCCGAGTCGGCCCAGAGCAGCGAGGAGGCTACCACCACCCGGCCCGCAGCCGCATGTCGGCGGTTCTCGATGACGCCGTAGACCCGGCTGAAGCGCACCGCCAGGGAATCGCCTCCTGGGCCGGGGACCAGCCGCTGCCGGCCCGCCCACGCCCACGGCACTCCGGTGGGCTCAAGGATCGCGACCGCCAGTTCCGCCCCGTCCCGCGGGAGCGTCCGGTCCAGCTCGGCGAAAGCGGCGGCCCGGTCTCCTCCTGCCAGGGCCGAGGCGCGTTCCGCGGCCTGCTGTGCGCGCCGCAATTCGGCGCTGAGTTCGCCCTGCAGGCGGCGGTAGGCGGTCGTCAGCCGGCGCTCCCGTTCCGCCTCCCAGTTCCCCGCCACGCGGTCGGTCCGCACCTGCCCGGTCACGAGTGTGACGCACAAGAGCGCCATGGCCGCCGCGACGACCCGGCCGGCCCCGGCACGCAACCAGTACCCAGCGGCAGCCAGCAGCGTCAGCAGCGCACCGGCGACCACCCATGTCCACGCCGGTTCCCGCAGCCACTCGGCGGCCACCAGCAGGGCGAGCAGCGCAATCCACCCGGCGTACCGATTCCGCCAGTCCGTCCCAGTCGGCATATCGTCCAACATAGCCACTATATTGAAGGCTGCCATGAAATCCTCCACCACCGGGAACCTGCTGGGAAAGGTCCTGCCCCTCTCCCTGATGCTTGCCGCTTCCCCGCTGCACGGGCAGGAGGCGATCGCCGGTACCCTGGTGATCCGTCAGGGAAGCCGCGACATCGGCGCAGAGAGCTTTCGGGTCACGCCCAGTGCCGCGGGCAGCAAGATCACCTCCCGGACCAGCTACTCCGCCACGCCGCCGCTGCTGACCCTCGAGGTCAACGTCGTGCAGCAGAACGGGGAGGTAGCCTTTCAGCTGGATCGCCGTCGGGGGGATTCCGGCGCGCAGATCTACGCCGTCCAGCGCCGCAATCGGGTGACGATCCGCCGGGTGGCTCGAGGCGCCGAGGAGGCCAGCGAGCTCCCGGGATCCGCGGACCTGCTCCTCCTGGCGGACAGCGTGTTTGGGCCGCTGTTGCAGCTGATTCCGCTGGCCTCGGGGACCCCCCGAACGGTCGCGGCGCTCTTTCCCGAGTCTGGCCGCCGCATCTCGTTCCGGGTTGAGCGCCTGAACAAGCCCGGACAGGGAGGCTCCCTGATCCGCCTGAGTGGGATGCTTGAGGGGGAGATCCACCTGGACGACGACGGGAAAGTCGTGCGAATCTCCCTGCCGGCCCTGCAACTACAGGCTTATCGCAGCCCCACCTAGGGCCGCTGTCCCATCCTGAAACTCCTGAATGCCCGCTCCCGTAGGTGCGGGCAGTTACTCCTTCATCCAAAGCCCGGGGATCGTTCGATGCGACACAGCTGGCTGACAGTCATGGCGCTTGCCCTGCCGTTTCCGGCGTATGCCCAATCCCCAGAAGCCGTTCCACCGGTGGCCACCCTGAGCCTCAGTGAGGCACTGCAGCAAGCCCGTAACAGCAATCCGCTCTACCGGCAGCGGCTCAACGATGCCGCGACGGCCCGCATGCAGATGCGCAACGCCTACGGCGGACTGCTGCCCAACGCCTCGGTGTCGGCGGGCCTCGATTATACCGGCTCCGGCCAGGCCAACTTCGGGCAGGGCTTCACCCGGCAGACGTCTGCGGTGCTGGGATCCAGCTACAGTGCAGGGTTTTCCTGGAACCTGGATGGCGGCCGCCTGCTGGCCCCGCGGCAGCAGAAGGCCAATTCCCGAGCGGTAGATCAGGAAATCGTCGCGGAAGAGAACGGCCTCAAGTTCTCGGTCACCTTTCAGTATCTCAACGTGCTCCAGGCGACGGCCCAGGTGGCGGTGGCGCGACAGCAGGTGGCCCGCAACCAGGACTTCCTGGACCTCGCCAACGCCAAGTACCGGGTCGGCCAGGGTACGCTCATCGAGGTGCGCCAGGCGGAGGTGCTGAAGGCCCAGTCCGACGTGGCGCTCCTGCGGGGCATCCAGGATGAGAACAGTGCCAAGCTGGAGCTGTTCAACCGCATCGGCGTGGTGCCGCCGCTGGCGATCGAACAGATCGGGCTCAGTGACTCCTTCCCGGTGTCCGAGCCAACCTTCGCCCTGAATGGCCTGCTGGAGCAGGCGGCGGAAGAGAATCCGGAGCTGCGGGCGCTCAGAGCGCGAGAGCGGGCGGCGTCCGTCGGGGTCACCGCCGCCAAGTCGGCCTTCCTGCCCAGCCTCTCGCTGCGGGCCGGCTGGAGCGGATTCACCCAGCAGGCCACCGACGACGGCCTGCTCATCCAGCAGAGCCTGGGTGGCGCGCTGGGTTCCGCGGCCTCCTGCATTACCAACGATTCGATCCGCGTCGGCGCCGGCCTGCAGCCGCTCAGTTCCCAGGCCGGGTGCTATGCCGCCTCGGGACTCAATGGCATGGGCACCGCACTCACCCCGCAGGCCCGCCAGGCCATCCTGGACGCCAACAGCAAGTTCCCCTTCGAGTTCACCCGTCAGCCGTTCAGCATCGGGCTGAGCATCTCGCTGCCCCTGTTCACCGGATTCGGAAGAAGCCTCCAGCTGCAGCAGGCGCGGGAATTCGCCCAGGACGCCGATGAGCGCACCCGGGCGAGGGCACTGGGCATCCGGACCGAAGTGCACACCAACTGGCTGGGCGTGCAGACGTCGTACCGGGCCATCGCGGTGCAGTCGAGCAGCCGCGATGCCGCCCGCGACCAGCTGCGCCTGGCACAGGACCGGTACCGGCTGGGCAGCGGCACCGCGCTGGAGGTCTCCGACGCGCAGAACGCGGTCCAGCGCGCCGAAGGGGACTACGTCAACGCCGTGTATGACTATCACAAGGCCCTGGCAGCGCTGGAAAGCGCCGTCGGCCGCCCGCTCCGCTAATCGAGGAAAAGGAAAAGACCATGTCGCGTCGCATGAAACTGGGGCTCTTTGCCGGATTGCTCGTCGTGGCCGTCGGGGCGATCATCGCCCTCGGCGCCGCCAAGGGCAAGAACAAGGCGGTGGAAGTCCGCCTCGAGCCGGTCGGCACCCGGGACCTCGTGGCGGTGGTGACGGCGAGCGGAAAGATCGAGCCCGATCTCACGGTGGACGTGCTCTCGGACGTCCAGGGCCGGGTCACCAAGCTCGGCGTCCGCGAGGGGGACCTGGTTCGCAAGGGCGACTTCCTGCTGCAGATCGACCCGGTCATCTACCAGGCGGCGGTGAGCCGGGCCGAGGCCTTCCTGGCCTCCGCCCGGAGCGACCTGGTCCGGGCCAAGGCCAACCAGGACCAGGCCAAGCGCTCGCTGGACCGCGCGCTGGAGCTGCAGAGCACCAACGCCAGCCTGATCACGAAGGAGTCGGTGGAGCAGGCGCAGACCGCCTACGCAGTGTCGGTGGCCAATACCGTGGCAAGCCAAGCCTCGGTGGACCAGGCACGAGCCGGCTTGCAGGAGGCGCAGGACAACCTGCGCAAGACCCGCATTGTGGCCCCGATCTCCGGTCGGATCACCCGGCTGGCCATCGAGGAGGGTGAGGTGGCGGTGATCGGCACCTTCTCCCGCGATGTCGGCCTGCTGATGACGGTGGCCGACCTGTCGGTGATCCTGGCCAAGGTCCAGGTGGACGAGACCGACGTGGTTCGCCTGGCCCAGGCCGATTCGGTGGAGGTCAGCATTGACGCCTTCCCCAACCAGACCTTCATCGGCAAGGTGACCAAGATCTCCAACAGTGCCCGGCTGACCTCCACCTCCACCGCCTCCGGCTCCAACGACCGGGCCGTGGACTTCGATGTGGAGATCACGCTGTCGAATCCGCCGAAGGACATCCGGCCGGATCTTTCCTGCACCGCCCGGATCGTCACCGACGTCCGCAAGGGTGCGATGAGCGTGCCGATCATCGCGCTCACGGTCCGGCAGCACCAGAAGGTGCCCAACGAGATGGCGCCCGAGCAGAGCGACACCACCGGCGGCCGGGGCAAGAAGCAGGATGCCGAGGGGGTGTTCGTGGTGACCAACGGGGTGGCCAACTTCCGCCCGGTAAAGGTGGGTATTGCCGGCGACGAGTACTTCGAACTGCTGGAGGGGATCAAGGTGGGCGACACGATCGTGGCCGGCCCCTACCAGGCCATCCGCGACCTGAAGGACAGCACCCGGGTCAAGAGCGCCGGCAGCGACACCACCAAGGCGCGCCAGTCATGAGCGACCGCGTCATTTTCATCGAGGACCTCGCCCGGGAGTATCCCATGGGCGGCGAGCGGGTGCTGGCCCTGCGCGGGCTGAGCCTGACCATCCGGCGGAACGAGTACGTGGCCATCATGGGCCCCTCGGGATCGGGGAAGTCCACCCTCATGAACCTGCTGGGCTGCCTGGATACCCCCACCAGCGGGAACTACTGGCTCAATGGCCAGGAGGTCTCCCGGCTGACCGATGACGCCCTGGCCCGGGTCCGCAACAAGGAGATCGGGTTTGTGTTTCAGACGTTCAACCTGCTCCCCAGGGCCTCCGCACTGCACAATGTGGAACTGCCGCTGGTCTATGCCGGCGTCTCTTCGCGGGAACGGCGGGAGCGGGCGGTGCGGGCGCTGACACGAGTCGGGCTCGAGAACCGTATGCACCATCGTCCCAACGAGCTGTCCGGCGGCCAGCGTCAGCGGGTGGCGATAGCCCGCGGGCTCGTCAACGAGCCCTCCATCCTGCTGGCCGATGAGCCCACCGGCAACCTGGACAGCACCACCAGTGACGAGATCATGCGCGTCTTCGCCGAACTGCACGGCCAGGGCCAGACCATCATCGTGGTGACCCACGAACCGTCCATTGCCGCCCATGCCGGGCGCATCGTGGTCCTGCGCGACGGCCAGCTGGACAGCGACACGCGCAACGACAAGGCAGCGGCCTGAGATGCCGATCTTCGAGGCGGTGCGGATGGCGCTGCGCACCATCGTCTCCCAGAAGCTCAAGAGCTTCTTCTCCCTGATCGGCGTCCTGATCGGAGTCACGTTCCTCATCGCGGTGGTGTCCATCGTGCAGGGGATGAACGTGTACATGGAAGATCAGTTCGCCAACCGGCTGATCGGCCTGAACACCTTCACCCTGCGCCGCTCCCCGGGCATCAATACCGGCGACGTCACCGAGGAGACCTGGCGCGGCTGGCAGCGCCGGCCGCGGATCAGCTACGAAGACGCCGATTACGTCGTGGACCGCCTCAAGACACCGGTAATCACCGCCCAGTACTGCGCCGACCGGATGACCATCACCTACGGTGGCAAGCAGGCCAAGGACATCGACCTCCAGGGCACCGAGCCCAGCTTCTTCCAGATCAAGAACATCGACATCGCCGCCGGCCGGATCTTCACCGCGCAGGAAGTCCGCGCCGGTGTGCCGGTGCTGGTGCTGGGGAGTGAACTGGCCGAAAAACTGTTTCCGGGCCTGGACCCGCTGGGCAAGGAGGTCAGCATCGCCGGCCTGCCCTACCGGGTGATCGGGGTCGCGGCCAAGCGCGGCACCCTGTTCGGCATCTCGCTGGACAAGTTCGCGGTGATGCCGTTCCGGGCCCCGGCCCGCCGGTACATCTGCCCGATCAACATCCTGGACGAGTTGCAGATCAAGGCCGAAAACCCGACCATGATGCTCACCGCGATGGGAGAAGCCGAGGGCATCATGCGGACCCGGCGGGGGCTCAAGCCTGGAGAGCCGAACAACTTCGATCTGCAGAACGCCTCCGGGGCGCTGGAAGGGTGGACCAAGATCTCCAAGGTGCTGTTCACCGCGCTGCCCGGGCTGGTGGCGATCTCGCTGGTGGTCGGCGGCATCGTGATCATGAACATCATGCTGATGGCCGTGGCGGAACGGACCCGCGAGATCGGCATCCGCAAGGCGCTGGGCGCCAAGCGGCGTGACATCTTGGCCCAGTTCATTGTGGAGAGCGCGACCCTCTCGACCGTCGGCGCCGGATTCGGCGTCGCCACCGGGATCGGGCTGGCCTTCGCGGTGCGGGCCCTGACCCCGCTCCCCGCCGCCGTGGCGCCCTGGTCCATCGGGCTGGGCGTGAGTCTGGGCATTCTGGTCGGCGTGATCGCCGGGGTCTACCCCGCCAGCCGGGCCTCCCGGCTCGACCCCATCACCGCCCTCCGGGCTGAGTAGGAAGGCCGGCCATGTCGATTACCCGGCTGTTTGAGGGAGTGGGCATCGCGCTCGACTCGCTGCGCGCCAACAAGGTCCGGGCGGCCCTCACCATTCTCGGGGTGGCCATCGGCGTCATGGTCGTCATCGCCATGGCTTCCGCCATTACCGGAGTCAACCGCAGTGTCGCGGCCCAGATCGAGACGCTGGGACCGAAGACGTTCTTTGTGTTCCGCTACTTCCAGGCGGGTATCCACGTCAGCGATGGCTCGGATGAGATGTCCCCGTGGCGGCGAAACCCCTGGCTCACGGTAGAAGAGGCGGAGATGCTTCGCGGCGTGCCGGGGCTCCGAAGCGTCACCTGGCGGGAGAACACGTCGAGCCCGGTGTCGGCCGGCGGAGTGAACTTGAGCAGCATCCAGGTCCAGGGCTTCAGCCCCGACTGGATCCTGACGCAGGGCGGCGAGATCATCGAGGGGCGGAACTTCACCCAGCTGGAATACGCCGCCAATTCGCGGGTGGCGGTGATCAACGACAAGCTGGCCCAGACCCTCTGGCCCGGTTTGGATCCGGTCGGCCGGCGGTTCAAGGTGGCGGGCCAGTTCTTCGAGGTGGTCGGTCTCTATGCCGAGCCGTCGAGCCTGTTTGGCGACAGCGAGACGCCCATGGTCACCATCCCGCACTCCACCTTCACCAAGGTCGCGGACTACTGGAAGGGCTGGATGATGTTCGCGGTGATCCCGGAGCCGGAACTCACCGTGGCCGAGGCCCAGGACCGGGTGACCGCCGCCCTCCGCTCCTCCCGCGCGCTCAAGCCCGGACAGGACAACAACTTCTCGCTGGTCAGCCAGGACAAGCTGCTGGACAGCTTCAACAGCATCACCTCGGGGTTCTTCCTGGTGATGCTGGCCCTCTCCAGCGTGGGCCTGATGGTGGGCGGTGTCGGTGTGGTGGCCATCATGATGATCTCGGTGACCGAGCGCACCCGCGAGATCGGCGTCCGCAAGGCGCTGGGGGCAACCCGGCGCGAGATCATGCTGCAGTTCCTGGTAGAGGCGGCCACGCTCACCCTGGTCGGCGGCCTGGCCGGGATGGCGCTCGGCGGGCTCATCGCCTGGGGAGTGAACCGGTGGACCCCGATTCCTGCCGCCGTCCCGCTGTGGTCGGTGGTGGTGGCGGTGGTGGCCTCGACGATCACCGGCATCGCCTTCGGGATGTACCCCGCCAGCAAGGCCAGTAAGCTCGACCCGGTGGAGGCGCTCCGGTACGAATAGGCATTCGGGACTGGGCCGCTAGGACTTGGGCCGGTGATACCCGCGGAGTGGGGAGGCCCCGGCCTCCCCACTCCTTTATCTTTCCGCCCATGCCGCTCGCCGAAGCCATCCGCCTGGCCGTTCAGTCCGTTCTCGGTTCGAAGCTCCGCTCCTTGTTCACCCTGTTAGGCATCATCGTGTCCGTCGGGTTCCTGGTCACTGTCGTTGCGGTGATCCAGGGCATGAACGCCTACGTGAAGGAGAACATCACCGGGGCGGTCATCGGTACCAACGCCTTCCAGGTGCGGCGGATGCCGATCGCCCTGGGCCTGATCTCCGACGACGAACTGCGCGAGATCAACAAGCGTCCCCGCCTCACCGCCCAGGATGCCGAGGCGGTCCGGCGGGCCGTGCCCGAGGCCCTGGCGGTGTCCATACAGTCCGGCTGGCCGCCACCGACCAGCGACATTACCCATCGCAACCGCACCGTTGGCGACGTGCTGATCCTCGGCGTGACCCCGCCCTACCAGATCGTGCAGGACTACCGTTTCGCGGCTGGCGAGCCATTGGCAGACCCGGACGTCCGCGAACGCCGCCTGGTCGTGGTGCTCGGGTGGGAGATCGCCGACAAGCTCTTCGGGGGCTCCGAGCTGGCCATCGGCCGCCGGGTCCGCGTCGCCGGCCGGGAGATGCAGGTGAAGGCGGTCACGGAGAAGAAGGGACGGGTGCTGGGGCAGTCCTTCGACGGTTTCGCCCTGCTGCCCATTACCACCTTCGAAGGGATCTACGGCCGGAGGAAGACCACGACCGTCTCGGTGAAAATGGAGCGGGCAGAGGATATCCCCGACGCCATGTCCCGCGCCGAGGAGGCCATGCGGCTGGCCCACCGCCTCCGGCCCGCGGAACCCAACGACTTCACCGTGGACAAGGCCGACGCGCTGGTGGCCTTCTGGAGGGATCTCACCAAGGTGCTCTTCACGGTGGTGCCGGCCGTCGTGTGCATCGGGATCGTGGTGGGCGGGATCGTCATCATGAACATCATGCTCATGTCGGTGAACGAGCGCACCCGCGAGATCGGCATCCGCAAGTCACTGGGGGCCACACGCCGGGATATCCGGCGCCAGTTCCTGGTGGAAGCGATCGTCCTGTCTGCCGTCGGCGGGCTCGCCGGTGTACTAGGCGGCTGGGTCCTGAGCCTGGCGGTCTCCCAGTTCACCCCACTTCCCGCCAGGGTGACCGGCTGGTCCGTGGCCCTGGCGCTGGTCCTCGGGGCGGGCACCGGCATGCTGTTTGGCGTATATCCCGCCACGCGGGCCGCCCGCCTCGATCCCATCACCGCGCTCCGGTCGGAGTAGCCCGCTCCCATGATCCGGAACCTCGGCGAGGGCGTGGCGGTGGCGCTCGACGCCCTCCGCACCAACAAGCTCCGCTCCGCACTCACCATTCTGGGGGTGGTCATCGGGGTCTCCACCGTCATGGCGATGGCCTCCATCGTCGAGGGCATCCGCTCGCAGATCTTCAACGCCATGAACACCGCGGGCCCGACCGCGTTCTATGTCATGCGCTACTTCTCCCAGACGCCGGTCAACCCCGACAACCTCCCGTACGAGGTCCGGATCCGGCCGGTGCTCACCGAGGCGGATGCCGAGGCGCTGCGTCGCGTCCCGGAAATCCAGTACGCCGGCATCTGGGTGCAGCTGTTCCAGCGGATGGAGTATCAGGGGGTCAGCACCCAGACCGTCACGGTCTACGGGGCCGATCAGAACTACATGGATATCCTCGGGGGCACGCTGCTGCGGGGCCGGTTCTTCGCTCCGTCGGAGCTGACCGGCGATCCGGTGGTGGTCCTGGAGCAGGAATCGGCGGACCGGCTCTTCGGCGAGATCGATCCCCTGGGCCGCCGCATCCGGATCGGGGGCGTGGCCGTGACGGTCATCGGGCTCTATCAGCGGCCGACCAACATCTTCGAGCCGCCGGGGCAGCAGATCGGTGCCATCATCCCCTTCCAGACCGCGCGGCGGAACTATCGGTACGACGAGACCAACGGCCTGTTCCTGTCGGTGAAGGCGTGGCCAGATGTCTCGGTGTCGGTCGCCAAGGACCTGAGCATCGTGGCGCTGCGAAAGGCCCGGCGCCTCAGGCCCGGGATGCCGAACACCTTCGACGTTATCACCCAGGACCAGATCCTGGATACGATCAGCAGCCTTACCACCGCCTTCTTCGGCGTCATGGTGGCGCTCTCCAGCGTCGCCCTGCTGGTGGGCGGTATCGGCGTCATGGCGATCATGATGGTCTCGGTCACCGACCGCACGCACGAGATCGGCCTGCGCAAGGCGGTCGGCGCCACCCGGCAGGAGATCCTGTGGCAGTTCCTGGTCGAGGCCGCCACCCTCACGTTCATCGGCGGGCTCATGGGCATCGCCGTGGGACTCGCCCTGGGGCAGGTCCTCAAATTCGTCCTGGGCCTGCAGTCCGGCGTGCCGGTCTGGAGTGCGGTCCTGGCCACCCTCGTCAGTGTGGCGATCGGCCTGGTCTTCGGGCTCTACCCGGCCAACCGGGCAGCCCGGATGGACCCCGTGGAGGCGCTGCGCCACGAATAGACCATTCCCGGCGTGCAATCGGCCGCTGGCCACGCATCCCCCGCACGACCCCAACCAGCGTCGAGGTACCCATGCACCGGCCCTTCCGGTTTTCCGTGTTGCTTGCCGCGCTCCTGCTGGGCTGTGAAGGAGCCGCCTACCGGCCCGCGGCCGGCGACGAGGCCGCCATGGAACAGCCGGCCGCCGCCCCCGTGGCCAGCACAAATGAGGTGGGGCTCTCCGCCGGCCGCGCAGCCGGCGATTACCGGCTCGAGGGCACCGCCAGCCCGGCCGACCCCACGCGCGACCCAACGGCGGCTGGCCCCATGATCATCCGCACCGGTCAGGCCAGCGTGGAAATTGACTCGCTGGAGGTGGCCGTCGCGGAGGTTCGGGCCCTGGCCCAGCGGGTCGGTGGGTTCATCGCCAACACCCAGATGCAGCTGGGCCAGCGGCAGTTCCGCTCCGCCATGCTCGAGATCAAGGTTCCCGCCACGCGGTTCGACGAGCTGCTGGGCGGGCTGCAGCCGCTGGGGAAGGTGGAGTACGTCAACGTCAGCGCCCAGGATGTGGGGGAGGAGTTCACCGACGTCTCCGCCCGGGTGGCCAACGGCCGCAAGCTCGAAGGCCGCCTGATCGAACTGCTGGCGACCCGCACCGGGAAGCTGTCGGACGTGCTGGAGATTGAGCGGGAGCTGGCCCGCATCCGGGAGGACATCGAGCGGATGGAAGGCCGCCTCCGGTACCTCAAGGCCCACGCCGCCACCAGCACGCTGAGCCTGACCGTACACGAGGAATCCCCGCTCGTGGGCGACCAGGGTAGCGGCGGCGTCCTGGGCGAGGCCTTCGCGCAGGCGTGGCGCAATTTCATCAATTTCGTGGCGGGACTGATCGCGTCGCTCGGCGTGCTGGTGCCGGTGGGCGCGCTGGGTATCGGGGCCATCGTTCTGGTGCGAAAGGCCTGGCGGTCGCGGAAGGCGTAGGCCGGGGAGGCGACGGGGACCGGGGACGGCTATCTTTTCCCCGGTCCCTGTCGCACATCACGGACTCCACTCCCGCCGCCCATGCCCGTTGATCTCCTGGCTATTGCCGCCCATCGCGACGACGTCGAGCTGACCTGCGCCGGTACGCTCCTCAAGGCGCACGACGCCGGCTATTGCACCGGCATCCTCGACCTGACAGCCGGGGAGATGGGCACCCGGGGAAGCGCCGAAATCCGGGAGGCGGAGGCTGCGGCCGCGGCGGTGGTGCTCGGGGTGAGTGAGCGCCGCAACGCCGGCCTGCCGGATGCCGGTCTTCAGAACACCGACGAGACCCGGCGCCTCATCGCCGGCTACATTCGATACTTCACGCCACGCACCGTGATCCTTCCCTTCCCGGTCGGGCGGCATCCCGATCACCGGATCGCTTCGGAACTGGGCCGTGACGCCTGTTTCCTCGCCGGCCTCGCCCGATATGCCGCCGACGGCGCCCCGCACCGCCCGCGCAAGATCCTCTATGCCCTGGCCTACCGCGAGGATCCGGTGAAGCCCACCTTTGTGGTGGACATTTCCGCCCAGTTCGACCGGAAGATGCAGGCGATCCACTGTTATTCCAGCCAGTTCGACGGCGCCAAGGCCGCGGGAGAGATCTTCCCGACCGGTCAGGACCTTTACTCCCTGGTGGAGACCCAGAACGCCCACTACGGCTCCCTCATCCGGGCCCGATACGGTGAGCCGTTCTTCACCCATGAGACGATGGCAGTGGAGGATGTCGTAGCGCTGCCCGTGGAGAGTATGTAACTCACTATTTTACAACGACTTACCGTTACGGCCCAGGTTATCGGCCCGCGGCCCCTCGCGCTTTTCGCGGTGCTCCCCCGCCCCGCCTATATTTCCTCCCCTATGCCTCCCCGACCGGTCTACCTCGACCACGCCGCCACCACCCCGGTTCGCCCCGAGGTGCTGGACGCGATGCTCCCGTACCTGGGCAGCACCTTCGGGAATCCGTCCAGCGCCCATCGCTTCGGGCGAGCGGCCCGCGCCGGCCTGGAGGAGGCCCGGCGGGAGGTGGCGGCGGCACTCGGCGTTGAGGCCGAGGAGCTGTATTTCACCTCTGGAGGGACCGAAGCGGACAATCTCGCGGTGCTGGGCCTGGCCGTCTCGGCCCGGGATCGCGGGGCTCCGATGCTGGCGGCCGTCGCCGCCTCCGAGCACAAGGCGGTGCTGGCCGCGGCCCACGCTACCGCGCACGCAGGCGGCGTGGAGCGCATCCTTCCAGTCGACCAGTCCGGTCTCCTCGAGCTGGAGGCGCTGGACCAGGCGCTGGGCGAGCGCCCCGCCGTCGTGTCGGTGATGTGGGTGAACAACGAGACCGGTGTGGTTCAGCCGATCGCGGAGATCGCTCGGCGCTGTCAGGCAGCAGGCGTGCCCTTCCATACCGACATGGTGCAAGCCTTCGGCAAGATCGAGACACCGCTGGCCGCGCTGCCCATTGCGCTGGCCACGATCTCGGGCCACAAGCTGGGGGCCCCGAAGGGGATCGGCGCCCTCGTGGTCCGGGGCGGGACACGGGTCGCGCCGCAGATCCACGGTGGTGGCCAGCAGCGGGGTCTACGGCCCGGCACCGAGAACATCGCGGGTGCGGTAGGGCTGGGCGTGGCCGTCCGCCTGGCCCAGCGGGAGCAGGCGGCGGAGGCGACCCGGGTCGGGGCGCTGCGGGACGACCTCGCCCGGCGGCTTGCCGCTGCAATCGCGGATCTCCAGGTCACCGCCGCATCGGCTCCGCGGGCGCCGCACGTGCTCAGTGTCCGGATCGCCGGCGCGGACAGCGAGGCGCTGCTCATGCACCTCGACCTCGCGGGCGTTGCCGCCTCCAGCGGCTCTGCCTGTACCACCGGGACGGTGGAGCCTTCCCACGTGCTGACGGCCATGGGCCTGCCGCGGGAGGACGCCGTCAGCGCGATCCGCCTCAGCCTGGGGCGTGAGACCGACGCGGCGGACATTGCCCGGGCAGCGGAGGTCCTGCCCAAGGTGGTGGAAAAGGTGCGCAAGCTGGGGGCGGT
>CAYUYF010000033.1:0-17513 GCA_964449145.1 uncultured Gemmatimonadaceae bacterium | reverse complement strand
GATTGGGGAGCACCGGACAAGGAGCGCAGGTGGAGATTTCGCAAGTCGAGTCGGGGAACGGGCCGGGGGCCGAGGGGCGCCGGCGGCGCGTGCTCGTCGCCATGAGTGGCGGCGTGGACAGCTCCGTCGCGGCCGCCGCGCTGGTCGCGGAGGGCCACGAGGTGATCGGCGCCACCCTCAAGCTGTTCTGCTACGGCGACAGCGTCCCCGACCGACCCTGCTGCTCGCTCGATTCCATCAATGATGCCCGGCTGGTCTGTCAGAAACTCGGCATCCCGCACTACGTGCTCAATCTCGAGGACCGGTTCAGCCAGGATGTGATCAGGAATTTCGTGGACGAGTACAGCCGGGGTCGGACACCGATTCCCTGCGTCCGCTGCAACTCCTTCACCAAGTTCCGCGACCTGCTGGCGCACGCCGACAGCCTGGACTGCGACTATCTGGCCACCGGCCACTACGCCATCGCCCGCGAAGGCCGCCTGTATCGGGGCCGGGACGCCGGCAAGGATCAGAGCTACTTCCTGTGGGGCATCTCGCGGGAGGTGCTGCCCCGGATGCTGACGCCCGTGGGAGAGCTGACCAAGGTGGAGACCCGGGCCCACGCCCGCGCCCTCGGTCTGGCCACGGCAGATAAACCGGAATCGGTGGAAATCTGTTTCGTGCCGGACGACGACTACGTGGGGGTGCTGGAGCAGCACCTCGCGGCCGACGCCCCGGCCCTCACACCCGGCCCACTGGTCAGCACCAGCGGGGAGGTCATCGGGGAGCATGCCGGCTTCGCCAGGTACACGATCGGTCAGCGGAAGGGTCTCCCCGGTGGCGCGCCGGAGCGCCGGTTCGTGGTGGCGATCCGGCCCGAGACTCGCGAAGTCGTCGTCGGCTCGGTCGACGACCTGCTGGGGCATCGGGTGCGGATCGAGGAACTCAACTGGCTGGCCGAGCCACTTGCCGACGGGGACACCTGTCTCGTGCAGCTTCGCTACCGGGCTCGAGCGGTACCGGCGACGGTCGTGGCCATGGGAAGCTGGGGCACCGATCTCGCCCTGGCGAGCCCGGTGCGGGCGATCACGCCAGGACAGTCCGGGGTGATGTACGCCGCCGATGGCCAGGTCCTCGGCGGCGGGGTGATCGCATGACCGGTACGCGCGTGGTCCTTGTGGCGGTCGGGATGCTGGGCTCCGCGGTCGCGGCGGTGGGCCAGGAGACCCGGCCGATCACCATCGACGAGTTCATCACCACCCCAGTCGTCGGGGATCCGCAGCTTTCCCCCGATGGGGCGGTGGTCGCGTTCACCGTGAGCACGCCATCGCTGGAGGAGAACCGCTCCCTCAGCCACATCTGGATGGCAGACGTGGCCACCCGCGAGACCTGGCAGGCGACGGTCAGCCAGGCCAACGAACGAGCCCCCCGCTGGTCCCCGGACGGGCGGATCCTGGCCTTCATCTCCACCAGGGACGGTACCTCGCAGGTCTGGCAGATTCCGGCGCGGGGTGGAGAGGCCAGCCGGATCACCGAGAGCCGCTACCCGGTCAGCAACTTCCTGTGGTCCCCCGATGGGAGGGCGCTGTACTTCTGGGCGGACCTGCCGTGGGGCGACTCCACCGAGGCGGCCCGGCGGGGGGCCCCCTGGCCCACCACCGCGACGATCGTCACCAACCTCTTCTACCGCCACTGGAACGAGTGGCGGGTGGGGGTGCGCTCTCACCTGTTCCGGAGCACCCTCGACGGCGTGATCACCGACATCACGCCCGTGGACCGGGATATCCCGCCGCTGGCCCTGGGGGGAGCCGACGTGGCCATCTCCCCGGTGGGCACCGAGGTGGCAATCGTCTTCAACCCGGACAGCGCGCTGGAGACCAGCACCAATAACGACGTGTTTGTCATGGGGCCCGATGGTTCCGCCCGGCAGCCGGTGACCATCAGCCAGGGCAACGATCATACGCCCCGCTATTCTCCCGATGGCCGGACCCTGGCCTACCTGGCCATGGCCACGCCCGGCTTCGAGGCGGACCGTCAGCAATTGATGCTGTACGAGCGCGCCAGTGGCCGACGAATCGCCGTAACTCCGCGCTGGGACCTCAGCATCAGTGATTTCCGCTGGCTGCCGGACGCCCGCGGAGTGCTGGCGGAGGTTGAAGAGCGCGGTGGTCATGCGATCTACCGCATCGACGTCCCCTCGGGCCGGGCGGCCCGGCTGGTTTCCGATGGTGATAACACCTCGCTCCAGCTGTCGGCGGACGGTGGGACGATCGTCTTCCTGCGGAGTACGGGGCGGCGTCCGCCAGAGATCTGGACCGCCTCGTCGGATGGAAGCAACCAGCGCGCCGTCACGACCATCAACGAAGAACGGTTTCGCCGGTTCGACATCGCCCCCATGGAACAGTTCGGCTTCGTCGGCGCGCGGGGGGATTCGGTCTTCGGCTGGATCATGAAGCCACCCGGCTACCAGCCAGGGGCGCGCTACCCGCTCATCTACCTGATCCATGGCGGCCCGCAGGGCGCCTGGCTGAACCAGTGGCACAGCCGGTGGAACTATGCCATGTTCGCGGCCCGCGGCTACGCCATCGCGGCAGTGAATTTTCATGGGTCCACCGGGTACGGGCAGGACTTCACCAACAGCATCAGCCGGAACTGGGGTGGTTTGCCGTACGAGGACCTCATGAAGGGACTCGACGTGCTGGCCCGACAGCCATGGGTGGACAGCACCCGCATGGCGGCGGCCGGGGCCTCCTACGGCGGCTACATGATCTACTGGATGGCGGGCCAGACCCGGCGGTTCAAGGCGCTGGTGGCGCACGACGGCATCTTCAACCCCCTGAGCATGGCGGGGACTACGGAGGAGCTGTGGTTCCCGCACTGGGAGTTCGGCGGACCGCCCTCCGAGCCGGCAGCCCGCGCCACGATCGAAAAGTGGTCGCCCGCCAACTTCGTCCAGAAGTGGGCGACCCCCATGCTGATCATCCACGGGCAGCTGGACTACCGGGTGGACGTGTCGGAAGGACTACAGGCCTTCACGGCGCTCCGCCTGCGCGGCGTACCCGGCAAGCTGCTCTACTTCCCGGATGAGGATCACTTCGTGACCAAGCCGCGCAACCGACGGCTCTGGTGGGGCACCGTGCTCGACTGGATGGACCAGTACCTCAAGCCGAGGCCCTGAATGCGACCGCTGCTCATCCGCTGGCTGATCAACACCCTGGCCCTCTACGTTGCGGTCCAGGTGGTCAACGGCGTCGACTACGACGGCGCCCCGCTGGGCCTGCTGCTGGTGGCAGCGCTGTTCGGCCTGGTCAATGCCACTCTGCGCCCGCTGCTCACCCTGCTCACCTGTCCACTGGTGCTGCTCACCCTCGGGTTCTTCCTGTTCGTGATCAACGCCATGATGCTGCTGCTGACCGGCTGGATCTCGAACCAGTTCAACCTCGGGTTCCACGTCACCGGGTTCTGGCCTGCCTTCTGGGCCGGCCTGATGGTCAGCCTGGTGAGCCTCCTGCTGACGCTGTTCACCGGCGAGGGCCAGGTCCGTGTCATCCGCCGCTAGCCGGCCGTTACCCGCACGTTACACCTCGAACTGGCCGGCGCCCCTGGCGCCGCTAGATTCTCGACCGTGACCGACCTCGCCAGCCTGCACCCACCGCCGGCGCCAGCCCTCCGGCCCGACATGAGCCTTCCGGAATGGTACTTCAACCGGGAGTTGTCCTGGCTGGAGTTCAATCGCCGGGTGCTGCACGAGGCCCAGGATCCGCGCAATCCGCTGCTGGAGCGGCTCAAGTTCCTGGGCATCTTCAGCTCAAACCTGGACGAGTTCTTCCAGATCCGGGTGGCCGGACTCAAGGACCAGCTGGCCGCGGGGTACAGCGAGCGCTCGCCCGACGGACTCACCCCGGAACCGCAGTTGCGGTCCATCGCCGCGCTGGTCCGGGAGCTGGTGCAGGAGCACGCCCGCTGCCTGCACGACGAGGTCCTGCCGGCGCTGGCCCGCCACGGCGTGGCCCTGCTGGACATGGCCGAGCTGGGCGCCGAGGAGCGGCAGCGGCTGGACCGCTATTTCCGCGACAACGTCTTTCCGGTGCTGACCCCGCTGGCGGTGGATCCGGCCCATCCCTTCCCCTACATCTCCAATCTCAGCGTCTCCCTGGCCGTCCACCTTCGGGGCACCGACGGCGACGAACGCTTTGCCCGGGTGAAGGTGCCCAAGATCCTCCCGCGCTGGGTCGCGGCGGAGGGCGGCGCCCGGTTCGTGCCGCTGGAGCAGTTGGTGGCCTCGAACATCGAGGCTCTCTTCCCGGGCGTGGAGATCCTGGGCTGCTTTGCGTTCCGCATCACCCGGAACACCGATTTCGAGGTGGACCACGACGAGGCCGAGGATCTCCTGAGCACCATCCAGGAGGAGGTGCGCAATCGCCGGTTCGGCGCCGTGGTCCGGCTGGAGACCTCCCCCCGCCTGCCGCAGTCCATCCGCGACGTGCTGCTGGCGGAGTTCAATGCCGTGCAGGTGGCTCCGGCCGACCCGCTGGACCGGGACGACATTTACGAGGTGCCGGGCCTGCTGGACACCGCCGACCTGATCGGCCTGGCGGCGAGCATTGACCTGCCGGCGCTCAAGGACCCCCCGCACCACCCCGCCAACCCGCCCCGCCTGGCCCCGGGACGCAGCATCTTCGAGGTGATCCGGGAAGGCGACGTGCTGCTGCACCACCCCTACGAGAGCTTCACGGCGTCGGTGGAGCGCTTCATCCAGGCCGCGGTGGACGACCCCGACGTGGTGGCGATCAAGCTCACCCTGTACCGCACTGGGGGAGACTCGAGCATCGTCCGGCTGCTGGCCCAGGCCGCCGAGCGGGGCAAGCAGGTGGCGGTGCTGATCGAGCTGAAGGCGCGGTTCGACGAGGAGAACAACATCCGCTGGGCCCAGCGGCTGGAGGACGTCGGCGTGCATGTCAGCTACGGGGTCGCCGGACTGAAGACCCACGCCAAGGTCATGCTGGTGGTCCGACGGGAAGGGGAGGCGATGCGGCGCTACATGCACATCGGCACCGGCAACTACCATCCCGGCAACGCCCGGCTGTACACCGATTTCGGGCTGCTGACCTCCGATCCCGACCTCGGCGCCGACCTGACCGACCTGTTCAACGTCCTCACCGGGTTCGGCGCGCCGGCCCAGTATCGCAAGCTCATTGTCGCCCCGCGGGGGATGCGAGAGCGCTTCATCGCCATGATCCGGCGCGAGGCCGAGGCGGCCCGGGCGGGCGGGCCGGCGAGAATCCTGGCCAAGATGAACGCCCTGGTGGACCCGGCGCTGATCCAGGCCCTCTACGAGGCGTCCCAGGACGGCGTCCAGGTTGACCTGATCGTGCGCGGCATCTGCTGCCTCAAGCCGGGCGTTCCTGGCGTGAGCGATCGCATCCGGGTGATCAGCATCCTGGGGAGGTTCCTGGAGCATTCCCGCGCGTTCTACTTCCTGAACGGCGGGAACGAGGAGGTCTATATCGGATCGGCCGACTGGATGCCCCGGAACCTCGATCGCCGGATCGAGGCGGTGGTGCCGGTGGAAGACTCGTCGCACCGGATGGCCATCCGGGACCTGCTCAACCTGATGTGGCAGGACAATCGTCAGGCTTGGGAGCTGACCGCAGACGGCCGGTACACCCAGCGCCGGCCCACCGGCAACGACCAGGAACTGGCGACCCACCGTATGCTCATGGAAACCCACCGCGAGACGGCCAGGCCGACCGGCGAGTACCCCATCCAGCGCTGACGGCGGCCTAGTACCCCATCCCGGCCGATTCCACGTATTGCTTGAGCAGCGCCTCCTGCTCCGGGCTGAGTTCTTCCGGGATTTTCACCTGCACCTGCACCAGCTGGTCCCCGCGCCGGTCCCCCTTCGGGATCCCCAGTCCCTTGATCCGGAATTTACGGCCCGGCTGGGTGCCCGGGGGAACCCGCAGCACCACCTTCTTGCCATCCAGGGTGCGCACCCGGAGCCGAGTGCCGAAGACGGCCTGCGCGAGGTTGAGCGGCACCTCGCCGATGACGTCCAGCCCTTCCCGGCGAAAGAACCGGTCGGGCTCCACCTGGAAGCTCACCAGCAGGTCTCCCGCCGGCTCACCCGGCCCTCCGGTCTGGCCCTGGCCGCGCAGCCGGACCTTGGTACCGGTCTCGGTGCCGGGCGGCACGGTGATCAGCACCTCGCGCTCGGCGCGCACCTCTCCGGCACCGCCGCAGGTCTGGCAGGGCACCGACGGCACCCGGCCCTTGCCCCGGCAGCGCGGGCAAGGCCGGCTCACGGCGAAGCCGCCCTGCCCGAACGTCACGGAACCGCGGCCGTTGCATTCGCCGCAGGCGGTCACGGACGCCCCCGGCGCCGCCCCCGAGCCCTTGCAGGTGGCACAGCTCTCATTCATGGGCAGGTGGACCGGGACCTTGCCGCCAAGGGCGGCCACCCGGAAAGGGATCTCCACGACCGTCTCTAGCGCGTCCGGGGCTGCGCCCTCGCGCCGGCCTTTCCCGAAGATCGACGAGAAGATGTCTCCCAGCCCGAAGTTGCCGATGTCGGAGAATTCGAACCCCTGCTCGAATCCGCCCGGAGCGGCACCCGGGCCAGCGGGCCGGCCGGCGCCGGGGCCACGGCGCATGCCGCCGCCACCGTCAAAGGCGCCCAGCCGCCGCATCTGGTCATACTGTTTGCGCTTCTCGCTGTCGGAGAGCACCGTGTGCGCTTCGGAGATCTCCTTGAAGCGCTCGGAGGCCTGCGCGTTGCTGGGATTGGCGTCTGGATGGTACTGCTTGGCCAGCCGCCGGTAGGCCTTCTTGATCTCGGCCGGAGTGGCCGAGTCGGGGACGCCGAGAACCTGGTAGAAGTCCCGCGCCACGGTCAGGCGTGCCCCTCGGAGGTGTAGACCTGCACCCGGGCCGGCCGGATCAGCGACCCCTTGAAGCGGTAGCCAGCCTGGAAGGTGGCGCTGACGGTGTGGTCCTGGGCTGGCTGGGGCGGCGGGAGGACCGCGACGGCCTCGTGCAGGCTGGGATCGAACGTGTCTCCCACCGGATCAATCCGCTCCAGCCCCGCCGCCTCGAGCTCCTTGCGGAGCTTCTTGTCGATGAGGATCAGCGCCTGTTGGACGACCTCAGTAGAGCCGGTATCGGCCCCCTCGGCGACCACCCGGTCGAGGTCGTCCAGGACATCCAGGAGCCGGACTGCGAGGGCCGCCTGCGCACGGTCCCCGAGTTCCGCGCGCTCCCGGGCGGCGCGCTTGCGGAAGTTGTCGTACTCGGCGGCGAGGCGAAGGTGCCGGTCCTTGAGCTCTGCCACTTCTCCCTCCAGGCGCCGAATCGCTTCCGATTCAGGCTCCATGGGAAGGCCGGACCTGATCTCCGAGGCGCCGGAGTTGGCCTCCGAGGCAGAGTTGTCTCCATCGGCTTGGGGCATGGGGTCGGTGGTTGGGACGGAAGCCGGCGCCCCATCTCCAAGGTCTTTGTGGTCAAACACTTGCGGAATCATCCCGTGGCGGACGGTCCTAAGATAATAGCAACGGGTGGGCCCGGGGAAATGGCCAGATTGGCAGGGCTGCCCAGGTGGGGGTAGAGCCGTGGAAAGCGACAGAGCCTACATGGGAGGCGAGACCAGCCCCGATCCTCGATTCAAGTGCCGCAGAAGGTGGGAAAGCACCAGCTGCGCGGTTCTGGCCCTGATCTCTTCCCGGCCACCTGGCAGCACATGTCGATGGGAGCGTACCTCCCCGGACGCCGCGGTGGCGATGAACACCAGCCCCACCGGTTTCTCTGTGGTGCCGCCGCCCGGGCCGGCAATACCGGTCACGGCGATCCCCAGCTCGGCACCCAGGAGGGTGGTGACGCCCTCGACCATCGCACGGACGACCGGCTCGCTCACCGCCCCATGCTGCTCGATCAGAGCTGCCGGCACCCCGAGCTGATTGATCTTGACCGTATTGTCGTAGGCCACCACCCCGCCCAGATACACATCCGAGCTGCCTGGGATGCTGGTCAACTGGGCACCCACCAGTCCACCGGTGCAGGACTCTGCGGTCGCCAGTTTGAGCCCGCGCTCCCGGGCGCGCGCCAGCACCACCCCGGCCAGATCGGTGTCCCCCTCGGCGTAGATCCATTCCTCGGCGCGGGAGCGCAACTCGGCTGCGGCCGCGGTGAGCCGCTGGGCCGCCTCCTCCGGCGGGAGGCCCCAGGCCGTGAGCCTGAGGTCCACGCCGGTCACTGACGGCAGGTAGGCGAGCGTCAGCGGCGCGAGCCGTGGCTCGATGGCCCCGATCCGTTCGGCGAGGGTGGATTCGGGCACCGAGGTGGTCCTGAGGATAAGCGAACGGACCACCCGGCCATCGCTCCGCTCGACCAGGCGAGGCAGCACCTCCTCGCGGAGCAGCCCACGCATCTCCCCCGGGACCCCGGGGAGGAGGATTGCCAGGCCGGCGGGTCCTTCGAGCCACAGGCCGGGCGCAGTGCCGCGGGGATTGGGGAGAATCGTGGCGCCCCTGGGCACCTCCGCCTGGGACCTGTTGCTTTCGGCCGGCTTCCTCCCGTACCGGGCAAACCGCTCGACCAGGGATTGCCAGACCTCTTCCCGGAATTCCAGCTCCATCCCGAAGAGGTCGGCGATGACCTTCTTGGTGACGTCGTCGGCGGTGGGCCCCAACCCCCCGGTGGCAACAAAAGCCCCGGTCCGGGCCAGCGCGTCCTTCGCCGCCTCACGAATAGCGACCGGATCGTCGGTGACCGAGGTGCGCCGCACTACCGGCACCCCGATCTCGGCGAGGGCGCGGCCGATCTCGGCGCTGTTGCTGTCGATGGTGGTGCCGAGCAGCAGCTCGGTGCCGATGGTGAGGAGTTCGATGGGGGGCATGGGGAGGGGCCGCTAACCGATGTCTGCTATGCGTGGTTCGCTGGCCGGGTCAGGCTCCTCGGGGCGCGGAGGGTGGACAACGGATAGCGGAATCTCATCTCCCTCTGAACATCGCCCGGTAGCGATACATGTAGGTCACGAACGAATAGACGGTCAGCGCCGTGGCCATGGCCAGCGTGATCGCCACGACGCCGCCGTGGAACTCGTTCCAGTAGTCGGCGTAGCGGCTGTGCTCCCACCCCATGGGTTTGCGGGCGTCCCGAAAGGTGAACCAGAGAAAGGTGGCGCCGATATAGATGTTCTGCAGCGTGGCCTTGAGCTTGCCCGCTCCACCGGCGGGGATGATCACGCCCTTTCGCTGGGCCCACCAGCGGAACCCCGTCATCGCCACTTCGCGGCCAATCAGGAGGATGCACACCCACAGCGGGATGCTGCCCCAGACTGGGATGTCGTAGAGGCTGTGGCGGGTACGGGAGATCCAGTAGATGGGGATGATCGTGGCGAACAGGAGCAGCTTGTCGGCGATCGGATCGAGGAGCTTGCCCAGGTCGGTGACCAGATTGCGGGAGCGGGCGAGGTACCCGTCCACCACGTCGGTGATGGCCGCGAACAGGAAGACAAGAAAGCAGACGAGCTTGGGCCAGTAGCCGTCGATGAACGGCAGCAGCGCAATGACCGGCGTGAGGCCGATCCGGATCAGGGTGAGGATGTTGGGGAGGTTCCACACGGCGGAGCCCGCAGCGGGAAGGACTGGGGGCTCGCTGGACATCACCCGCGCACCCGGTTCAGGAACCGAGGCCCTTGAGGACCAGCTTCGAGACCGCCTTGAGGGTGTCGAAGACCCCATCGCCCGACATCGCGACCGCCTCGAAGTAGGGCGAGCGCTCGATCCACTGGCCGTCCACCTGCTCGATGAGGAACTCGCCCTCATGGTAGGGGTCGGGGGTGGTCCGCTGCTTCGCGGCATCGTCCACCGGCCAGCCGGGATTGAGGGCCGCCTGCAGTTCCTTCACCGTCGCGGCGTTGGGCAGGTCGCGCTTGTTGTACTGCACCACGAAGGGAATCGTGGCCAGGTTGTAGCCGTGCTGGGCCATGTTGTCGTACAGGTTCTGCATGGCCTCGATGTTGGCTTCCATCCGCTCGATCTGGCTGTCGGCCACGAACACCACACCGTCGACGCCCTTGAGAATCAGCTTGCGGGAGGCGTTGTAGTAGACCTGTCCCGGCACCGTGTACAGATGGAAGCGGGTCTTGAACCCGCGGATGGTGCCGAGATCGACCGGAAGAAAGTCGAAGAAGAGGGTCCGCTCGGTCTCCGTCGCAAGCGAAATCAGTTTGCCGCGGGAGTTAGGGGCCACCTTGTTGAAGACGAACTCCAGGTTGGTCGTCTTGCCACCCAGGCCGGGCCCGTAGTAGACCAGCTTGCAGTTGATCTCGCGCGAGGCGTAGTTGATCATCGACATTGGATGTCAGTTCCTCCTACGCGCCGAAGAGCTTGTCGATTTCATCCTCTGCCTCACCCAGGAAACCGGTCTCTACCTGTGGCTGTCCCGCCGGGCCCCGGGCAAACATCTCCTCGAAGACCTGCCGCAGCTCGATCACTGTCTGCCGCACCCGGAGCTTGACCAGCCCCAGCGTGGTGCGGTTGTCGAACAACACCACGAGAATCACCCGCCGGGCAATATCGGCGAGGTACATGGATTCCTTCTCTCCCTGATGGAACAGGGAGCCGAACTCCGGCTCGCCGATCATGCGGGCCAGCTGGTCGTTGGCGCTGAAGTCCGCCGCGGTCAGGGACGCGAAGGCCGTCGGGTCGAAGGTGGGCTCCTCCCCGACGATCGCCACCATCTGGCCGGTGCGGTCGACAATCATCCCGGTGCGGGCGGTTGCCTCGCGCAGGAATTCGTTGAGGATCGCCTGAATCCGGGTAGAGTCCTCCTCCCGGAATGACCAGCTGGATGCACCTGACATCGATTCCCCTGACGTTAACCGAGCGCCGCTTCCGTGCGGCGGACCATGGCCTGGGCCCGCCGCCTGAGCAGCGGGTGCTGCTCCCACTCGAGGTAGTCGCGCAGCAGCCGCACCGTCTCCGCGCGCTGCTGTCCGGCCAGTGACGCCAGCGCCGCCAGCCGCCGGAGGGGGCGGGGGCTGAACAGGTCCTCCCGGTGCCGGCCGACGTGGCCCTGGGCCAGCATCCAGCCGACCACCGCCCCGGCCATCATCCCCAGCACCACGGCACCCCGGCGCACCATCAGGAGACCTCCTGCCGGGCGGTCAGCGCATGGGCCAGCGTCACCCCATCCACGTAGTCCAGCTCTCCGCCGACGGGCAGTCCCCGCGCCAGCCGGGTGATCCGGATGCCCCGCCCCGCCAGCAGCTGCTGCACATAGGTGGCGGTCACCTCTCCCTCCATGCTGGGGTTAGTGGCGAGGATCACCTCCCGCACGCTGCCCCCGGACACTCGCGCCACCAGCAGCTCCAGCCTGAGGGCCTCGGGCCCCACCCCCGCCAGGGGATCGAGACGGCCACCGAGCACGTGATAGCGGCCGCGATACTCACCCGCCCGCTCCAGCACCGCCACGGACGCGGCATCTTCCACGACACAGATCAATCCGGAATCGCGGCGCGGGTCGAGGCACAGCGCGCAGCGTTCGGCCTCGGCGAGGTTCCCGCAGTCGGAACAGGGACGCACCTGCTCTGCCACCGAGACCAGCGCCTGCGCCAGCCTGGTCAGTCGCTCTCCCGGCTGCTGCACCATGTGGAAGGCCAGCCGCTGGGCCGTCTTCCGGCCAATGCCGGGAAGACGGGCGAACTCCGTGACCAGATCGTCGAGAGCACCCACGAAGATCAGAGGGGCAGGTTGAACGGCATGGGACCGACCCGCCGCATCTCCTGCTGCAGGGCCTCCGCAGCCCGGCGTTGCCCCTCCGCGACCGCCCCGAGTACCAGGTCCGCCAGCAGCTCGGCGTCCCGGCCATGGAACGCCTCGGGATCGATGGTCAGGGACCGTACGGTTCCCTTTCCGTCCACCGTGACCCGGACCAGACCGCCACCCGCCTGGGAATCGTATGTCTTGTCGGCCAACTCATGCTGGAGCTGCTGCATCCGCCCCTGCATCTGCTGGCCGATCTGAAGAAGCTGCTGCCAGTCTGCCATAGTATCAAGTATCGCTAAGTCGCTGCAAAGTATGAAGAAGGTAGAGGTCCACAGGGTCCGATGCAAGCAACGGCCTGGTCATTCGAGGACCTCGAGATCCAGGGCGTCCGCCGCAGCGCCCAGTGCGGGATCCCGGCCCGCGAGGACCTTGAGCCGTTCCGCCCTGGCCTCGGATTCGGACAGCCGCCGAGTCCTGGGGGCAGGACCTGGACCGCCGCCGCTGGCGCTGGCGCTGGCGCCCGCCAAAGTTACCCGGACCGGCTCCCCAACGGTTTCCCCCAGCAGCCGTTCGACTGCTTCCCGCTGCCGTGTCAGCGCTTCCACGTGCATCGGGTTACCGTCGGGCAGGGTCAGGATCACCGCCGGGGCGGCCACAGCGGATGGCCTGGCTGCGCCAAAGGCCTCACCCAGGAAACGGCTCCGGGTCCGGGCCACCGTGACCAGTTCCGGCCAGACCGCGATCAGGGCCTCCAGCGTGAACTCCGCCCGCGGCGCCGCGGCCTCGGTGGCCAGGGATGGGGCGGCGGTCGTCGCCGACTGGCTTCCGGGCGAGGCTGCCGGGGCCGCCGACGGGGCCATGGGGGCTGGCGCCGGGGAGTCGGGCGGGCGGGATCTTGGCGGCCTGGCTGGCGTGGGTGATCCGGAGCCCTGATGCGCCGGCGGGGCCCCGCCACCGGCGAGCACCTCGGTGAGGTCCACCGTCCGGTCCAGCAGGGCCCAGCGAAGCAGGAGCAACTCCACCGCGACTCTGGGGCTCGCCGCGCGCCGGAGGCCGGCCTCCGCCTCCCCCAGGAGCTTGAGCATGCGGACCAGGTCGCCGGCCTCAAACCGGTCCTCGTAGTGAGCCAGCGCCTGGACCAGAGCCTCGGTGAGGCCCTCGGGCCGGGCTCCCACCTTGCGCATGAGCAGGGCCCGGAGCACCTCCCCCACCCCGGCGGAGAACTCGATCAGGTCCGCTCCCGCCTCCTCCAGGCGGTCCAGCAGGGGAAAGACCCCGGCCGGATTCCGCTCCGCGAGGACCTCCAGCAGGCCGGCGTAGAGTTCATCCGCGACCAGGCCCAGCAGGTCTCGCACCCGCTGGGCGGTGATCCGCCCTTCTCCGAAGCTCAGGCACTGGTCGAGCACCGAGAGGGCGTCCCGCATCCCCCCATCCGCCTGGCGGGCGATCAGGGTGAGGGCGTCCTCGCCGGCCTCGATGCCCTCTGCCGCGAGCACCTCCCGCAGGCGATCCCGGATGGCTGCCGCGCCAATCCGGCGGAAGTCAAAGCGCTGCAGGCGGGAGAGCACGGGGGCCGCAGTCTGAGCGATCTTCTGCGGCTCGGTGGTTGCAAAGACGAACACCACGCCGGGCGGCGGCTCCTCGAGGATCTTGAGCAGCGCGTTCCACGCCTCGCGGGTGAGCATGTGCGCCTCGTCCACGATGTACACCTTGTGGTGGCCATCCTGGGAGGCCGCGTACATCGCGCGCTCGCGCAGCTCACGGGCATCGTCTACGCCGCGATTGCTGGCCGCGTCAATTTCCACCACATCGAGATTGGCGGAGCCGTTCCAGATGCGCTGGCAGTTGTCGCACTGGCCGCAGGGCTCGCCGGCGGGATCGGTCTGGCCCTTGCGCTCGCAGTTGAGCGCCATGGCCAGGATCCGGGCGGCGGTGGTCTTGCCGACCCCGCGAGGCCCGGTGAGCAGGTAACCGTGGCCCACCCGGTTCTTGACCACCGCGCCGCGGAGCACGGAGGCCACGTGATCCTGCACGAGGAGGTCGCTGAAGCGGCGGGGACGGTATTTGCGGGCGAGCGCGAGTGCCATGGGGGGATAATAGTCAAAGAGGCGACACGGCGACACGGTGGACTCGGGGACGCGAGGGCACTCTCCACCCCGGCTGGAGGGACCCCGTTCCGGGGAGCCCCGGCGACTACACAAGGCGGGGACGGCGGGCTATACTACGGGTGCCCCAGGTCCGAAGGGCGCTGGCGCGCGAACCGCGTCAGGACCTCGCCGGTAGCAGCGCTAAGCGATGTCCAGTGTCGCTTCGGGGTGCCTGGGGCACTTTCTTTTCCCGCTCAGGGAACCTCCCCAAGGAAGATCGAATGCAGCCGAGCCCGCTGGACTGGGTCATCGTCGTCGCATCCATCATCATCAGCTTCATCCCCGCGATCATCCTTGCCCGCCGCGCCGGGAGCAGCACCGCCGAGTTCTTCACCTCCGGCCGGGCCGCGCCCTGGTGGCTGATCGGCGTTTCGATGGTGGCCACGACCTTCAGCACCGATACGCCGAACCTGGTGACCAACCTCGTGCGGGAAAAGGGCGTGGCCAACAACTGGGTCTGGTGGTCGTTCCTGCTCACCGGCCTGGCGACCGTGTTCTTCTACGCCCGGCTCTGGCGCCGCAGCGGCGTCCTCACCGACCTCGAGTTCTACGAGGTCCGCTACTCGGGCCGCCCGGCGACGCTGGTGCGCGGCTTCCGCGCCATCTACCTCGGGTTGTTCTTCAATTGCGTCATCATGGCCACGGTGAACCTCGCCGCCGCCAAGATCGCCAACGTGGTGCTGGGGTGGCCGATGGCCCAGACGCTGTTCATCTGCGCGGGGCTCAATATCGCCTTTGCCGCCACCTCCGGGCTCTGGGGGGTGCTGGTCACCGACTTCATTCAATTCGGCATCGCCATGGCCGGCGCCATTGCCCTGGCGGTGTTTGCCCTGGGACAGCCCGAGGTCGGGGGGCTGACCGGGCTCATCGCCAAGACGGATCCTGCGACGCTGAGCCTGCTGCCAGACTTCGGCGACTGGGGCCTCACCCTCTCGGTCCTGATCATCCCGCTCACGGTGCAGTGGTGGTCGGTCTGGTACCCCGGGGCCGAGCCGGGTGGCGGCAGCTACATCGCGCAGCGGATGCTGGCGGCGCGCTCGGAGCGGGACGCGATGGCCGGGACCCTGCTCTTCAATGTGGCCCACTACGCCATCCGCTCCTGGCCGTGGATCCTGGTGGCGCTCGCTTCCATGCTGGTCTTCCCGACCCTCGATGACATCGCGCGGACCTTCCCGTACGTGGATCCCAAGCTCCTGGGTCACGACATGGCGTACCCGGCGATGCTCAAGTTCCTCCCGCATGGGTGGCTGGGCGTGATGCTGGCCGGCATGCTGGCGGCGTACATCTCGACGATCGCCACCCACCTCAACTGGGGCACGTCGTACCTGGTGCACGACTTCTACCGCCGGTTCCTCAAGCCGGGGGCGGACGAGCGCCACTATGTGCTGGTGGCCAGGATCGTCACCGCGCTCCTCATGGTCATCGCGGCGCTGTTTACCCTGGTCCTCGACACCGCCCGGCAGGCGTTCGAGTTGCTCCTGTCGGTCGGGGCAGGTACGGGGCTCCTGTACCTGCTCCGCTGGTTCTGGTGGCGGGTGAATGCCTGGAGCGAGATTGCCGCGATGGTGGCCAGCTTTGGCGTTGCCACCGGCCTGACGGTCTTGTCCGTCCGCGGCCATCCGGTGCCGGGGCATGTGGGCCTGATCGCGGGCGTCGTGGTGACCACCGTGGCCTGGGTGGCCACGGCGCTGCTCACCGCACCGACCGAACGGAGCCGGCTGGTGGAGTTCTACCGGCTGGTCCGACCCGCCGGGCCCGGCTGGACCTCGGTCCGGGCGGAGACGGGGATTGCCGCCGCGCCGGACAGCCTGCCGCAGGCGCTGCTCGGCTGGGTGCTCGGGATCGCGTTCGTCTATTCGGCGCTGTTTGGGACCGGGAGCTTTCTCTACGGAGAAACCGGGCCGGCGCTGGTCTGGCTGGCGGTGTTCGTGGTCAGCGGCGCGGGGCTGGTGCGGTTGCTGCCGCGGCTGTGGCGGACCTAGGAGACGGGTCCCGGCGGGAACGAGCCTGCCCCGCAGCAGCGCCGCCCGGGGCTGGCAGCAGCGGGAGCAGTTCGTCGGCAATCCATGCCGCCACCTGCTGATTGGCGGTCTCCGTGAGGTGGGAGTACTCGTCCGCGAATACGGTGGTGCGGGTGGAATCAAAGATCCCCTTCAACGACCTGAAGCGGGCGGCACCTGGGTCACGGGCCATCTCCGCCTCAATGGCGTGGAGGCATTGCACGTAGACCGGCTGCGAGCGGAAGGTCTTCTCCCACGGACTGGGCGGTTTCCGGCTGGTCCCGTGAAAGGGCTGCAGGAGGACCAGGACCGGAAAGCCCACGGAGCGGCCGATCCCCGTGCTGGCCTGTGCGATGGCATGGAAGTACTGGGCCACCTCCGAACAGAGGACCTCGGGCGCCGGCGGCGGTCCCTTCGTTGGCGGTTGTTTGAAGCCGAGCTTTCGGCGCAACGCCTGAATCAGGCCTGAGCCCGCGCCGAGATCCCTGAACACCGCCCATGCGGGGCCACGGCCGCGCTCGAGGAGAACGGCGGCGGCCCGCTCGCTGTAGGTATGGCCTGCTCCACCGTACTCCACGGCGGTCGTGACGTCATTGTAGCCCTCGAGCGTGACGACGGCAGCCGGTACCCTCCCGTGCGCAACCTCCAGCAGGAGCGTTATGACATCCTGGGTCGAGTTGTAACCCACCTGGGCGAGGTTCACGACCTCGACATCGGTGCGGCCACGTGCGCGTAGTTCCCGGGCCAGGTGCGCTGGAATGGTGAAGGAGTCGCGCGCCGCGTAGCCCCACATCGTGGATCCGCCCAGCATGACAATCTGCAGCAGCGACCCGCCGCCGATGGGGATGGCCTGCGGGGTGACGCGCCGGCCCGCGCTGTCGATGTTCATGTACAGCGAACGTGCGGGACGTGGGGCGAACCCGCGGTAGGCATCGTAGCGGTTATCTCGCACGCCGTGCCCCTCGCGGCCCTGGAAGGGCCCCCACCAGGCTTCGCCTGCGTAGGGGTGCAGGGTGGAATCCACGACCCGCCGCATCGGCGGAGACCCGTTCCGGATCCGCGCCTGTGCCCGGTAGAGCCCTTCCAGCGAGAGGGCCAACAGCAGCGAGATCCCGAGGATCAGCCACAAATCGCGGATCGCCCTGCCCGCCGCGCGGAGCACGGCACCAACCACAGGGGTGAAACCTTTGCCAGGGATCTGCGATGCGGGCATTCGGCATCCACCGGATACTGCCAATGTACCGGCGGGTCCCCCGGGGGCAAGCGTGAGCCGTTCGATACCTGTCAGGCCACCGCTCCCCCCGCCCCGCCACCGGCATCGAGCGCGCTGGCCGCCAGCAGCTGGAGCCGGGCCTCGGCGTCGGTGAGCGCGCGAAGCAGGCGCAGCTGCACCCGGGCCCGATCGAGGTTCTGGCCCGCGCGGGTGGTGCGGTAGTAGCGATCCCCGGCGAGGTAGTCCGTCAGGAAGCGAGTGGCCTGCTCATGGGTGATGACCTGGCCGGCGGTCACGAGCAGCGCGCGCTCCAGCGGTTCGAGTGGCATCGGCGCGAGGCCCGCGGCGAGCCCGATCAGCAGGGATGCGATGAGGTCCTCGCGGAGGATGTCCCGCCCTGGCGCCGGAT
>CAYUYF010000032.1:0-36435 GCA_964449145.1 uncultured Gemmatimonadaceae bacterium | reverse complement strand
TACGCCGTCCCCACGTGGAGTTCCACGGAGTTGGGGTAGATCTGGAGACCGTCCTGGAGAAGATCGAGGGCCTCGTCGAAACGGCCTTCGTTGTACAGCTGGTGGGCTTGTTCGTCGTAGTCGTCGGAGCTGAGAAACCGATCCGGCATCAATGCGTTCCTCCGGCGGCGATTGTCCCTAAGGTAGGGAGACGAGGAGATTGCCACAAGAGGCTGAGCCGCCACAATGAGCCTGAAGTTATGTGCATGGACAGCGCAATGGTCGCCGGCCTGCCCGGGAGACTCCCTCCTGCTGCCCTCTCCCCCGTATTCTTGACGGATGCCCTCCCCCGATCCGCTTCTCAAGCCGCTGGATGACGATGCATCCGCCGAGACGGGCCGCCGCTTTGCGGACCTGATCGCCGCGTACCTGGCCGAGACCCACGCCGGAACCGGGCCGGTGGCTACCCGGCGAGGTCCTGCCGAGCTGGCCGAGCGGTTCGATGAGCCGCTGCCGCAGGCGGGCGCGCCGCTCGAAGCGGTCCTGGCCAGACTGGAACGGGACATCCTGCCGGAGGCCACCCGGCTCACGCATCCGATGTATCTCGGGCACCAGGTATCGGCCCCGCTGCCGGCGGCCATCTGGACCGAGGCTCTGATCAGTGCCCTGAACAACTCCACCGCGGTGCAGGAGATGGCACCGCCGGTGACGATGATCGAGCACCAGCTCGTGGCGTGGTTCGCCGGGCTGGTGGGCTGGGGCGCCGAGGCCGGCGGCACCCTGACCTCCGGCGGCACCGAGGCCACGTTCACCGCTCTGCTCGCCGCCCGGGCGCACGCGCTGCCCGACGCCTGGGAGGCGGGAGTCGGCGCCAACCCACCGGTGGTGGTCTATGGAGAGCAGGCCCACTACGCCGTGACCCGGGCCGTGGCCCAGCTCGGGCTCGGCCTGCGGAACGCCGTCCCGATTCCCCTGCGTGAGCACCGGATGGACGTCGCCGCCCTCACGGCGAGCCTCGACCGCCTCGCCGCCGAGAGACGACCGGTCATGGCCGTAGTGGCCACCGCCGGCTCCACGCCCACCGGGAGCTTCGACGATCTCGAGGCGGTGGGCCGCCTCTGCACCGAGCGGGGACTCTGGCTCCACGTGGACGGCGCCCACGGAGCGACGGCGCTGCTGTCCCGCACCCACGCCCACCGGGTCGCCGGGATCCACCACGCCCGCTCGCTAGCCTGGGATCCCCACAAGATGATGCTGCTGCCGCTCTCGGCCGGGATGGTACTGCTCCGGGACCAGCGCGAGCTGGACCAGGCCTTTGCCCAGCGAGCGCCATACATCTTTCATGCGCGAGAGGGAGAACGGGTGTGGGACCAGGGCGTGCGCAGCTTCCAGTGTTCCCGCCGGGCCGACGCCCTCAAGCTGTGGGTGGCCCTGCAGCGCTACGGCACCGACCTGCTCGGCAGGTTGTACGACCGGCTGTGCGACACGGCGGCGGACCTGCACGCCGCCATCGAGGCACACCCTGACTTCGAGCCGCTGCATCGGCCCGAGAGCAACATCGTCTGCTTCCGGTATGTCGGGCCCGCCGGCGGACCCGCTGACGCCGCGGCCGAGTCCCGGCTTGATGCGCTCAATTTCGACTTGCGACAGGCCTACAACCGGTCCGGCGCGGGCTGGATCACCACCACGATCCTCGACCGGCGCAGGGTCCTCCGCTCGACCGTGATGAATCCGCGCACCACCCGGGACCACCTCCAGCACCTGCTCGAGGGCCTGGCCCGGACCGCCGCGTCGCTCTGAGGCGGCACCGGCCTCCCGTCGGCCTTGCAGGCGCGGCAGTCAGACCGCTAATTCTCCAGCGTGACTTTCCAGCGGAAGCTCCTCTCCGGCGTCCTGCTGCTCCTGCTGCCCACGGTGGTCATCGGGCTGGGGGCGCTGCAGAGCAACGTGCAGGAGCGCAGTGCCCTCGCCGACCTCGAGACCCGGCTCGGGCGCAGCCGTACCTACGCCGAACTGGAAACGGCGATGTTCGACCAGGTCGAGGTGATCTGGCGTTTCCTGAGCGGCATGGACCCGCAGGCGCGGCGGGAGTTCGCGCTGACCGGGCAGGTGATTCAGTACCGCCTCGAGACCTGGCGTGCGGAGCTGGCCCCCGAGGAATCCACCCTGGTCCAGCCGGTGGCGGCGTTGCAGCAGCGCTTCGTCGCCGTGGGCGACAGCATCTTCCGGCTGTACGACGCCGGGCAGCGCGCCCAGGCCTACCAGGTCGCCCAGGTCGAGCTCCGTAACACGCTGCAGCCAGCCTTGACCGCCCTCAACCGGGAGATCTACCGCCGCACCCGGGAATCGAGCGTCCAGGGCGCCTTCCAGCGGGTGCAGCAGATCGTGCTGAGCGAGCAGCGCATGCTGCTGCTGGTGTTCGTGGGGACGGTGATCGCCGGGGTGCTCGTGGCCTGGGTTCTGTCCAGGAGCCTGGCCCGGCCAATCAACGACCTCCGGGCGGCCATGGACATCGTCGGGGCAGGCAATCTGGACTACCCGATCGTTTCGACATCGCGAGATGAAATCGGGGATCTGGCGCGCGCCTTCGCCGCCATGACGGCCAGCCTGCGCGACTCGCGCGGTGAACTGGTGCGGCTCAATGATGAACTGGGGGCGAAGATCGCCCAGCTGCAGCAGGCCCAGTCGCGGCTGATCCAGTCGGAGAAGCTCGCCTCGATCGGGGAGATGGCGGCGGCGGTGGCGCATGGCCTGCGCAACCCGCTCGCCAGCCTGCGGGCGTCGGCGCAGTTCGTGCTCCGCCACCCCGGCGCCGCCGCCGCCGGGGAGCAGCTGCAGGCCATCGTGAGCGAAGTCGACCGGCTGGACAGGCGTATCTCGCACCTGCTCACGTTCTCCCGCCCCGATCCGTTTCACCCCAGTGCGGAGCAGGCCGGGCAACTGGTACAGGCCGTCCTGCCCGCCTTCGCCGACCGGGTACGAAGCCAGGGTGTGGCGCTCACGGTCACTGTGCCGGAGACCCTCCCTCCCCTCACCGCCGATGCCATGCGGATGGAGCAGACCCTGACCGAACTGATCGCCAACGCCCTGGACGCGATGCCCGCCGGGGGCCGCCTGACGGTGAACGGGGCGGCCGCCCCCGCCCCCGATGGGCGCGCGGGGATCGTGCTCACGGTGACCGATACCGGGAAGGGAATTCCACCGGCGGTGCTCGACGAGGTGGGGCAGCTCTTCTTCACCACCCGGCCCGAGGGCACCGGCCTCGGCCTCGCCACGGCGCGCCGTTTCGTGGAGCAGCATGACGGCCGGCTCGACCTGGCCAGCCGGGAGGGAGTGGGCACCACCGTCAGCGTGTGGCTCCCTCTCGCCGGGCCGGGGTCGGCGGCCCTGACGGGGGCCGTCGGATGAGCGAGACTCGCCCCACCCACGCCACCGTGCTCATTGTGGACGACGAGCGCACCCTCGCCCGCGCCATCAAGGCCTACCTTGAGGAAGCCGGCTACCACGCCGAGGTGGCGGACGACGCGGCCGCGGCACTGCCACTGCTCGCCTCACTCCGGCCCGACGTCGTCTTCACCGATGTGCGGCTGCCCGGGATGAGCGGCATCGAGTTGCTCCGGAAGATCCGCGAGTTCGACCCCAGCATCGCGGTGGTCGTCATGACCGCGCACGGCACCATCGAGGGCGCCGTGGAGGCCGTGAAGCTGGGGGCCTTCGACTACCTGAAGAAGCCGCTGGACCTCGAAGAGCTGAAGCTGCTGGCGGGCCGAGCCCGGGAGACCAGTGCCCTCAAGGAGGAACTCTCCTACTACCGCAACCGCGCGGTCCGCGACCTGCCGTTCGCCGACGTCGTCGGCCGCTCGCCGGCGATGCACGCCGTGCTGGAACAGGCGCGGCATATCGCCGAGCTGGAGGAGACCCCCCCGGTGCTCATCACCGGCGAGACCGGCACCGGCAAGGGCCTCGTCGCCCGGACCATCCACGCCTCCGGCCCCCGGAGCGCCAAGCCGTTCATCGACGTCAACTGCACCGCCCTCCCGGCAACGCTCATGGAGGCGGAGCTGTTCGGGCACGAGCGGGGCGCCTTCACCGATGCCAAGGAATCCCGCCTGGGCCTGTTCGAAGCGGCCGAGGGGGGGTTCATCTTTTTGGACGAGATCGGCGACGTGGAGCTGGCCCTGCAGGGCAAGCTGCTCAAGGCCATCGAGCAGCGGGTGGTGCGCCGGGTCGGCGGAACCCGTGACCGGAAGATCGATGTCCGCATCCTCGCCGCCACCAACCGGGACCTGGAACGGGAGGCGGAGCGGGACCACTTCCGGAAGGACCTGTACTTCCGGCTGGCGGTGATCCTGCTGCATCTGCCGCCCCTGCGCGAGCGAGGAAACGACGTCCTGCTGCTCGCCGATCACTACCTCAGCCGCTTCAGCGCCAAGTACGGCCGGCCGGTGCGACGGCTCAGCTCCGACGCGCAAGGAGAGCTGCTCCGCTATCCCTGGCCCGGCAATGTGCGGGAGCTCTCCCATGTGATCGAGCGGGCGGTGCTCTGGAGCCGTGGCGAGGAACTGGCCCCCGAACATCTCGGCCTGTCACAACCCCAGGCCCAGGGAGAGCCGCCAATCGCCACACCCGATGGGGGCGGGGCCACCCGGCCGGTCGCCCCTGGCGCCCAGTCCTCGTTCACCCTGGACCAGTGGGAACGGCAGATGCTCGAACAGGCCCTGCGCGACACCGGCGGCAACCAAACCCGTGCCGCCCAGAAGCTGGGCATCTCCCGCGACACCCTCCGCTACCGGCTGAAGAAGCACGGACTCAGTGGGTGATCTCACCCACTCTTGGGGGATATCACCGCGGACGATCGGGCGCCCCTGGACTCGCACGAATGCATAACGCATTACACCACAACCACATACGGCGCCCTACCAGACCGTTCAGGTGGTCCGGCACATCGTATGCGTTTGAACTGGCGACGTCAGGGATTCCTCTCCCTGGTTGGGTGCCCTCACCCATTGGCTTTTCTCACTCTCTGGAGCCCCACATGACCTGGACCAAGCCCGAGGCCGAAGTCGTCGCCGTGACGATGGAAGTCACCGCGTACGTCGCGACCCTTTAAGGCCGCGACGCACCGGACGGGGCTCGCGACAGCGGGCCCCGTTTCTTTTTGTATGCACCTCGTCTTGCTGGGAACGGCCGCCGGGGGAGGGTTTCCCCAGTGGAACTGCTGGTGTCCGTCCTGCCGGATCGCCCGCACCGAGCCCGCGCGGGCCCGGCCCCGAACCCAGTCCTCGGCCGCCGTCTCCGCCGACGGGGCGCGCTGGTTCCTGCTCAACGCCTCCCCAGACGTGCGCGAGCAATTGCCCCGGCTGGAGACCCCTCCCCCAGCGGGGCTCCGGCAGGTGCCGATCGAAGGAATCGTGGTGACCGACGCCGAGTTGGACCACACGCTCGGCATCGCCCTGCTCCGGGAGGCCCGCCAGCTGCAGCTCTACGGGACGGCGGCGGTGCTCAAGGTCCTGGCCGAAGACAGCCGGATCCTGCCCGTCACGCAGGCGTTTGCGGAGGTGGCGGTCACGACGCTGAACCTCGGGGTGGCGACGCCCCTGCGTTACGTCTCCGGGGAAGAATCGGGGCTCACGGTGACGCCGGTGGCGGTTGCCGGCGACCCGCCACGATTCGCGCGGCAGGCCGGGGAAGGACATACCGTGGGGTTGTGGGTCGCCGACCGCGCGACTGGTGCCACGGCGGCGTTTGTTCCGGGCTGTGGCGGACTCGACCAGTCACTCCGCCAGCGCCTGGCGGGCGCCGACCTGGTGCTCTTTGACGGGACCTTCTGGACTGACGACGAGATGGTCCAGCTCGGCCTGAGCGAGCGGACCGCCCGCCAAATGGACCACCTGCCGGTCTCGGGCCCCGGCGGCAGCCTCGAGATCCTGGCGGACCTGCCCAGTCGGCACCGGGTATACACTCACATCAACAACTCCAACCCGATGCTCGTCGAGGATTCCCCGGCTCGCCGGGCAGTTGAACGCGCCGGCCTGACGATCGGGATGGACGGGATGCGATTCATCATTTGAGGGGAGCGTTGGGACCAATGCAGGTATTGCCGTCTTCCTGGCGCCAGCCGGTATCGGTACCGTGGCTCGTGGCACTGGTCGGTCTCGCCGCTCCGGCGGCGTGGGCCCAGTCAGCCGCCGGACCCGAGGTGCCGACGGCGAGGCTGGCCGCCCTCAGCGCCGCGCTCTACAACGAGCAGGCCAACGTCATCGAGGCGGCCGACTCCGCCAAGGCGGCCGTGGCCACGGAGGTCCTGCGTAGCCAGCTGGCGGGGCGACTGGGGGACCAGGTCGTCTCCGCCGCCCTGGTAGACTCGCTCGCCGCCGCTCCGGCGGCGCTCGCGGCGACGGGCGGCATTCCCTGTAATGTGAAGGTGAGCTGTGCCCGGACGGTGGCCCAGCGGCTTGGCGCCCGCTGGGTGGTGCTGACCAAGGTCAGCAAGACCAGCAACCTGATCTGGGTGCTGTCAGCGCAGCTCATCCGGGTGGAGACCGGAGAGATCATCCTCGATGATTCCACCGAGCTCAAGGGTGAGCCGGACGGGATGGTGCGCATCGGCGTACGCCAGTTCGCCGACCGGGTCGCCCGCACGGTGGCCAATGGCGGCCACGCCACCAACTTCCCGGACCCGGCCTTTGAGGCGCAGGCCATCTCGAACTGGAGCAGCCAGTGAGCAGCACAGTCCAGGCCGTCTCGCCCCTCGCGGCCCCACCGCGTCCGCCGATTCCCGACCTGACCCGGCCGCTGAGTCCGGACGCCCTCGAGACGGCCCTGCGGGGTTTCCACGGCTCCTACTACGCAGAGCATCCGTTTCACCGCCTGATGTACGGGGGCAAGCTCTCCCGGCGGCAGTTCCAGGGGTGGGCCGCCAACCGGCTGGCCTATCAGCGGGTGGTGCCCCGGAAGGACGCGGCGATCCTCTCCAACTGCCCCGACCCCGATGTGCGACGAGAGTGGATCCAGCGCATCGTGGACCACGACGGCACGCGCCCCGGGGAGGGCGGCATCGAGTTGTGGATCCGCCTGGGCATCGCCCTCGGCGTACCGCGGGAGGAGATGGAAGACGAGCGCCACGTGCTGCCCGCCGTCCGGCTGATCTGCGAGAGCTACGTCTGGTTCTGCAAGTCGAAGCCCTGGGTCCAGGCCTGCGCGTCGTCACTCACCGAGCTGTTTGCACCCCGGATTCACCAGGAACGCATCGAGTCCTTTCCCATCCACTATCCCTGGATTCCGCCCGAGGGGCTGGACTACTTCAAGAGCCGCCTGGTGCAGGCTCCCCGGGATGTCCGCCACGGCCTTTCGATCGTGCAGCGGCACTGCACTACCGCCGAGACCCAGCGGCTGGCTTTCGAGGCCCTGGCGTTCAAGCTGGAGATGCTCTGGGCCATGATCGATACGATCCACAATGCCTATGCAGAGTAGGGAGCGTTCGGCCATCGGCCGGCGGAAGATTGACGCGAGAGGGGCACCATGACGACAGAGCTGACCGGGTTCCCGCAACTGTGGCGGCTGGCGCGCATCGGCTTCGACCGGGTGCGGCAGCGCCCGGTCCTGCTGTACCCCGAAGGGGCGATGTTCCTGAACCAGACCGGCCGGGAGATCCTCGAGCGGTGCGACGGCTCCCGGTCGGTGGCGGAGATCGCCACCGACCTGTCCCGGCGGTACGACGCCGACGTCACGGCGGACGTGGTCGAGTATGTGGCCCTGATGTTCCGGCGAGAGCTGCTGGTCGTCCATACCGAGCGCCGGTCCCCTGCGCCGCGGGGCGAGGCCCCACAGCCTGGGCCGGCGGCCGGCGGCCCCACGCCACCGCCCGCTGGCCGGACTCCGACGACGCTCCTCGCCGAGCTGACCTATCGCTGTCCCCTGCACTGCCCGTACTGCTCCAACCCCGTGCAGATGACTCGCGCGGAGGCCGAGCTCTCCACCGACGGCTGGAAGCGAGTCTTCACGCAGGCCCGCGATCTCGGGGTCATGCAGCTCGGCTTGTCAGGCGGCGAGCCGCTGGTGCGGAAGGACCTCGAGGAGCTGGTGGCCCACGCCCGGGCCGAGGGACTGTACACCACCCTGGTGACCTCGGCCCTCGGTCTCACCCGGCAGCGGGCGCTGCGGCTCAAGGAGGCCGGGATCGACCACATCCAGATCTCGTTCCAGGACACCGATGCCGCCAACGCGGACCGCATCGCCGGTATCCGCCTGGGGCGGCAGAAGCTGGATGCCGCGGCGCTGGTGAAGGAGCTGGACCTCGCCTTCTCCGTCAACGTCGTCCTCCATCGCGGCAACCTGGACCGGCTCGGGGAGATCATCGACTTCGCGGCGGAACACGGGGCGGACCGGGTGGAACTGGCCAATACGCAGTACTACGGCTGGGCCCTGAAAAACCGGCACCTGCTGATGCCGACCCGCGACCAGGTGGAGCGGTCCCGGGGCGTCGCCGAGGCCGCGCTGGCGAAGTACCGGGGGAAGATGCAGATCATCTATGTGCTGCCCGATTACTACGAGCAGTTTCCCAAACCCTGCTACGGCGGCTGGGGCAGCGTGTACATCCTCGTCACCCCCGACGGCAAGGCCCTGCCCTGCCACGGCGCGACCCAGATCAGCCACCTGGAACTGGTCCACGTCCGCGAGCACTCCCTCGGCTGGATCTGGGAGCACTCGCCCCTCTTCAACGCCTTCCGGGGCGACGCCTGGATGCAGGAGCCCTGCCGGAGCTGCCCCAGGAAAGCCCAGGACTTCGGCGGGTGCCGCTGCCAGGCCTTTGCGCTCACCGGCGATGCCACCAGCACCGACCCCGTCTGCTCACTCTCCCCACGGCACGACATCATCACGGCGGCGCTCGAGGAGACCGTGGCCCCGCTCGAGTACGTGTATCGCGAGGTCGGCCCCTAGGCTACCGGCCGGCCCGCTCGACCACGATCGTCTGCTCAATCACGGTCCGGAACGGCTGCTGCACCACCCCGCCCACGGGGACCAGTACTTCCACCGTCACCTCCCGTTCCCAGCGTACCAGTCCCACATCCCCCGACCAGCTCATCACCCCCGTCTCCCGCTCCTGCCGGTGGGCCCGCACCTCGGTGGAATCGGGCAGCCGCTTGAACTCCTCACTCTCGCCCTGGCGCACCAACCGGTAGCGCTCCACCGGCCGGCCTTCCACCATGCCATCCTGCAGCCGGAGAAATGCGGTGCCGAAGGCATCGCGGGTGGAGCGCCCCGGCAGGAGCGCCACCGGAGGCAATGGCGGCAGGAGATCGGCGAGGGCGCTGGCCAGTTCGGCGACCTGGGCGAGGTCGTCGGGAACGAACGGGGCATCAGTGGCCTGGAATCCGCCCTGCCGGGTGAGCAGCCCGCGGAAACGCCCGCCGATGACACCGTCGGTCTCGGGCGTGAGCCGCCCGCCGGCTCCTTCCCGCCACACCGCCAGGGTGTCGAACCAGGCCTCCAGCCTCACCACCGAATCCTGCCCCGTGGCCACGAGCCGAAGCCGGCCGTCGCGCAGGCTGGTCTCGCGGGTGCGCTCCCGGGCACTGGTGATCGTGATGACCGAGCGGATCTCCTGGCGGTAGGTCGCCCCGTCGAGGAGGAACGGAGAGTACGCGGGAAGTGCGGGATTCTGGGCCAGGAGCGGAAGGGCGACGGCCACCGCACCCAGCAGCGGGAGCAGAAACCGGGTCACGCGCGATTCGCGAGCAGCCGCCACAACACCGTCAGCACGACAACGACGAGCATGCCAATCCCGACCATCCACCCAATCCGGCGGGCTGGCCGGCGGGCCGGCTTGCCTTCCGGCATGATAATGCGAATATCCCCCACGGAGCTCTTGCGCTGCTTGCTCATCCGGCCACCTTGGGCACGCCCCTATCTGTCGAGGCTACGCCATTATGCCATTGAATTGTACGGTTCGCCACGTCATCGCCCTGTCCCTCATCGGCCTCGCCCTGCGCACCCTCAACCCGGCGGTTGCCACGGCCCAGACCGCGCGAACGCTCATTCGGGCTGGCCGCCTGATTGACGGGGAATCCGACAGGGTCCGCACCGACCAGGGCATCCTGATCGAGGGACAGCGCATCATCCGGGTCGGCCCCTACGCGGAGGTGCTGGCGGGCGCCTCCGGTGCCACGGCACTCGACCTGTCCTCCCACACGGTGCTGCCGGGACTGATTGATAATCATACCCATATCCTGCTCCAGGGAGACATTACCGCCGCCGAGTACGACGAGCAGCTGCTCAAGGAGTCCATCCCGTACCGCACCATCCGGGCGACCGTCGCGGCGCAGACCGCCCTCATGAACGGATTCACCGCACTCCGGGACCTGGAAACCGAGGGTGCCATGTACGCCGATGTGGACGTGAAGACCGCCATCAATCGCGGCATCATTCCCGGACCCCGGCTGTACGTCGCCACCCGCGCCTTCAGCGCCACCGGCATGTACCCGCTGTCCGGATACTCCTGGGAGTTGCGGATGCCGGAAGGGGTGCAGATCGTGGACGGAGTGGACAACATCCGCCGGGCGGTGCGGGAGCAGGTCAAGTATGGCGCCGACTGGATCAAGGTCTACGTCGACCGTCGGTACTATATCGGACCGGATGATCGCCTCCACAGCTGGGTCAACTACACCGACGAGGAACTCAAGGCGTTCGTCGACGAGACCCACCGCCTGGGTCGGAAGGCGGCCGCCCACGCCATCGGGTGGGACGGTATTGACGCGGCGCTCCGGGCAGGATTCAACACCATCGAGCACGGGGATGGCCTGACCCCCGACCTGATCGACCGCATGATCCGCCAGAAGGTGTACTGGTGTCCCACCATTTTCGTTGGTGCCTACGTCGCCGAGGGCCGGGGCGGAATCTGGCCGAGGATGGTGGAGATCGAGCGGCAGGCGTTCGGGGAGGCGATCCGGCGGGGGCTGCTTCCGTGGATCTCGTACGGGACCGACGCCGGCGGATACGCCTGGACGGAAAACCAGGCCAAGGAACTGGACTACATGGTGCGCTACGGCATGACGCCGATGCAGGCCATCCGATCGGCCACCAGCGTCGCCGCCCGGCTGCTGGACCAGTCCGCCAATCTCGGCGGCATCGAGGCCGGAAAGTTCGCCGACGTGATTGCCGTCTCGGGAGACCCGCTGGCCGACATCACCGAGCTGCAGCGGGTGGTGTTCGTGATGAAGAACGGCGTTGTCTACAAGGGACCGGGACGGTAATACCCTCCGCCCCCGGGCAGCCCCCAGCGAATCGCCCACCGGCCTCCCGATGACCTGGGCTATTCGGCCTGCATGAACGGATAGCGGTAGTCCTTGGGCGGGACCAGTGTTTCCTTGATGCTGCGGGCCGAGACCCAGCGCATGAGGTTGAGGACCGACCCGGCCTTGTCGTTGGTGCCGCTGGCCCGGGCGCCCCCGAACGGCTGCTGCCCGACCACCGCGCCAGTGGGCTTGTCGTTGAGGTAGAAGTTCCCGGCCGCGTGCCGCAGCGCCTGCTCCGCCTCCGCCAGCACCCGGCGGTCCTGAGCAAAGACGGCGCCGGTGAGGGCGTACGGGCTGGTCTGGTCCACCAGCGTCACGGTCTCCGTCCAGCGGGCATCGGGATAGACGTGCAGCGTCAGCACCGGACCGAACAGCTCCTCGCACATGGTCCGGTACTTCGGGTCCTCGACCTGCAGGAGCGTCGGTTCGATGAAGAACCCGACGTCATCCTTGGCGCCGCCCCCGTGCAGCACCGACACACCCGGATCCTTCCGCGCCTGGCTCAGGTACCCGGTGATCCGGTCGTAGGCCTTCCGGTCTATCACCGCGCCCATGAAGTTCCGGAAATCCCGCACGTCCCCCATGCGCATGTCCGCCAGCATACCCAGCACCCGCTCTTTCACCGCCGGCCAGAGGCTCTGCGGCACGTAGGCCCGGGAGGCGGCGCTGCACTTCTGCCCCTGGTACTCATACGCGCCGCGCACCAGCGCCACGGCGAGCGCATCCACGTCGGCGCTCGGATGGGCCAGCACGAAGTCCTTCCCACCAGTCTCCCCGACGATCCGGGGATAGCTTCGGTAGTCACCCAGCTTCTCACCCACCGTGCGCCACAGACTGTTGAAGACCGCGGTGCTGCCCGTGAAGTGGATCCCAGCCAGATCCCGGTCGGCGAGGAGCTGGTGACTGACCTGCACCGCCTCGCCGGGGAGGAAGTTGATCACCCCCGGCGGGAGGCCCGCCTCCATCAGCAGCCGCATGACGTAGTAGTTGCTCAGAAGCGCCGAATGGGCCGGCTTCCAGGCAACCACGTTTCCCATCAGCGCCGGGGCGGTGGGGAGGTTGCCACCGATGGCCGTGAAGTTGAATGGCGTGATGGCGTACACGAACCCCTCGAGCGGCCGGTGATCCATCCGGTTCCACATCTGCGGCGCCGACGCCGGCTGTTCCTGGTAGAGCCGCTCGGCGAAGTGGACGTTCCAGCGCCAGAAGTCGATCAGCTCGCAGGCGCTGTCGATCTCCGCCTGGAACACCGTCTTGCTCTGGCCCAGCATGGTGGCGGCGTTGATCGTTGCCCGCCAGGGGCCGGCCAGCAGATCCGCCGCCTTGAGCAGGATGGCCGCCCGGTCCTCGAAGCGCATCGCCGACCAGCCCCGCCATGCCTCACGGCCCGATGCGATGGCCTGCGCAATGATGGCGGTGTCCGCCATGTGCGCCCGCCCCAGGACCCGGTGGTGGTCGTGCGGACTGATGACATCCTGCAGCTTCCCGGTACGGATCTCCTTGCCCCCGACGATGATCGGAATGTCCGCCGTTTCCGACGCCATCCGCGCCAGCGTGGCCTTCAGCTCGGTGCGCTCCGCGCTCCCAGGCGCGTAGGAAAGGATGGGCTCGTTGCGGGGCTTGGGGATGTTCGGAATGCCGCTCATCAGACTGGCCTGGAGAGAGAGGCGGGGACGTTAGCCACGGAACGGGGCGTGAGCAAGTTCCGCCGGCTGCGTCCCCGGTGGGTGAGCGAACCGGCTACGGCGCCTTGCCCTCCTTGCGCACCAGGCCGGGCCAGTTCCCATCCGCCCGCCTGAGATTACCCGCCTGGTCCTCGTTGAATTTCTGCTTCACCCCGTTGTTGTAATTCAGGATCAGCCGGCCGTCCACGACCTGCCAGGTGTCAATGTCCACCTTGGCGGTGTAGCCACGGGACACCGCCCAGGCGCAGTACCCACCAAACTGGGGAGTGTAGCGCTCCGGCTCCGCCTCGAAGGCGGCCCGGTTCTCTTCCGTGGAGAAGTGGTAGGTGGCCAACCCATGCCGGGCGCTCAGCTCCGGGCGGCCCTTGATCGGCGCCCCCGCCCCAAAGAACGAAACCGGATCGTAGCCCTGCAGGGCCACCCCGCGGGAATCCACGTTCACCAGCTCTCGATCGGTGGGCGGGGCCTGGGCGGCCAGCGCCGGCATTGCGCCGGCACCGGCGAGGACGCCAGCTGCCAGCAGGATGAGATGTCGAAACACAGAAGTTCTCCGGAAGGGGCCCACCAGTAACGTCGCGGCGCGGCGCCCGGTTCCCTGCCCTTCCGGTGCCCCGACCGGAACGGTAAGCTCTCCCCAGCCCTGACCGGTTTTCGCCATGACCACCCGCATCTCCATAGTGGTACTCCTCTGCGCCAGTCTTGCCAGCTGCGGCACCCGTCAGGGCGTGGCCACCCGGCCGGCCCAGCCGCTGGAGGAACTCAAGCAGGGAGATGGCTCAGCCGGCCTCGGCGCCGGCGGTCAGGTCACCATCGGCCAGCTTCGCGTCCTGCTGATGGCGCACGCCGACCGGACCATCGCCGCGATGGATCGCCTGGCCGCCGCTGAGCTCGCGGCGGACTCGGGCCCAGACGCCCGCCTCGCCTTGCAGCTGTGGCGATCGGGCGTGGCTACCACTGCGGTCGTGCTGGCTGTCGAGCCCGACCCGAATGCCGCGCTGGCGGACCTCATGGTCTCTGCCACGGTCCAGCGGATGGCCGCCGGGCGTTCGGAGCTGCGGGATCCGAGCCGGACCGCACTGGTCTCGGCCCTCGCGCAACTGGAAGAACAGGCCTGGGCCATCGGAGCCCGGATCCACTCCAGCGCCCCGCTCGCTCAGCTCAGGCGCCGCGCCGCCGGGTTCGGGGCGTCTTCCCACCCGGGACCGGCCAACGCACTCGTCCGGATGGCGGAGCTGCCGACGGACGCCGGACCTCCTCTGGCAGCGGCCAAGGGGCTCTTCGCACCGCTCGACGAGGCCAATCGCCAGATCGAGGAGACCCGCATGCTGGGCGAGCGACTCCTGTTTCTGACGGAACGCCTGCCCCTGCTCGCGCGCTGGCAGGCTGAGGCATTCGCTTGGGGTACGCTGAGCGCGCCCGAATCCCGCCAGGCCCTGGCCGGTCTCTCGCTGATGGCGTCGAGCGTCGAGCGGATGAGCCTCCAGGTGGAAAGCCTCCCGGCCCTGCTCGACCGCCAGCGCGCCAGCCTGCTCACCGAGTTCGATACCCGAGAGGGTACCCTGCGCCGTCTCCTTGGCGAAGCCTCGAATCTGGCCGAACAGAGCCGGGCAGCCGCGGAAAGTGGCGAGCGGCTCATGACCCTGTCGGACCGCACCGCGGCATCGCTCAACCAGACCGTGCTGGCGGTCAATCAGCTCGTGACGGCCCTGCGCGACAGCACCGCGCCCGGCGGCGCCGTGGACCTGAATGTGTCACACTATGCGGGGACGGTCAGTGACCTGCGGGCTGCGCTGGAGGCGCTGAACGGCGCGCTGGCCAATGGCGACTCGGTGGCCAGAGGCGGTCGCGGGCTCGTGGATCACCTGGCGTGGCGCGCCGCGCAGCTGATCCTGCTGCTGTTCCTGCTCCTGCTCGCATATCGGTGGGCAGGCAACCGGCTGCCCCGCCGGGAGGGGTAGCGCCGCGACGGTGATCGCCTAGGGCCGCACCAGGTGCACCGCCGCCGCATCAAAGGACACGATCACCTCCCGCCCCTCCGCCAGCTGGTACCGGTCCACGGTGTGCCGAGCCGCCAGCCCGATGATTGGCACGCCCGCGTGGAGCTCCACCCGGTAGGGCACGCCGTAGGGCACCAGGCGGGTCACCACCGCCGGCAGCCGGATCCGTCCGGCCTCTTCCGCGGTTCCCACCGCCACGAAGTGGATGTCCTCCGCGCGGACGGCAATCAGCACCGGTCCGCTCAGCGCTGCCCGGGACCGGATCGTGAATGCCTGACCCGCCAGCTGCAGGGAGTGACTGCCGTCTGGCGCCGGGACGGCCATGGCCGGCAGCAGGTTCTCCACCCCGAGAAATCGCGCCACCAGGGCATCGGCCGGGGCGGCGAACACGTCCCGGACCGGCCCTTCCTGGCGACGGCGGCCCTGGAGCAGGACCAGCGCCCGGCCGGCGAGCAGCAGCGACTCGGTCCGGTCGTGGGTCACCAGCACGGTGGTCAGCTGCGACTCCCGCAGAATCAGCTCCAGTTCCAGTGCCAGCGCCTCACGACCGTGCCCGTCGAGCGAGGCGAACGGCTCGTCGAGGAGGAGCAACTCCGGCTCCAGGACAAAGGCCCTCGCCAGGCTCACCCGACGGGCCTCTCCCCCGGACAAGGTGCGCGGATGCCGCGGCGACAGTGCTCCAATCCCGAACCGCTCCAGCCAGTGGATCACCCTCCGCCCGATTTCCGGACCTGTGTGCCCGCGCAGGCGCAGGCCGAGCGCCACGTTTTCGAAGACGGTCCGGTCGGTGAGCAGCGGATCCTGGAAGACCATGGCCAGCCTGCGGCGGAGCGCAAGGCGTCCCCGCTCGCTGGCCGGTACCGGCTCGCCGAACAGCGCCAGCCGGCCCGCATGGGGCCGTTCCAGCAGCGCCAGGACCTTGAGCAGAGTGGACTTCCCGGCACCGTTGGGGCCGAGCAGCGCCAGTGTCTGTCCCCGGGAGAGGTCCAGCCGGTCGAGGTCGAGCACCCGCTGCCGTCCGTGCGCAACCACCAGGCCTTCAGCCAGCGCGACCGTCATCGGTTCCTGCCCCGCTGCTGCAGCAGCGTGAGCGCCATCGCGATGACAAATGTCAGGCCCACCAGCACCACGCTGAGGGCGATCGCAAGGTCGAAGTGGCCCTTGCCTGTCTCCAGCACCGTGGCGGTGGTCAGCACCCTGGTGTGATGCAGGATGTTGCCGCCCACCATCATGGAGGCCCCAACCTCCGAGATCACCGCCCCGAAGCCCGCCATCACCGCGGCCAGCACCGACAACCGCGCTTCCCCGAGCAGCAGCAGAAACACCTGCCAGCGGGACGCCCCGAGACCCTTCAGCTGCAGCGGGAGCCTCGGATCGAGCTGCTGGATGCCCGCAGCCGTCAGCCCCGTCACCACCGGGAGCGCAATGACGACCTGGGCGCTGATGATCGCCGACGGCGTATAGATGAGATCGAGAAAACCCAGCGGCCCGCTGCGCCACAGCACCAGGCTCACGCCCAGCCCGACGGCCACCGGGGGAAGTCCCATGCCGGCGTTGATCAGGCCCAGCACCACCTGCCGTCCTCGGAACCGGCGCCCCGCCAGCGCCGCGCCCAGGGGGACCCCGACCAGCACACTCAGCAGCGTGGCCGCTCCGGACACCCGGAGGGAGAGCCACATGATCTCCATCACCTGCGGGTCACCCCGCAGGATCAGCGCCAGCGCCTGGCGGAGGCCGTCGGCGATCAGGTCCAAGGGCTAGGGAGCGGGGCTGGCTGGGAGGGCCAGCTCCGCTTCCTGCCGGCCGGCCTGGGGAACAAACAGAGGCTGCCCGAAGCGCTGCACCCCGAAATTCCGGATGGTGCCCTGCGTGCCAGGCGACACCACGAAGTCGGCAAAGGCGCGAGCCCCGGCGCCGTTCACCTGTGGAAACACCCTCGGGTTCACTTCCATCACATGGTACACGTTGACGAGCTCCGGGGAACCCTGGTGCAGGATGTCCAGGTCGAGCACGCCGCGGAGCGACAGGTAGGTGCCCCGGTCGGTCAGCGTGTACGCCCGCTTCTCGGAGGCGACCCGGAGCGTGGCGCCCATCCCCTGGCCGACCTGCACGTACCAGGCGCCGGCCGGCGCCAGCCGGGCGGCCTTCCACTGCTGGAGCTCGAGGATGTTGGTGCCGGAGCTGTCGGCGCGGGAAGCGAACGGGGCCAGACCCTGCCCCAGGCGGAGGAACACCTGGACCAGGTCGGAACGCCCGCGGATGCCGGCTGGGTCCTCCGCAGGTCCGACGATGACGAAATCGTTCGACATCACCAGCCGCCGGTTGACGAACTTGCCCTCGCTCACGTAGCGCCGCTCCAGCGCCGGCGCATGCACCAGCACCACGTCCGCCTCGCCACGGGCGCCCAGCGCCAGCGCCTGCCCGGTGCCGACCGCGATGGTCTTGAGGCGGCAGTCGCACAGCCGCTCGAACCGCGGCGCCAGGCTGTCCAGGAGGCCGGAGTCCTGCGTGCTGGTGGTGGTGGCGAGGATGACATCCCGACCAATCTGGGCCGGGAGCATGGTCGGCAGGAGGAGCAGCAGGACAGCAAGGCGCCCGCGCGCGGGTCGGGCGCATCGCCCCAGCAACCGCGCGTGCAGCTGTCCGGCCAGCGTGGAGAACATTTTCATCCGTGGTGCGGGGCGTTGACTGGGCGGCAGCCCGGCACAATCTTACCGGCCGCCCTGGCGATAGGCAACGCGCTGCCTATCGCCGTCTCACTGCGAGGTCGTCCGTGCGCTTCCGTCTCGTGCTGCTGGTCCTGTCGATCGCCGCCGCTCCTGCCGCGGCACAGCTGGCCCCGCTGACCCTGGTCGGTCAGGTGCTGCGCCCCGGCCCGCGCGATACCGCCGCGATGGCCCGCTTCGGCGCGGACACCCTGACCCGCTCCGGAGGCGGCACCCCGTCACACTTCCGGGGCGTGTTGCTCTGGCGCCTGCTTCAGGATGCCGGCATTGCCACCGACTCCGCCATCAAGAGCGACGTCCTCCGCAAGGTGGTCATCGCAACGGCGCGTGATGGATATCGCATCGTGCTTTCGATCGGAGAACTGGACCCGGGCCTCGGCGGCACTCCGGTGCTCATTGCGTGGGAGCGGGATGGCCGGCCGCTCCCTGGGGACCGGGGCCCCTATCAGCTCATCGTGGCCACCGACCGCCGGGCGGCCCGTTCGATGCATCAGCTCGAGCGGCTCGAGGTGGCCTCACCGTGACCGCGGAGCGTCCCCGGAAGCAGCTGGACCGCGCTGGGCTGGACCGCCACGGTCCACTCCCGGTCGTAGTCCACGCACAGCTTCTGGTACACCAGCTTCGACACTTCGATCTCCAGGTCGTAGCCGCGCGGGGGCGGGCTGCCTTCGCCCCGCGCCACGAAATGCAGCGCCACCACGGCGCCCAGATCGGTTTCTCCCACGATCGACCCTGAGACCAGGTTGGTGCGGCGCTCCCCCGCCGGCCCGGGACGATCCTTGCGCATCAGCCGCACGTTCTCCGGCCGCACGAAGAACCCGACCCGGGCTCCGGGCACCGGCCGGTCCGGCGATTCCCGCCAGTTGGCGGCCAGCAGCTCGTGACCTCGCCAGCATAGCCGGATGAACTCGGCCGTGGACTCCACCACCGACCCGTCCAGCACGTTGCGGATCCCAAGGACGCCCGCCACCGCCGGTGAGGCCGGCCGGGCCAGGACCTCGTCCTTCGGCCCCGACTGCAGCACCTGCCCCCGATCGTAGATCACGATCTGGTCGGCGAGCTGGCAAGCCTCGGCCAGGTCATGGGTCACCACGATCGCCGTCTTGCCAAACCCGCGCAGCGCCACCTGAAGGTCGTCGCGCAGCGCGCGCCGGAGCGGGCTGTCCAGCGCCGCCAGCGGCTCATCCAGCAGGAGCAGGTCCGGGTCCACCGCCAGCGCGCGCCCGAGCGCCACCCGCTGCTGCTGGCCGCCGGAGAGCGCACCGGGCCGCGCGTGTCGCACCGCGCCGAGGCCCAGGCGTTCAAGCATCTCGGCGGTGCGGCGCTGGCGGGTGGGCCGGTTCTCACGGTTGAGGCCGTAGGCAATGTTCTCCTCCACCGTCAGGTGCGGGAAGAGGGCATAGCCCTGGAACACCATCCCGAGCCGCCGGTCCCGGACCGCCTGATTGATGCCGCGGGTGGAATCGTAGATGACCCGCCCGCGCACCCGCAGCTGGCCGCCGTCGGGCCGTGCCAGCCCGGCCAGGCACTGCAGCGTGAGCGTCTTGCCCGCCCCCGACGGACCGAACAGGGCTACGACGCCCTCATCCGCCTGCCAGCAGACATCCAGCGTAAAGCCGGGAAAGTGCTTGAGCAGTTCGACCGAGAGCATCAGGCCGGGGTCCGCGAGCCGGTGAGCCGGCCCACGAAGACAAGCAGGATGGCCACGGCGATCATCGTCAGCAGCGAAAGCTGGTGCGCCGCACCGAGCCGGTTGGCCTGCACCTGATCGTAGATCGCCAGCGGAATCGTCTGGGTCCGGCCGGGAATGTTGCCGGCCACCATGAGCGTGATGCCGAACTCCCCCACCGCCCGGCAGAAGGCCAGCATCGTCCCGGCCACCACGCCACGCCAGCCGAGCGGCAGCGTCACCGTCCAGAACACACTCCATTCGCCCCGGCCCAGCGTGCGGGCCGCCTGCTCCAGGCGGCCGTCCACCAGCTCGAAGCCGGCCTCCGCAGCGCGGGTGAACATGCCGAAGGAACCCGCATAGGCCGCGAGCACCGCTGCCTTCCAAGTGAAGGCGAGTTCGATGCCGTAGGAGTCCAGGAATGCCCCGACCGGACCCTGCCGACTCACCAGCACGAGGAGGTAGTAACCCAGCACGGTGGGCGGGAGCACCAACGGGAGCACCAGGGTGGTCTCCAGCAGGGTCCGCCCGGGGAAGCGGTGCCGCCCGAGCAGCCACGCCAGCGGAAGCCCGGTGCAGACCGTGAGCAGCGTGGCCAGCCCAGCCACCTGCAGCGAGAGCGTGACCGCCGGCATCAGCGCGGCGGGGGCCGGGTGAACCCGTTGGCCACCATCACCGGCCAGCCCTCGGGGCCGGTCACGAAGGCGAGGAACTCCGCCGCCGTGCGGCCGCGTCGAGACCGGCTGCCGATCCCGGCGGCCTGGTCAATTGGCCGGTGCAGCTTCTCGTCCAGGAGGAGGTAGTCCACCTCGCTCGCCTGCACCACGGCGGGGCCCACCAGTCCCGCTTCGACGGCACCGGCCTGCAGGTATTGAAGCGCCTGCCTCACATTCTCCGCGATCACCAGCTTGGGTTGCAGCCGGTCCCACACACCGCTGGCCTTGAGGGCCTCCATCGCGGCCTGCCCGTACGGAGCGGTCTCAGGGTTGGCAATGGCCACCCGACGCACCTCGGGCCTCAAGAGGTCTTCCAGCCGGAAAAGTGCGGCCCCGTACTTCGGCCAGCCCAGCGCCAGCCGCCCGCGGGCGTAGACCGTGCGTGTGCCCGGCACCAGCACGCCCCCGGCAATGAGCCGGTCGACGTAGCCCAGATTGGCGGAAAAGAACACATCCACCGGCGCCCCCCGCTCGATCTGCAGCGCGAGGGAGGCGGAAGCGCCGAACACCACGGTTACCACCACCCCCGTCCTGCGCTCAAACCGCTCGGCGATCTCCTCGAACGGATGGGCCAGATCCGCCGCAGCGAACGCCGTGAGTGAGTCCTGGCCCCGGGCCTGGGTCGGCATCCCAAGGGAACAGGCCGCTGCCGTCCAGAACCACAGGGACCGTCGGCGGGGGTGAGCGTTCACGCCTCCCTGCCGATCATGACCTCGGTGGACTTGATCACCGCCAGCACCTCATCCCCCTCGGACAGTCGCAGCCGCTCGGCGGAGGCCCGGGTGATCACGGCGACCAGTTCCTGACCGCCCACATCCAGCGCCACCTCGCTCATGAGGCCTTCGGAGCGCAGACGGAGTACCCGGCCCCGCAACTGGTTGCGGGCGCTCAACTCCACCGCCCGGGTCACCGGCGCGCTTGCCTCCCCCAGGAGCGCCTCAATGCGCGACCGGGGGAATAGCCACTTCCGGCCGACCCGAACGGCGGGAAGGCGTCCCTCGCGGGCCAGGGCCTGTACTCGCTTGACGTTCAGCCGGAGGAGCCGACCGGTCTCCTGGGCACTGAGCAATTCCATAGCGTACCTCGCATGCCCTCGGCGTGTTGATTTGAGGGAACACTAGGTTACGCAGGGATACACAAAGCGCAAGGGTTGGGAGCGGGGTTGTGGCGGGTCAGACGGCGGTCAGCGGGCACCCCGGGTGATCTTCCTGAACGACCGATCGGAGAGCCGGTGCATCTCCCGGCGCCAGCGGGCGAACATGCGGACGAGTTGCCGAGCCTCCGGAGTCAGGCGCGCACCGCCGTGTTCTCGCCCGCCACGGGAGGTGGCCAGGACCGGTGCCCCCAGCACCAGCTCCATTCGGCGAATCCGGTTGAGGCAGGTGCGGTAGCTCCAGCCCACCGCCTCCCCGGCGCCGCGGATGGTGCCCACGCGCTCGACCGCCTCGAGGAAGTGGAGATAGTTGGGGCCCATCAGGAACCCACCCTTCCAGACCAGCCAGACCTTGATGCGCGGGGTAAGGTCGGCGTTGGGAAGGGAGGGGGGCATTCCGGAGAGCCGTGCGTGCGGTGGGGTGAGTCGGCGCGTGGGCCCGGCGGGCGGCCTACTCGCCGGAGGTGTCGCGGGAGATCGGAGTGATGAGATCCAGCAGCTGCATGACGTCCACCGGCTTGCGGAGCACTCCGCGGGCTCCCTGCTTCGCCGCCTCGGCGTCCACCCCGGGAGAGCCGTCGGCGGTGACGACAAAGACGGGGATCCCCCGCGTCGGTGCGTGGCCTCGCAGATGCCGCAGCATGAGCTGCCCCCCACCGGCCGGCATGTGCCAATCGACCAGGACCAGCCGGGGCAGGTGCTTCTGGGCCGCCATGAAGCCCTGCTTGGCATCATACGCCGTCACACATCCCACGCCGCGCGTGGCCAGGGCCGCGCGCAACAGCCGGATCATGTCGGGGTCGTCATCCACCACCAGGACGCACGGGGGCTGCGCCACCGACGCCGAGGCTGAGCTCTCGGTGACACGATTCCCTGAGGATGGTGAACCTGTCTTGGGCGCGTCGCTCACGAGGAACTCCAGGAAACGGCGTTGACCTGAATCTAGTCTCGGTGAGACGATGAAAGACCGGGAGTGTCGCATTATGGAACGCACATACCACAAGGTGTTAGCCCGTCCCACCTTGCCCCACCTGTGGGTGACTTTCGTCCACTCGCCTTGGCCGCAAGGGGGGTGGACAGACCACCGGGGAAGCGCCACACTGCCTATGCGGCGCCTGCTCCGGTGGGCGGCGTGTTTGATTCCCCCGACAACCGGGGGGTTCGATCTCGCGACTGACAGCACCCTTGAGTCGCGACCCCTGTCAGCGGGGGGGGCGAGGTGAGCCTGGGGAGGACGTGGCACCGGCACGGCGCCTGGTGAGCACCATGACCTCGAACGGCCGCCAGACCGAGGCCCGCTCCACAATGAAAAGAGGAGTTTGTGAAAGTCCTGGTGTTGGGTTGTGGCGCGGTGGGGACCGTGTCCGCCCTCAAGTTCGCCGACGAGACCACCGTCGAGCAGCTCATCGTTGCAGATGCCCTTCCGGGGCGCGCCGAGCAACTGGCCGCGCGGATCGGCCGCCCGCACGTGCGGGCCCTCACGCTGGATGCGGGCAACCGCGAGACCCTCGCCCGCGCCATCCGGAGCACCGGCAGTACCATCCTGCTCAATGCCGCGCTGCCTGTCACCAACCTGGTGGTGATGCGCGCCTGCCTGGACGCCGGCTGCGACTACATCGACATGGCGTCGGGCGGGGCGGAGGATGACGGCATCCCGAAACTCATGGACCAGTTCGCCCTCGATGCGGAGTTTCGTGCCGCCGGCCGCCTGGCCCTGCTCGGCATGGGCGCCGACCCCGGGACCTCCAATGTGTACGCCGCGTACGCCGCCAAGCACCTGCTCGATGAGGTCACCGAACTCCGGGTGCGCGACGGCGACAATTCGGTGTGCGACGGCCACCACGGGTTTCTGGCCACCTTCTGCCCCTGGGTCTTCATCGACGAGACCACCTGCGGGGCCATTTCGTGGCGGGACGGGGCGTACCACCTCGAGCCGGCCCTGACCGGGCGGGAGCCGTTCAACTTCCCCGAGCTGGGGACGCTCACCACGTATTACGTGGACCATGAGGAGTCGCGCACCCTGCCGATGTTCTTCCCGAGCCTCAAAGTGGCCGACTTCAAGCTCTGCCTTGACGACACCACCTGGCGGACGCTGAGCGTGCTCAAGGAACTGGGCCTCGCCCGGCAGCAGAAGGTCCAGGTCGGTGACGTGACCGTGTCGCCCCGCGACGTCGTGGTGGCGCTCCTGCCCGAGCCCAAGACACTGGGGGGCCGCCTGCACGGGAAGACCTGTGTTGGCACCCTGGCGCGTGGGATCCGCGATGGGGTGGAGCGGTCGTTCTATGTCTACAACGTGACCGACCACGACACGGTGTACCGTGAACTCGGGGTCCAGGCCACCGCCTATCAGACCGGGGTGCCGCCGGTGATCGCCGCCCGGCTCATCGCCGGCGGAGAATGGCGCGGCACCGGGGTCATGTCGCCAGAGCAGTTCGATCCCGATCCGTTCATGCGCCTGCTGGATATCTCCGGCATGCCGTGGCACATCCGGGATGAAGGCACCGGGGTGATCGACCCCGAGTACATCTGGATCGAGGAACCGCTGGCGGCCTAGGCGGCAACGGCCGGAGCGCCGGCGGGGCTGGGCGCGATGCGGGCGGCGGATCTCAGGGCGACAGTCCCGGGATCCGCCGCCCGCTCCGCGTCCGGTGATGATCTGCGGCGTCGCGGTGTCAGAACGCCAGGTGAACGCCGGCGCGATCGCCTTCCAGCAGAAACGCCGGCCCGGAGAGACCGAACACCCGCCACCGCCCGTTCATGAGCTTGGCGCTCGCGACGCCGATGAGGGCGCCGGCAGCCACGTCCGTGACCCAGTGCCGGTTGTCGTTGACGCGGGACCACGCGGTCAGCGTCGCCGCCCCGTACAGGAGGACGCTGGCAGGGGTTTGCCGGAGTTCGTCGCTCAGCGAAGTCGCCAGCGCGAACGCCACCGCCGTGTGGCCCGAGGGCCAAGCGTCCTGGCTGCTGAACGGACGGAAGTCGTGGGCCTCAAGGCTGAACTGCGGCCTGGCCCGGCCCACCAGCGGCTTGAGGATGTTGACCGCCACCCCGGCAAGGAGCAGACTGCCCGTGATCCGGCCGCCGGCCCGCGTGACCCGGCCGTTCCCCGTCACCAGTCCGACCGCCACCGTCCCAAGGGCCACCGGCGCGTAGACCTCGGGCTGACCGAGTCGCCGCGCCAGTCTGGCCAGATCGTCACCCGGCTCGCTGCGGTGGTCCTGGACCTGGCCCTGAATCGGGTTGTCGAACACCGAGGCCAGCGCCAGCGCGGTGAGCGCGGAGACCGCGTGAGGCCAGACGGTGACCCGAGTGGGCGCCGTGGTCTGCCGGCCAACCGCCAACGCCCTCAGCCCCGCCAGCTGCCGGGTCCCTTCGACGCCTGATGATCCGGCGGGCAGACAGGGAGCGGACCAGGCCGCCAGATCGACCCGGGCCTGCGCGCCCAGCGGGGCGCCCAGCGCGCCCAACAGGCTGATCAGGCAGCCGCTCAGCAACCCCAGGATGACATTGCGCATACCTCGGGCAATCTAGTAGCTTCGGGCGTCCCGATCCCACACCCTATGCGCATGCTTCGCCCGGCTTTTCCGCTCCTGCTCGCCGCCGCCCTCATCGGTGGCGGATGCCGCGACTATAACTTCACCCGCCACGTGTCCAGCCAGGACGGCCTGGTACCGGCGGACCAGTTCGCGCGCTACGGACGAGAGCAGGCCATCGCCATGGCCATCGGGCGGGAGTTCGGGCGGCCCTATAACAGTGGTCCCGAGGCGCAGGCAGAGGTGGCCATCAACTTTGCCCGTGGGAAGTTCGGGGCGGACATCGAGGATATCGCCGCCGATCCGCAAGGCAACCGCGTGGTGGTCACCTTCAAGAGCGGGTGGAGAATCGCCGTCGTGCCCATCAAGGACGGCAAGACCGGCGACGAGACGATGATCCCCAGCTGACGGGAGTACCGCAGCTGCGCCAAGGGGCACCCGGCCAGGCCGGGTGCCCCTTTTCATGATCGGTCGCGGTCCGCCGCCCGGATTCCGTCTCGCGGGCTGAGGGACCAGATTCCGCGGAGACCACCGACGTCCACTCCGGAGTCCACCGCCGTGGAGCCCACCGATGACTGAGCCTGTCTCGCACCTGATCGTCACCACCACCTGGCCCGATGAGGCCGCCGCCCGGGAGGCCGCCGCGGCGCTGGTGGCCGAGCGGCTGGCGGCCTGTGCCCAGGTGCATGGGCCGCTGAGCAGCACCTACCGGTGGCAGGGGGCGGTGGAAGACGCCACCGAGTGGTTCTGCACCCTGAAGACCACCCTGGCCCGCTTCCCCGCGCTCGAGCAGCGCATCCGCCAACTCCACAGCTACGAGGTGCCGGAGATCGTCGCGACCCCGATCGCCCTGGGCAGCGCAGCCTACCTGGCATGGGTCGAGGAAAGCGTGCGCTCAGGGCCAGCGCCGGGCGCGTCGCCGGCCTAGCGCACCAGCACGGGCGCCGGATGCAGGATTTCTCCCGCCCGGTTGCGGACCGCCGCGTCGATCGAATCCACATCCCAGATGACCAGGGCGATCAGGTCGCCGGACGCCTCGAAGCTCTGCCGGTCCTGCGGCGCGAGGAACCGCTGCTTGGTGGCGCGATTCTGGTTATCGGCCAGGTAGGGATGGGTGTGAAAGGTGCCGAGGTAGCGGTCGAGGCCGGAGCAGTCACCGGTGACGGCGGTCATGAGCCGCTTCATGTTGCGGGCGGGGACCCAGCCATCGATGTCCAGGGTATCGCCCCGCACGCTGCCCAGCAGGCAGCCGAGGAACTCCCGCTGGGTGTCGCGAATGGTCCCGAGGTTCCGCTCCATCCAGTTGAGGTCGGCCAGCTGGTCCCAGTGCTGGTTGGCCCGGGTCCAGATCGCGTTCATGGAATCGGCCACGGCGCGCTGCAGCAGGATCACCGGAGCCGGGGCGCCGCGGCTCGCCGGCTCCGGCGTCACACCGGAATCCGGTAGCGTCTGGGCGGAAGCCGGCAGCGATGCCAGGAGCACGAGAAGGAGGCACAGGCGCATGGGGGATGATACCCGGGAGCACCGATTTGACACCAACCCGTCCGCCGGTACGTTAGTCGCTGACCCGCCTTCCATCCACCACCTCACTGAGGCCGCCATGACCGAGCCCGCGCGCGAGGCCGCCCCCTCTTTGTGGGAAGACCTGCTGGAAATCTTCTACGCCCCGACGGCGGTGTTCGAGCGCCGTCGGGAGACGCCCGCCTTCGGCGTGGCCCTGGTCCTCTTCACCGTGCTGATCGTGGCGCTGTCGTTTGCGTTCAAGGACATGATGGCGCCGGTCTTCAAGGCGGAGTTCGACCGCTCGATGGCGCAGACGATGCGAGCCAATCCGCAGATCACCGAGGAACAGCTGCAGGCGGGACGCGCCATCGGCGAGAAGTTCATGATCGTGGGCGTGGCCATCTACGGGCTGATCACCCCGCTGCTGCTGGGGGTCGTGCTGTGGTTTGTGGGAAAGGTGGTGGAGAGCAAGGCGGAAATCGGGCAGGTCATCATGGTGACCACCTACGCCATGTACCCCCGGGTGGTGGAGGCCATCATCAACGCGGTGCAGGTGCTCATCATGCCGGAGTCGTCCATCACCAGCCGCTTCAGCCTGACTCTCGGGCTGGGCCGCTTCCTGGATGCCACGACCGCCAACCCGCTCCTGCTCGCGGTGCTGGGCCGGGTGGATGTCTTCACCCTGTGGATCACGGTCCTGATGGCGATCGGCCTCTCGGTGATGGGCCGGGTGTCTCTCTCCCGCGCGGCGGTGGCGGCTGGCGCGGTCTGGGTGATCGGCGGACTGCCAGCGATCTGGGGAGCGGTGCAGGCGGGGTAGGGGGGCCGGGTCCCGCGCGCTGGACCGCCGGCCCCCCTCTCCAGGCACTGGTACAGTTTGAAAGCGCCCCCCCCCGATTGCGGGGACGGCGAGGGCCAAACTGTACCGGTGCTCCCCTCTACGGCGCCTTGCCTGGCAACAGCCGCCGCCGTACGTTCTGTCAGGCTCCTCGACGCCCGCCCTCCTGTCAGGTGTATCCTGTCCATGCGTCAGCCTAACGGCCGGCCGTGACTACCGACGGTGGCCAGACTCCGCTCCGGACCGACTCTCCCCTCACCCTCACGACCCTGGGGGTGGTGGCGCTCGCGCCCGCACCCGGCTCCGCCCCCCTCCTCGCGCCCGGCAAGCCGCTCGCCCTGATCACCTACCTGGCGCTGGCTCCTCGCCGCAGCGCCCGGCGGGAACACCTGGTGGACCTGCTCTGGGCCGACCTGGCACCGGACAAGGCCCGCCACGCCCTCCGCCAGACCATCTGGTACCTGCGCCAGTTGCTGGGCGCCGAATGCCTGGCCGCCGCTCGCAGCGGCGAAATCGCCCTGACGCTCCCCCTCACCAGCGATCGCGATGAGTTCCTCGCCGCGCTCGACGCGGGCGAACTCGAACGTGCCGTCGGCATCTACCAGGGAGAGTTCCTCGACGGGTTCGCCGCCCCGGGCGGCGTGGAGTTCGAGCACTGGGCCGACGTCGAGCGCCAGCGGCTCCGCTCGGCGTTCCTGCGAGCCGCCGAGACCTTGGCCCGCCGCAGCATGGACCAGGGGCACTTCCGGGAGGCCCAGCAGCTGGCGCGCCGGGCCCGCGACGCCGCCCGCAACAGCGAGGCCGCCTGGCGGCTGCTGCTGGAGACCCATTCGGCCGGCGGCGATCAGCTTGGCTTCACGATGGAGGCCTCCGGCCTGGCGCAGATGCTGGCGGCCGAGCAGCGCGAGCCGGAACCCGCGACCCGGCTGCTCCTCTCGCGCGGCCGGGATGACCGGCCCGTTCCCACCGGAAGCGGCGGCCTCAATCCCGCCCTGGTCGGCCGCGAGCGCGAGTTCGCCGCGATCATCGCCGCGTGGGAAAGCGTGACCCGGCACGCCGGACGGCACGTTCACCTCTCCGCCCCGCCCGGGCTGGGCAAGAGCCGGCTGTGCGCCGACATCCACCGCCGCTTCCGCGGCCTGGGCGCGACGGTCGTGACCCTCCGCGCTAATCCCGGGGACCGGGCTATTCCCTACAGTTACGTCGGAGAACTGGCCCGGGTGCTCGCCAACCTCCCGGGTGCCGTCGGGATTTCGCCTGCCTCCGCGAGCAGCCTGATCGCCCTCAACCCGGCGCTCTCCACCCGTTTCGCGGCCCAGGCCGACTCCGCCGCTGGCGGCGAAGCGCTGCGCCGCCGCGCCGCGGCGCTGACCGAGTTGCTCACCGCCGTCAGCGAAGAGCAGCCCTGCGCCATCGTGCTGGACGATGTGCACTGGGCCGATGTCGCCTCGCGTCAGGCCCTGCGTCCCCTGCTGGACCGTGTTGGCAACCTGCGTGTGCTCATCCTGACCGCGGCCCGGCCCATCGCCGAGGCCGGCCTTGTCGGCGAGTCCGCGCAGGTCCTGGCGCTGTCCCCGCTGACCGTGGCGCAAACCGGAGAGCTGCTCGCCAGCCTGGGGCAGCTGCCCGACGAAGGCTGGAGCCTCCGCCTGCCAGAGGACCTCACCCGGGCCACCGGCGGCGCCCCACTCCTGCTGCTGGAGACGCTGCAACTGGCGGTCGATCGCGGCTGGCTGCTCATCCGGGATGGCGCCTGGCGCTGCGATCACCACGCCGCCCTCGCCCAGGCGCTCCGCGAAGGCAGTGCGCTGCAGCACCGCGTCAGCAACCTGGACGAGCTCAGCCGCCGCCTGCTGGTCATCCTGGCGGTGGCCGGCACCCCGGTAAGCCTGTGGCAGCTCGCCCGCGCCACCACCGTCCCGGGGCCTATTCTCGACGACACCCTGGCCGGCCTCGAGCAGCGAGGCCTGGTCCATCGCAGCGGCGACCTCGCCCTGCCGGCCCACGACGAGATCGCAGCGGCCGCCCTCGAAGTGGCCAGCACCGATTCGATTCCCTCGGTCCACGCCGGCCTCGCGAACGCACTCCTCGAGGGAGCCGAGGTCGAGCCGCCGGATCTGGTCCGCGCCGGACGGCATCTCGATCTCGCCGGCCGAAAGATCGAGGTGACCGGCGTCTTCGCCCGCTACCTGGTGGCGCTGCGGCGCCGGGGAGACCCGCGGCGGGTGGGAGAAATCGCGTACGAATTCCTGGGCGAAGGTACGCCGCTTCCCGATGTGCTCCGGCTGGTGCGCCGGCTCCCGGCCTGGGCTCGCTTCAGCCTGAGCAGTGGCCGGGTCGCCGTGCTGGCCCTGCTCGTGCTCGGAGCCGGGGTGGCGATCCTGGCCCCCGCGGTTCGTCGCCCACCCCCTGAGGCGGTCCTGCTGCTCCGCGACCGGGCGGCCGCGGACACCAACATTCTCCGCCTGGAGATTCGGGAATCCGACTGGCACGCGGGGGCGCCGATCCCGCTGCAGCAGCTGGAGCGCCAGGCGCTCCCGTTTCGGCTGCCGCTCCAGCAGGTGGTCCCATCGCCCGACGGCCGCCGCTGGCTGCTGTCCCGGGAACACCCGCGCCAGCCTGAGACCTACGACGTGTATCTCCGTGACTCCACCGGCGTGGAGACCCGGCTTACCCGCTATCGCGGCGACGACTACTACCCCACCTGGACCCCCGATGGCCGCGGGTTCACTTGGCTCACCTCACAATGGAGTCCGGCGGGAGAGGACAATTACGACCTGGCCTACATGGACCTCCAGACCCGCGTGGAGCGCCGCCTGACCAGCGGCCGGCCCGCCGAACAGGTGGGGTTCTACTCCCCCGACGGTACCCGGCTGCTCTTTCATCGCACCTATGACGACCGGCTGCCGGAGACCTGCTGGATGCCCCAGGACGCCAGTGTGCCACCCACCTGCTTCGCCATTCCCGGATTCCTCATGTGGGATGCGCACGGCTGGGTAGACGAGGCGCGCGTGCTGCTGACCGTGGACAGCGCAGGCACCTATCTACTGGTCCGGTACGACCTGGAGACCGGCGGGGTCAGGGTCCTGCACCGGTATGTGAAGAATGCCTGGCTCAGTCCGGATCGACGCTGGCTGGCGGTCGTGCTGGCGCGACCCCGCGAGGACGGGCAGTTTCGCCTGCTGGTGCACCCCACCGACGATCCCGCGCGCGCACGGGAGGTCACCGGCATTACCAGCCTGTATCCCGAGCTGGTCTGGCTCCCCCAGGCCGGCGCACCCCGGGAGTACCTCGACTCGGTGGAGATTGTGCCGCCGCCCCGCAACGCGATCCGGAGTGATGCCGCGTATCGGTTCAAGCTCAGGCTGTGGGCAGCTGGGGGAACAGAAATCCACGGCAGCGCCACACCGGTGTGGTCCGTGTCGGACACCAGCGTGCTCACGGTGGACACCACCGGGCTCGCCCGGCCGCTCCGGTCCGGCCCGGTCACGGTGCAGGTGGATGTGGGGGGCTGGCGCCGGGGTTGGTTGCGCACCGCCGTGGTCCCTGCCCGCGACAGCTTCATCCTGCTCGAAGGGTGGGCGCGGGGTATCGAGGCCCACTGGATCCCATTCGGGGAACCCCGCCCCTTTGTCACGGAGGGCCCCTGGAAAGCTCCAGCGTTCAACAACAACGGGGATGGATCGTACACCAGCGGCGCCTATAGCCGAGACCACTGGGACGCCTCGGAGGGACTCGGGGTGGAGGCTAGCATTTCGATTCACCTGACCCGCAGCCAGGGCCAGGTGCTCACACTGGATTGGGTGGGGGGACTCGACTCGCTCAGCCTGGGAGACTGGGATCACCTGAGCGGTTTCGTACCCCTCCGTGGGGTGCTGGAAAACCGGCTGTGCTCGACAGCCTACCCAACAGGTGAAGGGCTGGTCGGGAAGCTGCGGCTCGGTCACGCCGCGGGCCCGTGGTCCAGGGTCTTGCCGGTGGATTCCGTTCTCGGGGATGGGCGCACCTTCCGGCTCAGGCTGCAACTCTTCCCGGACGGCCGCTGCGGCCTGGCCCTGGATGGACGCCCCGTATCCATTTCCGATTACGCCCTGCCGCTCGACCTTCCGTTCGCCATTCGCCTCGGCTATGCCGCGTACCAGGGTCAGGTCCTGCATGGCCCCATCCAGGCGTGGCGCGGTGTCCGGGATGACGTACAGTGGGAACTGCTGGAGAGCCCCGCGGAGCCGGTGGCCACCAGTAGCGCGAACCGGCGCCGATCACTACCCTAGGAGCAGGCAGCAGCACTCCCCCTCCACCCGATCCAATCCATGAAACGCGGCACCATCATCACCCTCGTGGCCATCATCGCCTTTGGCGCGCTGCTGCTCTTCAACACCTTGAGCGCCCAGAAGGTCGAGTGCACCGTCACCGTGGAGTTCAAGGGACGGCGCAACACCGCCACCGCCTCCCACGAGAACGAGGGAGAAGCCCGGCGGGCCGCCCAGAACACCGCGTGCGGCCCGATTTCCAGCGGCATGGACGAATCCATCGCCTGTGACCGGGTGCCCCCCGCCGCCGTGCAGTGCCGGAGCCGGTAGCGGCCGCGCACGCCACCTTCCGCCTGACGGCCTCGGCCCGGCAGGGCTGATCCCCCTCCCCTTTTCACGATCTCGTTCCCCATCGGCTCATCAACGGGACAAGGGTGTCCTGATTTGTCGTGGTCAGGCGTCCTGAATTGGATCACCGCCGCTCGGCGGCTCCGAAACACGGCACCGAGTGGCGCCGTAACGTGTTCACCCTCAATCGGTTATCAAGCTGGCCCAGGGAGAGGGAACGCCGGCGCGGATGGCACCAAGGTTGCTACCCCTCGGGATGGGGACTGGAACTCTTTTGGCCATTCTCCGATAGAAGAGGAGCCATGGGCGAACTGACGATTCGAGAGATGGAACAGGGCGAGGAATTCGCCGACTGGTTTGCCGACCTCACCCTCCAGGAGGAGGAGGCTACCGGCGAGCCCACCCACCTCGACGACCACTACCTGATTCTCAGCAATGCTATCGGCGATTGGGTCGGTGGTCTGCGGTACACCCTGCGCGGCGGTGTCGCCCATATGGTGGACATCGCCGTCCGTGACGATGCCCGGCACCAGGGCCACGGACACCGGCTGCTCATGGCGTTCGAGGAGCATGCCCGGGATCTGGGCGCGCATCTGGCCGAGTTCTGGACCGACGACCCCAGTGGCGAACCGGAGCTGCTCGCCAATGGGTGGCGCCGGGTGCTCCGCCGAGACGGCTACATCGGCGGCACCAGCTGGTACCTCATGGAAAAGGACCTCGCCCCGCTGGTCTAGCGCCCCCCGGGCGCCGCGGATTAGTTTCCAATCGTCGCTCCCCTGCCTCTCCGTCGCCGACCGTGCCCGGGATGACTCCCGGGCACGCTGTTTTTTAGAGGATTGCCGATGCCACTGCCCCACACCGCACGAACCTTCTTCACCAAGATCGAGGTGCTCAAGGACCTCGAACCCCGGGTGCGGGAGCTCATGACCGCGCACGAACTCAAGCGGCCGTTGTGGTTCCCCAACGAGCTCCTGAGTCCCAAGCCGGGGGAGGATCCCGAGGCCCATCTCACCCAGTTGCGCGAGCGCGCGTCCGGCATCCCCGACCCCGCCCGCGCCGCGCTGGCGCTCAACATGCTGACGGAGGAAGGGCTGCCGCACTTCCACCGGCTGCTGGCGGTATATCTGGGCGATGGCAGCCACTGGCAGGAGTGGAACAATCTCTGGACCGCGGAGGAGGACCGGCACGGGGTGGTGCTGAGGGACTATCTCCGCGACGCCCGGATTCTGGACCAGCACCGCCTGGAGCAGATGCAGTTCAATTACCTGCGCAGCGGCTTCCAGCCCGACTGGGACAAGGATCCCTACCGGGTCTTCGCCTACACCACGCTGCAGGAGCGGGCCACCCAGCAGTCCCACGGGGAAACCGGCAAGCTCATCGCGGAATACGAGCCGCTCCTGGCCGATGTGCTGAGCAACGTGGCAAGCGAGGAAGCCCGGCATTTCACGTTCTACCGGACGGTGTTCGAGGAGATCCTGTCGCGCGACCCGAACGAGGCGCTCTATTCCGCCTCCCTCATCCTGCCCAGCATCGAGATGCCCGGCCACACGATTCCAGGATTCCGCGAGATCGCCGACATCATCCGGCGCTCCGGCATCTACGGGCCGCGCGACTACCTGCGCATCGTGCAGGAACAGATCCGCTACTGGCGCGTCGAGACGATCGATGGGCTCAACGAGATGGGCCGCAAGGCGCAGGAGAAGATCGTGGCCATCCCGGATCGGCTGCAGCGGATCGCGGAGTACATCGAGACCAAGAGCCGAGCCAAGACCTTCAGCCTCGAAGTGGTGTTCAATCGTGAATTCGCCATGGAGTAGGTCGCTGCGGCTCTCCGGCCTCCTGCTGGCCGGGGCGCTGGCCGCCTGTAGCGGTGACAAGCCCGCCGCGGGCCACCGGCCGGCGGCCAATCTCCCGCCGGTCGAGCCGGCCCAGGCCGACGCCAACGAGATCGGGCGCGAGCTGTATGACATCATGGACCGGGTCATGGCCTACCGCAGCTCGCACCGCAACCGCCTGCCAGGCTCCCTGCGGCAGGCGGGGCTGGACAGCCTGACGCCCATGTACGTGCGCCGCCTCGGGCGCGAGGGGAGCGACCCGCTGGTGACGATCGCCTTCCGCCACTCGGAGGGGCATGTCCTCCGGAGCTGCGCCGGCACCTCCCTGATCCTCGAGAGCTCCATGCTCCACGACGGGACCTTCGAGGTCCTGTGCGACTCCGTGGCCGGCGGGTCGGGCCGTTTCCGGGTCGCCAAGTAGCTCCCCGCGCCCGGCCACCCCGCAGCCGCGGCGCCCTTATCTTCGATCATGATCGCCTCCACCATCATTCTCGTCACCAAGGTCCTGGTCTTCGCCGCCTTTGTCACGGCGTCGATTGTCGCCGGGACGCACTGGGCGGTGCGGCAGCGCCACCTGACCCCGTTCAACCCGCTCGCCCGCCTCGGGCGCCGGCTGGGCGAGCCGTTCGTGAAGCCGCTGGAATCCCGCCTGCTGAAGAGCGGCGGCAACCCCAGCAGCGCACCGGCCATGTTCTTCTGGGCGGCGTTGCTGGGTGGCCTGGTCGTGCTCGGCCTGGTGCAATGGGGGGTGGGCATGGTCATGTCGCTCATCGCCAGCGCCAGCGCAGGCCCGAGGGGCATCCTCTACTTCGCGGTGAATCTGGTCTTCTCGGGCCTGATGCTGGCCCTGTTCGTCCGGGTCATCGCCTCCTGGTTTGGGGTTTCGCCCTACTCCAAGCCCATGCGAGTGGCCCATGGGCTTACCGACTGGATCATTGCGCCGCTCGGTCGGGTCATCCCCCCGCTGGGGATGGTCGACATCACCCCGCTGGTGGCGTACCTGATGCTCATTCTGGCCCGCCGGGTGCTCCTCGGGCTCTTGTGAGGCCTGACCCGGGTCGGGCGCGGCGCTGAATGCCACCGATCGTGCCGACCGCGACGGGAATACGGCTCGCCGTCCAGGTCCAGCCGCGCGCCTCCCGGAACGAACTGGTGGGCCGTCACGGGGAGGCACTCAAGGTGCGGCTGCAGGCTCCGCCGGTGGAGGGAGCCGCCAACGACGGGCTGATCCGCTTCCTAGCCGAGCGGCTCGGCGTGCCCCGGGCGGCCGTCCGGATCGTGGCCGGCTCAACCAGCCGCCGGAAGACGGTGCTGATCGATGGCATCAGCCCGGCGGAGGCCGGGCGCAGGCTGGCGCTTGAGGTCACCGAGGGATCTGGCTAGCTTGGAGACGACAACTGACGATGCTCGTGGTGATTTGCGCCTATTGCAGCCACGTTAAATAACTGCTAAAACGGTCCACCCCCGGGGAGCCGTCGAGCGCCCCGGGGGTCCTGTCATGGTGGCCACGAAATGAACGCATCCGCCCGCTCCACCCGTCTGGCCCTGCTCCCCGCCCTGCTGGAGCGGCGCATCCTGCTGCTCGACGGTGCCATGGGGACCATGATCCAAGCCCATCACCTTGCCGAGGCGGACTATCGCGGTGAGCGTTTCCGCGACTGGCCGCGGGACCTCAAGGGTAACAACGACCTCCTGACCCTCACCCGCCCCGCGATCATCCGCGGCATCCACGCCTCGTATCTGGAGGCGGGCGCGGACATCATCGAGACCAATACCTTCAACTCCACCACCGTGTCCATGGCGGACTACGGCATGGAGGCGCTGGCGCCGGAACTGAATCGTGAGGCGGCCCGGCTGGCACGGGCGGTCGCGGACGAGTTCGAGACCCGCGAGCCGGGTCGCCCGCGGTTCGTCGCCGGGATCCTGGGCCCCACCAGCAAGACGGCATCGCTCTCCCCGGACGTGAACGACCCGGGTTTCCGAAGCGTGAGCTTCACCGACCTGGCGCAGGCCTACGGGGAGGCGGCGACCGGTTTGCTCGAGGGCGGGGCCGACCTGCTGATGGTGGAGACCATCTTCGACACGCTCAACGCCAAGGCGGCGCTGTTCGCCATCGAGGAGGTCTTCGAGCGGACCGGCACACGGGTACCGGTCATGATTTCCGGCACGATCACCGACCGGAGCGGCCGGACGCTCTCGGGACAGACCGTCGAGGCGTTCTGGAACTCGGTGGCGCATGCCCGGCCGATTTCCGTGGGCCTCAACTGTGCCCTGGGTGCCAGCGACCTGCGCGCCTGGGTACAGGACCTCTCCCGCGTGGCGCCGGTCTGGCTCAGTGCCCATCCCAACGCCGGCCTGCCAAACGCCTTCGGCGGCTACGATGAGACGCCCGCCTCCATGGCAGGCGTGATGCAGGAGTTCGCCACTGCCGGGCTGGTCAACATCGTGGGCGGGTGCTGCGGCACCACGCCCGACCATATCCGGGCGCTGGCCGCGGCGGTGCGGGACGTCCCGCCCCGCCCGCGCCCCCACGTGCAGCCGCGCTGCCGGCTGGCGGGGATGGAGCCGCTCACCATCGGGCCCCAGACCAACTTCGTCAACGTGGGGGAGCGCACCAACGTCACCGGCTCCCGCCGCTTCGCCAAGCTGATCCTCGACGGCCAGTACGAGGCGGCCCTCGAGGTGGCCCGGCACCAGGTCGAGAACGGCGCCCAGCTCATCGATATCAACATGGACGAGGGGATGCTCGACTCCGAGGCGGCGATGGTGAAATTCCTCCGCCTGGTGGGGAGCGAGCCGGCGATTGCCCGTGTGCCGGTCATGCTGGACAGCTCCAAGTGGTCGGTCCTGGAGGCGGGCCTGCAGAACTTGCAGGGCAAGGGCGTGGTCAACTCCATCAGCCTCAAGGA
>CAYUYF010000031.1:0-36595 GCA_964449145.1 uncultured Gemmatimonadaceae bacterium | reverse complement strand
GACGCCGGCCTTCGGCCTGATGACCCAGGCAGGGTGGGCGATGGTCCTCTGCCTGAGCGGGAGCTACTCCAACCTGCTCGATTACGTGATCTTCGCGTCCCTGCTGTTCTATGCCGTGACGATCATGGCGTTGTTCCGGCTCCGGTTCACCCAGCCGCATCTGCCGCGGCCGGTCCGGGCCTTCGGGTACCCGGTGCTGCCGGGTCTGTACCTGCTGAGCTCGGCTGGGCTCATGGTGATCCTGCTCATTGAGAAGCCGCTCTACACGTGGCCCGGACTGCTGATCGTGGCGCTGGGGGTGCCGGTCTACCTGCTCTGGCGCCGCCGATGACCGGCCGCCCGGGACACCCCGCCTTGCGCCTGCCCGCGCTCGCGCCGTAGACTTAAGGATGGAACACCTATTTCACTCTGGGACAGGCCCGGCATGAGTCCGATCCGCCCCGGGCTGGCGCTCACCTTCGACGACGTCCTGCTCGTCCCACGGCATTCGACGGTCCATCCGCGCCTGGTTTCGGTCCAGAGCCGCCTCACCCGCGCCATCACCCTGAATGTTCCGCTCATCTCCGCGGCCATGGACACGGTCACGGAGGCCGACATGGCCATCGCCATGGCCCGCGCCGGCGGCATCGGCGTCCTGCACAAGAACATGACCGTGGAGAAGCAGGCCCAGGAGGTGGACCGGGTCAAGCGGAGCGAGAGCGGCATGATCCGCAACCCGATCACGCTCACCCCCGAGCGGCCGCTGCGTGAGGCCGCGAACGCGATGACCCGGTACAAGATCTCCGGGGTGCCGATCGTGGATGCCGCCGGCAAGCTGGTCGGAATCATCACCAACCGGGACCTGCAGTTCGAGCCCAACCTGGACCAGCCGATCCGCGAGGTCATGACCAAGGAGCGTCTGGTCACGGCCCCGGTCGGCACCGACCTCGACGAGGCGGAGCGGATCCTGGCCCGGCACCGCATCGAGAAGCTGCCGGTCGTGGACGCCGCGGGCTTGCTCCGCGGGCTGATCACCGTCAAGGACATCTTCAAGCGGAAGCAGTTCCCCGACGCCAACAAGGACCAGCACGGCCGCCTCCGGGTGGCGGCGGCGGTGGGCGGCAGCCCCGAGGCGAAGGATCGGGCCCGGGCCCTGCTCGACGCCGGGGCCGATGCCCTGGTGATTGACTCCGCCCATGGGCACAGCGAGGGGGTGCTGCAGACGGTGGCTCTGCTGCGCGAGGCGTTTCCGGACGCCCAGCTCATCGCCGGCAATGTGGCCACCGAGAGCGGCGCCCGGGAGTTGGTGCGGCGCGGGGCCGATGCGGTCAAGGTCGGGGTGGGTCCTGGGAGCATCTGCACCACCCGGGTGGTCACCGGCGTGGGGGTGCCGCAGGTGACCGCCCTGACCGATGCGGTGCGCGGCGCCGGTGAGGTGCCGGTGATCGCCGATGGCGGCATCAAGTACTCGGGCGACGTGGTCAAGGCGCTGGCCGCGGGGGCGTCCTCCGTGATGATGGGGTCCATGCTCGCCGGCACCGACGAGAGTCCCGGTGAATCGATCCTGGCGGAAGGCCGGCGCTTCAAGGCCATCCGGGGGATGGGCAGCCTGGCCGCCATGCAGGACGGATCGGCGGACCGGTATTTCCAGCAGGGCGAGCTGGCGGCCAGCAAGCTGGTACCGGAGGGCATCGAGGGCCGGGTGGCGTACAAGGGCCCGGTCGCGGAGGTGCTGTTCCAGATGGTGGGCGGGCTGCGCAGCGGCATGGGCTACTGCGGTGTCGCCTCGATTGCGGAGCTGTGCCGGGAGGTGGAGATGGTCCAGATCACCAGTGCTGGACTGCGCGAGTCCCACCCCCATGACGTGCATATCACCCGGGAAGCGCCCAACTACAACGTCTGAATCGCCGGCACGACCGGCAGCACAGGTGGCCGGCAGCGGGACGGGGCGCGCGGTGAATGCACCGGCGCGGTCCCCGGGCAGTGAAGCTCTGCGCCGGCCGGCTCCCGGCGGCGCGCACTTACCCCTCACCAGGACTCCACTCTCATGAGTCTCTTCCGCACCAAGTCGCTGGCCGAACTCATGCCCGAGGACGACGAACACGGGCTCAAGCGCGCGCTGACGGCGACCAACCTCGTCCTGCTGGGCATCGGTGCCATCATCGGCGCGGGTATTTTCGTGCTGACCGGCACCGCCGCCGCGCAGTATGCCGGCCCGGCGATCGTGCTCTCGTTTGTGCTGGCCGGGTTCGGCTGCCTCTTCGCCGGACTCTGCTACGCCGAGTTCGCGTCGATGATTCCGGTGGCGGGAAGCGCCTATACCTACGGCTACGCCACCCTGGGCGAGTTCGTGGCCTGGATCATCGGCTGGGACCTGATCCTGGAGTACCTGTTCGCGGCGTCCACCGTGGCGGTCGGCTGGTCGGGGTACTTCACCGCGTTCATGGCGGAACTCGGCTTCGGCCTGCCGCCGGCCCTCACCGGCTCGCCCTTCACGGTGCAGGGGACCCACACCCTGGTGCCATCGCAGATCTGCGTGGATCCCCAGACCGGGGCGGTCGCGGTCAACGAGATCAGCCGGACGGCGGTGCCGATCGCCGAATGCGCCGAGAAGGGCTTCACCCTGGTCCAGGGGATCCTGAACGTCCCGGCGATGGGGCTCATCCTGTTGATCACCACGCTGCTGGTGGTGGGCATCAAGGAGTCGGCACGCTTCAACAACATCATCGTCTACGTGAAGGTGGCCATCGTCCTGCTGGTCATCGGCTTCGGCTTCAAGTACATCAACACCGCCAACTGGCATCCGTTCATCCCCCCGAACACCGGGGAGTTCGGGCACTTCGGCCTGAGCGGCGTCGTCCGCGGCGCCGGCGTGATCTTCTTTGCGTACATCGGCTTCGACGCCGTCTCCACCGCTGCGCAGGAAGCCAAGAACCCGCAAAAGGACCTGCCGATCGGCATTCTCGGGTCGCTGGCCGTCTGCACGGTGCTCTACATCCTGATGGCGCTGGTGATGACCGGCATCGCCCACTACAGCGAGCTGAACGTGCCGCACCCGGTGTTCGTGGCCATCCAGAAGGCCGGGCCGTCGCTCGCCTGGCTGGGGTACCTGGTCAATATCGGGGCCATCGCCGGCCTGGCCTCGGTGGTGCTGGTGATGCTCATGGGACAGCCCCGCATCTTCTACTCGATGGCGCGCGACGGGCTGCTGCCGCCGATCTTCGGCAAGGTGCACCCGAAGTTCCGCACGCCCTACATCGCCACCATCATCACCGGCGTCGTGGCGATGCTGATCGCGGGCCTGTTCCCGATCGGTCTCCTCGGCGAACTGGTGTCCATCGGCACCCTGCTCGCCTTCGTCATCGTCTGCGGCGGTATCCTGGTCCTCCGGCATACCCAGCCGGATCTCCCCCGTCCGTTCCGCACCCCGTGGGTGCCGGTGGTGCCGATTCTCGGCATCCTGATCTGCGGGTACATGATGTACGGCCTGCCGGTGGACACCTGGTTGCGGCTGGCCATCTGGATGGCGCTCGGCATGGTGATCTACTTTGTGTACGGCCGGCGGCATTCGGCGCTGAACCGGTAGTTGCGCCGGTGATGGCGGGATCGGCGGGGTCCTCCCGCCGGTCCTGGTGCCAGGAATCGGTCGAGGCCGCGGCATGCCGCGGCCTCGACCTTTTGGGGGAGCGCACTATACTTCCGCCCAAATGACCGATCTCTCCCCCGCGCGCCTCCAAGAGGCCAGAGCGTTCACCGAGTGCCTCCGGCCCGGCCAGCGGATCTGCATCACCACCCACGTCAACCCCGATGGCGACGGCCTTGGCAGCGAGGTGGGACTGGTCCACCTCCTCAAGGCGCAGGGAATCAGCGCGGTCGTTACCAACCCATCCCCCACACCGGACCGGTACCACTTTCTCTTTGCGGATCTGCCGGGGGTGGACTGTACCCAGAGCGCCGTGAAGGAACTGCGGCGGGCCGACCTGATCCTGGTGCTGGACATCTCGGATGTCGGCCGGCTCGGCATGCTGAGCCAGACGGTGCTGGAGCGCGGCGTGCCGGTTGCGTGCGTGGATCATCATGTCAGCCAGGGGCATCTCCCCGACGGTCCCCGCTATGTGGACGCGGAAGCGTCTGCCACCGGCGAACTCATCTTCCAGCTGGCCGAGGCCAACGGCTGGCCGCTCACCCGGGCGGCGGCGCGCGCGCTCTACGTGGCGATCCTCACCGACACCGGCGGCTTCCGCTTCAGCAACACCCGGCCCGCGGTGCTGCGCACCGCCGCGGCGCTGTTAGAGGTGGGGCTGGATCCGGAACAGATCTACCTGGATGTCTACGCCAACGCCCCCGAGGGCCGCGCGCGGCTGTTCGCCGAGACCTTGCAGACGATGGTGGTCGAGCCGGAACATGGGCTCGCCTGGGTCACGGTGCCTCCCGGGGCGCTGGAACGGCACGGGGCCACCGCGGATGATCTCGACGGGATCGTGGAGGTTCCGCGCAGCATCTCCGGGGTGCGCATGGCGCTCCTCTTCCGGGAGATTGCCTCCGGACGGGTGAAGGTCTCGCTGCGGTCGGTGGGCGTGGTGGATGTGGCCGCATTTGCCAAACCCTTCGGCGGGGGCGGTCACACCAAGGCTTCGGGACTGTCCCTCGAGGGCTCGCTGGCAGAAGTGCAGGCGCAGGTGCTGACGGCGGCCCGTGAATATCTCGGCGGCAACGGCGCCGGTTGACCGCGCGGTGACAGGGCGTTTGTTTCCCTCGGATGAGTGGCCACGTGGCCGGTAACCAGATAGATCGAATGACCGAAAACACAGCGTCGCCGGATATCTTTGAGCGCATCGAGCACAGCCTCGATACGCTGCGACCGTACATCTCCTCCCACCGGGGTACCGTGGAAGTGGTGGATTTCGACGAGTCGCAGGGCCTGCTGCTGCTGCGCCTCGGCGGGACCTGTCACGGCTGCTCCGCTTCTACGGTGACCCTCAAGCAGGGCATCGAGACCCGCCTCAAGCAGCTGGTACCGGAGGTGCGGCAGGTGGAAGCGATCTAGCCGTCCGCGGTCCGCTGCTCCCTCTCTCCCGATCCGCTATCCTTCTCGCATGACTGATTCCCTCGCCGCCCGCGTCAGCGCTGCCCTCGCCAGGATCAAGAATCCCCGGCTCGAGAACGACCTGCTGTCCGCCGGCATGGTGCGGGACCTGGTCGTTTCCGAGGAGGGAAAGGTGTCCTTCACCTTTCTGCTGTCACGGGAGGATCCCGCGACCCTGGTGCGCGACGCGCGGACGGCGATCCGGTCGCTGGATGGAGTGAACCCGCAGGAGCTTCGTATCAGCGTGGTGGACCCCGGCGGCCCCGCCCGTTCCACCCACCCGCCGCCCGCGGGCCAGCCTGCCCCGGGGCAGACCCACGGGCAGGCCGGCATGGTACCGCCGCCCCCGGCGCCGATGGACTATCCCAACCTCGGCCGGATCATCGCGATTTCCTCAGGCAAGGGCGGGGTCGGGAAGTCCACCGTCTCCGCCAACCTCGCCGTCGCGCTGGCCCAGAAGGGTCATCGGGTCGGGGTCATGGACGCCGACGTCTATGGTCCCAATATCCCGCGGATGTTCGGTGTGTTCGAGAAACCGCCGGTGATCCAGGGCCGCATCCAGCCGCTCCTGGCGTGGGGCGTCAAGCTCATGTCGCTCGGCTTCCTGGTGGACCGGGATGCCGCGGCAATCTGGCGCGGCCCGATCATCATGAAGATCGTGCAGCAGTTCCTGCGGGACGTGGAATGGGGAGAGCTGGACTATTTCATCGTGGACCTGCCGCCCGGCACCGGGGATGCCCAGCTCTCGCTGGTGCAGTCCTGTCAGGTGGCCACCGCGGTGATCGTGACCACGCCCCAGGAAGTCGCGGTGGGCGACGCGCTGCGCGGGGCGAAGATGTTCGAGCGGGTCAATGTGCCGGTGGCAGGGGTGGTGGAGAACATGAGCCCGTACACCGACCCGGTGTCGGGGGTGCGCCTCGCCATGTTCGGGGAGGGCGGCGGCCAGCGGCTGGCCGACGAGCTCTCGGTGCCCCTGCTGGGGCAGGTACCGCTGCAGCCCGGACTGGCAGACCTGGCAGACCGGGGCAAGCCCATCGTCGTGGCCCAGCCGGACAGCCCCGCCGCCGAGGCGCTGCTGGCGATTTCCGAGCGGCTGGCGGCCGCCGGCACCGGCCGGGGGATGCCGCTCCCGATCCTGCGCGGCTGACCTGCCGGAGCGCTAGTCCCGCAGCCGCTCCACCTCCAGCACCGCGTCGACATCGCGACCCACCCGGCGCACGACCTCCAGCGCGGCGGTCAGGCCCTCAGGGGTCGCCGTACCGGCGCGCAGCCGCAGCAGGTCCAGCCGCAGCGTGTCGAGCGCGGCCAGCGTCTCGGCGAGCTGGTGGGCCACGACCGCGCGTTCCTGCTCGAACTCCCGTCGCACCATGTCCCGTCCCGCTTCGTCCGGGGCCCCGGTCGCCGCGATCGCCGAGGCCAGATCAGCGTCGCGCGCCCGGAGCCGGACCGCCTCCTTGGCCAGCCGCTCGATCGTCTCTCCGACCGCTGTCAGCCGCCGTTGCTGCGGTCGGGGGAGTGCCTTGAAGAGCCCCAGCGCCTGATCAGCGAGGAAGAGTTCGGTCGGCTGGGCGCTGGGCAGGGCGGGTGGAGCCCGGCGGGGCAGCAGGAACCCGCCGAGGCGCAGCAGCAGCTTGGCCTTGGTGGCGCAGATGCGGGTGAAGATGCCGGCCTTGCCGTGCCTCGGCTCCTCCAGTCTGTTGCCATACCAGCGACCCAGCGCCACCGGGATGCCGAGCGCCGCGAGGTCGATCAGCAGCGGAAAGACCCCCTCCAGGCTGGTGAGCAATGCCTCGCGGGGTCCCAGCCACAGCGCCAGGCAGGCGGCGAAGCCGGTGGCGAAGAGCATCGTGGCCCGGGACCGGCTCATGCCAGGTGGCGCGTCGAACTCCGCGCTGCGCACGTCCTCCTCGATCGCTTCCTCCAGGTCCCGGGCGGTCCAGCCTTCCTTGGCGGCCTGCCGGGCGAGCCGGCCCGCGCCGATGCCCTTGAGCGCGGTGAGACTGGTGAGCACCAGCGCGATGCCGATCGCATACACCTGTCCCATGCCCAGGAAGTCCGACTTGGCGGTGATTGCCTGGGAAATCAGGACGATGCTGGCCAGCGTGCCGTATCCGGCCAGATCCACGCCCAGCGAGGACGTCTCCCGGACCAGCCGGTGCAGCACCGGCGGGGTGGTGGTCGTTGCCGCGGAGCCCGCGTGCGCCAGCGCGCCGGCCAGCGCCTCCCCGGAAGCGAACCGGAGCGCCGGGCTCTTGGACAGGCAGCGGTCCACGGCCTGGCCCAGGACCCGGGGGACTCCGGGACGGAGCGAGGCCACCGGAGGGGCCGGCACGGTCAGGTGTTGCGCCAGGAGCGCTGCGGGCGCTTCAGCATCGAATGGGGCGCGGCCGGTGAGGGCGAAGAAGGTGCTCACGCCGAGGGAGTAGAGGTCGCTTCTCCCGTCGGTGGGTTCTCCGGCGGCCTGTTCGGGGCTGGTGTAGCGTGCGGTGCCGATGAGGTCGCCGTGCGGAGTGACGGGGGTGGCTTCCATCAGCCGCGCAATGCCGAAGTCTGCCACCAGCGCCCGGCCGGTGCCCCGCTCGATGAGAATGTTCTCCGGTTTCACATCCCGGTGGACCACGCCCTGCTGGTGCGCGTAGGCCAGCGCCCAGGCTACCTCCTGCATCATCCGCGCGGCGGCCGCCGGGGCCAGCGGGCCATCTTCCCGCACCCGCTCGGCGAGGGTCTGGCCGGGGACATAGGCCATCGCGAACCAGACCAGCTCGCGTTCCGCCTCCACCGCATAAATGGGAACGATGTGCGGGTGGGCCAGCCGGGCCGCCGTGCGGGCTTCACGCAGGAAACGCTCGCGCAGTTCCAGGGTGTCGGCGAGGTGGGGCGGCAGCAGCTTGAGGGCCACCGGCCGCTCCAGCGCGATCTCCCGGGCCAGGAACACCACGCCCATCCCCCCGCGACCCAGCTCCCGCTCCAGCACATAGCGGCCGCGGAGCGCTGCCTGCAGGGCGAGAAACTCGGGAGACAGGGTCATGGTCCACAAGTTAGGGGTGGGAGGCCGGGCCGCCAGCCGGGCCCCGGCACTGGCCCGGCGGTCGGGGCCACTTACCTTGCTGCGCATGGCGATTATCACCCTGCTGACGGACTACGGGACCGCCGACTCCTACGTGGGCGAGGTGAAGGGGGTTTTGCTCTCCCTGGCGCCGGGCGCCACCCTGGTGGATCTGACCCATGGGATCAGTCCGGGCGACGTCGCGGGGGCGGCCTATGTGCTGGCGCGGACCTGGCGCCATTACCCGCCGGGCAGTGTCCATCTGGTGGTCGTGGATCCAGGCGTGGGGACCGCCCGCCAGGCGCTGGCGATTCGAGCCGGCGGGCAGGGCTTTGTCGGCCCCGACAACGGGCTGCTCGGCTTCCTGGCCGAGCTGCCGGACCTGGAAGCAGTGACCCTCGCCGTTCCGCCGCACGCGTCGAACACCTTTCACGGACGGGATGTCTTTGCCCCCGCCGCGGCCGGGCTCGCCCGGGGGGATCCCCTGACCGCGCTGGGCACCACCAGCCGGGAGCGCCTGACACTGCTTCCCGGCAGCGCGCCGGTGCATGAAGGCAAGATGGTCGTTGGGGAAGTCACCTACGTGGATCACTACGGGAACCTGATCACCAACCTGACGCCCACGGTGGTCCCGCCCTACGCGATTCTCGAGCTGGATTCCCTGGTCATCGGACCGCTCCGGGCCACCTTCGGTGACGTGCCGCCGGGGGGACTCGTGGCCTACGTCGGATCCGGCGGCTGCGTGGAGGTCGCGGTGCGCGGCGGCTCGGCCACACGCCGGCTCGGCCTGGGTGTGGGCGGGAAGATCCGGGCCCGCCTCGGGTGAGAATCCCTGCGCCGGACGCGCCCCGGTTCCCGCATGACCTGTAAGCACCACCCGCGCGCCGGCGGCGCGGAAGCCTCGTCCCCGAGCTTGCCATGACCCTCGATGTCACCGCAACCGGCCGACTCCGACCAGTCGATGTCCTCGTCGCCGGCTACAACGCCGTGCTCGCGGGAGTCTGGTTCTCCCAGTCCGCGCCCTCGGCGCTCACCCTCGGCGCGGCCCACCTCGTTGTTGCAGCACTGCCGCTGCTGCTCCGCCGCCATGATCCCGACCGGATGCCGTTCCCGATCCGGGCGCTGCGCGAGGTGTACCCGCTGCTGCTGCTGGGGTTCTTCTGGACGGAACTGGGGTGGCTGTTCGCCGCCCGACAACCGGCGTTTCACGACGGCCTCATCGCGCGGATTGACCTCGCCTGGTTCGGTGAGCACCTGAACCTGACCTGGATGCCGGCGATGCCCTCGCTCTGGTTCAGCGAACTGATGCATTTCCTGTACTTCAGCTACTACGTCGCCGCGTTTCTTCCCCCGGTGTACCTGGCCGCGTTCGGGAGCCGCCCCGCCGCCGCCGACGGGACCCTGCGCCTGCTGGCCACCTACCTGAGTTGCTTCCTGTGGTACCTGGTTTTTCCCGTGGTCGGTCCGGCGGAGCTGAGCCCGCACTATCAAGGGACGCTCACTGAGGGGTTCTTCTACGGGGTGACCCACGGGGCCCGCGCCGCCGGCGATTCGCTCGGCACGGCCTTCCCCAGCTCACATGTCGCTGGCGTGGCCACCGCCACGATCATTGCGTGGAAATGGCTCCCGCGACCGGTGGCGTGGCTGCTGATCGTGGAGACGGTGGGCGTGATGGGAGCGGCGGTATATACCCAGAATCACTACGCGATCGATGTAGTCGCGGGCCTGGCCTGGGCCGTGGCGCTGCAGCTGGCGGTGCTCCCCCTGGCGGCGCGTGCCTTCACCGGTCCGCTGGCAGGGACGGCGGACTAGAGGGGCGCGTGCGGTGGCGGGACCGGCAGGCGGCTCCGCCCAAGGGCCCTTACAGCGGCGGTGGCGTGTGGTCGCGCGGCGGGCGCTTCACGGCGGACACGCCAAACTGCGGAGTGGCCCAGAGGTATTCGTCGGTGAGCGACTCCTGCGGCAGCAGCCGCCCGGCGAAGTGCTCGCGGAATCCGGCGCGGGAGAGCAGTGACGCCCCGAAACCCACCGTCGCCAGCAGCCAGGTGACCAGCAACGCCGTGGCCAATACCAGGGTCCCGGCGACCGGCACCCATCCGAAAAGCACCCAGGTCAGCCAGAGCAGTGCCACCGCCGCCAGACCGACCGCCACATATCGATAGCTGTTGGCGTTGGCGATCGAGGCACCCCGGGCCAGTTGCCGCCGAGTGAGGGTCTCTCCCATGGCGTGGGCGATGGCCAGGAACCCGCCGAGCACCGCCACGATCAGCAGCAGCGCAAAGACGATCACGGCGAAGGGGACCAGCAGGATCCCGGCAACGGACAGGATCAGCCCCACCACCAGCATGCCGAACGTGGGCAGCACCAGCACCTGACCGAGCAGACCCACCAGGAACGACCGGCTGAACGAATGGAGAACGGTGTCGCTGACCACCTCCAGCGGCGGCCGCGCGAACAGCACCAGGCCAAACCCGACGGCGAGCAGGCTCAGTAGCACGCCGGCCACCCCGGCAGCGTTCCGCGCCAGCAGGGTCCAACCCGACGGGGGCGGGGCTCCGGGTGTGGCGGCCGGGCTGCGGGGGGCATCGAGGGTGCGGATCTCGCCGCCCACCTCGCCGCCGAGATCACGGACCTGGCCCGCCAACGCGAGCACATCTCCCGTGATCACCGCCCCTGGGTGGATCACGACGTCCCCCTCAACGGTGGCCAGATTGCCATCGAGGGTCCCATAGATGTTGGCGTCTCCCCGGACGATGAGATGATGCCCGGTGCGCCGCTCCCGGGAACCGACGCTGAACGTCCCGGCAAAGGCCTGGCCGCCGGGGACGGTAATGCGCAGCGCCGGACCCCGAAGCGTCGCGGCAGACCGCAGCAGCGGAGCCAGCCGCTCTGGCTGGCTCAGGTCGGTGAGATCCACGGTGAGGCCGCCCGGGGGAGCGGGCTCCAAGGCCTGGGGCGGAAGCAATCCGCCCGGAGGCGCCGACAGGGAGGCCACCTCATCCCGAAGCAGGGCCGCGGCGGAGGCCTCCTCCCGCGAGAGTCCCTCCGGTTGCCACGCCCGCAGCGAGCTCAGGGTGGCGGGGGCATCGCTCCGGGTGGCCTCCTGGGCCAGCCGCCGCCAGGCCGCCTCCAGCGCACCACCGACGGGGTAGCGGCCGACCGAACGACCATCGATACGGACCTCCCCGTGCTCCAGGGCGAGCGTCAGCTCGCCGCCGCCAGCATACTCGAAGGTGAGCGCGGTACTCCCGGCGGCCAGCGAGACGATGTGGTCCCGCACGATGCGGCTGGGACCGTCCTGCAGAATGTGGGTGAGGTACTCCAGATGAGACTTCCAGGCCGCGGTGGCGGGGCGGGCTTCATCGGCGCGCGCCACCTGGGGGAAAATCAGGAGCAGTGCGGCGCCCCCCCAGACCGCCGCCTGCACCGCCCGTTTACGAGCCGGCACGCGCGACCTGGCTGTCCGGCAACGCGAGCAGGCGGCGTAGGGTCAGGACCCCTGCGGCATACATCGCCGTCATCGCTGCGAGCAGGAGGGCGGCGCGGCCGGGAGTCAGCGCGCTGCGGACCGGCTCATACCATGACTGCGCCTGCAGGCCGCCGACGCCCTGCCAGAACCACACCTCCCCGTGAAGCACCACCCAGTTTCCGAGTCCGGTGATCAGGTCCTGATTGCCGGCCGCCCAGGCTGCACTGGCCGCCATGGACCCGCCGAGGAGGACCGCCACGCTCGCGGCGATCCCGACGGCCACTGGATTCCGCTCGAACCGGCTCCGCCACAACCGCCAGGCGCCGGCCACCGACGTGACCGGTACGTCCACATGGTCAAGGACCCGCAGGGAGAACCCCGGCGCCGGATCGAACAGCGGCAGCCGTTCCAGCTGGAGCACCAACAGCCGCTCGGTGTTGGCCAGAGTCTGGCACTCGGGACAGGACCGGAGATGGGCCTCACGCGGGGCGGGGAGGGCGCCTTCCACCCAGAGGTCGAGGTCTTCAGGCTTCAGGTGGGCTGCGGCCGGCGAGGTGTTCAGGCCCGCCACGATGCGATCTGCGAACAGCTTTCCGGGGGTTGCCTGAGGCAGCCGGGCCAGATGCTCCACCAGCTCACGAGTCTCCTCCGCAGCCAGCCGGCAGAGGTCGCACGTTTCGAGGTGTGACGTTCGGTGATCGGGGAGACGGTGGTCCAGGTAGAGATCGAGCTCTTCGGGATCGAGGTGCAGAGATGCGTCTGACATACGGGGACCCTTACGGCCTCGTTGAAGAGAGGGTTTCAGTCGCGCAGGTGCGCGAGTGAGTCCCGCAGTTCATGCCGGGCCCGATGGATGTAAGTCTTCACCGTCCCCAGCGGCAGGTCCAGCAGCTGGGCGATCTCCTCGTAGGCCAGTCCCTCCACGTGGCGGAGCAGGATACAGGAGCGATACTCGGGTCGGAGCTGTCCGATGGCCTGCTCGATGGCGGTGCCGAGTTCTCGCGACTCCAGTGCCGCGAGGGGGGTGGCCCCGCGATCCCCCACCTGGAGCACGGTGGCCTCGATCTCGTCGGCGGTGGTCGCATTGGGCGACCCATCGAGGGAGAGGGTCTCGAGGTCCTTGCGACGCAGGTGATCGATGGCCGCGTTGTTGGCGATCTTGAAGATCCAGCTGGAGAACTTGAACTCGGGCCGGTAGCTGGCGATGGCGTTGAGCGCCTTGATGAAGGTCTCCTGGGCCAGGTCTTCGGCCAGCTGGCGGTTGCGCACCATGCGGAGCACCAGCGAGAAGATCGGTCGCTCGTAGCGGCGGATCAGCTCGCGATAGGCAGCCTCCCGGCCTTCCCGGGCGAGGACGACGATCTCCTGGTCGGTCAGGGATGCGAGGTCGATCGCGTCAGCCATGGGGGCTCACGCGGCTTGCCAAGCCGCTTCGCGGAGGACTACATTCTGCGCCTATGTTAGCCACGGATAGGAAGTTACCGCTCTCCGGCGGCCGGGAGAAGCGGTCATATGTCCGGGCGATGTTTACCGCCATCGCTCCGCGGTACGACTTCCTGAACCATCTCCTCAGTCTGAACATAGACCGGCGCTGGCGCCGGCAGGCGGTGGCCCGGCTGGGCTGGGAGCGGAGCCCGGGGGGGCTCTATCTGGATCTCTGTGCCGGCACCCTTGATCTGGGCGTTACCCTGGCCCGCCAGCCAGGGTTCCAGGGCCGGGTAATCGGTGCCGACTTTGTGCTCCCCATGCTGGTCGGTGGCCGGGAGAAGTCCGCCCGGGTCGCGCCGGTCAACGCCGACGCCTTGGAGCTGCCCTTTGCCAGCGGGAGCTTCGACGGAGCCACGGTCGGGTTCGGGGTCCGCAACTTGGCGGACCTGGATACCGGCTTGGCCGAGGCGGCGCGGGTGCTCCGGCCCGGCAGCCGGCTGGTAATCCTGGAGTTCACCACTCCCCCGCGCCAGCCGCTCAGGGCGCTGTACTTCTTCTACTTCCGCCGGATGCTGCCGTTCATCGGCCGACTGGTGTCCCGGCATAGCGACGCCTACACCTACCTCCCCGAGTCGGTCCTGACCTTTCCGGAGCCGGAGGCGCTGGCCGGGCGGATGCGGGATCAGGGCTTTCAGCACGTGAACTATGAACGCCTATTGGGCGGGATCTGCGCGATCCATGTCGGAACTCGGGGGTAGGTTGGGGTTATGGACAGGCAGCGAGAGCTGCCGCATGTCCAAGGATTGCCGACCGCCCCTCGCTGATAGCTCTGCTCGTCAACATCCGGCCAAGGCCACATGACGCTCGACACCCTGCAGGAGTACATCGCCGCCATTGAACGGATGGGCGAGCTGGTGCGCATCACCGAGCCGGTGAAGACCCGGCTGGAGATCGCGGAGATCGCGGACCGCTGCATGAAGAGTCCCGGTGGCGGACCCGCGCTGCTGTTCGAGCATCCGGTCCTGGACGATGGCCGGCGGAGCGAGTTCCCGGTGGCCATCAACCTCTTCGGCTCCATGCGGCGGATGTGCCTCGCCCTGGGGGTGGAGCACCTGGACGACATCGGCGGGCGGATCAGCGAGCTGCTCAACCTCAAGGTACCGGACGGCCTGCTGGGGAAGCTGTCGATGCTGCCCAAGCTCGCCGAGGTGGCCAAGTTCCCCCCGCGGACGCGGAGCGGGCGCGCGGCGTGTCAGGAGGTGGTGTGGCAGGGCGCGGACATCGACCTCGACCGCATCCCCTTCCTGACCACGTGGCCCAAGGACGGGGGCCGCTACATCACCCTCCCGATGGTGATCACCGTGGATCCCGAGCGCGGCATCCGCAACGTGGGGATGTACCGGGTGCAGGTGCAGGGCAAGGACACGCTGGCGATGCACTGGCAGCGCCACAAGGTCGGGGCCCATCACTGGCGGCTGATGGCGGAGCAGGGCCGGAAGATGGAAGTGGCGATCGCGATCGGCGCCGACCCCGCCAGCGTCTACTCCGGCTCCGCGCCACTGCCGCCGACGATCGACGAGTTCATCTTCGCGGGCTTCCTCCGCAAGGCGCCTGTGGAGCTGGCCAAGGCCCTCACCGTGGACCTCGAGGTGCCGGCCGAAGCGGAGATGGTCATCGAGGGCTTCATTGACCCGGCCGAGCCGCTGGTCACGGAGGGGCCGTTCGGGGACCACACCGGGTTCTACTCCCTGGCGGATCTCTATCCCCGGGTGCAGGTCACCGCCGTGACCATGCGGAAGAAGCCGGTGTATGCCGCCACACTGGTCGGCCGCCCGCCGATGGAAGACTACTACCTGGGCCACGCCACGGAGCGGATCTTCCTGCCGCTGCTCAAGCTGACCACGCCGGAGGTGGTGGACTACCACATGCCGGCCTGCGGCATCTTCCACAACCTCGTCTTCGTGGCGATCGACAAGCAGTACCCCGGCCAGGCGTACAAGGTCATGAACGCCCTGTGGGGCGCGGGGCTGATGTCCCTGGCCAAGGTGCTGGTCATCGTGGACAAGGAGGTCAACGTCCGCGACCCCGACGAGGCGTGGTGGATCGCGCTCAACAACATCGATCCCGAACGCGACGTCCGCTTCACCAAGGGGCCGGTGGACGTGCTGGACCACTCCAGCCAGCACTTCACCTTCGGCAGCAAGATGGGCATCGACGGGACCCGCAAGTGGAAGGAGGAGGGCTTCACCCGCGAGTGGCCGGAGCTGATCACCATGGACGAGGCCACCCGCCGGCGCGTGGACGAGCTCTGGCCCCGGCTGGGGATCCGGCTGGGGAACGGGCCCAGCCGATGACCCCGCCCGCCCCGCTGCCGGCCCCCGCCGAGGGACAGACCTTCGCCGGCGGATCACTGCTGGCGCGCTACGCGAGCTTCGTGAAGCTGCCGCACACCATGTTCGCGCTCCCTTTCGCGCTGCTGGGCGTGCTGGAGGCCTCGCTCAAGGTCGGGGTCCAGGCGCGGACCGTGGCCCTGGTGGTGGTGGCCTTCAGCGCCGCCCGCTGGGTGGCGATGGGCTTCAACCGGATCGTGGACCGAGAGTTTGACGCCCGGAATCCGCGTACCCGGAACCGGGAGCTGCCCCGCGGGGCGCTGACGCTGCGGCAGGCGTGGCTGTCGGTGGTCGTCGCGGGCGTGGTGTTCCTCGCGGCGGCCTGGCTGCTCAATCCGCTCTGCTTCCGGCTCAGCCCGCTGGCGCTGGGGTGGATCATGCTCTACAGCCTGAGCAAGCGCTTCACCTGGTGGCCGCACCTGTGGCTGGGCATGTCGCTGGCCATCGCGCCGGTGGGCGGGTACCTGGCCGTCACCGGGGCGTGGAGCGATCCCTGGTGGGTGCTGGTCGCCATCACGGTGGCGGTCGCCACCTGGGTGGCCGGCTTCGATATCTTCTACGCGCTACCAGACCGGGACTTCGACGCCGCCGAGGGGCTGCACAGCGCCGTCGTGCGCCTCGGAGAACGGAACAGCATCCTCCTCGCCAAACTGCTGCATGGGGTCACGATTCCCGCGCTGGCGGCCTTCGGCGTGGGTGCCGGGTTCGGGGTGTGGTATTTTCTTGGCATTGCCGCGGCGGCCGGGATCCTCTTCTACGAGCACCAGCTGGTGAAGCCCGGCGACCTGACCCGGCTGGATGCGGCTTTTTTCACAATGAACGGCGTCATGAGCGTCACGGTGTTCGGCTTTGCGCTGGTGGACCGGCTGGTCGGTTGAGCCGCGCGGGCGGACCTCCTTCAATGGGAGTTACAGCATGAGCAAGAGACCCAAGGAATCCCTGATCCCCGTCCGCGGCCGCGGCAAGCCCCGGCCGGAGCAGGAGGCGCGGCAGCCGAGGGTGCCCCCGCCCCAGCCGGAGCGGCATCCGGTCAAGAAGCCAACCTCGAGCCGGCGGGGCGGCTGATCGTGCATCCGGTCGTACTGGCGGTGACCGGGGCCTCAGGGGCCCCCTACGCCGTGCGACTCATTGCGGCGCTGGCCACCAATCGGGTCCCCACCTGGCTGATCGTGTCGAGCCACGGCTGGCGGCTCATCAAGGAAGAGACCGGTATCGGAGACGAGGCGGCGCTCCGCGCCGCCACCGGCGGCGACTGGTCCAGCATCACCGTCTTCTCTGATAGCGACCGCGGGGCACGGCCCGCCTCCGGCTCGGCAAAGAGCCACGGGATGGTGATCTGCCCCTGCTCCATGGGAACGGTGGCCGCCATCGCGGGCGGGACCAGCCGGTCGCTGGTCGAGCGCGCCGCCGACGTCGTTCTCAAGGAGCGTCGGCGCCTGATTCTGGTGCCGCGCGAGTCACCGCTGTCCCTGATCCATCTCCGAAACCTCACCACGGTGACCGAGGCTGGCGCCGTGGTCCTGCCCGCCGCCCCGGGGTTCTATCACCGTCCCACCGAGATCGGGCAGCTGGTGGACTTCGTGGTCCAGCGGATCGTGGATCACCTGGGCCTGGAGATCGAGATTGCCAGGCGGTGGGAAGGGTGAGAGACTGGCGCCTCCCACCCTTAGGCACTCGGCCGACACAGGGCCGCTGACGCCGAACGGCTGAATCGACCGGTCACCCACGAATGCGACTCGGCATCATCGCCGACACCCACGGCCTCCTCCGCCCCGAGGTCTTCGAAGTGTTCGCGGAGGTGGATCACATCCTCCATGCGGGAGACATCGGCTCGGTGGAGCTGCTCACGGAGCTGGAGGCGATCGCGCCCGTCACCGCCGTCTATGGCAACACCGACGGCTGGGACCTCCGCCACCGGCTGCCGCAGGTGGTGGAGAAGCGAATCGAGGGGCTCGACTTCGTGCTGCTGCACGGCGACCAGTTCGGGTCGCCAACGCCGGCGCTGGTCCACGAGGCGTTCCCCGCCGCCGAGGTCATCATCTACGGTCACACCCACCGTCCGCTACTGACCACCATTGACCTGGTGGTCACGGTCATGAACCCCGGCGGCGCCGGGCAGCGCCGGTTCGATCTGATCCCGTCGGTTGGAATCATGGAGCTGGAGGCGGGCCTGCCACCCCGGGCCCGGCTGGTGCCGCTGACCGCGGCGGACGCCGACTAGGGCGCGTCCGGAGCCGGCGCCCGGCTCTTGGGGTTGAGCCCCACACCCGCGATCTTCCCGCTGCTGTCGAAGACCCACCGGATCACCAGCGGCTCCTCGGTGAAGCCATCGAAGCGCGCCTCGCGCCAGTACTGGGGGTACCCCCGGCGCAGGGTCATCTTGTCCTCAATGAGCTCGACCTCACCTCCGGCGCGCATCACGAATGAGGCGCTCTCCTGCCGGATCCCCTCCACCCCTTTGACCGCTTCCTGGGATTCCTCGGTCATGTGGGCGAACAGGCTGTCGGCCTCGGCGGTGTAGAACCAGAGGGTATACTGACGGCCGAGGGCGAGCAGGGCCTGCGCATCTGGCGGGGCGGGGGTCGCGGTCTGTGCCGCAGCTGGGAGTGCGACGGTGGCCAGCGCCGCGGCGGCGACGAGAGTGCGGAACATTCCGGCTCCTGAAGAGGTGAGGTGCCGCCTACGGTGTTGGGATCGTGGAGGTTTCTGGATGAAACACCTGAAACGTCTGGGGTGAGAAGTGCTGGGATCTGAGGAGGCGGCCCGATGCTGACCTGCCTGTTGCTGGCGCTGCTCGCGCCCTCACCTGACACGCTTCGAATTGCCCCCAGCCCCGCGCCGCTGGTCTTTGACGGGGCTGTCAGCGTGGGTGAATACGGCACACCGATCGCAACCATCTCCCGACCGCAGGGCGACGTGCGTATCTGGGCGGTGGAGAGCCAGGGCGAGGTGTATCTGGCCGTGCTGCTTCCGGACACCTCATTCTATTGGGGCGATGACGTCGTCATCAGCCTCGATGTGTGGGGGGATCGGGGCGCGGCGCCGGGGCACGACGATTTCCAGTGGTATTTCCGGCGGGTGCTCGACAGCAGCGTGGTCTACCGCGGCGAGCAGGGCAAATGGCTGGCGCCGCGCCACGATCCGGACTGGCGCCTGGGCGCCGAGCGCGCCGGTGGTGGCTGGGAGGTGCGTTCGGTGAGCGATGCCCAGGGTTGGTCGCTCGAATTCCGGCTGGACCGTGCCTACTTCCGCGAGGCCAAGCAAGGGACTCCGGCCATCGCGTTCCGGGTGTACGACGATGCACCCCACGGCTGGCACAGCTGGCCGGCCCCCGCCGGCGTCCGGCATCCGACGGGGGTGGAGGCTCGACCGGAGCTGTGGGTACCTGTCGTCCTCACGGGGAGTCCCTGACCTCCAGCCGCCGCGAGCTCAGCGCCCGGGCTCCGCTGGATGAAGTGATCTCGATCTCAAGCACGTAGTCGCCGGGCCTGAGGCTGGCGAGGTCGAGTGTTCGCGAAACCCGCGTTACCCCCACGGCGGCGCTGCCCGCCCATCCCAGCGTGAGGACCGACCGGCGCCCGCGCCTGACGACCAGCCGGGCGCGATAGGCCTCCTCGGGTGCCAGCCCGTAGATCTCGTGGTACGCCTCCAGCACATCTCCCTGGCGCCAGCGTTCGCCGGGGGTGAACCAGGCGGTGTCCGCCGCCGTCGCCGCCCACGGGACGCTCACATCCCGGCGGCCGAGGATCAGGTCGCTGACTACCAGCCGGCTGCCGTCGGTGGGCGGCGGGGTCACCGAGGCAGTGGGGAAGACCCGACCGGTGGAATCGTCGCTGATGATGGCCAGTCGGTAGCGCCACTGGCCCGGGGGGACGGTGACGGCGACGCGCCCGGGGACGATCACCGTGTCCGCCGCGGGTGAGGTGAGCGTCACGGACGTATCCACCCAGCCCACCGATTGACCGGTGCTGTCGAAGAGTACAAACCGTACCTTGGCGGTGGTCCGCAGTGACACGGTCGCATCGACACCGGGCGGGCGCTGCATTCGCAGTTGCCAGACCGCGTGCACCATTGGGCGGCCGTCCGCGCTTCCGACGGCGAAGAGCGCCGCGTCACCGAGCAGGCGCCGTGGGAAGCGGAGTTCGTGCCCATCAGTCTCGGTGGCGAGGGCCGTACTCGTGCCCACGAGCTCCTGTTCGTTCGTCACGATCTTGAGTCGGGTGTATCTCCCCCAGCCGTTGTACTTGCAGTAGGGCTCGTAGAGCCGGCAGCGGCTCTCCAGCAGCACCTCGAGGGCGGTCTGGCCTGCCGGGCCCCCGGGCCGGATGATCGCCCAGAGGCTGGGGATCAGGCGGTAATCGTGGATGTCGCCCCCGGTGCCGAGCTCGTAGCTGCCGGGATTGGCGGCGAAGTGCAGCAGCAGGTCGCCGTCGGCCCGGCGGTAGCGCCAGGTGAGGTTGGGTGGCAGGCCGAAGCTGACGCTCGACGCGGTGTCGTCGGGGTCTCCGTACCGGACAAAGACGACGCCACGATCATCGAAGCGGAGCGACCCCGAGCGATAGCTGTCCCATGCATGATGGTAGCGCCGGTTCACTTCCAGTCCGAAGCGCCGCTCCGCCTCGGCGATCCGCCGGTAGTGTTCGACCAGCCGCTGCCCCTCGGTCCGGAGCGCGGCGCGGTCCCGCCCCTGCCAGAAGCGATGCAGGAACGCCACCCGCTCCACTCCGTGGGAGGCGTCAAAGGCGGCGAGCTCGGCGGGGTCGGCGATCAGCGCCAGGTCTTCGCGGTACAGGGCCACGCCCAGCGGGTCGTCGTAGCCCGCTCCCTCGAAATAGAATCCCGAGGCCGCCGGGTCCCCGGTGAGGAATCCGCTCCAGGCCAGCTCGCGGAGACTGCGGGCGGAGCGATCCGTCAGGGTGAGCAGGTCGTACGACGCCTCCAGCGCCACCTGCGGGTTCCCGAAGCTCCGCTCGGCCCGGATCCGTGACAGCAGCACAGTGCTATCGGTTGCCGGCGCGTGGGCCAGGGCCGGGAGCAGCACGCCCCGAATCCGGGCCGTGTCCTTGAGGAGGGTGATGGCGCTGGCCAGCTCCCGGAGGGCCGGCGCGAAATCCGGCTCGAGGTGGAGGGCCCGCTGAAAGTGGCGGACCGCCTCCTCATACGCGCCGAAGCCGACCCGGGTCCCGAGGTTCAGCCCATCGCCGGCGAGCCAGTCCCCCTCGGCCCGTTTGGCCAGCCCGCGGCCGTACCAGGAGAACACCCAGTCCGGCTGGAGCTGACTGGCGGCCTCGAAGTCGCCGTTGGGGGCCGAGGCGTTGACCCCGAGCTCGATCAGCCGGAGCCCGACGAAGCCCAGATGCAGCCGGCGGAGCGCGCTGCGGGTGCTGTCTTCCTCGCCCCGCTGACGGAGCGTCCGCGCCACTCGCTCCAGCCATCCGCGGTCGTCCGCGGCCGCTACTTCGGCCGCCATGCGCTCGACCTCGGCGCGCGCCGGGCCCTGCTGGGCCGTCACGGCTCCGACGGGACCCAGCAACGCCACCAGCCCCAGGCAGGCGCGGCGCCTAGTTCGGCTCGATCCGCCGGAGGATGGCGGCTGCATTGCCGTTCTGCGGGTTGAGGTCGAGCGAGCGACGATAGTTGGCGCGCGCCAGGGTCGTGTCGCCGGCGGCCAGGTAGGCTTCGCCCAGGCTGTCGTAGGTGTTGGCGCCGGCGGGGTACATCTCCACGTTCAGGGCGAAGATGGCCACCGCGTCGGCGGTCCGGCCGCCGCGGAGCAGGGCGTAGCCCAGGGTGTTGAGTTCGGGCTCGCCGACCTCGAAGGCGTCCGGGGTCCGCGCCCGGACTTCGCGGTACTTCCGGATGCCCGCCTCCACCCCCTCCGCCCTGATGACCGGCAAGAGCGCTCTCGCAACGGACGGGCGCGGGGTCTCGTAGGGGAGCCCGTAGAGGATCTGGCGGATCCGCTGGTGCAGGGGAGACCCCTGCGAGCTGTTGTCCAGCCAGATGATCGCGATGCCGTCTTCGGGGATGCGGTAGTTCATCGCGGCGAATCCGTTGATGCCGCCGCTGTGCCAGACGGCGGTCGCGCTGTCCCGCCCCGCGCCGCGATCCACCCGCTCCGAGAACCAGCCATAGCCGTACCAGCCCGGTCCGGCGCGGACATGGCCCGTCTCCATCAGCCGGTAGGACTCGGCGGAGAGCAACCGGTGCGCCGTGAGCGCCTGGTCCCAGCGCCAGAGATCCTCGACCGTCGAGTACATCGAGCCGGCGGCGTAGGGGAGTGACATGTCCAGGTACTCGGCATGCCGGAGTCCGCCGAGCGTCATCTGGTAGGCGCTGGCCCGCATGGGGATGAGGTCGGCGCTCCAGTCGTACCCGGTGGCGGAGAGTCCGAGCGGCGCCAGGATGCGGCGGCGCAGCACCCGGTCGTAGGCTTCTCCCTCCAGCCGCTCGATGACGGCGCCAAGCAGGTAGTAGCCGGAGTTGTTGTAGCGGAACTGGCTGCCCGGGGGAAAGTCGAACGGCAGGGTATCGAACAGGTGGACGAAGTCGGCTGGCGTGGACGGGTTGCGGCTCACGTTGGCCATGAAATCCGGCAGGTCGGTGTAGCTCGGAATGCCGGACGTGTGGGTCAGGAGCTGGTGGATCGTGACCGCGTCGCCCTGGGCCGCGGGGTACTCGGGCAGGTAGTCACGGATGGTGCCGTCCAGGCGAAGCCTGCCATCCTCCACCAGCATCAGGATCAGCATGGCGGTGAATTGCTTGGTGATCGAGCCGATGCGGAAACGGGTGGTCGGGGTGTTGTGGACCTGCCACTCGGCGTTGGCCCAGCCGAAGCCCTTGTGGTAGATCACCCGGCCCTTGTGGGCCACGAGAACTGCGCCGTTGAAGCGGCTCTGTTCGGCGTAAGCGCGCACCAGGGCATCGATCCTTCGCCCGAGCGACTGCGCCTGCAGCGGTGCCGTCCCCAGCAGTGCGAGCAGCGCGCCGGCGACGAAGCCAGCCTTCGCGGTGCCTCGGGGCCATCGCAGGGATCGCATTCTCATTATTCCGTTTCAACCCTTCGCGAATCGCCCAATCGCCCAATCGCTTACCCCACCCAGCTCTCCAGCTTGCTGGTTCGGCGGAACGCCTCCGGATGGCGGCGGAACCAGGCCATGACCAGCAGGATTTCGTCGAGCTGCTGGAATGGCAAGGGGCCGGGCGGGGGCGCCGGCCTGGACAGTTCATCCTGCACCACGCCCCGGAAGGCTTCATGCTCGATGGGGGTGCCCGGCCACGGATAGCTGGCGCGCACGACGCCGTGGCGAATGAGGTGGGCCCAGTCATCGCCGAAGAGGCCCGGGTCGCGGTAGACAAAGGTCAGGCCGGCGATCGCGGCCCGGGCCCGGCTGGTGGCGGCGAGCAGCCATTCCAATTCTTCAAAGCGCTCCCGCCACCTGGCCGCGCGTTCGAACTCCGCACCCGCCGCCGCCTCCTGCATCTCCCGGACGGTCCGGTCCACCGGTTCGATGCTTCGGCCCTCGAGGAATCCGATCGCCTTGCTGACCTGACGGCGGTAGTCCAGCTCGGTGACCAGCGCCGCGCAGGGGCCGCTGCAGCTGCCGAACTCGTGCCGCATGCAGGCGGCCTGCTGCCCGCTGCTGAACAGGTCAATCTGTCCGGCGAAGACGATGGGCATCGTGGGTGCGCAGTCTCGGAGCCTGAGCAGGTCGTTGAGGGTGCGCACCCCCGCCTGCACCCGCGCCGGACTCACAAACGGCCCGTACCACCGCTGGTCCTCGCGGCCGGTGGCGCCGCCGGCCGAAACCCGTGCCGCACGGTCGCCGGAGACCTTGATGAAGAGGGTGCGGCGGGCCCGGTTCATCTGATGGTTGTAGGCCGGCCGGTGGCGGGCAATCTGCCGGAGTTCTCCCAGGTGGGCGGAAAACTCACTGGAGCAGTAGTCCCACGTGATGTCCGCCGCGGCATGGATGATCCGCGCCGCCTTGTCCTCGGGGAAGCTCGCCCGGAAGTAGGACATCAGCCGGGCGCGCAGCCGCTTGGCCTTGCCCACGTAAATGACCCGTCCGAGCGGGTCCAGCATGCGGTAGACACCGGGGCGCTGCTCCGCCAGGCGCCGGACGCGCTCCCGCAGCTGATCGAGATCAGCGGTGGGGAGTTCCAGGCGGAGGGCAGTGGCCATAGGCGGGGTCTTGGGTGCTGGCGGCCGCGGACGAGCTGTCCACCAGGTGAGGGCGCTCCTGAATATAGGTCGGTCGGGCGACCGGCCGGGGTGGGGCGTGGCACGCGACGCCGTAGTGCCACCCCTGTCCCCGTTGACGGCGCTCCCCGTGATGGCCATGTGCTGGGGCGCCGGCCCTCCCCAATCGCCCAATGGCCCACCCGCCTAACTCCCCCCCTTGCGCCCCCCCCCCGTGGCGCTATCGTGGGAGGCACCGCGGATCCCGGCAGGCCCCGGCTCGCCGCCGTGCGCCCGGTCACCCATCTTTCCTCCCGGTACCTTCATCATGTGGCAGGACGTCCTGCGCGCCCCCGCGCCCCGAGGTGCCCGACCGATGCTCGCCTGTCTCCTCGCCCTGGCCACCTCCGGCCTGCTCGTCGCGGGCGGCTGCCGCGACACCCTGGATCCCTTCGACCGGCTCCCTCCGGGCCCGGGGGGCCGGCTGGTCACGGTCACCGACACTCTCTTTGCCGACGCCGACACCTACATCCGCCAGACCCAGCCCAACGCTAACTGGGGGGCCGCCACCGCCCTGCAGCTGGGAGGCGGGGGGAAGAGCCGGGTGCTGGTGCGGTTCGACTCGACCGCGCTCCGGACGGTGGTGGGGGCGGGGACGCTGGACAGCGCCTGGCTGGAGTTCACCATCGAGGCCGGCCCGAGCGGCTGGGGCAGCAACGAGCGGACGGTGGACCTGCACCGGCTGCTCAAGGACTGGACCGAGCTGGGGGCCACCTGGAACTGCGCGGTGGACGCGAATACGTCCAACAGCGTGCCCGACTGTCCCACCCAGGGGTGGGACATGACCAATAATGGCAATGGCACGTATGCGCCCGCCAAGACCGACCGGCTGAAGGTGAACAACGGGCAGACCGGGGTGATCCGGCTGGATGTGACGGCGGATGTGCAGGGGTACCTGGGCGGGACGCTGCTCCACCAGGGCTGGGTGTTCCGGAAGACGAGCGAGAATCAGGGGGGCGAGGCGATCATCTTCTCGCGGGAATCGGGGAGCCAACCGAGGCTGGTGGTGCGGGTGTCCACTGCCGATGCCGGCTTGCCGCCGGTCCCCCCCGGCATGAATCTACCAACCGATTCGACATTCACTCTCCTGTATTCTCAGGTCAATGGAGAGCGATACTACCGCAACATCGTTGGCGTTGTCTTTGACGACACAACCAGTGGGATGAAGGTTATACAGGTATTTCAGCTGTTCGGGGCGACCGTGACTGGCGGTATTCCAAACGAGGGTCCGCACGGTGCCTACATCATTACGATCCCGGACCCGGGCCAAACGTCCGCGGCCCTGGACTCAATCCGCAATGCAATAGTTGGGACCGGTGGCGTGAAGTATGTGTTTCCCATCTCCTACCGCGGCGGCTTTGATCCACGTGGGCGATACCCGACCGACGGCCAGGGGAGTCAGCGAACAGATTGGTTTGCCACGCCGCCCGGACCACTCTCCGCTTGGCGGACTGTGCGCGCACCACTCGCGTGGGGCTGTGAGACCGGACTCTATGGATCCCCCTCCGTCACCATCGGAGTAGTGGACTTCAACTATGACGGCGCCCATCCTGACTTGACCGGCAGCGCCACAGTCGTCATCCCTCGTCCAACCGATTCTACTAGCACGAACTCCGCACTCACCGATCCCACAATCGATCCCGCCTCGGGGGCGACCGTGGGAGCCATCTACCGCTCACACGGCACCGCTGTCGCCGGAATCATCGCCGCGCGGGGTGACAACGGTACAGGAATCGCGGGTATGGTATGGAACGCGAATCTGAGCCTGTTCGCGTACGGTCGAGGGACCACCGACGCGGTAATAGACCCCATAGGCTACTGGACAAACACCGTGATTGACAGCGCGATCAAGCTCGGCGTTCGGGTTCTCACGACGTCCAACCCGCCTCAGGGAGACACGACCGCTGCGACAAGACTGGAAGGGGCCTTGGCCAGATTTCTTCAGGCGAGCTCCAAGAACATCTTTGTGCTCCCTACGCCGAACGCAAATATCGTCTTATCAGTGTCCCAGCTCGCCTCAGGTACCGTCTATGCGCAGACGACGCCCCTGGATCGGGCGGCAGCGCGACTGTCCGCGCAGTTCCCGGGGCAGATCATCTTCGTTGCGGGCACGGACGGCGCAGGAGGTTTCCGCTTCGGCGGTGCTGTATGGACGGGGGCAGCGCAGGTTGCGGCACCCGCGGTGGGGGTGAAGACTCTTGCGCGGGTCTCCGACTTCACCACAGGTACAGCTGTCAGAAGCGGGAACTCCTACGCGGGTCCCTTCGTCGCCGGACTCGCTGCGGCGCTGGTTTCCATGGATAGTTCCTTGACGGGCGGCGAGGTCGTGTCCTACATCACTCGCGGTGACACAGTTCCCCGCTACGATTCGCTCACCGGGCAGGTGAAGACACCTTCTAGTCTCTCGGGTGGCCCGGCGGGTTTCTATGAGCTCGACGCCTACGGCGCCCTCAGCCTGCTCTCCCAGGAACGTGTCGGCACCCCCATCTGCGGCTACGACGTCCGTTTTGTGGACAGCGCGGTGGTGCTCGACCGCCCCGGAGGAACCCCTTCCGTCTATCCCATGCCGGCGCCCTACCACCTCGGCAACGGATCGGTCTCCGTGGCCCAGGGCGGCCGGCGGATCGCGGTAAGCAGCTCGATCTACGACACCTATTCGCTCAACGGCCCGGGTGTCACCGTGATCAACCATCAGGGCACGGTGATTCAGACCCTGGCCAACGTCCACCGCCGGATGTACCTGGAGCGGGACACCGCCGATATCCGGCTGGTGGATCCTCAGAACCCTGTCTGGGGCAACGCCCGGCCATTGCTGGACCTTACGGGCCCGGGGCGTGGTCCGGGGGATCTCAATCAGGGCATCCTGAATCCCTTCGTCTCCGGTGATGTGTTCTACGCCGGCTGGATCATGGTCTCGCCAACCGGAGAGTATGCCGCCGCTCCGACGGTGGATCACGTACTCACCTCCTGCCCTGCTGGAGGATCGGGGGTATTCACCTCTACGCACCTCCACATGATTCCCCTCAATGGAAGTACCCCTGTCTCCTGGCATTGGCAACCGGAAGACACCTGCGCGCCGATCTATGTGGATTCGTATGCCGGGAACGAACAGGCGGCGTTCAGCCACGACGGTCGCAGCCTCGTGTTCGGTGTGGCATTCCTGGACAGCGACCCGAATGCCCAGGGCAACGACGTGATTCGAACCCGCCTGTACCGGCACGATCTCGGCGTCGGCACCGCCCCGCCGGTCGTCGTCCCGGGCTGGTACGTCCAGGGGCCCCGGTTCGAGGCCGATGACAACGTCCTGCTCGCCTACGACTTTGACGGGCTGTTTCCGACCGCTCCCCCCGGAGGTCCCTGTCAGGCCGTGTCACGGCGGGCAACCAGTCTTGGCACCACGATCGGGACCCCGCAGTCGCTCCCGATCTCGACGTGCTACCCGCTGGACCACGGGACGATCATCCGTGGCAACCTCATTGCCTCACGGCCCCCGGGTCTGCGGAATGGGTGGTCGCAGCCGATCCGCCGCACGACGACGCTTCCGGGGAGTACGCCGAGACACTGAGGGCCGGTGCGACGGGCTGAGGGCGGTGGGAGCAATCTGCTCTCTGCTGGCACTCGACCTCTCACCCCACCGACGGCGCCAAGGGTAGCCGGCTCGCCGGCGCCGTTGCTTTGCCCCTACCGCTGGCACCGATGGCAGAACACCGTGATCCGCGCGTCGATCTCGTGGGTAGCGGCCAGCCGGGTGCCGCACTGGCGGCACGGTTCCCCCTCGCGCTCGTACACGTTCAGCTCCAGCTGGAACGCGCCGAACTCACCGGTACTGGTCCGGTAGTCGCGGAACGTCGTCCCCTCCGCCTCGATGGCGGCCTCCAGAATACGCCGGGTCTCGTGATAGAGCCGGAGGTAGCTCTCAGGCGCCACGCGATACGCCGGCTTCGAGGGATCGATCCCCGCCGAGAAGAGCGCCTCGTTGGCATAGATGTTTCCCACCCCCACCAGCTTCTTCTGGTCCATGAGGACTTTCTTGATGGCCGCGCGTGAGTGCCGCAGCGACTCGGCGAACTGCTCGGCGGTCAGGTCGGGGTCGAGCGGCTCCGGCCCCAGGGCCCGGTCGTAGCGCTCCCATCCGCGCTGATCTAGCAGCAGCAGGGTGCCGATCCGGCGGACGTCACGGAAGACGAACTCGCCGCCATGCGACAGCCTGGCCCTGAGGACGGCGTACTGCGACTCCGCTGGGGGCAGTGTTCGATCGTAGATGAGCAGGTTGCCGGTCATGCCCGGCTGCAGCACAAAGAACCGGCGGGCGGACGGGCGTATGGCTGAACGTGCGGTTGCTGCCTTGGGCTGCCGGATTTCCAGTTCCAGCACGCCATGCTTGGCGCGCCGGAAGACGCGATGGATCCTGGCCCCGGTGAGCGCGGCGAGCAGCTTCGGGCGGGTGACCCCGCGGAGGATGTCGATGTGGGAGAGCGTGGCCGACCGGATCCGGGCCCCCTCGAGGGCGGGCCGGATCCCGCGCACCATCGTCTCGACTTCGGGGAGCTCAGGCATGTGCCAAAGCTAGCAGGCCCGGCTAGCCCCGCCGCGCCGCCTCCCGCCAGCCGATGTCCCGGCGGAAGAGCTTGCCCGGAAACTGGATCGCGTCCGCCGCCGAGCGGCTGTTCGCCTGGGCCTCGGCAAAGGTCGGAGCCACGGCCGTCACGGTGAGAACCCGGCCGCCGGCGGCGCGGAGCGTCCCGTCGGCATCGCGGGCAGTGCCCGCATGGAACACGGTCACGCCCTCCGGCAGCGCGGCGGGAATTGTGATGGCCGCGCCCTTCCGGGGGCTGTCGGGGTACCCCTCCGCGGCAAGTACCGTCGTGACGGCCGCGGCGGGGGAGATCCTCAGCGAGGACGGCGCCTCGCCCCGCGCCACGCGATACAGGCTTTCGGTGAGGCCGCCGCTCACCAGCGGCAGGACTACCTGCGTCTCTGGATCGCCAAGCCGGCAGTTGAACTCCACCACCCGCAAGGCGCCGTCGGGCGCGATCATCAGTCCCGCGTAGAGCACCCCGTTGTACGGCGCGCCCTCCCGCGCCAGCTGCGCCAGCATCGGGGCGAGCACCTCCCGCCGGGCCCGCTCCAGCAGCGCCGGCGTGGCGATCGTCACCGGCGCGTAGGCCCCCATCCCGCCGGTATTGGGTCCGGTGTCTCCCTCGCCCAGGCGCTTGTGGTCCTGCGCCGCCGGCAGGAGTTCCACCGACTCGCCGTTGGTGATCGCCAGGAGCGACAGCTCTTCCCCCGGCATGAACGCCTCCACCACCACGGTCCGGCCTGCGTCTCCGAATTTCCCGTCTCCCAGCATGGCGGTCAGGGTGTCACGCGCCTCCTCTCGGGTGGCACACACCACCGCGCCCTTCCCCGCCGCCAGGCCCGAGGCCTTCACGACCAGCGGCTCCTCATGTGCGGCGACGTAGCCCAAGGCCTGCTTCAAGTCGGTGAAGGTGCGGCTGGGCGCGGTCGGCACCCCGGCCCGGGCCATCACCGCCTTGGAGAACGCCTTGGAGGCCTCCACCTGGGCCGCCGCCCGGCTGGGTCCGAATACCACCCGGCCTTCCGCGCGCAGCCGGTCCGCCAGCCCTTCAGCCAGCGGGGCCTCGGGCCCGATGATGGTGAGGTCGATACCGTAGGCGTCGGTCGCATCGGCGATGCGGTCGAGGTCGGTGGCGGCGATGGGGAGATTGGTGCCGAGAGCCGCGGTGCCCGGATTGCCCGGGGCGGCATAGAGGGTGGCGGCGGGATCTTCGCGAGACAGCGCCCAGAGAATTGCGTGCTCGCGCCCACCGCCACCGACAACCAGGATTCTCACGGCTTCTTGGCCTTGCGGAACGCCTCTCCCACCCGGCCCGCCGCCTGCTTCGCCGCGTCGACCACATGGCCGATGGTCTCCTTCGCCTCCTGGCTGTAGTAGTCCCTGGCGGCGTTGAAGTCCTCGGCCAGCGGGCGTTCACGCTCGGCGGTGCCGCGACGGGTGTACTCGCCCCGAAGGATGCGGTCGTAGTCCCCGCCCTGGATCCACTGCTGCAGCTCCGCGGCCCGCACCGTGTGCATCGGATGGCTCAACATCAGGGTCGCCGCGACCTTGTAGACGACATCCAGCCCATCGTTGCTCTCGCTGTACTCGTGGGCCTGCGCCATGAAGGTGTCGAGGTCGAGCTGGCCCTCCTGCATCGGTGGGCGGACGCCCCCGGCCATCTGCATGAACAGCCGCTGGGAGGCGATGGGATCCTGCGAGCCGAGCAGGCCGGCCCGGTCGCTCGACAGCTCCGACTTGCGGGACCACTCCAGGAAGGCCAGCCGCACCGGGAGCAGGGCGATTCCCGCCAGACCCGGAAGGGCGGAAGCGCTTACCAGGAAAAGAATTGCGGCAATGGTCCGGTAGAAGGCATGGCCGCTGATGACGTGGCCCAGTTCATGGGCCAGGAGCACCCGGGTCTCGTCGTCATCCAATAGCTCAAGTGCGGCCGAGTGCAGGACGATAAATGGGGTGTCCACCCCGTAGGCGCCGGCGTTGAAGACCGGCGTCTGGGAGACGTAGAGCTCGGGAATGGTCGGCCAATCGAAGGTGGTGCACACCTCCACGTGCGTAGTCCAGAGCTTGGGGAACTGCGTCGGTCCCACCCGCACGGCATTGGCCTGGAAGAGGAGCCGGATCCCGCGCTCCCCGCCGAGGAAGGCGAGAATCTTCCGGGTGACTTCCTCGAAACCGGGTACGGATCGCAGCGTCTGCAGCGCGGCACGGTCTGCGGGATGCTCCCAGGAAACGGCCGCGATCTCGGGAAGGGTGCGCCGGGGGCGCGGGGCGGGCAGGGTCATATGGGACTCAAGGTAAGGGGCGACCACTCTACGCCCGGAACGAGGGGCAGTTTCATGCTGAGACGGACCTGGGTCGACGAAGCCGAGTGGAGACGGGCGAGTGCCGGCTGTTTGGACGCCCGGCCCGGCCGCCACCTCCCATGGTCAGCCGAGCGCCTGCTCCAGGTCTGCCATCAGGTCCGCCGTTTCCTCCACGCCGCACGACAGCCGGATGAGGCTGTCGGTGAGGCCCATCGACTGCCGGAGGGCCAGGGGGACCGCCGCGTGGGTCATGCTGGCGGGATGTCCGATGAGGCTTTCCACGCCCCCCAGCGATTCGGCCAGGGCAAAGACGCGGGTGCGTTCCACTACCTGCCGGGCCACCGCGGGATCGCCCAGTTCCACGGCTATCATGCCGCCGAATCCGGACATCTGCCGGCGTGCCAGATCGTGCTGGGGATGCTCGGGGAGGCCGGGGTAGTAGACCTTGCGGACCCGCGGATGCCGGGTGAGCCACTCGGCGATGGCGCGTCCGCTGGCATCGTGCTGCCGCATCCGCAGCGGCAGGGTCTTGATGCCCCGGAGGCAGAGCCAGCAGTCCATCGGCCCCGGCACGCCGCCGGCGGCGTTCTGCAGGAACCCGATCTTCTCGGCCAGGTCGTCCCGGGTGGTGACCAGCATGCCGCCTACGATGTCGCTGTGGCCGTTGAGGTACTTGGTGGTGGAATGCAGGATGATATCCGCGCCCAGCTCCAGCGGCCGCTGGAAGTACGGGGTGGCGAAGGTGTTGTCCACCGCGAAGGGAATGCCGCGCGCCTGGGTGATGTCGCCGATGGCGGCCAGGTCGGCGAGGAACATCATCGGATTGGTGGGGGTCTCGCCGTAGACCAGCCGGGTGGCGGGGGTGATCGCCCGGGCGACGTTCTCGGGGTCGCGCATGTCCACGAAGGAGAACGACAGCCCCAGCGGCCGGTAGACCCGCTCCATGAGCCGGTGGGAGCCGCCGTAGAGGTTCTCGCCGGCCACCACGTGGTCTCCCTGCTTGAGGAGCTTGAGCAGGGTGTCCAGCGCCGCCAGCCCGGACCCGAAGGCGAAGCCGTAGCGCCCGCCCTCGAGGCTGGCGACGCAGCGTTCCAGCGCTTCTCTGGTGGGGTTGTGAGTGCGGGCGTACTCATACCCCTTGTGCCGTCCGAGACCTTCCTGGACGTAGGTGGAGGTCTGGTAGATCGGGGTCATGACGGCGCCGGAGAGCGGATCGGGCGACTGCCCGGCGTGCACCGCACGGGTGGCGAAGCCGTGGGCGGAATCTTCCTGCCGAAGCTGAGTCATGCGCGCGGGGCTGAAGGAGGCGGGAACGTAACCCACGGGCCGGGGCAGCAGCAAGCCGACGGCGGCGCAGCGGGGAGATCCTGAATGCTGCTTGACCAGATTGCCCAGCGGCTGGAGCCGAAGGCGCTTGCGCCACGGTGCCTCGTGGTGGACGACGACGCTGCGGTCCGGCACGCCATCGCCCGGGTGACCGAACTGATGGGGCTCAAGGCGCTGGAAGCGGGGGACGGCCGCGAGGCGCTGGCCATGCTCGATACCCAGGGTGAGGTGCCCCTGATCATCAGCGACATCAACATGCCCGGCCTCAACGGGCTCGGCTTCCTGGAGGAGGTGCTGCAGCGCTTCCCCGATACGGCCGTGATCATGCTGAGTGGTGTGTCCGATGTCACCACCGCGGTGGCCTGCCTGGACAAGGGCGCGCTCGACTACATCTCCAAGCCGGCCATGATTGACGAGGTCCGCGCCCGGGTCGCCAAGGCACTGGAGAAACGCGACCTGCTGATGCAGCGGCGGTTCTACCAGAAGAACCTCGAGCTCCGGGTGCGGGTCCAGGCCGGACGGATCAAGGAGCTGTTCCTGCAGGGCGTCCAGACCCTGGCCCACGCGCTGGAAGCGAAGGACGCCTACACCAGCGGTCACTCGATGCGGGTCAGCCGCTACGCGGTCCGGACCGCCGTGCAGCTGGGCTTTACCGGTGAGCGGCTCGAGGAAATCCGGCTGGGGGCCGAGCTGCACGATATCGGCAAGATCGGCACCCGTGAGGCGGTGCTCAACAAGCCCGGCGCGCTCACCGAGGAGGAGTTTGCGCACATCACGGAGCACACGATCCTGGGGGAACGGATCCTGGCCCCCCTGGCCCGGGAGAACCCGACGGTGCTCCGCATCGTGCGTAACCATCACGAACGGGTGGATGGCCGCGGCTTTCCGGACCGGCTCGGCGGGCAGGAGATCCCCATCGAGGCGCGCATCGTGTGCGTGGTGGACGCCTTCGATGCCATGACCACCAACCGGGCCTATCGCTCCTCCCGTCCGCCGGTGGAGGCCTATACCGAACTGGACCGCTGCGCCGCCAGCCACTTCGACCCCGACGTGGTGCGAGCCTTCAAGACGGCGTTCCCCGACCCCACCGTGCTGCCGCTCTCGCTGTAGGCCGGGGACCGGTACCCGCTGGCCTCCCCGGCGCGTCCCGGTCCCGGTGTTCTGCGCTCCCGTCTCCCTGTTCGGTCCCAGATGGCGTGGCTACCTTCCCGCCATGTCTGATACCCTCATGGTCAGTGTCTCCGGCATGCGCGGGATCGTGGGCAAGGACCTCACTCCCGAGCTCGTCGCCCGGCACGCCGCGGCGCTGGGCGCCTGGGCCCGGAGCAACGGCAAGCCACTCGTGGTGCTGGGCCGGGATGCCCGGACCAGCGGGCCGATGTTCGCGCGCGCGGCCACCGCCGGACTCATGTCGGTCGGGGCCGACGTCATCGACGTCGGGGTGGCTCCCACGCCGACGGTCCAGCTCGCGGTCGAGCATCATCACGCCGGGGCGGGGCTCATCCTGACGGCCAGCCACAATCCGATCGAATGGAATGCGCTGAAGCTGGTCGGGCCCGATGGAATCTTCCTGGACGGCACCGAGGGGGCCCGGGTCCGGGCGCTGGCGGAGGCGGGGCCCGCCCGGTCCAGCTGGGACGGAGTCGGCTCGGTCCGGGAGGACCGGGAGGCGATCGGGCGGCATCTTGCCCAGGTTGTGGCGTTGCCGCATATCAATCTCCAGGCGATCCGCGGCCGGCGCTTCCGGGTGGCGCTGGACTGCGTCCGGGGGGCCGGGGGGACGACGATGCCGGCCCTGCTGGAGCAGTTGGGGTGCGAGGTGCGGGCCATCAACACCGAGACCGACGGCCGCTTTCCGCGCCCGCCGGAGCCGGTGCCTGAGAATCTGGGCGATCTCTCCCGTCTAGTCAGGGAGACCGGAGCGGAGATCGGCTTCGCCGTGGACCCCGACGTCGACCGGCTGGCGCTGGTGGATGAGCAAGGAGAGCCCATCGGAGAGGACTACACCCTGGCCTTCGCCGTCCGGGCGGTCCTGGGCCGCTCCCCGGCGGGAGGGCCGGCTGAGCCCCCTCCCGTCGTCGTCGCCAACCTCTCCACCTCGCTGGTGGTGGAGGACGCGGCCAGGCTGGGCGGCGCACGGTTCGTCCGGGCAGCGGTCGGGGAGGCCAACGTCGCCCGGAGCATCCGGGATGAAGGGGCGGTGATCGGGGGAGAGGGCAACGGTGGGGTCATCTTGCCTTATCTTCACATTGGCCGTGACGCACCGGTCGGTGTGGCACTGATCCTGCACCTGCTGGCGGCGTCAGGGCAGTCGGTTTCGCAGCTCGTCGGGAGTCAGAACCGCTATCGCATCGTCAAGGCTAAAGCACCACGCGGCAACGAGTTGGCGCCAGTCTACGGGCGCCTTCGTGCCCGCTTTTCGGAGGCGGAAGCGGACACTCGGGACGGGCTCCGGCTGGCATGGCCGGACCGCTGGGTGCATGTGCGCCCGTCGGGCACAGAGCCCATAGTGCGGTTTATCGCGGAGGCTCCGACCCAGGCCGACGCCGAAGCGCTTGTGTCGGCGTGTCGCGAACTCTTTTCGACCTGAGGACCACGGCAGATGTGCGGTATCGTCGGATATGTGGGACCCCGCCAGGCGGCGGCGTTGCTGATCGAAGGGCTCCGGCGGCTGGAATACCGGGGCTATGACTCCGCCGGCATCGCGGTGCTCAACGGCCGTGGCCTGGTGGTGGAAAAGCAGGCCGGCAAGCTGGGCGCCCTGGAACTGCAGCTGAAGGATCACACGCCGAAGGGCACCGTCGGGATCGGTCACACCCGCTGGGCCACCCATGGTCCCCCCAACACCATCAATGCCCATCCGCACACCGACAGCGCCGGGAAGATCGCGCTGATCCACAACGGAATCATCGAGAATGCCGGGGCCATCAAGACGGTGCTGGAGCAGCGCGGACACGTGTTCAAGTCCGACACCGACACCGAGGTCCTGGCCCATCTGATCGGGGTCTACTACCAGGGCAACCTCGAGGAGGCGGTGGCGCATGCCCTCCGTGAGGTGGATGGCGCCTACGGTATCGCGGTCATCTCCGCCGACGAGCCTGACGTGATCGTCGCGGCCCGGAAGGGCTCACCGCTCCTGGTGGGCGTGGGAGACGGAGAATGGTTCGTGGCGTCCGACGCCTCCGCCATCCTGGCCCACACCCGCTCCGTGGTGTACCTGGACGATGGCGAGATGGCCGTGCTGACCCGGCAGGGCTACCATGTCCGCGACCTGGCCGCCACCCGCATCGAGAAGACCATCGACAAGATCGACTGGGATCTCGCCACGATCGAGCGCGGCGGCTACGACCATTTCATGCTCAAGGAGATTTTCGAGCAGTCCGACACGGTGCGCAACACCATGCGCGGACACCTGCTGGAGGAAGAGGGAACCTCGCGGGTGAGCGGCCTGAACCTCACCGATGACGAGATCCTGAGGATCAACCGGATCGTGATCACCGCGTGCGGCACCTCGTGGCACTCGGGGCTGATCGGCGAGTACATGCTGGAGGAGCTCGCGCGCATCCCCGTCGAGGTGGAGTACGCCTCCGAGTTCCGCTATCGCAATCCCGTCGTGGACGACCGCACCCTCGTCATCGGCATCTCGCAGTCCGGCGAGACGGCCGACACCCTCGCCGCCGTCCGGGAGGCCAAGCGCCGCGGGGCCCGGACCATCGGCATCGTCAACGTGGTGGGTTCCACCATCGCGCGGGAAGTGGACGGCGGGATCTACCTGCACGCCGGTCCCGAGGTCGGGGTGGCGAGCACCAAGGCCTTCACCAGCCAGGTCATCGCCCTCGCGCTGATCACGCTCAGGTTCGGGCGGCTCCGCAACCTGAGCATCCTGCAGGGCCGCCAGATCATCCAGGCCCTGCGCGCGCTGCCCGGACAGGTCGAGCAGATCCTGGACCGCGCGCAGGAAGTCGAGGCGCTGGCCGACCGGTTCTGGCGCACCAACAACGCCCTGTACCTCGGGCGGGGCGTGAACTTCCCGGTGGCGCTGGAGGGCGCGCTCAAGCTCAAGGAGATCTCCTACATCCACGCCGAGGGCTATCCCGCGGCGGAGATGAAGCATGGGCCGATCGCCTTGATTGACGAGAACATGCCGGTCATGTTCATCGCCCCGAAGGACGGTGTGCACGGCAAGATCGTCTCCAACATGGAGGAGGTCCGGGCCCGCGGCGGTCAGGTCATCGCCATCAAGAACGAGGGCGACGACCAGATCCGGCGGCTCGCCACGGCGACGTTCACGATTCCCGACACCCTGGACCTGCTGACCCCGATCCTGACGATCATCCCGTTGCAGCTGTTCAGCTACTACGTGGCGGTCCGCCGGGGCTGCAACGTGGACCAGCCGCGGAACCTCGCCAAGAGCGTCACCGTCGAGTAACCGCCTGGCGGGTGCCGGCAGCAGAAGACCCTCCGGACGCCGTCCGGAGGGTCGGTGCTTTTACGGGGGGGCTTACGGCCGCACCCAGGTCTGCCCAACCTCCGTGACCACGATACGTTGCCGCTCGGCGCCGGCCGCCCGGAACAGCCGGGCGAGGGGCTCATCGAGCGGCTCGCGGCTGAGCCGAAAGGTCGAGTGGTGTACCGGCAGCACGTGCTCGGCGCGCAGGTCCCGGCCGATCTGCCAGGCCTGCTCCGGGCTGGCATGGTTGGCGATCCACGGGTTGTAGGCCCCGATCGGCAGGATGGCGAGGTCCAC
>CAYUYF010000030.1:0-44019 GCA_964449145.1 uncultured Gemmatimonadaceae bacterium | reverse complement strand
GGCGATTGGGCGATTGGGCGATTGGGCGATTGGGCGATTGGGCGATTCGAAGCTAGCGTACCAGCAGGGCGACGTAGACGACGTAGATCGCCAGTAGGATGGCTCCCTCGAGCCGGGTGACCCGCATCCCGGTGCGGAGGACGGGAAACAGGAGGAGCGAAGTGGCCAGCATCCAGAGCATGTCGGAGTTGCGAATGGCTGGCGAGACCACCGTCGGGTGAATCAGGGCAGTGATGCCCAGAATGCCCAGCAGGTTGAAAATATTGGAGCCGAGCAGGTTGGCGATCGCGACGTCGGTGCGTCCCCGGACTGCCGCCACCACCGAAGCGGCGACCTCGGGCATGGAGGTGCCGATAGCGACCACGGTCAGGCCAATCACCCGCTCCGACATCCCCGCGATCCGCGCCAGCTCCACCGCCCCGGTCACCAGGGCGCGTCCACCCACCACCAGCAGCAGCACCCCGGCCACGACCGTCGCCAGCGCCATCCCGAAAGAGCCGGAGGGGAGGGTTCGTGCCGAGACGGCCGAGGCGAACTCCGCCGCCTCCGCCCCCGTCACCTCCTGCCGCGCCAGCCGGATGATGTACCAGGTAAAGGCCACAAGGCTCACGACCAGCAACCCGCCCTCGAGGCGGTCCAGCAGCCCGTCGCGCACCAGCAGGACGGTCAGACAGCTGACCACGAACATGAACGGCCACTCGATCTTCACAGCGTTGCCCTGTACCGGCAGCGCGGTGATCATGGCGGTGATACCCAGCACTCCCACCACATTGAAGATGTTGGAGCCGACCACGTTACCCACCGCGATCTCGGGTTGTCCCTCGAGCGCGGCAAACAGGCTGACGACCAGTTCCGGGAGGGAGGTGCCGATCGCCACCACGGTCAGACCGATGACCGCGGGAGCGACGCCAGCCAGCCGGGCGATCGCAGTGGCGCCACGAACCAGCGCCTCCCCACCCCCCGCGAGGAGGACCAGGCCGAGCAGCAGGAGGCCCACCGCGGTGAGGACGGTCATGAGAGATACCGGAAGGAGTGACAGGGTCGGTCTGCACCAGCGAGCAAGTGTGGATGGGCCACGGTGGCGGGCACCCGGATCACAGCCTGGGAAGGGTCAGGCCGCCGGCGGCCCCCCGCGTCAGGCGGCGGACCGCGGCCTCCACCTCCTTCTGCACGGCGTCGAGCTGGCTTCGCTCCAGCGGGAGGCGTTCGGTAACCTGTGCCGCGAGGCCGGCCATCCGCGCCTGGGCAGCATCAGCCTGCTGCGCCACCAGCCGGTCCACCGCCTCCCGAGCCCTCCGCTCCGCCTTGGCGACCTCTTCTCCCACCAGCGCGCGGAGCTGGCTGGCGATGGCCTCGTCGAGGTTGGATCGGATGGCCAAAGTCGGGTGCTCGATGGTCCCGCCGAGGTCGGCCCGCACCCGAAGGGTGGTGAGGCCGGAGATCACCCGCCAGATGATTCCCTCCGCCAGCGAGGGGCTCTTCAGGCGGGTGCTGTCGGCGAGCCACGTAGCCCGGCTGGAGACCACCTCCCAGCTCCCCTGGATCCGGTCTCCCGCCAGCGAGAAGCTGGCGCTGAGCGTGCTGGCCCCGGGATCGACCCCGAATGGCAGGCCCGGGAACCGGATCGTTGGGAGTGACACCCCGGTGATGTGCGCGGCGAGTGAATCCTTCGGGGCGCTGCCGAAGTGCCGGGCCATCGCGGCGACCTGGACACCGACCTGTCGCTGGGGCCCAAGCACCCCCTCGATGCCAACCGTGGCCGGCATTCCGACCAGCGCCGGCTGACTGGTGATACCTCGCGCCGTGGCCTTGAGCGTCCCCGGCACCGGCCCGCCGACGGTGAGGTCCACGTCGCCCTGCTTGAGGAGGAAGCGGGGGTATTCCGCCGTCTTGGGGAACTCCACCGTGGTGCCGTCGAGGCGGGTCCGGGTGGGCCCCGGCCGCTTCCACGGCTGCAGCCCCGGCGGCACATACCGCTCGACGATGCGGGCGTATCCGAGGGCGGTTTCGAAGTAGGAGAGGCTGGGCGCCCCGAAGAGAGCCGCGCTGACGTCGGGGGCGCTGAGTCCCGGCAACTGCAGCAGGCTGCGGGCAAAGGCGTAGTCCCGCTCGCGGGCAGCCTCCATCTCCTCCAAGCCCTGCTGGAGAGCACCGAGGGATGTCTTCGCGGATTGCTCCAGATCCTTGAGCCGGGACTCGGTGCGCTGGAGGCGGTCTATCGCCTGCTGGGCCGAGCTGACGGTGCGTTGCACGCCGGCCACGCCGAGCTTCTTGGGATCGAGCGCCGACAGCTGCGTGACCAGGGCCTTCGAGGAATCCACCAGCGCCTGAATCTGGAGCTGACCCAGGCTCTCCTCGAATGCCTGGCGGGTGGAGTCCACCCTGCCAGCCAGGGCCTCGGCCGCTTTCACTGTGCCCAGCTGGCCCGGATCGAGCGCGAGGCTCCGGGCGCTGTCGACCCGTCCCATGACCAGCGACGGAAGCTGGAACTTCTCCCGGGCCCAGGTGCTGGTCTGGCTGAGCAGGCGGCCGGCGGGGCTGTTGGGATCGGCTGGACGGGCGGGGGTCTTTCGCGCGGTGAGGAACCGGAGCCCGTTCAGCGAGAGCCGGTCAATCACCAGCTTCTTCTCGGCCAGCGGCACCGGGTCGAGGTCGATCACCACCGATCCGGCCTCGATCAGGTTGCGGTTCGGGTCGCGCGGGTCGGCGATGGCCAGGCGGTCCAGCTCCACCGCCGCCTCGGTCTCGCGAATCGTCAGGCGCCCGATGTCCACTTGGGTGCCGAGCATCTCCGAGAAGGACGCCTCCGCCTGCCGCCGGGCGATCGCGTCGGCGAACGCGACCCACAGCACCACCAGCAGCAGGAAGAACAGGAGCAGCGGCCCGATGGCCCGCCACCGAAAGAGCTTGAAGGGGGCGCCGGTCATTCGGCCTGGAACCAGGAATAGACGTTATAGGCGCGGGAAGCCTTGACCGCCTTCATGAGGCGGCTGTTCATGACCCGTTCCCCATAGCGGGCACGGTAGCGGGCCACCGCGACCCGGGCAGCGACGAAAATCGGCAGGGCGAGCACCAGCCAGGCCGCCAGCGCGCCGAGCGTGACGGTGTTGTTGAAACTGGTGTAGGGCACCAGCGGCGTGTTGTACAGGCTGGTCCACAGCGCCTGCAGCTGCGGCGCATCCAGCAGCGCGAGCCCCAGCCGGTCGAAGACCGGATCGAGAATGAATGCCAGCGGCGTGAACAGGGCCAGACCCAGCATGCCGCCGCCGAAGCTCACATTGAGGAGGACCAGCAGCGCGAAGAGGAGCAGGTTGTGTCCCGACAGGAGCGGGGACAGGCCGATCCCCGCCCCGAGCATGATGCCGGCGGCCACCTGGCCCGGGGTACCCTCCGAGTGCAGGGTCTTGAAGAGCGACTGCAGCAGTTTGAGCAGCGTGAGCATGACCAGAAGGTAGGTGGAGAGGGGCCGGCGGTGGAAGTTGGGGGATGGAGTCGTGCCGGCTCACAACGCCCACGGAGGGCCTCCGACCCGTACCGCCTCCGCCCACACCCCCACTCCCTCATTCCCCGGCTCTCCGATATCCTTCCGCGCCTATGGCCCGCAAGTCTCCGCAGCTCGACATCCACAAGTTTGGCGGCGCCTCCCTCGCCGATGCGGCGGCGGTCCGGCACGCCGTTGGCATCATCCGCGACTGGCCGGGACCCCGGGCGGTGGTGGTTTCCGCCATGGCGGGGGTGACGGACCTGCTGGTGGAGGTTGCTGGCCGGGCCCGGCGCGGTGAGCGTGAGGAAACCGCCCGCGCCACCGCCGAGCTTCGGGACCGGCACCTGGCCGCGGTCCGGGCGCTGATACCGTCCGGCCCCGCGCGCACCGAACTGCAGGCGTTCGTGGAGGCGCAGCTGGCGGAGCTGGGCTCCCTGGCCAAGGGTGTCTCGATCCTGCGGGAACTGACCCCGCGGACGGGCGACGTCCTTGTGGCCCGAGGAGAGCGGCTGTCGGCCCGGCTGGTCACCGCCGCGCTGGTGGCCAAGGGGGTCCCGGCGCGGTACCTGGACGCGACCGACCTGATCCGAACCGACGCCCACTTCGGCAACGCCTCCCCCGATCTCGCGGCCTGTGACGCCCGCCTGAAGAAGGCGCTCGCGCCACTGCTCAAGCGGGGGGTCGTCCCGGTGTTGCCAGGGTTTATCGGAGCCACCGCCGATGGGGACCTGACGACGCTGGGCCGGGGTGGCTCGGACCTCACGGCGGCGCTGGTTGGCCGGGCGCTCGGGGCGCGGGCGGTCCACCTGTGGAAGGACGTGCCCGGCCTGCTGACCGCCGATCCGCGGGTGGTGCCGGACGCGCGGGTGATGCCCCAGCTCAATGTGCGGGAGGCGGCCGAGCTGGCCTACTACGGCGCCAAGGTGCTGCACCCGCGCGCCCTGATCCCGATCATCGGGCATCCGGTCCCGCTGTTCGTGCGCCCTTTCTCGCATCCCGCCGCCCCCGGCACCGAGGTCTCCGAGCGGGAAACCGGGCTGGAGGTGCCGGTCAAGGCACTCTCCGCCACCGCGGGCCAGGCGCTCATCACAGTGGAGGGGAACGGGATGCTCGGGGTCCCCGGTGTGGCGGCCCGCACGTTCGCGGCGCTGCAACAGGAACGGATCTCGGTGGCGCTCATCAGCCAGGCCTCCTCGGAACACTCGATCTGCTTCACGGTACCGACCGCCGGTGCGGAGCGGGCCCGCCGCTGCCTGACGGAGGCGTTCCGTGATGAGATCGCCCACCGGGAGATTGACGGCGTGGCGGTGCGGGATGGTGTCGCCACGCTGGCGGTGGTGGGCCTCGGCATGGCCGGCACCCCCGGGGTGGCGCAGCGGGTGTTCTCGGCGCTCGCGGGAGCCGGGATCAACGTGATCGCCATTGCCCAGGGCTCCAGCGAACTGAACATCTCGGCGGTGATCGCCGAGAAACAATCGCCGCCGGCGCAGCGCGCCATCCACGCGGCCTTTCAGCTGGACAAGCTCGGCGGCGGGTCGGTCTCCCCGAAAGACCGCCTCGACCTCTTCCTGCTCGGGTTCGGCCGGATCGGGCGGGCCTTCGGTGAACTGGTCGCCGAATTGCCCGCCGGCGGCCCCAAGGTCCGGATCGTCGGGGTGGCGGACCGCAGCGGCGTGGTCTTCGATCCGGCGGGGCTCTCGGCCCACCGGCTGGCGACCATCGCCCGCGAGAAGGCGCGCGGCCACTCGCTCAAGCATCTCGAGGGAGGGCGCGCCGAGGCGGCCGAAGTGGCGGTGGGCCGGGCGCTGACCTTCGCGCTGTCGCACCCGGTGCTCGTGGATGTCACCGCCGACGACACCACCTCCGTCCTGCGGGCCGCGCTGCAGGCGGGGATGGACGTGGTGCTCGCCAACAAGAAGCCGCTTGCCGGGCCCGCCAAGCAGGCGGAGGACCTGGCCGGGCTGGCCGTGCAACAGGGGAGGCAGCTCCGCTACGAGGCCACCGTGGGGGCAGGCCTGCCCGTCATGGACACCTTCGCCAAGCTGGTGGAGACGGGTGACGAAGTGCAGTCCATCGAGGGCTGCCTCTCGGGCACGCTGGGGTACCTGCTGTCGGAGCTGGAGCGGTGGAAGAAATTCTCGCGGGTGATGGTCGCCGCGATGGATGCCGGCTACACCGAACCCGACCCGCGGGAGGACCTCTCCGGCCAGGATGTGGCCCGCAAGGCGCTCATTCTCGGCCGGCTGATGGGGTTCCGGGGCGAGCCAGCCGCGGTGGTCACCGAGTCACTGGTGCCGCCCGACGCGCGCCAGCTTCCCCTCAAGCAGTTCCTGGCACGACTCAGCCAGTGGGATGACTTCTTTGCCCAGAAGGTGCGGACGGCACAGCAGAAAGGGCAGGTGCTCCGCTATGTCGCGACGGTCACGCCTCGGCGCCTGCGGGTGGGACTGCAGGCGGTCGGCCCCGACAGCCCCTTCGCGGCACTCAAGGGCAGCGACAACCAGATCGTGTTCACCACCGCCCGCTATCGGGAGCACCCGCTGGTGGTCCGTGGTCCCGGCGCGGGCCCGGTGGTTACCGCCGCCGGGGTGCTCAACGACGTGCTGGCGCTGGCGCGCGGATGATGCCGAAGCGTGCCGCGGCCCCCGCAGGCCCTGGCGGCATCGTCCGGGTGTTCGCGCCCGGCTCGGTGGGCAACGTGGGGCCCGGGCTCGACATCCTGGGCATGGCGGTAGCCGGAGCGGGTGACGTCGTTGAGATCAGCCGCACCGACACCGGAGATGTCGTGGTGCTTGATCCCGGCCATCCCGATCTCCCGCGTGAGCCCGGCGCCAATACCGCCGCCCTGGCCGCCCAGGCGGCCATGCGGCTGGCCGGCGGGCGCGTGACAGGCCTGGCACTGCGGATTACCAAGGGCTTGCCGCTTTCCGGCGGTCAAGGCGGCAGCGCCGCCTCCGCCGTGGCCGGCGCCGTCGCCACCGACGCCCTGCTGCAGCTCGGCCTCAGCGAACGGCAACTGGTCGAGGCAGCCCTCGCCGCGGAGGCGTGCGTGGCCGGCTGGCACCTCGACAACATCCTGCCGTCGCTGCTCGGCGGCATCGTGCTGGTGCGCGATGCCGCGGTCTTCGACTTTGTCCGGCTGCCGGTGCCGAGTGGCCTCAAGGTGGTGCTGGCGCATCCGGGGCAGCGCCTGCGGACGGCGGAGGCGCGCGCGGTGCTGCCGACGATGATCCCGCGCGACGTGGCCCTGCACCAGGCGGCGCAGGTGGCGGCGATGAGCCTGGCGTTCGCCTCGGGGGACCTGGCGCTGCTGGGCCGGGCGGTAGACGATCGGATCGCCGAACCAGCGCGGGCGCCGCTGCTCCCCGGCTTCATGGCCGCCAAGACTGCGGCCCTCGCCGCAGGAGCGTTCGGCTGTTCGATCTCCGGCGGCGGGCCCACGGCGTTTGCGTTCGCCGGCGACCAGGCCGCGGGTGAGCGGATCGCCCTGGCCATGCAGGCGGCCTACCAGGCCGCCGGGGTCCCCTGCTCCACCCGGGTGAGTGAGGTCAGCCTCACCGGCGCGCGGCTGCTGGCGGAGGGCGCATGACGACCCACCAGGTCTGCGCCAGCTGCGGAGATCGCTACGGCGACCTGGACCCGGTGGTGCGCTGCGACTGCGGCGGATTGCTGGAACTGGAGCACACCCCGCCGGCCGAGGACGGCGCCTCGCTCCGCCGGCTGTTCGAGGCGCGCTGGGGTCAGCGCGATCCGCTCAACCTCTCGGGGGTGTGGCGCTACCGGGAGCTGGTGTTGCCCGGCGGCGCGGATCGGGCCGTGACCCACCCCGAGGGCAACACCCCGCTGCTCCGCCGGGCCGCCGTGGCGGCGTGGGCGGGATTGCCCGAACTGCGGCTCAAGCACGAGGGGCACAACCCCACCGGCTCGTTCAAGGACCGGGGGATGACCGTCGGCGTCACCCAGGCGCTCCGGCTCGGCGCCAGCGCCATCGCCTGCGCCTCGACCGGGAATACCTCGGCGGCGCTGGCGGCGTACGGTGCGCAGGCCGGGATCCCGGCGCTGGTGTTCGTGCCGGCGGGACAGGTGGCGCTGGGCAAGCTGTCGCAGTCGCTCGCCTACGGGGCCACCACCCTGCTGGTGCGGGGAGACTTCGACACCTGCCTGCGGCTGGCCCAGGAGGCCGCTCGCGAGCTCGGGGTGTACCTGCTCAACTCCATCAATCCCTTCCGGGTCGAGGGCCAGAAGACGATCGTGCTGGAGCTGCTGCACCAGCTCTGCTGGGAGGTGCCGGACTGGATCGTCCTGCCCGCCGGCAACCTGGGCAACACCGCCGCGTTCGGAAAGGCGCTGCGGGAGGCGAAAGCGCTGGGGCTGATCGACCGGGTGCCGAGGCTGGCGGCGGTCCAAGCCGCCGGCGCGGCGCCGTTCGCGCGGGGATTCGCCGAGGGCTTCCAGGTCCGGCGCACCGTGAAAGCGGAAACCCTCGCCACCGCCATCAAGATCGGCGATCCCGCCAGCTGGGACCGCGCCGTGCGCGCCATCCGGGAAACCGACGGCGTGGTGACCTCGGTGAGCGATGCCGACATTCTCGAGGCGAAGGCGGTCATCGATGCGGCGGGGGTGGGCTGCGAACCGGCCAGCGCGGCGAGCGTGGCGGGAGCCCGGCGGCTGGTCGCGGAGCGGGTCATCGGCCGGGACGCCCGGGTGATGGCAGTGCTCACCGGTCACGTGCTCAAGGACCCGGGCGCCCTGATCTCCTACCACCAGGAAGCGGACCCCAAGCCGGCGCGGGCCAACCGGCCGATCGAAATCGACGCGGATCTGCCGTCGGTCTCCCGGGCGATGGGACGGAATGGTTAGACGCCGCCGGCGGTGGCACCGTGGGCGACGGTGTATCTTTCAGCTCCACTTCCTCGGAGTACCTGATGGCGCTCAATCCCACCCGCAACGATCTCCCCACCAAGACTCGCACCGCGATGACCGAGCTGCTGAACGCCCGTCTCGCCGAAGCGATTGACCTGTCCTTGCAGCTGAAGCAGGCCCACTGGAACGTGCGCGGGGCCACCTTTCAGCAGTTGCATGAACTGTTCGACCAGCTGCACACCGAGACCGGGCCCTACATCGATGACCTGGCCGAACGCTGCGTGCAGCTGGGCGGGACGGCACGGGGCACCCTGCAGGCGGTGGCGCAGGGGAGCGCGCTGTCGGCCTACCCGCTGACCGCGAAGACCCCGGTGGCCCACCTCAAGGCGATTCAGGAATCGCTGGCGGCGTTCGGGAAGGCGGTGCGGGCGGGGATCGATGCGGCGGATCAGGCGGGCGACAAGGACACCGCCGATCTCCTCACCGGCATCTCGCGCGGGGCGGACAAGGCGCTGTGGTTCGTCGAGGCGAACCTCGGGTAGCCGGCGGGGCCATCGGGCGGACCGTTACGGCGTCACTGCCGCGATGGCCGCCGCGAGTTCCCGGTAGGCCTGGGGGTCCAGCTCCCGGAACGGGGCGATCACGTGGCTGATCGTCCCGCCGGGCTTGATCACATAGAGGGTGCGATTGTCCACCCCGTATTTCGGGTCAAACGCCCCGTACGATTTCCCTACCGCCCCGCCACGATCACTCAGCAGGCGGAACGGGTACGCCCGCTCCGCGGCCCACTCCGCCAGGACCGGCAGCGAATCCACGCTGATGGCCAGGAGGGTCACCGTGCTGTCCGCTCCAAAGAGCTGCGCGTACTGATCACGGTACGCGTCCATTTGAATGGTTCAGCCCCGGGTCTTGGCCCGGTAGAAGAACGCGATGACGACGGTGTGGTCGCGGAGGTCGCTCAGCCGCACCGGCGCCGGCAGCACGCCCTCCCGGGTGGCGCCGGCCAGGACGAAATCCGGGGCGGCCGCGCCGATGGCGAGTGGCGCCGGCGCCGCGGGCGGCACCGGCTCCTGAGCCCATGCCGGAGGCGGGAGCAGGCCGCCAAGTGCCAGCAGCGCGGTGAGACCGGCCGCCCGCCTCACTGGGCCATCACCCGGTAGATCGTCCCGCTGTTCTCACTGGCGATGTAGACCGAACCGTCCGGGCCCACGGCCACTCCCGACGCGCGAAGACTGGTCGGGCCGCCACTTCCGGTCGCGAAGGTCTCATACTGGCCCGTCGGTCGGCCGTCGGCGCCGAAGGGCACGAAGACGACCCGATAGCCCGCCTGGGGCAGCGGCGCCCGGTTCCAGGAACCGTGGAAGGCGATGAACGCCCCGCGGCGGTAGCGCTCGGGCAGCGCCGTGCCCCCCGCAAAGGCGATCGCCATGGGGCCCCAGTGGCCGGGGAACCCGATCAACGGGTCTTTGGCGGCGGCACAGCGGTCGATCTTGCGACCGTCGCCCCCATACTCGGGCGCCAGCACCTTCTTCCCCTGCTCCTGATCGTAGTAGCAGTAGGGCCAGCCGAAATCGTCCCCCGCCTCCACCTGCACGAACTCCTCCGCCGGCAGTTCGGCGTTCTGGGCCTCGCTGAAGCCCCAATTCTGGGCCAGCTGGTCGCGCCCATGCGGAGCGGCGTACAGCTTGCCGGTGGCGGGGTCCACCGCGAGGGCCATGGCATTGCGGAGACCGGTGGCGTGCCGCGCCCCGTCCGCGGGCTGCTGGCGCAGCTTCTGGGTGCTGAAACGCCACAACCCCGCACGTTCCTCGAGTTCAGTGCATGGCTGCTGCCCGGGGGAGCGGTAGGCCCGGTCCGCCGCCTGACAGCTGTTGCTGCGCGAGCCGAAATTGACGATCAGGGTGTCGCCGCCGAGGAAGGTGAAGGACTTGGCGCTGTGTCCCCCGTCGGGGAGGCGCCAGACGACCTGTTCCGCCGGCCCCGCTGGCACCAGGTCCCCCGGCCGCAGACGCCACCGCAGCACCTCACTGCTGGGGGAGAACCAGAGGTACCCGCCGTGCAGGCCGATGCCGGTGCCGCCCTCGTCGTGGAACTGGCGGCGGATATCCGCCTTGCCGTCGCCGTCGGCGTCCCGGAGGGCCAGCACGCCGCCCTGGTTACCGCCGAGGGCGGCGTAGATGTCGCCGCTGGGCGCGACCACGATGTGGCGCACCCGGCCGATCCCCTCGGCGACGACGATGGCACACAGGCCGCTGGGCAGGGTCAGCCCGTTGTCCCGGCCGCAGCCGGGCGGCGCCGGGATGCGAGGCGGCAGCGGGTGGGTCAGGAAGGGAATGGCAACGGCCACTCCGGTCAGCAGCTTGGCGAGCATGGCGAGAATCCCATGGAGAAGTCCCGGGAAAGATAGTCCCCTCCCCGGCAATCCAGAGGAGGTGGGACCTGCCCCGGGCTCCTTCCCTCGGAGAATGACCGTCCTTCCGAGGGGAAAAACCCGTTTTCCCTCTTGCACTGGCGGGGCAACCCCTTACTTTGGGACTCGGACGGCGCGCCTGTCCCCGGCGCCGGATCCTCATTCCCCCTCATCGGAGAGCCCTGATGGCTACCAAGAAGAAGGCGGCGAAGAAGAAGGCGAAGAAGGCGACCAAGGCCAAGCGGAAGCCCAGCGCGGCATTCATGAAGGCGATGACGCCGAGCGCGAATCTCGCGGCCATCGTCGGCGAGAAGGCCCTGCCCCGGACGGAAGTCATCAAGAAGCTGTGGGTGTACATCAAGAAGCACGGCCTGCAGGACAAGAAGAACCGTCGGGCCATCAACGCCGACGCGAAGCTCCGTCCGCTGTTCAAGCGGGATCAGGTCACCATGTTCGACCTGGCCAAGATCGCCAACAAGAACCTCAGCTAGGCGCGATCCGTCCCACGCGGTATCAAGGGCGTCCCCGTCGGGGCGCCCTTCGCGTTTCCGGGACGCGGCGTGGCACGGGCGGCGGGCTCCAGTGTATAATCCCCGCCCTATGGCTGGCGAATACATTTTTACGATGCGCGACCTGCGCAAGGTCGTGCCCCCGTCCCGCGAGATCCTCAAGGGGATCTTTCTCTCGTTCTACCCTGGCGCCAAGATCGGCGTGCTGGGCGCCAACGGGTCCGGCAAGTCCACCCTGCTCCGCATCATGGCCGGGGTGGACACGGACTTCATCGGGGAGGCTCGCCCGCTGCCGGGCACCCGGGTCGGGTTCCTCCCGCAGGAGCCCCAACTCGACCCCGCCAAGGACGTGCGGGGCAACGTCGAGGAGGGCGTGGCGGAGCAGCGGGCGCTGCTGGATGAGTTCAACACCATCTCGAACAAGTTCGCCGAGCCGATGGACGACGACGAGATGAACCGGCTGCTGGAGAAACAGGGCCGCATCCAGGAGCGGATCGAGACGCTGGGCCTGTGGGAGCTGGACCACAAGATCGACCTGGCCATGGACGCGCTGCGGCTGCCCCCCGGCGACGCCGATGTCGGCAAGATCTCCGGCGGCGAGCGCCGGCGGGTGGCGCTGTGCCGGTTGCTGCTCTCCGAACCCGACATGCTGCTCCTGGACGAGCCCACCAACCACCTCGATGCCGAGAGCGTCTGGTGGCTGGAGCGGTTCCTGGCCGAGTTCAAGGGCACCGTGGTGGCCGTCACTCACGACCGCTACTTCCTCGACAACGTGGCCAAGTGGATCCTGGAGCTGTACCAGGGCACCGGGATTCCGTGGGAGGGGAACTACTCCTCGTGGCTGGAGCAGAAGCAGAAGCGCATGGCCCAGGAGGAGAAGCAGGCCAGTGCGCGGCAGCGGACCCTGCAGCATGAACTCGAATGGATCCGCATGTCGCCGCGCGCCCGCCAGGCCAAGAGCAAGGCGCGCATCGCCCGGTACGAGGAGCTCAGAGCCGAGGCCGAGCGGCAGACCGAGGGCTCGGCGGAAATCCTCATCCCCGTGCCGGAGCGCCTGGGGGAGGAAGTGGTGGTCGCCCGGGATGTCTCCAAGGGCTTCGGAGACCGGCTGCTGTTCGAGAAGCTGAACTTCTCCCTGCCGCGCGGCGGCATCGTGGGGATCATCGGCCCCAACGGAGCGGGCAAGACCACGCTGTTCCGGATGATCGCCGGGCAGGAAACGGCCGACGGCGGCGATCTGACGGTGGGCCAGACCGTCAAGATCGCCTATGTGGACCAGAGCCGTGATGCACTGGCCGGAGACAAGTCGGTGTACGAGGAGATCTCCGGCGGGCAGGACGAGCTGCTGTTCGGCACCCGCAAGGTCAACGCCCGGGCCTACGCCGCCGGGTTCAACTTCCGCGGGTCCGATCAGCAGAAAAAGGTGGGCCTGCTCTCCGGCGGGGAACGCAACCGGCTGCACCTGGCCAAGCTGCTGAAGACCGGCGGCAATCTGCTGCTGCTGGATGAGCCGACCAACGACCTCGACGTGGACACCCTCCGGGCGCTGGAGGATGCGCTGCTCGGCTTCGCCGGCTGCGCCGTGGTGATCAGCCACGATCGCTGGTTCCTGGACCGGATCGCCACCCACATCCTGGCCTTCGAGGGCGACAGCGAAGTCTTCTGGTTCGAGGGGAATTTCCAGGACTACGAGGCCGATCTCAAGCGGCGCAAGGGCGCCGACGCGAACCAGCCGCATCGGATCAAGTACAAGCCCCTGAAGCGGTGAGCCACCGCCGTCCGCGACGGCGCGTGGCTGATAGCTCTTTGTCCCGGCCGGTGGTACCTTCACCGGGCCAGTCCGCCTCCGCATACCCGCGAGACTCATGACCCTGCCTCGTATCCGCGTGCCGTACCTGCCGCCCCGCATCGAGGGGCTGGCCGCGCTGGCAACCAACCTGTGGTGGAGCTGGTCCACCGACGCCCGGCATGTCTTCCGCAAGATCGACGAGCCCCTCTGGCACCTGACCAAGCACAACCCGCTCGAGCTGCTGCGGCGGGTGGACCCGGCGCGGCTGGCGGCCTGCGCCACCGACCCGGCCTTCCTGGTGCTGTATGACCGGGTGATGGACAGCGCCACCCGCGCCCTCACCGGCCCCAACACCTGGTTCCATTCGCACCATCCAGAACTCACCCGGCCGGTGGCCTACTTCTGCGCCGAGTTCGGGCTGCACAACTCGGTCCCGATCTACTCCGGCGGCCTCGGCATCCTGGCGGGCGATCACTGCAAGGCCGCCAGCGATCTGGGCGTTCCCCTGGTGGGGGTCGGCCTGTTCTACACCAAGGGGTACTTCGATCAGCGGTTGCGCATTGACGGGTGGCAGGAAGACAGCGACGTCCGCTTCGACGTCGAGTCCACCCCGCTGGAGCGGCTGGCGGGCCCCGGCGGCGAACCGTGGCTCGCCGAGGCGCGCACCTTCGGGCGCAAGGTCCATGTGGGCGCCTGGCGCATGCAGGTCGGCCGGGTCTCGGTCTACCTGCTGGACACCAACCTGGAACAGAACGACCCCGCCGACCGCGACCTCTCCGGCAAGCTCTATGCGGGCGGGCTCGACATGCGGCTCCGGCAGGAGTGGATCCTCGGGGTAGGCGGCGTCCGGGTGCTGCGGGCCGCGGGCATCGATCCCGCCGCCTGGCACGCCAACGAGGGCCACGCGGCCTTCATGCTGGTCGAACGGCTGCGCGAGTATGTCGCCGCCGGACGGAGCTACGACGAGGCGGTGGAAGAGGTGCGGGCCCGCAGCATCTTCACCACCCACACGCCGGTGCCGGCCGGGCATGATCGCTTCGACCCCGCCCAGGTCGTCGCCTGTGCCGGCCCGGTCTGGGAAGAGCTGGGCATCACCCAGGACGCGTTCGTGGCCATCGGCGCCACCCCGGAGGATGAAAACCCGCTCTTCCACATGACCGCTACCGCGATCCGGCTGTCGGGGCGGGTCAACGGCGTGGCCGCCAAGCATGGGGAGGTCTCGCGCGAGCTGTGGCGCGGGCTGTGGGGGGGCGCCCGCGCGGAAGATGTGCCCATCGGGCACGTGACGAACGGGGTGCACCTGCCGACCTGGATGGCCGGCAGCATGCGCAGCCTGCTGGACCGGCACCTCGGCGAAGGCTGGCTGGAATTGGTGGACGAACCCGGCTTCTGGGACACCATCCTGACGCTGGACGACCACGAGCTGTGGGACCTCCACAACGACCTCAAGCAGGGCCTGCTGGCCTATATCCGCGAGGAGGCCCGGCAGCGCTGGGCGAGCCGCTGGAAGGAAGCGGCCCATGTGGTGGGCGCCGGCACGCTCATCGCTCCCGACGCGCTGGTCATCGGCTTTGCCCGGCGGTTCGCCACCTACAAGCGGGCTGCCCTGCTGTTCCGCGACTTCGACCGGCTGCACGACCTGCTGGTCAACCCCTGGCGCCCGGTCCAGCTGATCTTCGCCGGCAAGGCGCACCCGGAAGACCAGCCGGGCAAGGAGGTCCTGCAGCAGGTCTACACCTTCACCAGAGACCCCCGGCTCGAGGGTCGAGTGGCGTTCATCGAGGACTACGAGATGCACCTGGCCCATCGGCTGGTGCAGGGCGTGGACCTGTGGCTCAACATGCCCCGGGTCCCGCTGGAAGCCTGCGGCACCAGCGGCATGAAGGCGGGCCTCAACGCCGTCCCCCAGATCAGCACGCTGGACGGCTGGTGGGCCGAGGGGTATATGGGTCAGAACGGCTGGGCGGTGCCACCGGTCCAGCCGGGCGAGGACACCGACCTGGCCGACAGCGAGCGGCTCTTCGAGCTGCTGGAACAACAGGTGGTCCCCATGTATTACAAGCGCAACGCGCGGGGACTGCCCGTGGAATGGCTGCTCCGGATGAAACACGCGCTCAAGACCGCCGGGGAGCATTTCACGGCCAGGCGGATGGTACAGGATTACGTGTCGGGGTACTACGCCCCGGCGATGCGGGGGGAGGAATCCACAAGTGTCATTCCGGCCTGACGGGCGGACGACCGGCGAGCATCGGGTAGCGGAGAGCGCCCTGCGAACTGGTGACGGTACGCCCGTCAGCATTGTCCACCTCGCGGCGGAGTACGGTTGGCTGGCCCGGACCGGCGGATTGGCGGAAGCCGTGGCCGGCCTGGCGGCGAGTCAGGCAGCCCAGGGGATTCCGGTCGCGGTCATCATCCCGCTGCATCGCTCCGTGCGCAGCGGTGCGGTCGGCCTGGAGCGGGTGGCCGGCCCATTCCAGGTACAGGTCGGACCGCGGACCGAAGAAGCCCGGCTGTTCCGCATTCCCTCCGAGCCGGGCCAGACCCGGGTCTATTGCATCGAGTCCCCCTATTTCGACCGGGCCGGCCTGTATGGCGAATCGGGGGCGGACTACGCCGACAACCTGCAGCGCTGGGCCTTCTTCTGCCGTGCCGCACTGGAAATGCTGCCCCGGGTGACCCGGACGCCCTGCATCCTGCACTGCCACGACTGGCACACCGCCCTGGCCCCGATCTACCTCCGCAGCTACCATCGCGACCAGGCCTTTGCGCAGGGGATACGCACGGTGCTGAGCGTGCACAACGCCGGCTTCCAGGGGCACTTCGGCCCCGACGGCATGCCCGAGGCGGGCCTGCCCTGGGAGCTGTACACCTGGGAGTGGCTGGAGTGGCATGGCAAGATGAACCTGCTGAAAGGCGGGCTCAAGTTCGCCGACGCGGTGACCACCGTGAGTCCCACGCACGCCCACGAGCTCCGCACGCCGGTGGGCGGCTTCGGCCTGCACGAGGACTTCCTGGCCCTGGGAGACCGGTTCTCCGGTATCGTCAACGGCATTGACATGCGGGAATGGGATCCCGCCGCCGACGATCAGATCACCTCCCGGTATTCGGTGACCGACCTCTCCGGCAAGGCCCGCTGCAAGGCGGCCCTGCAGCGCAGCTTCGGGCTGCCGCAGCGACGCCGGATTCCGGTGTTCGCCATGACCGCGCGGCTGACCCACCAGAAGGGCCTCGAGCTGATCACCGGCGAGTACACGCTGTTCATGCTGGAGGCCCAGTTCATCTTCCTCGGCACCGGCGAGGCCAAGTACGAAGCGATGCTCAAGATGTACGAGTCCCGCTGGCCCGACCGGATCAGCGTGCACCTCGGCTTCTCCGAGCGGCTGGAGCACCGGCTGATGGCGGGGGCCGACATCTACCTGATGCCATCCCTGTATGAGCCCTGCGGGCTGGCGCAGCTGCGGGCCGAGCGCTACGGGACGGTGCCCCTGGCCCGCCGGGTGGGCGGCCTGACCGATACCATCGAGGACGGGACCACCGGGTTCCTGTTCGACGAGTACAGCTCCGAAGACCTGCTGCGAGTTGCCCGCCACGTGATGGACCGGTACCATGACACGCCGGCGTGGGAGCACATGATGCGCGACGCGATGCAGAAGGACTTTTCCTGGGACCGCTCCTCGGAGAAGTACCTCGCCGTCTACCGCCGCATCCTCGCGACTCCGCCGATCGTCTAGCGCCGGCCATGGACTTCGTCCTAGCCCTGCACAGCCACCTGCCCTGGGTGCTGAACCACGGCCGCTGGCCGCACGGCAGCGACTGGCTGTGTGAGGCGGCGCTGGACAGCTACCTGCCGCTGCTGGCGCTGCTGGATCGCCTCGCCGCCGAAGGGGTCCCGGCACCGCTCACCCTCGGGATCACCCCGGTACTCGCCAACCAGCTCGCCAGTCCCGCCTTCGCCGCCGAGATGGAGGCCTGTTTCCTCCAGCGCTTCTCGGCCTGCCGGGAGGCGGAGGAGTCGTTCGAGCGCACCGGCGCGGTGCACCTGCTGCCCCTGGCCGGGTTCTGGCGGAGCCACCTCCTCGGCCTGCAGCAGACCTTCCGTCGCAGCCGGGGCAATCTGGCCGCAGAGTTCCGCCGGCATGCCGAGGCCGGCCGGCTGGAGCTGATGACCAGCGCCGCCACTCATGGATTCCTGCCGTTGCTCGGCCGTGACGAGAGCATCCAGCTCCAGCTTCGGCTGGGGCTGGCGGAACATCGTCGCATCTTCGGGCGCGAGGCTGCCGGACTCTGGCTGCCGGAGTGCGCCTACCGTCCCGCCGGGCACTGGGAGCCGCTGCCCGGCACGCCCGGGGCCGGACCCCGGGCGGGGATTGAGCACCACGTGGCGTCGGTGGGATTCCAGTATTGCTTCGTGGACAGCCACATGGCCTCCGCGGGGACGGCATTCGAGGCCTATGGCGCCGGAGCAGGCTCCGTGGCGCCCGCCGGAGACGCCGGCCCGGTCAACTCTCCCTACCGCGCCTACCGGATCGCGGCGGAGGACGGCCCCACCACGGTGGCGGCGTTTGTTCGCGACCCCGTCGCCTCGCGACAGGTGTGGAGCCGGTACGAGGGATACCCGGGCGACGAGTGGTATCTCGAGTTCCACAAGATCCGCTGGCCCGGCGGCCTGAAGTACTGGCGGGTCAGCGCACCGGAGTCGGACCTGGGGGAGAAGCAACCCTACGTCCCGGACCGGGCCATCGCGCGGGCGGGCGTGCACGCGCGGCACTTCGCCGGCCTGCTGGAACAGGCGGCCCAGCGGGCGGACCGCCGACCGGGGGAGAATCTCCTCGCGGTTCCCTATGACACCGAGCTGTTCGGCCACTGGTGGTTCGAGGGAGTGGAGTTCCTGGGCCAGCTGTACCGGGCGCTGGCCGGACAGGAGGTGGTGCGGCCCCTCACGGCCGCCGAGCACCTTCGCGCTGCGCCACCGGAGGCGGGGGTACGCCTCTCGGCCGGGTCGTGGGGCGCCAACGGCGACGACGGAATGTGGCTCAACGACACCACCGCGTGGACCTGGCGGCGCCTGTGGGCCATCGAGCAGACGTTTTGGACCGTGGCCCCCGGTGCGGTGGACGATGCCACCCGACAGCCCGTCCTGGCCCAGGCGGCACGAGCGATGCTGCTGGCCATGTCCTCCGACTGGCAGTTCATCATCTCCACCGGCCACGCCGCTGACTACGCCACCGCCCGCTTCACCGGGCACTGCACCGAGGCGGAAACGCTGCTGGCCGCCCTGGCCCCCGGCGCGGGGCCCCTCGACGCCGCTCTCCGGTGGGCCGCCGAGCTGGAGCGGCGGGATCACCTCTTTCCGGATGTGCTGGACAGCGTGCGCGCGGTGCTGGCCGGCCGGGCGCTCGCCGCCGTGTGACCGGGCTCGCCGCGCACTCCCCTCGCGCCATGCATTCCCCCTCCTCCCTGAACATGCGCCGTCGGCAAGGTCGTCCTGAGGAGCGCCGCCGGTGAGCGAGCGCTCGATCGTCATTCACGGCCACTTCTACCAGCCACCCCGCGAGGACCCCTGGCTGGACGAGGTCGAGCGGGAGGAATCGGCGGCGCCGTTCCACGACTGGAACGAGCGTATCGAACAGGAATGCTACCGCGCAGTGGCGGCAGCGCGGCTGCCCGGGGCCGGCGGCCGGATCGCCAGCATCGCGAACCTGTACGAGGGAATCTCGTTCAACTTCGGGCCGACGCTGCTGGAGTGGCTGGAGCACCACGCACCCGGCACCTATCGGTCGGTGCTCTCCGCCGACCGTGCCAGCCGCCAGCGGCTGGGCCACGGCAACGCGCTGGCGATGCCGTACCACCACGCCATTCTCCCGCTCTCCACCAGGCGGGAGAAAACCGTTGAGGTCCGCTGGGGAATCGCCGACTTCCGCCGCCGGTTCGGCCGTGACCCCGCCGGCATGTGGCTGCCGGAAACAGCCGTGGACGACGAGACTCTCGATGTGCTGGCCCAGGAGGGAATCGCGTTCACCGTGCTGGCCCCGCACCAGGTGGCCCCGCACCCACCCCGGGGGCTCCCGGCCCGGGTGCGGACCGCCGCTGGCCGGAGCATCGCCGTCTTCATCTACGACGGGAGCATCTCCCACGACGTGGCCTTCGGGCCCCTGATCCGGAGCGCCGACCGCTGGGTCGAACGCCTGCTCCGCACTCCGGAGGGGGACCAGCCGCCGGCGCTGGTCTCGGTGGCCACCGACGGGGAGACCTACGGACATCATCACCAGTACGGCGAGATGGCCCTGGCCCGAACGCTGCAGATCCTCCAGGGCACGACCGGGGTCAGGCTCGAGAACTTCGCCACCTTTCTGGCCCGCCACCCGCCCGCGCACGATGTCACCCTCATGGCACCCAGCTCGTGGAGCTGCGCCCACGGGGTGGAGCGGTGGCGCAGCGACTGCGGCTGCCGAATGGCGCCTGACAGCGGGACCCACCAGCGGTGGCGGGCCCCGCTCCGGGAGGCGATGACCTGGCTCACCGCGGAGTGCGAATCGATCTTCCAGCGGGAAGCCGGCGCGTACTTCGAAGAGCCGGCTCAGGCCCTCGACCGCTGGGGTACCGTCATCGGGCAGGAGGCAGCCGCGGCGCGGGAGCTGGGCCGGTCCCTGGCCCGGCCGGGCCTCCCGCCAGAGGCCCAGGTCCGCGCCATCGAGCTGCTGGAGATGCAGCGCGGGGCGCTGCGGTCCCTCACATCCTGCGCCTGGTTCTTTGATGACATCGGGGGGATCGAGCCGCTGCAGGTGCTGCGGTATGCCGCCTGGGCGCTGGCCCTCACGGGCAGCGAGCGGACCCGGCTGGAGGATGGATTCACCGCCCGGCTGGCCCTCGCCGAGAGCAACGTGCGGACCCTCGGCAGCGGCCGGGAGATCTACCTGCAGCGAGCCCGTCCCCACCTGCCCCCGCCGGTACGGATCGGCGCCGGGCTGACCGCGGCCCGGCGGATGGCCCCCCACGCCGCCGCCAGCAGAGCGTGGGAGATCGCCGGCCCCGACGAGGCGCTGACCCTCACCAACCACCGGACCGGTCGCCGATTCACGCTGTCGGTATCGCTCCGGGAACTCACCCTTGGCCTCGAGACCACCGTCGAAGCGCCGGGCTGGTACGGGCCAGTGACCCTGACCGTCGCCGACCTCCCCGAACGCCAGCGAACCGCCATCCACGCCGAGCTGCGGCTGCGGACCCTGCGTCGGTTGCTGGAGGCGGGGGAAGTCGCGGAACTGGAACGGGGGGCGGATCTCCGCGCGGTGGTGCGGAGGGCGCTGCTGCGTCATGTCCGGCGGCTGGCGGATGAGCGGGAGCACGGGGCCCGGCAGGCGGTCACCGCCCTGCTCATCGTGCTCGAGGAGCTGGGACAGGCGGCGCCGTTCGAGGTCCAGACGCTGTTCTACGAGACCTGGCAAACAACAGCGCCAGCGGACCCGGAGATGGTCGCGCTGGCGCGCCGGCTGGGATTCGTCACCGAACCGTCCCCCTGAGGCGGGGGGCGACCGGCGCGCCGCTCTACCCGCTGTGCCCGCTCCGCCACGACCGTCCCGCGGCCATGAACTCGTGGAACAGGTGGCGGGTGTGCGGGTCGGTCATCTCGAACACCTCCGGATGCCACTGGACCCCGACGTAGAAGTGGTCGGCGTCCCGCTCAACCGCCTCCACCAGCCCGTCGGGTGCGGTGGCGGACGGGATCAGTTCCGAGCCGAGCGCCTTGATCCCCTGATGGTGCATGCTGTTGACCAGGATGTTGGGCCGCTCCATCATCGCCATCAGTCGGCTGCCCCGGGCCAGCGCAACTTCATGGGCGAGGTGATCTCGCTCGAACCCCGCCGTGGGGAAGTAGTCGTGCTTGATCCCGGCCGGTACCTGGTCGCCGAGGTCCTGGTAGAGCGTGCCGCCGAGGGCGACGTTCATCACCTGGATGCCGCGGCAGAGGCCCAGCACCGGCTTGCGGTCCTCGAGCGCCCAGCGCACCAGCTGCAACTCCACCCGGTCGCGGGCGGGATCCACCGCGCCCAGCTTGGGGTGCCTCGCCTCGCCAAAGGTGGCGGGGTCGAGGTCCACCCCGCCGGGAATGAGCAACCCATCCAGGCGCTCATAGATTTCGCGCAGGGTGGCTTCGTCGTCGTCCAGCAGCGGGATCATCCACGGCACCCCGCCCACGATCGTGGCGGCGAGGAAGTACCGCTGGTTCATCACCCACGACTCGGGGAGCGCGGCGGGAATCCCGTCGATCGCGTGGAGGGTCTGAGTGGTGATCCCGATGACGGGACGCCGGGGCATGGAGTTGGGCACGGGCCGTGGGTTGAGGGTGGAGTCGGCTAGCAGCGGTCAGCTACCCAGCGATAGTGTCGGGCCATGCCTGCAAAGATGGAGCCATGCCCCTTCCCCACCAATGCCTGGGGCCGGTGGGAGGTTCCCGGTCACCCCTCCGGCCGGTCTGAAGCGCTTCTCAGAGTATTCCCTCCGCGGTCTCCGCCACCAGCTGGTCCACGACCTGCTTGAGGTCTCCGGTGCGTTCGAACGTCGCCAGCTGGCGGTCGGCGCTGGTGCCCTCCGCCATGATCCGGAAGGCGTATTCGACCTCCTTGCGGGTTCCCAGTTCGTCCAGGACGTCATCAAGGAACCAGTGGATCATCTCGGCGATCAGCTCACGGGCGGGAGCCTCACGTTCCTTGCCGAAGTCGATCAGCTTGCCGTCCAGGCCGTAGCGGCAGGCCCGCCACTTGTTCTCCTCGATGAAGGCGACCGGGTACTGGCGGAACGAAAGATTGTCATAGCGCAGCTTGTACAGCTTGTGCACGATCGCCTGGAAGATCGCCGCGATACACACCGCCTCGTCCACCCGGGTGCACACATCACAGATCCGGAACTCCAGCGTGGGGTAACTCCAGCTGGGGCGGACATCCCACCAGATCTTCGAGGCGTTGGGGATGCTGTGGGTGTCCACCAGGGTATTGACCACATCCTCGAACTCGTGCCACGACTGCAGGGTGCGTGGCATCCCGGTCCGGGGGAAGCTCCGGAACACGATGCTCCGGTAGGACTTGAGCCCGGTGCGCCGGCCCATCCAGAAGGGGGAGCTGGTCGACAGGGCCAGGACGTGGGGCAGCAGGTAGCGGGAGACATTCATCGCATCGATGAGGAACTCCCGGTCCTCGATGCCGATGTGCACATGGGTGCCGAAGATGAGCAGCGCCTGGGCGAGGTCCTGCAGATCCTCCTTCACCCCCATGTAGCGCTCGAGGGGAGTGATCTCCTGATCCATCCAGGACGAGAAGGGGTGGCTGCCCGCCGCGGCCACGCGGAGCCCGCGCTTGGCCGCCAGCTCGATGACCAGCCCGCGGAGCCGCACCAGTTCGGCCCGTACTTCGGCCGGCCGGTGGCAGACCCTGGTCCCCACTTCCACCATGGACTGATGCAGTTCCGGCTTGATCTCGCCCAGCACCATCGAGTCCTCCTTGAGGAGCTCGGTGATGTAGGAGCGCAGCTCCCGGGTCTCGGGGTCGATGATCTGGTACTCTTCCTCGACGCCGATCGTAAGCGAAGGTGGCTTCATCTACTCCCCACTGATAGCTGATGGCTGATCGTGCTGACGGATCCCCGTCTCATCGCCGCTCCACCGTCATCACCGGCACCGTGCTGCCCCCACCCGCGGTCACGTTGAGCAGGGCCGCCGTCGAGAGCCGGGTCAGGCAGCCTTCGATGGCCCCGCCATGCAGCACGAAGGGCGCGGTGTCCTGCATCCGCTCGACCAGGTGCAGCTGGCCATCGGCCCAGCTCGGGTAGGGCTCGGCCGGGATGGTGACCCGTTCCTGCACGATGTACGGCGCGGCCAGCGCCTTGGCCAGTTCGGCCTGCCAGTCCGCCGGGGAGACCGTCCAGCCGAGTACCACCCCGGCGCCGCCGTAGTCATCGTTCGGCTTGAGGACCATCCGCTCCTGCCGCTCCGCGACGAACGGTACCAGGTCCACCTGCCGGCCCTGGTGCAGCGTGGTGCGCTCTTCCACCACACGGGTCCAGGGGATGTGGCGCCCGATGACCTGCTGCAGGCCACCGCCGAAGAGCGCGGCGTTCCGTTCATCGGACAGCACCGCCAGGCTGGCTTTCTTGTGGAGGAGCTTGCAGCGGAACGGATTGACCATGCAGACCGCCCGGTCGCGCACCGCGCGGACCATCGGATGCTCGGTCCCCTCCCGTTCCACCAGTTCGTTGATCAGCACCCGCTTGTAGATCAGGTCGATGGGACCGCCCGGGGCGATCAGCCGGCCATCGCGGTACTCGAGCGATCGCGGATCGGCGATCTCCACCTCCATGCCCAGCAGCCCGAACCACTCCCGGAAGATCTCGAACTCCGAGAGGGTAGGCACGTCGTCCCAGTCCACGATCCCGACCCGGGGGAGGCTCCAGCGGCCGGAGAACTCCCGCCAGGCATCCAGCACCACCGTGGCCACGCCCGTGCGGGCCATCACCGGGCGCACCTCCCAGTCGCGGCGGAAGGCCCGCATCACGGGAATCGCGGCGAATGCCTCCGCGAGGACATCGTTGTAGCCCGCCCCGGCCGGGGTCTCGGCGTTGTACTCTGTCAGGGCGAGGCTGTCGGTGGCCTGGTCCCAGAAGCAGTCGAGCCGCCCGTGCGGGCTGGGGCTCTGGTACCCCGGGTCCGCCAGGACCAGCTCCTCCTCCCACGGCGCCAGCCGGAACTGGGCCCGGATAGTGGGCTGCTCCATGGCCGCCCGGTGGGCAATGCCGAACGCCGGCATCAGGGCCCCCATCCGGGTGGCGAGCGCCCGGTACTCCCCGGGAGAGAGGAACCGGGGCCGGAGCACCGTGCACAGCGGCCGGTCGCCGAAGACCAGGTTGCGCTGCCTCAGCCCATCCTCCAGCATGGCATGGGAAGCCTCGGCGAGATCGGCCGAGGCGAGGAGATCGTGGTAGGCGGTGAGGGCGTCGGTCATGGTGCCTGGGCGGGAGGACCACGCCGGCCGGCGGCGAAGAGCCGGGCCCAGCCCAGTTGTTCCACCTGACCCCCGCGGGACTCGTTGGCCAGGCGGATGGTGAGGTCGGCCATCTTCTTGACCACCCACTCGAAGTACCGCGGCGTGAGCGAGTAGATGTCCATGTCGGGGGCCGGGTTCATGAAGTCGATCGCGTAGGGTACCCCATCACGGATGGCAAACTCGATCGAGTTCATGTTGTACCCCAGCGCCCGGCAGATGGTGCGGGCGTCCTGCACGACTCGGGCGTGGAGCGCGGGGGCGAGGTAATCGTCGTTGACCAGGTATTTCTTGGCCTTGGGCTCGTACTCCATGACCAGAATCTCCTCCTGGCCCAGGCACATGCAGCGGACGAAATGATCGTACTTGACGAACTCCTGGGCCACCGTGGTGAGGAAACCGGTCTGATCGTAGTTGCGGATCAGCTCTTCCTTGGAATGACAGATGTGCACGTCCCGGCCGCCGCCGCCGTGGGCATCCTTGAGGACGATGGGCAGCCCCATGGCCTGGACCAGCCCGTCCCAGTCCACCATCTGCAGGTTCTTGAGGCTTTCATCGTGCACGATGCCCGGGATGTAGTCCTTGTTGGGAAGGGCAAAGGTCTTGGGGCTGGCCACACCGAGCTTGGTGATCAGCGCGGCGCCGAAGAACTTGTCGTCCGCGGTCCACATGAAGGGGTTGTTGATCACCGTCGCGCCCTGGAGGACGCACTGCTTGAGGTAGGTCCGGTAGAAGGGCACCTCATGGGAGATCCGGTCCACAATGACATCGTAGGGGCAGGGCTGGTCCAGCGCCACCGCGCCGATGGAGACCATCTCGGCGGTGACACCCTGGTTGCGGCTGCGCACCTCCTCGATGAACGCCGGGGGCCAGCTCCATTCCCGCCCGACCACCAGTCCGATCCGCTTCGTCATCAGTCGTGTCCCCGTAGGTAGATTCGCAGCATTTTTTCCCAGTACGGCCAGTCGTGGGCCCACCCGTCCCAGAGGCGGAGGGCATGCCCGACGCCCTTGCTCCACAGCAGGCCCGAGAAATCGCAGTTGTTCCGGTACATCGGGTCGTCCCGGCCGATCACGAAAATCAGGTCCTGCCGCCGAAAGGCGGCCAGGCGATGGGGATCGTGCTCGTTGGCCATGAAGGCCATCGGGTTGACCTGGTAGGTGTTCTGATCGCTGTAGCCGCCGGTCAGGCTCCGGATATCGTACGTCCCGCTGAGGCCGATCATCCGGCCCACCGCGTCGGGGTACTTGAGCGCGAAGGTCGCCGCGTGGGTGGCACCCAGGCTGGCGCCGGTGGTGATCACAAACGGGTTGGGGTTCTTCCAGGTGCTGAACGGCAGCACCTCCTCCGCCACGTACCGGTAGTACTGGATGTGCATCCACGAGCGGTGCCCGGGATGACACTGCTCGCTGCCCCAGTTCTCGGCATGGGGCTGGTCCAGGCAGAACAGCTGGATCCAGCCCTGGTCGATGTGATCCTGGAGCACGAGGTGCATCCGCCGGTCCGGCCATTCGGCGTGGGTGCCCATGCTGGTCGGGAAGACCAGCACGCGGGCGCCCGCGTGGCCGATCACCTGCAGGGTCATGTCCCGGCCCAGCAGCGGGCTGTGCCAGGTGGCAAACTCGTGGTGCATGGGTAGTCGGTGGGGGACGCGCGACCAGCGACGGAGGTCCGGGGCCTTCCCGGACCGGCAGGAATCTACCCGATAATCGGGATACTTCCACCCGGGACCTCCGCACCCGGTCCCCCGCCCCCCGCCCCCCCGTTCCCCGGTTCCCCATCCCCGCCTACCTTGCAGAATGACCAATCCCATTCGCTTCATTTTCGGGATCCACCTGCACCAGCCGGTGGGCAATTTCGATTCGGTCTTTCAGCAGCACCTGGACGAGGTCTACCGGCCCTTCCTCGAGAAGGTGGACGAGCGCGGCTTTCTGCCCATCGTCCTGCATCTGTCGGGGCCCCTGCTGGAGTGGCTGGAGGAGCACGATCGTGGCTACCTCGACTTCGTCGGCCGCCTGGCCGCCGAGGGAAAGGTGGAGCTGCTGCTGGCGGGCATGTATGAGCCGGTGCTGGCGGCGCTGCCGCGTCAGGACCGGGTGGAGCAGATCAACTGGATGCGGGAGGCGCTGGCCCGCCGGTTCGGGGTGACGGCCACGGGCCTGTGGCTGACCGAACGCGTCTGGGAGCCGGAACTGGCCGCGGACCTGGCCCGGGCTGGCGTGGAATACGCGCTGGTGGACGACCGCCACTTCCTCATTACCGGCTTCGAACGTGAGGACCTGCACGTCCCCTATATCACCGAGAGCGATGGCCACCGCCTCGCGCTCTTCCCGATTGACGAGCGGCTCCGCTACCTCATTCCCTTTCGGCCACCGGCGGAAACCGCCGGCTACCTGCGCGAACTCGCCGCGCGAGGCCGCCCGCTCGCGGTCCTGGCGGACGACGGCGAGAAATTCGGCGGCTGGCCCGGCACCCGCGAATGGGTCTACGACCAGGGCTGGCTGGACCAGTTTCTGACCACCATGGCCGCGCTGGTGGACAATGGTGAGGTCCTGCTGACCACCTTCCGGGAGGCGTTGACCAACGTCCGGCCGGGCGGCCTGGCCTACCTGCCGACCGCCTCGTATCGCGAGATGGAGGGCTGGTCGCTGCCGGCCGGGCCGGCGCGGCGCCTGCTCGCGCTGGAGAAGGAGTTCGGCGAGGAGCGGCTGGCGGGCCCCGACGGAGCGCTGCTCCGGGGCGCCCACTGGCGGAACTTCATGGTGAAGTACGTCGAGGCCAACCGCATGAACAAGAAGATGACGGCGTTGTCGGCGCTGTGCCGCGGCGCCGGGGATCCCCCGGCCGCACGCCGCGCGATCGGCCGGGCCCAGTGCAACGACGCCTACTGGCATGGCGTCTTCGGCGGCCTGTACCTGCCCCACCTCCGCGACGCGGTGTGGCAGCAACTGGCGCTCGCCGAGGAGCAGCTGCGGCGGAACGAGGGGCTGGAATGGGAGCAGGTCGACATCGACGCCGACGGCGCAGCGGAGCTGTGGATCCACGATGCGACCTTCTCCGCCATTCTCAGCCCGGCGCGGGGCGGGGTCATCGAGGAGTTCACGGTCTTTGCCCACCGGATCAACTACGCCAACACCCTGACCCGCCGGCGCGAAGCCTACCATTCCGTGGCCCCGCCGGGCCCGTCCGCGGGCCTGCATGACCTGGGCGGCGCCCCGAGCATCCACGACCTCGAAGCCCGCATGCGCCTCAATGAACTCCCCCCGCTCGACGCCGAACCGCGGGCGCTGCTCCGGGAGCGGGCCCTGCCACAGGACCTCGAGGAACCAATGTACGCGCGCGGCGACTACGATCCGTCCTGGTCGGTGGCGGATGCGGACTTCACCTGGACAATCGAAAGCGCCCCCGACCGCCTCACCGTCACCTTCACCGCTACCGAGGGCGGAATCCCCACGTTCACCAAGCGGTATCACTTCCATCCTGGCGGCCGCCTCGTGGCGGAATACCGCTGGCGCCCCGCCGCGTTTCCGGGCGCGGTCTTCGCTCCGGAACTGAGTTACGCCGGGCCGCTGGAGATCAGCTGCGAGCCGGCGGTCCCGGTATGGAGCCATGACATCGTGACGGTGGCCAAGTCGGAGAAGGACCTCGAGCGGACTGTCCAGGGCCGGTCGGTGACGCCGCGATGGCCTGCGTCGGCCGGTGAGGCTCGAGTGGAGCTGGTGGCCGGAGGCCGCTGAGCCCGAGGGCAACGGATGTCCCTAGGATGAACCAGCGGCCTAATGCACCGACGGCGCGGAACTCCCCGCGCCGTCCTTGCGTTTCGGTATGCTCGCCCGGCCCGAACAGCCGATCAGCGACCCGTCAGTGCCGCCAGCGCCGCTCGCACCTCCGCCACCCGGTCCTGCAGCGCCGAGTCGGCCCAGGTCCGCAGCGCTGCGTAGTGCCGGTAGGCCCGCACCGCCGTGGCGGTATCTCCCAGCATCGCCGCGTAGCGGCCTTCCTCCCGCAGGAACGTCGAGAGCAGCGGTAGTCCTCGCCACTGCTCCAGCGGGCGGCGCTGCACCACCCGGAGCGCCGAGCGGAGGTCCCCGAGGCGCTCGAGGCAGTGCGCCAGGACCAGCTGGGCTGAAGTGAGACGCTGGTTGTCATCACCGGCCCGGGCCAGTGCCTCCGAGAGCAGGCGAGTCGCCTCGGCGGCGGCGCTCGAGCCGGTACTGCAGCTGGCGACAGCCTGCAGCTCCAGCACGGGGATCGGCTGGGCCGAACCGGCGGCGGGGTCGGCGCCGAGCCCTGAGAGCACGCGCTGATATCGCGCGGAGTCCACAGGAATCCCGTACCGGAAGTCCCAGACCAGCCCATGGAGGGCGAGGCTGGGAGTTCGGGCCATGGCGGCCTTGCCAGCCGGCGAGCGCAGGATCGCCGCCGCCGGCGCGGTGTCCGCCTCCCAGTACAGGGCGTTGGCCACGGGTTCCATCACCCCCGGCGTCAGGCCGGCGGCACGGGCGGCTTCGGCCGAGGCCCGGGCAAATTCCCCGAACTGCCCGGCGTTCCCGGCCAGCAGCAGGCGCAGGCTGGCGGAGTTGCCGCGCTGTGGGTCGCTGGCAGACCGTTCAACCAGAATCTGGCTCGTCCGGAGACCGTCCCCGATCCCGACCCCCTCCAGCTGGCTCCATGCGGCGATACGCCCGAGCGTCACCTGGCTGGCGACAGGAAACCGCGCCCGTTCTCCAGCCACTGCGTTACTGTCTCCCAGCGCTATCGCGACCCGCCAGCGGAAGAACTCCTGCAGATCCTCGCTCGCATCCAGCTCCGCGTGCAGCCGGGCGGCACGCAGCAGTCCCTGCCGGTCCCCGCGGCCGATCTGGATCTGCAGCAGGTGCGCCAGGGGAGCGGCGTAGGCGGAATCCAGCGCCCGGGCCCTGTCAAACGCTGCCTCCGCCCGGGTCATGTTCGAGTCGGCCTCGAGCCACCGTCCGAAGTGAAAGAGCAGGTCCCCCAGGCCGTACCAGGCCTCGGCCATGTCGGGGTTGAGGTCTACAGCGTGCTGCCAGGCGGCGAGCCGCTCGGCCGGGGTCCCCACGGCAGGGTAGGAGCGCCCGATGAGGGCATCGAGGTAGGCGGCGTCCCGCTCGGTGAGGCGCGAACGCAAGGCCACCGCACGGCGCGAAGCGCTGCCGCTGCCACCGAGCGCGGCCCAATCCTGGGCGTCGGCCAGCTTGAGCCACGCCAGGGCGAAGGCGGTATCGAACTGGGTGGAGGCTTGCAGATGGAGCACCGCGTCACCGTAGGCGCCGCGGCGGTAGGCCTCCCGGCCGGCCAGGTAGGCCTGCAGCGCCGGCAGTGAGGCGCTGGCCAGGTCGGCCAGGCGCCCGGGTGGTTCACCCGACTCCTCAATCAGCAGCTCGGCCGCCATTCGGTCGATCAGTCCGGTGAGGCTGTCCGCCGGACCGGTCACCTCGGCCGTGGCCCGGGTATCACCGGTCCGCGCATCGAGCAACCGGGCGGACAGGGTCAGTCGCTCCGGGGTTCCCACCACCGCCCCCAGGAGCAGCCGGCCCGCCCCCAGGCGACGCGCCACCCGGATCGCGTCCTCCGGCGGCAGGTCGGCCAGGGGATCGCCGGAAAGCTGCCGCCAGGCGGACAGCACGGCTCGGGGGTCGGCGGCCACCAGCATGCCCCCGGCGAACTTGGTCGCCAGCAGGTCCAGCATCCCCTCCCGCAGGTAGGCAAGGCCCGGGTCGGCCCCGCTGACCCGGAAGGGAGCCACCGCAACCGCGCGGGCGTTGACCGGCGCCCCGCCCATGCGGCCGGATACCATGAACGGCCACGCCGCTGCGAGGGCAACCAGGCTGAGGCCGGTCAGGGCCATCGCCCACCGGCCGCGCCGGTGAGGGACAGAACTCGCCGCGGTGGCGGTGGGGGGCGCCGAGGCCGGCGGTGTCCCGGACGCGCCGCCCGAGCCGACGGCGTCCGCCGGGAGACGCGGCGCCGCGCGGGCCCGGATGCGCCGCTCCAGGTCCTGGGTCTCCGCCGAGGGCCGGGTGTCCAGTTCCCGCCTCAGCCGCTGGGTCAGGTCCTCGTATGCGGCCAAAGCGCCGCCGCGATCACCCAGCTGATCCAGCAGGCTCATCAGCCGACGGACCGGTTCTTCCTCCAGCGGCGACCACTCGATTGCGCGGCGGACCCACTCCACTGCCTGTTCGGGTGAGCCCGTCGCCACCGACTGGTCCGCCATCTGCCACACGGCCCGGAGCGCCAGCCGCCGGAGGCGAGTCCGCTCCGCCTCCAGCCACTCGGTGAAGTCTGGCGCATCCGCGATATGCAGCCCGGGGGCCAGGTCGCCGCGGTAGAGGGCGAGCGCCGCGTCCGGTTGCCCCGCTTCCATCCGTTCCTCGAACTCCAGCGCGTCACACCAGACCGATTCGGCCGGGACGCCCAGGTCTTCGGCCCCGCGCCCCCGCAAAGTCTCCTCGCCCAGCGACCGCCGCAGCTGGTGCACCGCCTGCCGGAGGGCGTTACGGGCACGCTCGGCCGGCGCCTCCGGCCAGAAGAGCGCCAGCAACTGGTCCCGTCGCAGGTAGCCCCGGCGGCCGCCCAGACACAGGTAGATCAGTAGCCCGACCCGCTTGGGCTGTGCGAGAACCGCCTCCAGGGCCGCCCCATCGGGGGACCTGAGGTCGATCGTGCCGAGAGTGGTAAAGCGGATCATGGGTGCGGCAGGTGTGTCACCGCGGCAGGTTTACTCCAGTTAACGCTGGAGACACGGCTGGATAACGCCCCTGCAATAACATACCGGCCGGTCCGGTAGTGCGTTAGCCCCCGTCGGGGCGCGTTCATCCCTTCCAGGAGCACTCTCATGTACAGCGTTCTGCGACTCGGTGCCCGTGCGCTGCTGATGGCCGGCGCGGTGGGCCTCGCCGCCTGTGGCGGCGGAGATGGTAATGGTGGCGGTGGGGGCGGGACGACGACCAGCTTCAGCGGGATCGTCTCCCCCGATGACGGATCCCCGAGCGGATCCATCTTCCTGGTGGTCCAGACCGCGAACCCGGCACCCCCGGCCCCGACCGGCCCGGCCGTTCGCGACCCGGTGAACGTCACCGGCACCCTGAAGTTCGGCGCCAGCACCACCAGCCTGACCGGCACCTACGACCCCGACCAGGACATCATCGCGGTCACCGGCGGTGGCTACGACTTTGGCGGCGGGTTCGACGGCAACAACCGGCTGGAGGGATTCTGGACCGGGCCGGGCGGGTCGACAGGGACCTTCGTCACCACCAACGGCACCAATGCCGTGGTGTACTGCGGGACCTACGCGGCCGACGACCAGAGCGACTCCGGCGCGTTCAGCTTCGTGATCACCGGCAACCAGCTCCTGGGCGAGGCCGTCTCCGACCAGGGCGGCGGCACCATCCCCCTGGATGGCTCGGTGAGCGGCAACAACATCACCATCCAGACCCCGGGCGGCGGGAGCGCCCTGGCGACCGGGACGATCAGCGGCAACAGTGTTTCGGGAACCTACGACGATGGACAGGGCTCCACGGGCACCTGGAGCGGCGGCGTCTGCCCGTAGGCACCCGGCAGCATGGAGCATGGCAAGAACGGCGGGGAGAGTTCCCCGCCGTTCTTGTGCCCTGAGTCCGCTGGCGTGCGCTAGCCGTACACCGTTTCCGCCTCCAGGACCTCGAGAGTACGGTGATACAGGGCATCGGCCTCCTCGTGGCTGTTCCCGATCGCGGTCAGGCCCAGCTTGCCGTACTCGGACAGGGCGCCGATCAGGTGGAACAGCACCCCCGTTTCCGCACGATAGTCGAAGCTGAGCTGGTTGATCGTAACGATCTCCAGCAGGTCCTCCGGCAGGATGCCCCGGTACCGTTCGGACCGGAGGTTGTCGGTCGCCCGGTAGAACTTGGGCCGTCCGCTCGCGGCCCGAAAGAGCCCGGACCCCGCATCCACACACCCGCCGGTCAGGAAACGCAGCGCCAGGAAGGGGTGGGTGGTCCCGCCCAGCCGGAGGTTGATTTCGATGGCGTGCAGGCGGAACGGCTCAGCGGGGTCGCCCCGGGTGGCCATGAAATCCACGCTGAACCGACTGACCACCCCCGCGCGGGCCAGCACCTCCCCGACCCGCGTCCCGGCCTCCTGCACCGCCAGGCGATAGTTGTCCGCCGCCGGAAACCGGCAGCCCAGGAAGATCTGATCGGCCTCCCCGCCGAGGAGCTGGTCGTGCGTGCTCAGCGGCAGCACCACCCCGGCCGGGCTGGTGCGCAACTGGACGCTGGGCGAACGCGTCTCACCGCCCTCGATGAACTCCTCCACCACCCCACCGCCCTGCCGGAACTTCTCGAAGTAGGATTCGAGCCGTTCCGCCCGGGCGATGAACCTGAGCCGCTGCAGCGCCCGCTCCAGCCCCTGCCGGCCGCCGCGCGGCGGAAACCGGAAGATGGCGTTGCCCTCCCCGGAGAAGCTGTCGTTCAGCTTCACCACCGCCCGCCCGATCCCCGGCCGCCGGGCCTGGAGCTCCTGCAGGGCGGCCAAAACATCGGCCTTGTCACGCAGATCCTCTGCGCCCTCCGGAAAGGCCACTCCCGCGGCCCGGAACACCTTCCGGCTGCCCGACTTGGTCCCCAGGTGACAGAGCGCCGGATCCACCCCGTTGAGCGGGATGCCCAGCAGCACGCTGAGCTTCCGTTCCAGCGGGGTGGAGTTGAAGACACTCAACAGCGCCTCATCGGTGCGCGGGATGGCACAGCGGATCCGCTCAATCAGCCGCGGACGCTCGAGGATCTTGAGGGTGAGGGGCCGGGGAGAAGCGTCGTAGGCGCACAGCATGGTCAGCCGGGACCGGGCATGGCTGGCCGGAATCCCGGGAAGCAGCTGCAGCAGATAATCGAGGATCGCCGGATGCACCGGCTGGCTGGTCACGTAGACCAGATGGGCCCGCGGGTTCCGGAGCCGCATCAGGAGGAACAGCAGCCGTTCCTCGTAGAAACTCACGCCGTCGAGCTTGGCAAGCTCGGCCTGGTCGAGCGACATCGAGGGCACCACCACCGTGGTGCATGGCTCCCCCGTCTCCCGCATGAGGTGATCCCAGACCCGGGCCAGCCGGGGCTTGAGCACCTCGAAGGCGGCGATCTCCTCCTCCACCGAAAACTGGCTGGCGAACGGTGGATGGGGAATCACGACGCCCGGCTCGAACAGGTTGGCATCCCGTAGGGTACGGACCGGAAGCGGGAGCGACAAGGAAGCGAATGTGAAGGTCGCTTCAGGCCGCTCCGCCGTGCCCGGTCGCGGCTCCCCCTCGCCGTGCGGGTGGGCCTAGGGGAGGAAGTCCTCCTGCTTCGGTTCCACCCGGAGCACCCAGAGGCCACTGTTGATGTCGGGCACGTACATGATCCCGTTCTTGACGACCACACCCCACGTGAACGGTACCCTGGGCACCGCCCCCATCGAGTCGGCGGTGTAGATCCAACTGATCTCCCGCCCCTGCCGGAGCAGGTCTCCCTTCAACTCCCCCGAGATGTCGAGCACCCGCGCCCCGCCCTGATAGTTGCCGAGGTAGAGCGTGTCGCCTTCCACCCACACGTTGTGCACGCCGCCGTCGGTAGGCTCGTACCACGCCACCTTTTTCGGGTGCGCGATGTCCGAGACATCAATGACGTGCAGCTTGCCCCAGGTGAGCCCGTTTCCGCCCTGCAGCCCCTTCGACTGCCGTGAGGCATACACTTCGTCTCCCACAAAGACGTACTTCCCCGCGCGCCACGCCGTGTGGGTCCCGCGCGCGCCCAGTCCGTAGAGCTGATCGACGCGGGCGTATTCCTCGTTCAGGTTGTACTTGAACTGGGACACCAGCACCGGGTTGGCCGGGCTGCCACCCTTGATCCCGTTCCCCACGTCCAGGATGACGAGCCCGTCATTCCAGTAGGAGAGGTACGCCAGGCCATCGGCCACCGCCACGTCGTGCACGTAACGCCCGGCCTCGGTCTGCTCGGTCTGCCAGCGGGCCACCTCCCGGGGATGGCGGGGATCCTGGATGTCGATCACCCGGAGCGAACCGGTGGCATCGTCGGTGAGGTAGACATGGTCGCGGTAGACGAAGCTCGAGTGCACTCCGCCGGTCACGGTCTCGTTGTATTCGGCGATCACCCGTGGGTGGCAGGGATCGCCGGCGTCAAAGACCTGCAGGCCGTTGCGGCGGTCGGAGGCGCCCTCCCGGGAGAAGACCCCGTATTCCCCGTTCTCGGTCGTCATGACATCGTTCACCAGCTGCGCATCCACCATCATCGAATCCACGATCCTCGGCCTGGCGGGATCCTGAATGTCGATCGCATACACCCGGTCGGCGATCGTCGTCAGGTAGGCACAACGCCCGGAAGGATGGACCCAGATTTCGGCGGAGCGGAAGGTGATCGGCAGCCGGCCGAGCACCTCCATGCCCCGGGTCACCCGCCGGGGCGTCACCGTGATCATCGCATCGGCGGTCTGGGTCCCGGCCTGCACCGTCACGGTATAGGTGCCGGCCTTCTCCGCCACGAACCGCCCGTCATCGCCAATCTGGGCGACACCCGCCCCCGCTTCGACCGCCCAGCGCGCGGCGAATCCCGAGACCGACCGGCCGGTGGCGGCTCGGGCCACGGCCCTGAGGGCGAGCACGTCGCCGGTCCGGATGGTCTGCGTCGCGGGTTCGATCTCCAGCCGGGCGATGGTGTTCGGGATCACCCGCAGAGGCATGCTGCTGCTGGCGCTGCCGGCCTTCGCGGTGATCGTCGCGCGCCCCGGCGCGACCGCCCGCAACCGGCCGTCGGTGGTGACGGTGAGAACCCGGGAGTTGCTGGAACTGTAGGTCACGGGATCGTCCCGGCGGTCTCGATGGATGCTGTAGGTCGCGGCCGACAGCGTCAGCCGGCTCCCCGCCACGATCTCCCCGCCCACCGGAGCGATCTCCACCGACGCTGGACCCAGGGGCTTGATCCGGACCCGCGCAAAACCGTAGACCGGCGCTGCCCCCCGCACCACGGCGACCGCCGTCACCTGCAGGTACCCCTGGTAGCCGCCGGTGACGAGCCCGGTGGAGTCCACCGCGCCCTCACCGTTGCCGAACCACACCAGCCGGGCGTCGGGCACGGGCCGGCCATCGGCATCCAGGGCTCGGGCCGAGAGTTGCAGGGTCTGGCCGACGGCCACCTCGGCGCTCGCGGGAGTGACCTCGACTCGTGCGACGGGCGATGGCGCCGGCTGGGCGGTCTGCAGGACGGCGAGCATAAGAGCAGCGAGCATGAGAACCAGGGGGAGAAAGGAATTCGTGGCGCACGCCCGGGGGGGGCGGCGGTGGACGCCGGTCCAAGCGTGGAATCTACCCGGTGACCGCCCCGGCGGTCAGTGAGCCCGTGCTCACACCCGTGAGGCCAGACCGGCAACGCCTGCACCAGAGGCGCCGCCGCCGCACTCTGGCGGCCTGACAAAAGGCGGCGTAGCTTCAGGCATCTTCTTCAGGCACTGGTATGCGGCGTCGCCCTCTCCTCAGTGTGTTGGGAGTCGCGCTAGTGATCGCAGGTATCTCCTGCGGTGGTGGGAACGATGCCGGGACCGGCCCCCGGGTCCCCGCGGATATCGTGATTACCCCCAACAATCCCTCGGTTGGTCAGGGCCAGACGGTCCGGCTGACGGCCAAGGTGGTGGATAACACCGGGGCAGAGATCACCGGCCTTGATGTGACCTGGTCGGTTTCCAATCCGGCGGTCGCAACGATCGGCGGCAATGGCCTGGTCACTTCTCAGGGTCCGGTCGCCACGATCACCGTGACGGCGGACCACCAGGGTATCACCAAGACGGTGAATCTGGTCGTCACCCAGCGGGTCGTCGGCCTGGAGGTGGCCGAGGGCAGCCTCTCGCTCCACCGCAACACTTCCCGGGCGCTGACCGTGACTGCAGTGGATTTCCTGGGCGACCCGGTGCCCGTAAGCGGGCTCATCTTCGGATCCAGCGCTCCGGCCGTGGCCGCCGTCTCCGCGACGGGAGTGGTGACGGCCAAGAACGTCACCGGGTCGGCGATCATCACCGTTTCCAAGGACACCTTCAGCCAGCAGGTCCCCGTCACCGTCCGGATCGCTACCGCCGTGGTACAGGTCGTTCCGGCCAGTGTCCTGTTGGCCCCCGGGGCCCAGGCGACCCTGGCCGTCACGGTCCTGGACTCGCTGTACGCGCCGATCTCGCCGGCACCAGTGAGCTTCACCACGTCCAACTCCGCCATTGCCACCGTGACCAACGCCGGGGTCGTGACCAGCACGGGCCCGCTGGGATCAACCATCATCACCGTGCAAAGCGATACCGTCGAGACCCTGGTCTCGGTGTTTGTCGGCACCGACCTGCAGGGTGTCCTGACCCAGACCGTTACCACCGACGGCGGCACCTACGGCGTGGCCATCGCTGCCAACGGGGATGTGTTCGTGGGGAATGTCTCGGTTACCGGCGTGTTGCGCGGCAGCGGCACGAACTTCTCCTTCGGACCGTTCGCTCCCCTGAGTGTCACTCCGCTGGGCATGGTCCTGAGCCCCGACGGGAGCACGCTGTTCGTCGGCAACGCCTCGAACTCGAGTATCGAACGGATCGACGCCGTGACTGGGGCCAGCCTGGCGCCCTTCATCGTGCCAAACGGGATCGTGTACAGCCTGGCGATCACGCCCAACGGATCAACGCTCGTCGCGGGATCCAACTCCTGGGTCTGGATCCTGAATGCGCTCACCGGCGCCGTGATCGACTCGTTCCCGGCAGCGGACGCCATCCACGTCGCCGTCCACCCCACCAGCCCGCTCGCCTACGGAAGCATGTACGGCGGGGGAAATGTGCTGGAGTACAACTGGCAGACACATGGGAGTCGGTCCTTTCCGCTTGGCGGGACGGCGCAGGCCGTCGCCGTCACGCCCGACGGATTGGAGCTCTACGCCACGACCGAGGGTCCCAACGTCATCAAGGGGTGGACTCTGGCAACCGGTACCGCGCTGCAAAGCATCGCCACCGGCGGACCAGGCTTCGGGCTCGGGGTCACCAACAGCCGCCTGATCCTGGCATCCAGCGCCAGCGCTCGGATCGAAATCTACGATCGCCCCACCCGGGCCCTCATCAACGGGTACAGCGTCGGTGGGACCCCCCGACGCGTGGCGATCAGCCCCGACGGCAAGTTCGCGGTGGTCGCGAACGAGGGGGGATCGGCGCACCTGATTCAATAGGAGGCCCGCGGATCCCGGCGCGGTCCCGAGAACGGCCGCCTCACTCCCGGCCCCCGTCGTTCCCCCCTATTATTGCCCCCCATGGCTGCCACCCTCCCGACCCAGACCACCCTCGGCCTGGTCCAGATGCGCATGTCCGCCGACGCGGAGGACAACTTCCGCCGTGCCGAACAGGGCATCCGCGACGCGGCCCGGCAGGGCGCCAACGTCATCTGCCTGCCGGAGCTCTTCCGGAGTCCCTACTTCTGCCAGACCGAGGATCACCAGTGGTTCGGCCTGGCGGAGCCGATCCCGGGCCCGAGCACCGAGCGCCTCGGCCGGCTCGCGGGTGAGCTCAACGTGGTGGTCATCGCCTCGCTCTTCGAGAAGCGCGCGGAGGGGCTGTACCACAACACCACCGCCATCCTCGATGCCGACGGGGCGTACCTGGGCAAATACCGAAAGATGCACATCCCCGACGACCCCAACTACTACGAGAAGTTCTACTTCACCCCCGGCGACCTCGGCTACCGGTCCTGGGACACCAGACACCTCAAGGCGGGGGTGCTGATCTGCTGGGACCAGTGGTATCCCGAAGCCGCCCGGCTCACCGCCCTCACCGGCGCGCAGGTGCTGTTCTATCCCACGGCCATCGGCTGGCTCATCCCCGAGAAGGCCGAGTACGGCGCCAGCCAGCAGGCGGCGTGGGAAACCATTCAACGAAGCCACGCTATCGCCAACGGCGTGTTCGTGGCCGCAGTCAACCGCGTCGGCGTGGAACCGGGCCCCAATCAGGGCATCGAGTTCTGGGGCGGCAGCTTCGTGGCGGCGCCCAACGGCGAGATCCTCGCCAAGGCCGGCGCCGGGGAGGAGATCCTCATCGTGCCGATTGACACCGGACGCACCGATTTCGCCCGAACGCACTGGCCGTTCCTCCGGGATCGCCGGGTGGACAGCTATTCGGATCTCACCAGGCGATTCATTGACTGACCCGCTGCCTGCGGGGACTTCGCGCGCCGGCACCTGCTCCGTCGGCCCCGCCCCCGAGGTCCCGCAGAAATGACCAATCAGACCCCGGCCTCCCTCGGCTTCCGCATGCCCGCGGAGTGGGCCCCGCACCGCGGCACCTGGCTCTCCTGGCCCCACCGGGAGGAGTCGTGGCCGGGGAAGTTCGCGCCGGTGCCCGGCGTGTTCGTAGAGATCGTCCGCCATGTGGCGATGCACGAAGAGGTCCACATCAACGTGCGGGACGCCGAAATGGAAGCCTCCGTCCGCGCCCTGCTGGGGGCCGGAGGCGTCGCCTCGGACCGCCGCAGCGGCCCCGGCGCGGTGCTCCTCCACCACAACCCCACCAACGACGCCTGGTGCCGCGATCACGGCCCCGTCTTCGTGCAGCGCGAAACGGCGTCGGGGCGGCAGGAAGAGGCGATCGTGGACTGGGGCTACAACGCCTGGGGCGGTAAGTACCCGCCCTATGACGCCGATGACGTCATTCCCACCCGCGTGGGCAAGAAATTCGGCATCCGCGTGTTCCATCCCGGCATCGTCATGGAGGGCGGCAGCCTCGACGTCAACGGCAAGGGCACCCTGCTCACCACCGAAAGCTGCCTGCTCAACCCCAACCGGAATCCCGGCCTCTCCAAGGCGGAGATCGAGCAGTATCTCAAGGACTACCTCGGCGTCACCCACGTACTCTGGCTCGGCGACGGCATCGAGGGCGACGACACCGACGGCCATGTGGACGACCTCACCCGCTTCACCGACGCCAGCACGGTGGTCACGGTGGTCGAGGACGATCCGCGGGACCTCAACTACGCCCCGCTCCGCGACAACCTCGAGCGCCTGCGCCGCACGCGGGACCAGGACGGCCAGCCGCTCCGGGTGATCACCCTGCCCATGCCGCCGGCCATGTTCCAGGACGGGCAGCGCCTCCCGGCGAGCTACGCCAACTTCTATATCGCCAACGGCATCGTCCTGCTGCCGGCCTACCATCCGCCCACCGATGAGATCGCCCGGCAGGCGTTGCAGTCCTGCTTCCCCACGCGCAAGGTGATTCCCCTCGCATCCACCGACCTGGTCTGGGGCCTGGGGTCGTTCCACTGCGTCACCCAGCAGTGGCCGGCCGTCCTCGGATAGGGCAGCGCCCCGTGACCAGGCCGCTCCGGCAACCTTCTCGCAGCCGACTCTCGTGACTGTGCACCTCGTCTTCTCCGACTCCTGGGCGCAGGCCTGTGCTGGCGCCATCAACGCCAGCGCCGCCTACCGGCAGGCCGCCCAGACCTGGGAGGGCGCGATCATGCTCGTCATGCTGCCCGAGCAGACCGGCGGCGAACTTCGCATCTGGCTCGATCTGTGGCACGGAGAGTGTCGCGCTGCCCGCACCGCCTCTTCGGCGGACGAGCCGGCCACGCGCTATGTCCTGACCGGCAGCCGCGCCAGCTGGCGGCAGGTGCTGGAGGGCCGGGTGCCGCCGCTCATGGCCCTCATGACCGGCCGGCTCAAGGTGGCCAAGGGCAGCCTGGCGGAGCTGGTCCCGCACGTGGCCTCCGCGAAGGAACTGGTCGTCGCGGCTGCCAGCGTGCCCGCAGCATGGCCCGAGGCCACCTGAGTCGGTGCGCCCCGCCCGCCAGCGCCGGACGGCGGCACCGGCCGGCCGGGCATCCCGTCCGGGGATGAAAAAACAGCCGGGGCCGCATCGCTGCGGCCCCGGCGGGTGTGGCGGGCGGGCGGAGGACTACTTCAGGAACAGCAGTTCCCGGTAGGTCGGCATCGGCCAGAGTTCCGCGGCCACGTGGGTTTCCAGGGTATCGGCATAGATCCTGACCTGGGCCATCGCCGGCCGAACCCGGTCACGCATCCAGGTGGCATGCTTGACCATGTCCTCTTCCTGGTGCGCGTTCACCTTTTCCAGGGCCACGATCGCCTCCTGGAACCGGGAGACCAGATTCACGAACTCTCCCAGCGCCGCCGAGGTGTCGTTGCACTTGACGCCGGCCGCCTCGGTCCGGCTCACCGCCTCCGCCATCAGCGCCTGGTGACGGAGCGCCGCAGGCAGGACCTGGGTCCGGCTCATGGTGACCATCGTTTCGGCTTCGATGGTGAGCTGCTTGTTGTACTTCTCGTAGGCCACGAAGGTCCGGCTGTCCAGCTCGGACTTGCTGAGCACCGAGTACTTCTTGAAGAGGTCGGTGTTCTTCTTGGAGCGGAGCGTGGCCAGCGCGTCCACCGAGTCCCGCAGGTGGGGCAGGCCCCGCTTGGCGGCCTCCTGGTGCCACTCCTTGGAGTAGCCGTCGCCGCCGAAGATCACCCGCTTGTGCTGCTTGACGATCTTCTTGAGCAGGGCCATCGCGGCCGCCTGGGTCCTGGCCTCGGTGGGATTCTTCCCCACCGCCCGTTCCAGCTCGGTGGCCACGTAGTCCAGCGATTCCGCGGCGATCGTGTTGAGCACCGTGTTAGGCCAGGCGATGGTCGCCGACGACCCGACCGCGCGAAACTCGAACTTGTTGCCCGTGAAGGCAAACGGACTGGTGCGGTTGCGGTCCCCCGAGTGACGCGGCAGCGTCGGCAGGGTACGGGCGCCGAGATCAATGACGCCGCCCTTGAGGGTACGCTTGAGCTGGCCCTTCTCCACCTGGTCGAGGATGTCGGTGAGCATGTCACCGAGGAAGATGGAAATGATGGCCGGCGGGGCCTCGTTGGCGCCGAGCCGGTGATCGTTCCCGGCCGCCGCAATCGAAGTGCGGAGCAGGTCGGCGTGGATATCCACCGAGCGGATCACGGCGCACAGGAACACCAGGAACTGCATGTTGGTGTGGGTCTCGTCCTGAGGATCCAGCAGGTTCACGCCGGTATCGGTGGCCATGGACCAGTTGTTGTGCTTCCCCGACCCGTTGACCCCGGCAAACGGCTTTTCGTGCAGCAGGGCAACCAGCCCATGCCGCTGGGCCACCCGCTTCAGCGTCTCCATGGTGACCATCTGGTGATCGCTCGCCAGCTGGCTCATCTCGAACAGCGGCGCGATCTCGTACTGGCCCGGGGCGACCTCGTTGTGACGGGTCTTCACCGGCACGCCGAGGCGGTATAGCTCGCGCTCGACATCCGCCATGCAGGCCAGCACCCGCTGCGGAATGGTGCCGAAGTAGTGATCCTCGAGCTGCTGGCCCTTGGGGGGACGGGTGCCGAACAGCGACCGCTCGCAGATGACCAGGTCGGGCCGCTTGAAGTACAGCTCGCGGTCCACCAGGAAGTACTCCTGCTCGGGGCCCACCGTGGTGAACACCCGGGTGACGCCCTTGTCGGTCCCGAACAGCCGCAGGATCCGGAAGGCCTGCTGGGAGAGCGCCTCCATCGACCGAAGCAATGGGATCTTGGTATCCAGCGCCTCCCCCGTCCATGACACGAAGGCCGTGGGGATCACCAGTGTGACCGCGTTGGTGGTCCGCATCAGGAAGGCCGGACTGGTCGCGTCCCACGCGGTGTAGCCCCGCGCCTCGAACGTGGCCCGGAGCCCGCCGGAGGGGAAGCTCGAAGCATCCGGCTCGCCCTGGACCAGGTCCGCACCGGAGAAGTTGAACACCACCCCGCCGGAGCCGTCCGGCGCGATCAGGCTGTCATGCTTCTCGGCCGTCAAGCCGGTCAGCGGCTGGAACCAGTGGGTGTAGTGGGTCGCGCCATTCTCGATGGCCCAGTCCTTCATGGCGGAAGCGACGATGTCCGCCACGGAGTGATCCAGCGGTTCTCCCATTTCTATGGTGCGGGAGAGGCGCTTGAACACATCCTTGGGAAGCCGCTGCCGCATCACGGCACGGGAGAAGACATCGCGGCTGTACAGGGAGTCCACCGGCTCGAGCTGGCCGTTGGTGGCTGCGGGGGTGGTCACCGGGAGAGGCCCTCAGGCAAAGGGTTTCGCGCACGGGGGCGCGGACTGGCGGCGTGAAGATAGTTGAGGGACCCGCAGCCGGAAAGTCGGCCGCGGAAATTCCCCGAACCGGGGTCCGAGCAGGGAAATCGGGAGATCCCCAACGCAAAAACGGGACGAATCGAGCTGCCGATTCGTCCCGCTTGCCACTCTCCAGCCGCCCCTAGAAGGGCTTCCGGTTGGCCTTGCGCCGCTTGCGCCGGCGGGCTTCTGCGGCTTTGACGGCCCGGGCCTCGCTCGGCTTCAGGTAATGCCGGCGACGCCGGACCTCGGCGAGGATGCCTGCCTTCGCCATCTTCCGCCGGAGGGCCTTGATGGCCCACTCGATCCGGTCGTCTTCGCCGAGGATGATTTCCATGAGTGGTTACTTCGCGCCGAGACGGGTGACCTTCTCCGCGGCCGGGCCCTTGGGACCCTGGACCACGTCGAACTCAACCTGCTCGCCCTCGGTGAGCGACTTGAAGCCGCTGCCCACGATGGCCGAGTGATGCACGAAGCAGTCCTTCTGCCCGTCGCTCGGGGTGATGAAGCCGAAGCCCTTCGCGTCGTTGAACCACTTCACGGTGCCGGTGGTGCGCATGCCCTGCTCCTTCTACTGGGTGATTGGTGTCGGAGTTCGGGATGCCCGCGCCTGCCGACGAAAAAGGGAACTGGAGAGTGCCAGCTCCCTGGGACTACGAACTGGGATCCTAACCTTGCGCTAACGCCGGTCCGGACAAGCACCAAGTGTAGCGTCGGGGCCCCTTTAAGTCAAACACCTCATCCCCAGGGCGCTGAGAGCCGCTAGCGCCAGCGGAGGGGCCGAAATCCGGACTAGCGTCCCCCGCCCTGGCAGGCCCCCGGGACGGCTGGCGCGGCGGCGGGGGAGAACGCCGCCGGGTCCAGCCCCAGGCACCGGAGCACGGTCGCCGCCACGCTGGCCTGAACCAGGGTCGGCCCGCCCCGCACCTCCCCGGTCCCTCGGGTGCCCGGACCCCAGACCGCCAGCCAGATATCCTCCGCCCCGGCGACATCTTCCCCGTGGTCGCTCCAGTCGGCTGGGGTGAGCCCCCGGCCGTGATCGGTCGTCAGGATCACCGTGGTCCGGCCCCGGTATTGGGGCACCGAGTCCAGCACCCAGGCCAGCTCCGCGAGGAAGCCGTCCAGCGCATGGAGGGCGTCCAGCACCCGGTCATACCGCTGGTTGTGGGAGAGGTCGTCGGTGTCGTTGAACGCGATGTAGGTCAGCCGAGGCTGGTAGTGCCGCAGGTACTCCAGCGCCATGGCGCCGGTAAAGGCGTCGAGCCGGCTACCCTCCCACAGGGCCAGCGCCCGCCGCTCCAGCTGGGCCAGGTCCCGCATCCGGGGCGTCCCCAGGCCCGCCGGCAGGCTGTCGTAGCCGGCGTTGACGAAGACGGCATCGTCCCGGCTGGCGGCATAGAAGCGGAAGTTCTCCCAGCTGCCGAACAGCGCCACCTTCTCCCGCGGCAGGTCCAGGCGGGTCCGCGCGTACTCCAGGATCGTCTGGTGGGGATAGCGGACCTGGTCGTTGCTGGTCACATCGGGCTGATAGCGGCCGGTCAGCAATTCGAGATACCCCGGCGCGGAGAAGCGATGCGGATTCTGGAGGGTGACCCGGCTCCCCAGCGTCTGGTTGCCGAAGACCAGCGCCCGCGGCGCCAGCGAATCCCAGAAGAACGGCATCACCGCCCGCCGCCGCTCCTGCGGCGTCGCGCGCCAGTAGTCCGCCCAGAGCCGCTCGGGGCGGTAGATGCCGTGGTACTTCTCGTCGGCGTTGGCGATGACCGTGTCCAGCCCGGCGAAGAACTCCTGGGTGC
>CAYUYF010000029.1:0-44604 GCA_964449145.1 uncultured Gemmatimonadaceae bacterium | reverse complement strand
GCCCTGGGCCGGCTGCCGGGCTGGGTGGCCCAGTGGGAGGAGATGCTCCGCGACAAGGACCAGAAGATCGCCCGGCCGAGACAGATCTACATCGGCCCCGACGAGCGTGACTTCGTGCCGATGGCCATGCGGGGGTGAGGCGCGGCGATCGGCGATTCGTGGCAAGTGCCCCGCGCAGCGAAGACCCGATCTGCCGCCGGGTCTCTCAGCCATGACTGAGCGCTGCCCCACGAGCGAGGCCGAACTCGAAGACCGGCTGTCCCAGCCCTCCGAGCCCGTGATCGAGGTCCTCCGGCGCCTGCCGGGGGACCTTCTCGTTCTCGGGGCCGGCGGCAAGATGGGGCCATCGCTCGCTCGCATGGCGCGGCGGGCCTTTGACGCGCTCGGCGAGGGGCGGCGGGTGATCGCCGTCGCCCGGTTCGGGCAGGCCGGGGTACGCGCGAGTCTCGACGCCGCGGGCGTCGAGACTGTCGCCGCAGACCTGCTGGACCCCGCCGCCCTGGCCGCGCTGCCCGATGCCCCGAACGTGGTCTTCATGGCCGGCCAGAAATTCGGCAGCCGCGACCAGCCGGCCACGACCTGGGCGCTCAACGCGGAATTGCCCGTCCTCGCCGCCCGGCGGTTCCCCGCCTCCCGGACCGTGGTCTTCTCCACCGGCAACGTCTACCCGTTCTCCCCAATCGGGAGCCGGGGCCCCACCGAACTGGACCCGGTGGGCCCGGTCGGCGAGTACGCCATGAGCTGCCTGGCCCGGGAGCGCATCTTCGAGCACGCCAGCGGCGCGCGGGGGCTCCCGGTGGCCATCCTCAGGCTCAACTACGCGGTGGACCTGCGTTACGGCGTGCTGGTGGACATCGCGCAGCGAGTGCGGACGGGGAGCCCGGTGCCGCTCACCATGGGGAGCGCCAACGTCATCTGGCAGGGCGATGCCAGCGCGTGGGCCCTGCGGTCGCTGGCCCTCGCCAGCACCCCGGCGACACTGCTCAACCTCACCGGTCCCGAAACCCTGAGCGTCCGGGAGGCGGCGATCTGGTTCGGCCAGCGGTTTGGCCGGGCGCCGGTGTTTGAGGGGAGCGAGGCGCGGGACACCCTGCTGAGCGACGCCGCACGCGCCCGTGATCTCTTCGGGCCGCCCCGAGTCGGACTCGAGACGCTGATGGAGTGGGTGGCCGCCTGGCAGGAGCGCGGCGGGCGGCTGCTCGGGCGGCCGACGAGGTTCGAGGTCAGGGACGGCGGGTTTTGACCGGCCCCGCTCCGCTCCGCGCGCACCTGCTCGCCGGACAGGTGATCCCCGCTCATCCGCTGGCGCTCGACGCCGCCCGGCGGCTGGACGAGCGCTACCAGCGAGCGCTGACCCGATACTACCTGGCGGCGGGTGCCGGGGGCATCGCCGTCGGTGTGCACACGACCCAGTTCGCGCTGCGAGACCACGGCCTGCTGGAGCCGGTCCTCCGCCTCGCCGCCGAGACGGTGCGGGAAGAGCTTGCCCGCCGGCCCCGTTCCTTCGCCCGAATCGCTGGAGCGGTCGGCCGTACTCCGCAGGCCCTGCGCGAAACGGAACTGGCGGCCCGGCTGGGATACGATGCGGTGCTGCTTTCCCTGGGGGCGTGGCGGGACGCGCCCGATGAGGAGATCCTCGACCACTGCCGCGCCGTGGCGGAGGTGCTGCCGCTGTTCGGGTTCTACCTCCAGCCGTCGGCGGGTGGCCGACTGCTCGGCTACCGCTTCTGGCGCCAGTTCGCCGAGATCCCGTCGGTGGTGGCGATCAAGATCGCGCCGTTCAACCGGTACCAGACCCTCGACGTCGTGCGGGCGGTGGCGGAGGCCGGCCGGCAGGACATCGCCCTCTACACCGGCAACGATGACAACATCGTCGCCGACCTGCTGGCGCGGTACCGGTTCGCCGGCCGGGAGTGGCGGTTCGTGGGCGGGCTGCTGGGCCAATGGGCCGTGTGGACCCGCCGCGCGGTGGAGCTGCTCGACGCAGTGGGGCCCCAGGGCGACCCCCAGCCGCTGGACCGACCATGGCACCGCATGGCCACCGAACTGACCGATGTCAACGCCGCCCTGTTCGACCCCCAACACGGGTTCGCCGGATGTGTCGCCGGAATCCACGAGGTGCTGCACCGGCAGGGGCTCTTGCCTGGTACCTGGTGTCTGGATCCGGCGGAAGGCCTGTCGCCGGGGCAGCGCGAGGAGATCGGGCGGGTGCTGTCCGCGTATCCTCATCTGAACGACGACGATTTTGTGGCCGAGCACTTGGAGGGGTGGCTGCGGTAGAGACGGACCGGAGCGCGAAATGGGGACCTCTACCGGTGGAGCCCCACGCACACTGACCTACCCCGGCCCTTGACGGCAGTGGGTCGGTTCCCGGCCCCCAGTCAAGAATTGTCCCGGCTCAAACTGACCCTCTACCGCCCTTGACGCGGCAGTATCACTGTGATATCATATCGATACCACACTCAACTGAGGGTATCGTCGTGATTCGCGAAATGGAGCGCAAGGCGTCGTCGGGGCTGCTGGCGCTGCTGGTCCTGCTGGTCCTCACCGCCGTCATCATCCTGGGGTTCATCAGCGCGGCGCGGGCCGATGCGGTCGGCCGGATCGTGCTGCATGCGCTCGCCTTTGTGCTGGTCCTGATCGCCTTCTTCGGGCTCTTCACGGTGCAGCCCAACGAGGCCAAGGCGCTGCAGCTGTTCGGGCACTACAAGGGCACGGTGCGTTCCCAGGGGCTCTGGTGGGCCAATCCGTTCTTTACCAAGCGGGAGATCTCGCTCCGGGTCCGGAACTTCGAAACCCCGAAGCTCAAGGTGAACGATCACGGCTCCAATCCGATCGAGATCGCAGCAGTGGTGGTCTGGCAGGTGGTGGATAGTGCGGAGGCGCTGTTCGAGGTGGAGAACTTCCAGGACTATGTGAAGGTGCAGAGCGAGTCCGCGCTCCGTGGGGTGGCCAACCAGTATCCGTACGACGCGCACGAGGACGGGCAGAAGAGCCTCTCCAGCCACACTCACGAGGTGGCGGAGAAGCTCAGGGAGGAGATCACCGACCGGCTGGCCAAGGCCGGGGTGAAGGTGCTGGAGGCCCGGATCAGCCACCTGGCCTACGCGCCGGAGATCGCGGGGGTCATGCTCCGGCGCCAGCAGGCGAGCGCGGTCATCGCGGCCCGGCAGAAGATCGTGGAGGGCGCGGTGGGCATGGTGGAGATGGCGCTCGAGCTGCTGGCCAACAAGCAGGTGGTGCAGCTCGACGAGGAGCGCAAGGCCGCCATGGTGAGCAACCTCCTGGTGGTGCTCTGCTCGGAGCAGTCCACCCAGCCGGTGGTCAACGCCGGCAATCTCTACACCTGAGCCCGGGGTCGTGGCCGAGCGTCGCGCCTTCCTGATCCGCATCGACCCGGCGCTGCATGATGTCTTGCAGCGCTGGGCGGCGGACGACCTCCGGTCCCTCAACGGCGAGATCGAGTTTCTCCTTCGGCGGGCGGCGCTCGAGGCAGGCCGGCTGAAGGAGCGGTAGGGGGCTGACGGTGGGGGGCGGCGGCGGTCGGCTCCTCCCGCTGCCCGAAAAGACAACACTTGACTAGTCAACTAATGCAATGTAGGCTATTCACATGTCGAAGCCAGCAGGCAGGCTGCAGAAGGAGATCAAGCAGACCCGGCCGTTCCGGTCGGTGGCCCAGGAGGCCACGCTGGGGCTGATGCGGACAGCGGATGTCATGCGGCGCCACATGGCCGGCCTCATCGAGCCGCAGGGGATCACCGCCCAGCAGTACAACGTCCTCCGCATCCTGCGCGGGGCGGGACCCGAGGGACTGCCCACGCTGGAGATCGCCGATCGGATGATCGAACGGGCCCCGGGGATCACCCGACTGCTGGACCGGCTGGAAGTGAAGCGGCTGGTCCAGCGGGAGCGCTGCCCCACCGACCGGCGCCAGGTCACCTGTCGTATCACCAGACAGGGGCTGGCCCTGCTGGAAGCGATGGACCCTGTCATCAACCAGGCGGATGTGGACCTGGTCGGCAGCCTGGACCAGGGGGAACAGCGTGAGCTGGTGCGGCTGTTGGATCGGCTTCGCCGGGGCCTGACGGCGCAAGCGTAGCTCGGGATAGTCGGCGGATTGTCGCGAATTCATTGGAAGTTACTTGATTAGTCAACATTAGACAGAACAACCATTAACCGTTCAGGAGACACCATGACCACCGCTATCTCCCCGGCCGTCGCCACCCTCGAGGCCGACCTCAACCGCCTGGTGCTCGAGGGCCGCATCCTCGACGCCTTCGAGACGTTCTACGCCGACGATGTCGTCATGCAGGAGAATGCCGCCACCCCGGTCGTGGGCAAGCGCGACAATCGCGAGCGTGAGCGCCGCTTCGTGGCGAGCATCGAGCAGTTTCACGGCGCGCGGCTCCTCGGCGCGGCGACCCAGGACGACCGGAGCTACTCGGAGTGGCTGCTGGACCTGACGTTCAAGGGCGGGGTCCGCGTCAAGCTGGAACAGGTCGCGGTGCGCCACTGGCGGGACGGGCAGGTGGTGCGCGAGCGCTTCTACTACAACGCAGGCAACTGAACCGGAGAGAGACGATGACCAAGATCCTGCTCAAGACCCCCGACGATCGCGTGCTGTTCTTCCTCCGCGTGGTGCTCGGCGTGGTCATGTTCGCCCACGGCACCCAGAAGGTGCTGGGCTGGTTTGGCGGCTACGGCTTCGAGGGCACGATGGGCTTCTTCACCGGCCAGCTCGGCATCCCCGCCCTGTTCGCGTTCCTGGCGATCGCGGCCGAGTTCGCTGGAGGGCTGGGGCTCATTGCCGGCCTGTTCACCCGGGTGGCCGCCCTGGGCATCCTGGGGGTGATGGCGGTGGCCACGGTGATGGTGCACAGCTCCATTGGGTTCTTCATGAACTGGAACGGACAGCTCCCGGCGGGACAGGAGGGGTTCGAGTATCACCTGCTGGCCGCGGTGATCGCCGCAGTCCTGCTGGTGCGTGGCGGCGGCTGGCTGTCGGCCGATCGCTGGCTGGTGCGGGCTACCGCCTGAGCGCGGGGACCCGAACTGCAACGTGCCCGGGGATGGCGAGCGCCGTCCCCGGGCACGGGTGCGTCTGGCGTACGGGCGCTCAGGCCTGGCCCAGCGGGACGTCCTCGCCCTCGAGATAGGTGTAGCCCTCCAGGCCGGCCACGTAGTCTGCGATGAACTGGTTGGCCTCGTGCCGGGGCAGGTCCTTCGCGTTGGTGACCTTCCGGCGGAAGGTCGTCAGCAGGTCCGGACCGTGGAACTGCACGTAGTTGAGGACCTCGGTGACCGTGTCGCCATGCACCAGGTCGGTGATCTCGTAGCCCTGCTCGGTCAGGCGGACGTGGACCGCGTTGGTGTCGCCGAAGAGGTTGTGCAGATCGCCGAGAATCTCCTGGTAGGCGCCGGCGAGAAAGATGCCCAGGATGTAGGGCTCGCCGTCACGGATGGCGTGCAGCTCCAGCGAGGCCTTTCCCTTGCGCCCGCCCACGAACCGGTCGATGACCCCGTCGGAGTCGCAGGTGATGTCCTGCAGGGTGCCCCGCCGGGTCGGCGCTTCGGTCAGGCGGTGGATGGGCATGATCGGGAAGAGCTGATCGATGGCCCAGTTGTCGGGCAGCGACTGGAACACCGAGAAGTTGCAGAAGTACCGGTCGACCAGGGTGCTTTCGACATCGGCCCAGATCTCGGGGTGTTCCGCCTTTTCCGGCTCCACCAGGCGGGCCAGCTTGTTCATGGTGGCCAGGAAGAGCTGTTCGGCGTAGGCGCGCTCCCGCAGCGACAGCACCCCGCTGGCGAAGAGCTCCTGGGCCCGCGCTTTCCCGAAGGTGGCGTCGTGATGCACTTCCTCCAGCCGCTCCGGGCCGATGGTCTCGCAGTTCTCCTTCAGTTCCTGGAGCAGGCTGTGCGGCTCGGGGCCGAGATCGGGCATGCCCGGCTCCATCTGGGACTCGACATCGGTGACATTGATCAGCAGCAGCGAATGGTGCGCGGTGATGGCGCGGCCCGACTCGCTGATCAGGTGCGGCATCGGGACGTCCTCGTTCCGGCAGACCGTTCCGATGGTGTAGACCACATCGTTGGCGTACTCCCGCATGGAGTAGTTCATGCTGGCGGGCCGGGTGGAGCGGGAGCCGTCGTAATCCACCCCGAGGCCGCCACCGACGTCCACGTGGGTCAGCCCGAACCCCATCTTCCGGAGCTCGACATAATACCGGCCAATCTCCTCCAGCCCCGCCTTGATGTACTGGATGTTGGTGATCTGGCTGCCCAGGTGGAAATGCACCAGGCGCAGGACGTCCTTTCGGCCGAGGACCTCGAGGCGGTCCAGCACCTTCATGAGCTCCATGGCCGAGAGGCCGAACTTCGACTTCTCCCCGCCACTCTTGGCCCACCGGCCCGACCCTTCGGTGGCGAGCTTGATCCGCACCCCCATCGTGGGGGAAACGCCCAGCTCGTCGGCGACCTTGAGGAAGGTGTCCACCTCGGTGAGCTGCTCGATGACCACAAAGACCTTGTGCCCCAGCTTCTGCCCGGTGAGGGCCAGCCGCAGGTATTCCTCGTCCTTGTACCCGTTGCAGACGATGGTGGTCTCCACGCTTTCGGAGAGGCCGAGGATGGCCTGCAGCTCGGGCTTGCTGCCGCACTCGAGGCCCACACCGAAGGGGCTGCCGAATTCGACGATCTCCTGCACCACGTGGCGCTGCTGGTTGACCTTGATCGGGTAGACGGTGGTGTACCCGCCCTCGTAGCCAAACTCGGTGATGGCGTTCTGGAACTGGGTGGCCAGCGCCTGGATCCGCATCCGGAGAATGTCCGAAAAGCGCAGCAGCAGCGGCAGCCCAACTCCCTGGGCGTTGAGGTCGGTCGCCAGCTGGAAGAGGTCGAGCCCGCGCTTCGGATTGGAGTCGGGATGGACGGTCACCCGCCCTTCCGGGTTCACCCGGAAGAAGCCGAGCCCCCAGCCCTGCATGTTGTACAGCTTTTCGGCGTCCTTGATGGACCAAGGCGTAGTGCTGATGGCGGCCTCCGGGTATCGGTGCGGGGGGGGAATTCTAGGGCAGACGGCCGGGAGATGGTAGGACGGCGCGCCGGCGGGTCCGGCACAGGCCGCCCGCTGCCCGCGCCCACCGGAGGGATCGAGGCAATGGGCCTCAAGGTCTGCGGCGGCGCGCCGATACTGCTGGGCAACTCGCGACATAGCCCTCAGGGGCCCCAGGAGGCCGGCCTGGGTGATGCCACCGGCCCCTAAGACCCGAGCGCCAGCGCGCCCGGGTTTTCCGTTACATTACCGGAATGTCCTGGTCATTTCGGCTGGTTCGCATTCTGGGCACCGACGTGAAGGTGCATTTCACGTTCGTGCTGCTGCTCGGGTTCCTGTTCTTCGCCTATCAGCGCAGTGAAGGGCCCGCGGCGGCGGTCGCCATGGTGGTCCTGTTCCTCGCCATCTTCCTCTGCGTGCTGCTGCACGAGTTCGGCCACATCCTGATGGCCCGGAGGTTCGGCATCCGGACCCCGGACGTGATCCTGCTCCCCATCGGGGGAGTGGCACGGCTGGAGCGCATTCCGGAGGAGCCGAAGCAGGAGCTGCTGATCGCGCTGGCGGGCCCTGCGGTGACGGCGCTGATCGCCGCCGGCCTGTGGGCCTGGCTGGTTGTGGCGGGGCAGACCGTCGTGCTCCAGCCGACCGGGGAGGCCGCGGGCGGGCTGGCGCTGGAGCTGTTCCAGATCAACCTGCTGCTGCTCGGCTTCAACCTCATCCCGGCGTTTCCGCTGGACGGCGGGCGGGTACTCCGGGCCCTGCTCTCCACCCGCATGACCCACGTCCGGGCCACCCGGATCGCGGCCATGGCCGGCCAGGGGCTGGCGATGGTCTTCGGGGTGGCGGGGCTGCTGCACAACCCGCTCTGGGTGCTGATCGCGCTGTTCGTCTTCTTCGGCGCAGGCCAGGAAGCGGCGATGGTGGAGACCCGGGCGGCCGGGCGCGGCATCGTGGTGGACCAGATGATGATCACCCAGTACCGCACGCTGCCGGTCTATGCCACGCTGCGAGAAGCGGTGGACCTGTTGCTCTCGGGCGAGCAGCGGGAATTCCCGGTGGTGGACAACCTGGGCGGCGTGGAAGGGCTGCTCACACGCGACCACCTGATCAAGGGACTCACCGACCACGGGCCCGACTCCGCCGTCAGCGCGGTGATGGCCCGCAGTGTCCCCCGGCTGCCGCTGGGACTGCCGTTCGAGACCGCCATGGCCCGCCTGCGGGAGAGCGGCCTCCCCGCCCTGCCGGTCGTGGACGCGAGCGGCCAGCTGGCCGGCGTGCTGACGATGGACAACATCACCGATCTGATCCTGGTCCGCCGGGCGGTCGCCCCGGGATAGGGCGGCGCCAGGATCAGTCTCGTATCCAGGGGAGACGGGTCGCAGTGGTGGCACGGCTGCGCTCGGTGGCCGGCCCGGGGGTGGGCTGCGCGGCGGGCCGCCAGTGGCAGAGGCTGAGCACCGGGCCCCAGAACAGGAGGTCGGCCACGAGTTTCGCCACGAGAATCCCACCCACCCCACCGATCCAGTAGAGCCCTGCGGCGTAGCAGACGGGCCTGAGGAGCAGCGAGTCTGCCGCTTCCGCCGCTCCGAACTCCAGCGCCAGGTCCCGGAGCGCCTGCGCGGCGGCACTTGGCGGCAGGCTGAGGCCGGCCGCGACAGCTTCGCGGCGCTCACGCCGAAGGTCGCGCAGGGTGAGCGTCCCGTAGAACCAGACCGCTTCCGCCAGGGTGGCGGCCAGCGCGGCGAGCGGCACGCTGACCCCGGCCTGCAGCGTGCCGAGCGCCACCAGCACGGCCACCAGGGCGGCGAGGGCCTCGGACCATCCGTAGCGGCGGCGCCAGGCCAGGAGCCGGGCGGGCCAGCGCGGCGCGACGGTCTCGGCATCGGGATGAGCCCCGACCTCCCAGGGCGATGCGGTCACGGACAACTCGTAGGGACCCACGCGTACCCGGTCACCATCGCGCAGGAGCGCCGGCGCCGCCAGTCGAGCGCCGTTGACCTCCGTGCCAAACCGGCTCCGGTCCACCAGTAGTGGTCCGCCGGGGGTGACGATGATCCGGGCATGGCGGCGGGAGACCTCCCGGCCCTCGAGGACGAGCTGGCACTCTTCCAGCCGCCCGATGGCGAGCGCGCCGTGGGAGAGTGGGATGGCGCGGTCCCGGTGCACCAGAAAGAGGGGGGAGGTCATGCTGGTGGGCGCGCTGCTCAGGTCGCGTCGAGGTCCGCCTTCAGGCTGGGCCCCGGGTTGCGCGGCTTCTCGAAGTACCACCACTGCCGCTCCTCGTCCCAGCCCTCCTCCGCCGCCACGATGCCGCCCCAGAGGCAGCGCCCGGCGGCCACCAGGTTGAGCCGGATGCGAAGGTCGGCATCGTGCACCCGGGGGAGGAACGCGTCGCGGACCTCCTCCGGAGCCAGCTCGAGCGCGTTGGCCAGGAGCTGACGCGCGTCCATGTCATTGAGGTAATCGTCCAGCGTGAGCGGGTACCCTTCGACCACCTGTGCCACTACCCGTTCCCAGTTCTCCACCAGGCCGCGGAGCCCTTGCGTGACGACCGAATAGGGCGCGCCACTCTTGCGGAGGTACTCCCGCACGGGGTCATTGGGACCGGAGGTACGCTGGGTCATCGGGTTGAACTCCGCTGGGCCTGCCGCTGAAAATAGGCCTCCCCGCCGTTGGGACGGAAGAAGGTCCGGATGGTACCGTCCGGGTTCGCGGCGAGGAAGTCCCCGGTGGTCCGGTCAAACCGGGTGATCACGCCGTCATCCCGGATCACCTCGAGCAGCTCCGGCCCGGCGGGCCGGTCACGCAGCCGCTGAGCCCGGCGAAGGTACTCCGGTTCACTGATCCCGCCAAATTCGGCGGCGTGCTTGGCGTGATGTTCGGCCAGGTCGCGAGTGGTCCGAAAGCCGATGCCGGACCGCCCCGGCACCACCTCGGCGACCGGCCCGGCGACCGGCCCGGCGACGCCTTCCGGTCCGGCGACTCGCTGGCTGGGTCCACGCTGGCCGGCATAGAGCGCCAGTGCGAGGAGTCCCACCAGGCCGGCCGCCAGCCGGAGTCGCCGCACTGCGCTCATCGGTACCGGCAGCGCGACCAGGTCGGCAGTGGTGGCCCACCGGCCAGGTCGGCAAGCGGGGGGACGGGCCGGGCGGAGAGGATCACGGTGTAGTGGCGAAGGAGATGAGGCGACCACGAATGGCAGGAGAAGATACCCCTGCGACCGGCGCGGACAATCCCCGCGGCGGAAGTCGGCCGGCGCGCCGGTGAGCGCCCCCGGCGCCCACGGTCGGCCTGCCGGCGCCGGGCGAAGCGTTCCGCGCGTGTCAGGCGCACGACGTACCGGACATTGGCCGGAGGGTGTAACGTCCCGCCCAGCCGCCAGCCACCGGGGCCTCGTTGCGGAGGGTGTCGCCGGGCCAGCCATGGGCCAGCAGCCGACCGTGCCGATCCTGAGTGCGAACGTCCGGTTCGTGATGGACCCTGTCTCCGACCGGCGCGAGCCGGGCCCTGGGCACGTTCGTGGCGGTCAATGCCGATCAGCCGTACCGGGTGCAGTGGCCGCAGCAGGGTGTATCCCCCTCTTCGATGCGCGAGACCTGGCAGGGCGCCCGGACCGGTGCCTGGCCCGGGACGGGAACCAAGGCGAGCACGGCGAGTAGCAGGACAGGCCGGGGACACATGGCCAGAATCTTACTTCCGCTCCGGGAGAACCCAGCATGGCAGTCTTCGAGCAGCAGAGCGAACTACCGGTGCCGGCGGACACCGCCTACGCCTGGCATGCCCGGCCGGGGGCGTTGCAGCGGCTCGCCCCACCCTGGGAGCCGGTGCGGGTGCTGGAACAGCGCGGGGGGCTGGCGGACGGCCGGGTGGTGCTGGAGGTGCCGCTCGGTCCCATCCGGCAGCGCTGGGTGGCCCAGCATCGGGGGGCGGTGCCAGGCCGTGAATTCGTGGATGAGCAGATCGAGGGGCCGTTCCGGCGCTGGGTGCACTCGCACCTCTTCGAGCCGGTGGGAGCCAATCACTGCCGCTACGTGGACCGCATCGAGTACGAGCTTCCCGGCGGAGCCTTCGGGGCCCTGGCCGCGGGTGCTGTCCATGACCGGCTGGAGCGGACGTTCAGCTACCGGCACGCGACCCTGGCCGCGGACCTGCGATCCCACCTGCAGCTGGGTTCGCCTGACCCGATTGACATCGCCATCACCGGATCCACCGGCCTGATCGGCCGCAGCCTGGTGGCCATGCTGACCGCGCTGGGGCACCGGGTCCGCCAGCTGGTGCGGCGGAATCCCGGGTCCGAGGACATCCGCTGGGACGCCGCCGAGGGCCCGCCACCCGCTGAGGCGCTGCACGGCGTCACCGCGGTGGTGCACCTGGCCGGCGAGCCCATCGCCGGTGGCCGCTGGACCCCGGCCCGGCGCCAGCGCATCGAGGAGAGCCGGACGGCGGGGACGCGTTTCCTCGCGGAAGCAATGACCCGGATGGGCGTGCCACCGGTGGTGCTGGTCTCCGCCTCGGCGATCGGCATCTACGGGAACCGGGGCGACCAGCCCCTGACCGAAGAGGCCCATCTCCGCGTGGGACCGGACTGTTCGTTCGTGGAGAAGGTGGGACATGGGTGGGAGGCCGCCACGGCGCCAGCGGAACGGGCCGGCGTACGGGTGGCACGGACGCGCATCGGCGTGGTGCTGAGCCCGGCGGGAGGGGCGCTGGCGGAGATGCTGCGGCCTTTCCGCGCGGGGCTCGGCGGCCGTCTGGGGAGCGGACGCCAGTACACCAGCTGGATCGGGATCGACGATGTGATCGGTGGCATCTACCACACGGCGTTCACCCCGGCGCTCGCCGGCCCGGTCAACCTCACCGCGCCCACGCCGGTGACGAACGCCCAATTCACGGCGGTGCTGGCGCGGGTGCTCCGGCGGCCCGCGATCCTGCCGGTGCCGAGCCAATTGCTCCGGCTGATTTTCGGGGAGCTGGCGGATGAGTTGCTGCTGGCGGGCGCCCGCGTGATCCCCGAGCGGCTTGCCGACACCGGGTACGGGTTCCGGCACCGGCAGCTCGAGGCGGCGCTCCGGCACGTGCTGGGCCGCTAGGGGCGGGGCGGGCCTGGTTGCCCCGGCAGTCTGGCCGACTCGCCCTTATCGGCGCGGGTCGCCAGTCTTAGGTTTGGTCATGGCCCCATCCGCCGTCCTCCTGCTCTCGGGCGGGCTCGACTCCGCGACCACACTGGCAATCGCACGCCAGGCGGGATTCACCGTCCACGCCCTGAGCTTCCGATATGGTCAGCGACACGCGGTGGAGCTCGATGCGGCCCGGGCGGTCGCGGCGCAGCTCGGGGTGGCGGAGCACGCCGTGGCCGAAATCGACCTGCGCTTCATCGGGGGATCGGCGCTCACGAGCGACCTGGCGGTCCCGAAGGGACGCAGCCCCGCCACCATGGCGCACGGGATCCCCGTGACCTATGTACCGGCCCGGAATACGATCTTTCTTTCCTACGCGCTGGCCTGGGCCGAGGCGCTGGGCGCGGCAGACATCTTCCTCGGCGTCAACGCGCTGGACTACAGTGGCTATCCCGATTGCCGCCCGGAGTACATCGCCGCGTTCGAGCGGGTGGCCAACCTGGGGACCCGGGCCGGCGTGGAAGGCGATCATCCCTTCCGCATCCACACCCCGCTGATCCAGCTCAGCAAGCGCGAGATCATCGCCCGGGGACTCGAACTCGGGGTGGACTTCTCGCTGACCCGGAGCTGTTACGACCCCGCGCCCGATGGCGGGGCCTGCGGCGGGTGCGACAGCTGCGTGCTCCGGCTCATGGGATTCCGGGACAACGGGCTGCCGGACCCCGCGCCTTATCAGACCGCCTCCCCTACCCCCCGCTGAATCATGGCTTACGCGGTCAAGGAGATCTTCTACACCCTCCAGGGGGAGGGCGCGCAGGCCGGACGACCGGCGGTGTTCTGTCGGTTTGCCGGCTGCAACCTGTGGACCGGCCGGGAGCAGGACCGCGAGCAGGCCATCTGCCAGTTCTGCGACACCGAGTTCATCGGCACCGATGGCCCTGGGGGCGGCAAGTTCGCGGATGCCCAAAGTCTGGCCCGGGCGGTCCGGAGCCACTGGCCGGACGCAGCGGCGGCGCGCCCCTTCGTGGTCTGTACCGGCGGGGAGCCGCTGCTGCAGCTGGATGCGGCGGCCATCGAGGCGCTGCATGGGGAGGGGTTCGAGGTCGCGGTCGAGACCAACGGCACCCAACCGGCGCCACCGGGCCTGAACTGGATCTGTGTGAGCCCCAAGGCCGACGCGCCGCTGGTGCTGAGGCAGGGGGATGAGCTGAAGCTGGTCTATCCCCAGGCGCTGGCGCCGCCCGATCGCTTCACCGGCCTGACCTTCCGGCACTTCTTCCTGCAGCCGATGGACGGACCGCGGCGGGAGGTGAACACCGCGCTGGCGATGGCGTACTGCCTCGCGCACCCCGAGTGGCGGCTCAGCCTGCAGACGCACAAGCTCCTGGGAATCCCATGACCCACGGCTATTCCGACCGGATCGCGCACGCGCTGGCCTACGCGGCGAAGCATGGCTCGCCCCGCAGCGGTCCGGGGGCGGGCGTGCCCTACTTCACCCATCCCGCCAACGTGGCCGTCATCCTGGCCCGGTACGGCTGTGACGAGACCACCATCGTGGCGGGCATCCTCTCGGTGCTGCTGAGCGAGGCAGAGCCGGCCCGACGGGCGCAGCTGGACGCGCGGATCACCGCCAAGTTCGGCGAGCGGGCCATGACCATCGCCAGCCAGGCGGTGGAGCCCCGGTACGATCACCGGGGGAAGCTGCGCGGCTGGGAGGCGTGCAAGCTCGAGTTTCTCAGCGTCCTGTCCGAGGCGGATAGCCGCACCCTCGAGGTCTGCACCGCCTCGGAGATCCACCTCTGCGGCGTGCTCCTGACCGATGTCAGGCGGCTGGGACCGGAATACCTCTCTGGCTACGCGCCGGGTGGGGCACCGGCGGTGCTGCGCTGGCTCGCCGACGTGGTCGAACTGCTCGGCCGCCACCCGGCGGGACCGCGTCCGGGGATGCTGGCGGAGCTGCGGGTGCTGCGGAACCACCTGGAAGCGACCGCCGGCGTCTAGCGGCGGGTCCCGGTCCGTCAGCCTCATGGCAGGTGTCAGGCTCGGGCCCGGTGGCGCGGAAGGGTCGGCCGCGCCCGGAGTATCGGCACCGCGGGGCGGAAGATATCGGGTGCATCCGAGGGGGACGGATTTCGCGCCGGCAGGTCGCGGGCCGATCGGTGCACCACTATATTTGGGCCACCTCATGGAATCATTCTCCGCGCTCTCCACGCTGGCGCCACTCTCCAGCGCCTTCGCCGCCGCGTGCCGGCATGCCCGGAGCGACGGCGAACTGTTCGACCGGTGCCGCGAGGCCCTGGTCCAGCGGTTCGGGAGCGAGCAGATCTGGCTGGATGTCTCCTCGCCCGGCGCGTTGCTCACCCTCCTCCCGCCTCCGGATTGGCTGCCCCAGGCCGTCGAGGTGATCCGCCTCTCCAGCGGGCAGACCGAACTCGCCATCATGGCCATGCCGGACACCGCCGCGCAGCTGCGGGGCCACGCCGTGCCGGTGGCGCTCGGGCTGTCGGTCATGCTGGAGCTCCACAGTGTGCTGCGGGAGCGCCAGGGGGAGCTGGACGACGCCGTCTTCCAGCTGCGGGCGCTGCGCCAGGTGGCCCGCCTGCTGTCCTCGGTGCACTCCGCCGAGGAGACGGAAAACCTGATCCTCGACTTCATGGCCGAGGTGTTCTTCTGCTGGTGGGCCTGCCTCTACCGTCCCGGGGAGACGGAGTACGCCCCCAAAGTGGTGCGGTCACTCAAGGGCTCGATGTCCCTCAACAGCATCCCCAAGCCGGCGCTGGACCTTGCCCTGCCCGCCAGCAACCCGGTCAGCACGACGGGCGATGCCGGTGTTGCGCAGCTGCTGCCACCCAACAGCCAGGTGGTGGTTTCCCTGGACGCCGGCGCGGAGCGGCTGGCACTGGTGGTCCTGGGTCCCCGGCTGCACGACCAGAACTTCGGGCAGGCCGAGTGCGAACTGGCGGGCACGCTGGCCTTCGCCGGCGCGATCGCGCTGAAGAACGCGCAGCTGGTGGAGCAGCTGCAGAGCGCGGCCACGACCGACAGCCTCACGGGACTGTTCAACCGGCGGGCCATGGCGACGCGGCTGGAGGCCGAGCTGTCCCGGACCCAGCGGCACCAGATCCGCACCACGGTGGTGGCCATCGACGTCGACCGGTTCAAGGTGGTCAACGACAGCCTGGGCCACGCCGCGGGAGACCGCCTCCTCTGCGAGATCGCGGCGGTGCTGCGCCAGCAAAGCCGCTCGCTGGACAGCGTGGGGCGCATGGGGGGCGACGAGTTCCTGGTCATTCTCCCGATGACGACCGCCGCGGAGGCCCACACGTTCGTCCAGCGGGTGCAGCGCGGCATCGTCGAACTGGCCCGGAGCCGGCCCGAGTTCGGCGGCCCGTCCCTCAGCATGGGGGTCGCGGAATCGCCCCGTCATGGCAGCAACGCCGACGCGATCCTGGCCGCGGCCGACGCGGCCCTCTATCGGGCCAAGCGGGGTGGCCGCAACACCGTCGAGACCGCGGACCCGACCTGATCTATGTCCGATGCCGAGTTCCTGCTCCTGGGCGATGCGCTCTGGCTGGAGTTCGTGAACACGGCAGGGGCCGGGCGAGATACCCTGCCCAACCCCGGGGCCTATCACCGATGGACCAAGGCGGTGCGACTGGGCTCCGCCGGGGACCGGGAAGCCTTCGCGGCCGCGGTTCGCCTGCGCACCCGCCTGATGGCCCTCGCCGACGCCCTGACGGAGAAGCGCGCCCCGCCGCCGTCCAGCATCGAAGCCATCAACCGGCTCCTGGTCGCCCTGGAAGGCCGGGAGCAGCTGGTCCGGATCGGCGGCCGCTGGCGGCTCACATTCGGCACGGCCCGGCCGCCCCGCGCACTGGAGGCGGTCGCCCAGTCGGCGGCGCAGACGCTGGCGAACCCCCTGGCCGTGGTGCGCTGCTGTGCCGGCCCGGAGTGCGGGCTGTACTTCGCCGACGACAGCGCCGGCCAGAGCCGGCGCTGGTGCAGCCGGGCCCGTTGCGGCCAGCGGGGCCGGATCGAGCGGCGCCGCAGCAACCGGATCACGCCGATCATCGCGGACGAGTGACCCAATGACCACTCCGCCGCCGCTCACGATCTTCGAGCGCGTCGAGAGCGCCCTGGGGCAACGCTACCGCCTCGAGACGATGGTCGCGGCCTCCCGCGAGCGGGTGCTGTTCACCGCGCACGACAAGCTGCTCTCCCGCCGGGTCTCCCTGCGCGTCAATCTCTATCCCGATGACCGGATCCGCGCCTGGTTCCTGCGGGAAGCGGAAGCCCTCGCCCAGCTCGACCACCCGGCCATCCGCCACGTCTACGACGCGGGTGTCATCGGGGAGATCGCCTTCCGGGTCGGCAACTGGATCGAAGGGGAGAGCCTCCAGGAGGCCACCCAGCGGGGGCCGCGGCCCTTCCCGGCGGTGCATGTGCTGGCCCGGGACGTGCTCAGCGGCCTGGAGCATGCCCATGCGCATGGCATCATCGTCCGCCGCATCGCGCCCACCTCGCTGCTGGTGAATCTCGGCGGCCGGGGCACCGTCACCGACCTGCGCTACAGCAACTGGACCCTCCCAGCGATCCCGGCCCAGGACGAGCCGGGCAACCAGGCCTTCATGGCCCCGGAGGTCCGGGGCGGCGCACCGGGCGATCCGACCAGCGATATCTACACTGCCGGCGCGATTCTCTACTTTGCTGTCACCGGCCATGAGATCCCCCTCGACGCGCGCGACCTCCAGCCGCCCTCCGAACTCCGCCCCAACTGTCCCAAGACCATCGAGCGGATCCTGCTCCGGTCCCTCCGGCCGACCCCGGACGACCGCTACCTGACCGCCGCAGAGATGCTCGAGGATTTCGCGTCCGACGCCGGCACCTTCGAGAACCCCGCGGTGATCCTGCAGGTCAACCCCCGCGCGCTGCCCAGCGAGAGCGACGACGGGCGGCACTGGGAGAAACGCCTGCGCCGCGCCCTGGGCGACGACTATGAGCTGCTGTCTCCGCTGGGCCGGGGCGGCTATGGCCGGGTGTACCGCGTGCGGGACCTCCACCTGGAGCGGGAAGTGGCCCTCAAGGTGCTCCACCCGCATCTGACGGCGGACCCCGCCGTGGTGGAGCGGTTCCGCCGTGAAGCCCAACTGGCCGCCCGGCTGACCCACCCCAACCTGGTCAACATCTACGACATCGGGGGTCGCTCGGGGCTCCTGTGGTATACCATGGAGCTGGTGGGCGGGCCCAACCTGGCCCAGCTGGTGGAGAAGGAGGGGCCGCTGCCGGTGGAGCGGGTGGTGAAGCTGCTCCGGGAGGCATTGAGCGCGCTGGCGTTGGCCCACAACAACGGCCTGGTCCACCGGGACCTCAAGCCGGAGAACATGCTCATCGCCCCCAGCGGCGACCTGCGGATCACCGACTTCGGCCTGGCGCTGGCGCTCCGGGGGCCGGGCCGCTTCGGCGGCGCCACCAGCCAGAGCGGTACCCCGATGTTCGCCAGCCCCGAGCAGCTGCTGGGGGAGCGGGTGGATCAGCGCTCCGACCTCTACAGCCTGGCGGCGGTGGCCTATTTCGCCCTGCTGGACGAGCCCCCCTTCAGCGGGCAGACGGTGGAACAGGTCCTCACCCGGCAGACCAACAACCAGTGGCCGGCGCTGCGTGCCCGGCGGTCCGACGTGAGCGAGGACCTGGCGGCGGTGCTGGAACGCGCGCTGCAGAGCGAGGTGGAGCAGCGCTTCCCTTCGGCGGTGGAGTTCCTGCAGGCCCTGAACCGGGCGGTCGGGTCCGGTCTCCGGCGCCGGAGCGGGGAGTGGGCCAAGGCGGCCCTCCGCTGGTGGAAGCCCTAGTTCGCCCCTCCCTCTTGACGAACGGCCCCCGCTTCACATCTTTGTGGCGGCTGGTAATAGGCCAGAAGGGCAGGCCGGGCATTGCAAGCAGGAACTCCCCTCAGGATCTCTGCTGAACCCGGGCACCCGATCCGGGTCTCTTGGTAGCCGTGAGGCGGGATATTCCCGACCTCATTGTCCCTGTCGGTTCCCCCACTCCGTGGTCCGGCCCGACAATGTTCCCCTCCGCATGGAGTACTGCAGCATGCCTCGCGTCATAGGTACGGTGAAGTGGTTCAACGATGCCAAGGGTTTCGGCTTCATCACCCCGGAGAACGGCTCCAAGGACTGCTTCGTCCACCACACCGCCATCAAGGCTGATGGGTTCCGCAGTCTGGCTGAAGGTGAGCGGGTGGAGTTCGACATCGTCGATGGGGCCAAGGGTCCTGCGGCGGAGAACGTCACCAAGGTGAAGTAAGCACGGCCAGCGCCGGGGTTCGCCCCGGCGCCCCGAGCAACACGAAGGGCCGGTCGTCAGACCGGCCCTTCGTCGTTACCGCAGCGGGCACGCCGGGGGGCGGCCTACTTGTGGCGGTAGATCACCCGGCCCCGGGTCAGGTCGTAGGGAGAGAGCACGACCGTCACCCGGTCTCCTTCCAGCACCCGGATCTTGAATTTGCTCATCTTGCCGGCGGCATAGGCCAGGATGGAGTGACCATTCTCGAGGAGAACCCGGTAGTTGCGGTCGGGCAGCACCTCGGTCACAACGCCCTCCATCTCAATGCCTTCTTCCTTCGCCATTCAGCCTCTCCGACAGGGGGACCAGGGACCTCAACAGGCCGGGGAATCTTGCCTTGGGGGAGGAAGGGGGCAAGGGCTGCGGCTCCCCGGGGTCCTCAAGCGACGGCGTGGATTCGCTCCAGCTCCTCCTCCACCAGCTCCACCAATTCACCGATGACGCCCACATCAAAGGTGAACTCCACCCCGGCCGCCCGGTACAGCTCGGGGAGCGAGCGGGTGTTTCCCAGGGCGAGTGCCGAGCGGTAGCGACGCACTGCTTCGGCGGGGTCCTGCCGGGCCAGCCGCCAGACCTGGAGCGCACCGATCTGGGCGATGCCGTATTCGATGTAGTAGAACGGGTACAGGAAGATGTGCAGCTGCCGGTACCATCGGCTGATCCGCTCCCGCTCCAGCCCGCCCCAGTCGATGCCCCGCTCGAATCGCTCCCGGAAGCGCAGCCACGCCCGGTCGCGCAGGGCGCCGTCGTGCCCCTGGCCGGAGGTGTAGATCCAGCTCTGGAAGGCGTCCACCGAGGCCACATGGCCCAGGGTGGTCAGCAGGTCCTCCAGGTGCTCGGCCCGGGCCCGGGCCAGCTCAGCGGTGGAGAACAGGCCGCCCCGGTCCCGGTGCAGCGACGACGAGGCCAGCAGCTCCATGGACATCGAGGCCAGCTCGCACATCTCCAGGCCGGGGTGGCGCTCCCAGATCAGCGGCTGGACGCGGGCCTCGAAGGCGTGGAAGGCGTGTCCGGCCTCATGCAGCAGGGTGTTGACGTCATCGAGAACACCGACCGCGTTCATGAAAATGAACGGCCGCCCCCGGGCGTGCAGGGTCTCGCAGTACCCGCCGGGTGCCTTGCCCTTGCGGACATCCAGGTCCAGCAGCCGCTCCCGGGACATGGTCCGGAAGTGGGCACCAAACTCCGGTGACACCCCCTCGAAGATCCGTTCTCCCGCGGCGATGAGCTCTCCAGCCTCGCGGAACGGCCTGAGCGGGGGCCTCCCCTCCGGATCCGGCGCCGTGTCCCAGGGTCTGAGCGACTCGACCCCCAGCCGCTCACGCCGCCGCTGCAGCACCCGGGCGGCAGCGGGCGCCACGACCGCCTCGACCGCCTCGTGGAACCGGCGGCAATCGGCGGGGGTGTAATCGAACCGGCATTTGGCCCGGAAGGCGTAGGCCTCGTAGTCCGCGAACCCCGCATTCTTCGCCGTGCGACTGCGCAGCAGGAACAGCTCATCGAAGATGCCGGACAGCTCAGGCTGCCGTGCGAGGTAGGCCTCGGCGCCCAGCCGGAATGCCTTCTCCCGGGCGGTCCGGTCGGTGCCCTGCAGGATTGGCTGCAGTTCGGGAAGGGTCTTCTCCACCCCCTCCCAGAGAACGGTGAGCCCGCCGGTGATCTTCTGGTATCGGGCCCCGATCTCCTCGATCTCCTGCATCAGCGGCACATTCGCTTCCCGGAAGACCTCGCTCGCCGTCCGGAACCGGGCGATGGTTACCTCCAGCCCCGGCCGGTGATAGCCCAGCGCCAGCAGGCGGTCCGCCAGCCGGACTTCCAGTTCCTCGATCTGGGGCAGGATCTGCGCGGAAAAACGAAGGTGGGCGGCTTCCTTGGCGGGATCGGTGGTGTCGCAGGTGTACGCAATCATCGCCAGGGCGGCGGCCTCGCCGACGACCGCCTCGAGCTGGGACCAGTCGGCCAGCCAGGCCTCGGCCGTCTCGAGCGTCAGCGGACGGGCCGCGAGATCTTCATAGAACGGGCGGATGTCGTCCCAGTTGGCGTGGGCCAGTTGGTCGACGGTGGGAGTGGCGGGGCGGGGCCGGGTCATGGGACAGGGAGGCTACACCGGACCGGCATGAACCGCAAATTCCGCCGTCAGGTTGTCGCGCCCCGCCGGTGATAGGCATACGCCACCCCCAGCGACACCAGCCCCAGGATCAGGGCCGAGCCGACGCGGTAGAGCGCATCGAGGGTGGAAAGGTCCACGAACACCACCTTGACCAGGGCGAGGCCGGCCACGAAGAACCCGGCGAAGCGCAGCTGCCGGACACCCCGCTGGAAGCCGGCGACGAAACAGGCGCCGGCGAAGAGAATCCACCAGGCGCTCACGGCGAGGCCACCGGCCAGCTCGGTGGTCGCGGCGGCGAGCGTGCTCTGGTCGAAGACCCGGATCAGCTCCCCGGAGACGCCCACGAAGAGAATGACCCCCGCGGCGCTCCAGAGGAGCGGCCGGAGCCCGATGGGGCCGTCCGCGTCATCATCCCGGATCAGCCAGGCCGCCAGCACCACCGCCGTCGCCACCACCAGCCAGATGGTCACCGCACAGGCGCCGATGAAGGCAGGGTCCTCGCGGGGACAGGCCGGGAGATTGACCGACACGAGATGATACACCGCCGCGGCGAAGGTAGCCGCCGCGTACCAGCGTCCATCGCTCCGCTGGAAGGCGTGATCGGCCAGGGCCCACAGGTGCGCCAGTCCGAGGAGCATCCAGACCGCGCCAAGCTCGTCGGTCTGCCGGACGGCCGCGAAGCCCAGCGCGAGGGCCGCCACCGTGGCGAAGGCCCGCCGCTCCCGCTGGTACCCCGCCAAGAGATATGGAATCGCGATCAGCGCCGGGACCAGGCCGGGATCCACGAGGAACCGGTCGCGCGCCACCGACCAGAGCGCGGCGCCGAGCAGGACTGGCGAGAGATAGAAGTAGAATGTCTCGCCGAGGGAGGGCTGCTTCTTGCCTGCCTGACCCGTTTCTGGATTGAGCGGCCAGACGGCTTGCGCCTGCCAGGCCCGCCACCAGACCGGAGCGACCAGGACCAGACCGCCCGCCAGGTTGGGCCAGTGAATGCTCGCGTTTCCGTCGGCGATCGCCAGCAGGCTCCATCCGCCGGAGAACGCCAGGAAACGGGTCTCCGGCCAGCTCTCCCGAAGGCCCACGTACAGGCCGGCCGCGCCACCGAGGATGCCGTAGGTCCAGGTGATCGAGGGCAGGGCGTCGTGAGCGGCGGTGCCGATGGCGAGGCCGAAGAAGGCCAGCGCCAGGAGCAGCATGGTCAGACGCCAGCGACGCTGACTCGCCACCCAACCCAGGCCAGCACCCATCATGCCGAGGTAGAGGAGCAGCAGGTTGGCGCTGCCGGCTTCACGGCCGATCACCAGCGGGGCGAAGAGCCCGCCCAGGACCGCGGCGGCCCCCAGCGCCTGGACGTTCACCGACCAGGCCACGGCGGCGAGCGAGAGCGAGATCAGCGCCAGGGCCACGACGCCCTGGGTGGGCGGCAGGAACTGGTACAGCCGGGCCGCGGCCCAGGCCGCCAGGTAGACGATCGCCGCGCCGGTGCCGATCAGCGCCGCGCCATACGCCTGCAGTCCCCTGTGATAGAGCCGCCACCCGACCATGCCGACCGCCACGCCCGCAACCGCCCCGCCCGCGCAGCGCACCACCGGGGAGATCCAGCCGCGTTCAAAGGAGAGTTTCAGGAGGTAGGCGGCGGCGAGCACGACGAATACCACGCCGACGGCCAGCAGGCCCTTCTGTCCCAGCCATTGTTCGGTGATGATCGGGGTGCCCGGTCGGCTCGGGGACGGCACGGCAGGCCGACGCGGCGACGGGGGAGGGAGAACAGGCGGTGGCGGCGGCACCCGCCCCGCGGGCTCATCGGGCACCGACCCGGACGACGGGGCAGCGCTGCGCTCCCCGGAGAGCTGGCGCACCAGCCGCTCCAGTACCTGCACCCGTGATTCCAGTCGCTCGAGCCGTTCGTCCGACATGGCGCCTCCGACAGGTTCAGGTCCGGATCAGATCCAGCGCCTGATGGAACTCCGCCGCCGACTGCCACCGTGCTCCCGGCTCCTTGGCGAGCGCCTTGAGCACCAGCGTGGAGAACTCCGGCGGGAGTCCGGGTACGATGCTGCGGGGGTCCGGCGCCGGGTCCTGCACCTGCTTCATGAGGACGGTGCCGAAAGAGTCACCGGTGACCAGCCGCTGGCCGGTGGCGCATTCGAAGAGCACGATGCCCGCCGCATAGAGGTCCGCCCGCCCGTCCACCGCTTGTCCCATGAGCTGTTCCGGCGCCATGTATTCGGGCGTCCCGATGATCGTGCCGTCCGCGGTGAGACCGGGGCCGCGCGGGGCCTGCCGGCCTTCCACCAGCCGGGCGATCCCGAAATCCATCACCTTGAGAAAACCCTGGGCGTCCACCACCAGGTTCTGCGGCTTGATGTCCCGGTGCACCACTCCCTGGGCGTGGGCCACTTCCAGCGCCCGGCAGAGCTGGCGACCCACCGTGAGGGCCACCTCGAGGGGAAGCGCGCCCTTGCGCTTGATCAGCTGGTCCAGCGGGGTGCCCTCGACGTACTCCATGGTGATGAAGTAGTGCCCGTCCGTCACCCCGAGGTCGTGGGTGCGCACCACGTTGGGGTGGGAGATCTGTCGCGCCAGCCGGATCTCCTGCTTGAAGCGCTCCAGCAGGGTCGCGTCGCCGACCAGCTCGGGCCGGAGGGTCTTGATCGCCACCAGCTCCTTGAGCTCGCGATCGTAAGCCCGGTACACCACGCCCATGCCGCCCTCGCCCAGCTGCTGCCGGATCTCGTAGCGGCCGGCGAGGAGTCCACCGGTGCCCATCTCGGTCACCGAGACCGTGCTGCCGGCCTGCAGCACCTGGGTGCGCACCGAGGTTGCCGACGAGCCGAGAAACTCGACCAGCCGCTGCTTCTCCCGGAGCTCGGTCACCATCCCCTCGAAGGCCCGGGCCAGTTCGCCGATCTCGTCCCGCGAGCGGATCTCCAGGCTGCCGGAATAGCGCCCCTCGGAGACCTCGCGTGTCATGCCGACCAGGCGCCGCAGCGGGTCGGTAATCTGGCGAGCAAGGATCAGGGAGATCACCAGCGCCACAGCCAGCGCCCCGAGGAAGGCGTAGAGCACCGAACGCTGCAGCGCACTGAACGGTGCAAGCTCCACCTCCCGCTGGCGGAGCCCCGCATACTCGCCCACGATCACCCCGGAGGCGGTGGTCAGTGGACCGGCCGCGGCGATCCAGGTCTGTCCGTTCATCTCGATCTTGAGCCGGGCGGGCACCGAGTCAATGTCCGGGCCGGAAGCGGGATAGCGGACGCGCAGGACCGAGTCGATGGGCGCGCCCGGGATCGTGGACGCCGCCACGACCGGCGCGCCCTCGACGTCGAAGACGACGAAGACCACCTCGGACGCGGTTTGCCGCTTGAGCCGCTCCGCCAGGGCGGCGTCGATCCGGACCGCCACGATCAGCGCACCGGCCACCTGCGCCCCCGGCGCGGCCAGCGGGACGGCCACCGCCTGGAACAGGGAATCCCCCGCCGCCGTGGCCTCGATCCACACGCCCTCGGCCGGCTCGCCGGAGAGCGCGCTCTCCACCAGGGTTCCGCCGAGGGTGTCTCCGAACACCTCCGGCGACCGGGTCGAGGCCTGCAGCACGCCGGTCTCATCGGTGATCAGGGCCCAGGCCGCGTCGCTCTGGTGCTGGAATTCATTGGCCTGGTCGAGCAGGTCGCCGCGATTCTGGGTGCGCAGCGCTTCCTCGATCCGGGAGATATAGGCGGGGACCTGCGCTAGCACCTCGGCGGAGCGCTGCAGGGTGTGGCTGCGGCCCGCGAGGGCATCCTCGATGGCAGACTGGGTGGCGACGAGTCCCCGATCGATGGCGGCATCGGCGGCCTGGCCGGCGCGCATCCGGATGAGCGCCAGCGCGCCGCCCAGCGTCACCACGACGACGAGGACCGTGGCCAGAAAGAGCTTGAGGCCGAGACCGCGGAACGGATGGGTGCTAATACCGGCGACTCCGGTCGGAGTAGGACTTCCCCTCCTTGTCGCGGTGCTGCACGAAGCGATAACCCCGGGCATCCAGGGCGACCGACACCGCCGCCGGCGCGCTGCCGCCAACCCGGAGCGGCTGGGTGACCTCGGCGGCTCGCTCGTGCCAGGCGTGCAGGATATAATCGCCGGGCGGGACCCCCTCCAGCCGGAAGCTGCCGTCGGCGCTGGGCTGCGTCGACAGGGCGCTCTCCAGCACCAGAATCAGCCCGCGCATCTGGGCATGCACGTTACAGTACACCCGGATGACACCCGGCTTGTCGAACTCGACCGACCTGGCCTCGCCCCGGCCGTAGAGACCGAGGTCGAACACCCGCTCGGCGGAGAGCGAAAAGACGTTGTGATTGAAGGGATCGTGATTGGGGAAGGCCACCGACGACTTCCAGGGAACGATCCGGACATGGGGAACGAACTGCTTGCCCTCGGTGGCCATCTCCGCTGCCGCTGCGGTGGCCGCGGGCGCCGCCGGGCCGGTGAGCCACACCACCGCCTGCCCAACATCCGCGGCCGCCCGGCCGCTCCGCTCCAGCATCGCGACCTTGCCGGTCACGGCGACGCCCCTCTGCCCGGCCAGGAGGGCAGGCGCGAGCAGCAGGAGCAGTGATGTAAGCCCAAATCCTCCGGGCAGGCGTATCTTATACATCGACCCTAGATTACTCCCCGCCCCCACAGGGCGTCAACCATGACCATGCCGCGGCCCTGATCCCATGCGACTCCACGCCCTCGCCTGCGGGCTCTGCCTGCTCCGTCCCGGGACCCTCCCGGCGCAAGACCGGCCGGCCCCGGAGGTAACCTTCTCGGCGACCGTCCTGCTCAACGGGTTCTACACCTCCGACAAGAGCAACAACGTGGACCTGCCTCAGTTCGCGGTGCGGAGCGACGCCAGTGATAGCTTCCCCACTGCAGGACTGGGCGGCACCCTGCGCCAGACCCGAGCCCAGGCCCGGGCCTTCGCCGCCGGGGTGCTCGGTGGGGATTTCACCGCCGAGATCGACGTCGACTTCTGGGGTGGGCAGCAGCCCTCCAATGGTGGCCGCACCTTCCCGCTCCTGCGGATTCGGCGTGCCTGGGCCGAAATGACGTGGAGCCGGTTTCGCCTGATGGTGGGCCAGGAGGCGCCCCCAATCGCCGAGCTCAACCCCTCGTCACTTGGGAGCCTGGGTCTCTCGGCCTTGTCCAGCTCCGGCAACCTGTGGCTGTGGATCCCACAGGTGCGCGCCACTGGGGAGATCCTCTCGGGGAAGCAGGCCCGGCTGGAGCTGGAGGGCGCCGTGCTGGCACCGACCGGCTACACGCCCCAGGGCCCGTTCGTGACCCAACCCGACCGGGCCGAGCAAAGCAAGCGACCCTATCTGGAGAGCCGGCTCCGCCTGCGGTGGGGGAGCGGGGCCGCCCCGGGGGAACTGGGGATCGGGGGCCACCTTGGGTGGCTGTCCACCACCGGGGATTCCCTGCTCGAGTCTCGCGGTGTGGCGGCGACGCTGCGTCTGCCGCTTGGAACCCGGGTGGAACTGCGGGGCGAAGCCTTCAGCGGTGAGGCCCTTGCCGGGCTGGGCGGCGGTGGCATCGGACAGAACCTGGGCCTCAACGGAGGCACCGTGCGGACCAGGGGCGGCTGGGGACAGCTCCTGCTCAAGCCCTCGACCGGGGTCGAGATCGGCGCCAGCTACGGAATGGATAACCCCAAGGACGCGGACCTCGACACCACGACGCAGCGCCTCAAGAACGAAACCATCGGCGGGCACATCCACTGGCGCCCCGCCCCACTGGTGCTGGGCCTTGAGTATCGGCACGTGACCACGACCTACGGGGCGGGCACGGCGACCCTCGGCCACATCAACCTGGCGGTGGGGGCGGAGTTCTAGGGACGGCGACAGGTGGTCCGCTGCCCACCGTCCGCTCCCTGCGTTCCGTGGCCGCTCACGGTGGTGTGACCGCGCCCGATACCGCAGGACGGGTAACGGAAGCCGCTTTCCCCCTACCGCCCTCTCACGGGAAACTCCCCCGTCGTGGACGCCATCACCGGTTCCACCCTGCGGGCCAGCAGCGCGGCGACCCCGACCACGGCCATGGCCAGCAGGAAAGGTGAATGATGCCCGACCCGCTGGAAGGCAGCGGTGGCCATGATCGGAGCGGCGACGCGTGACATTCCGGCAAAGGTCTGCGCCACCCCCATCGTGGTGCCCAGCTCCTCCTTGGCCGAGACCCGTGACATGAGTGCGGTGGTGCTGGGAAAGAGCAGCGCGGTGCCGATCGGCACGAACGGAATGATGACGACCAGGAACCAGAGCGTGGGCGCCACCGTGTAGAGCAGCATCCCCAGGATCAGCGCCCAGGTGCCGGCGCGCATGGTGCGCACCTCTCCCAGCCGCGCCACGATCGGGCCCAGCAGCACCGAGCGCATCACAAAGGAAAGCACCCCCACGTAGCTGTAGAAGAAACCGATGGTCTTCTCCGTGACCCCGAACTCGGCGTCGAGAAACAGGGCCAGGATGGAAGTCAGGATCGAGAACGCCAGCATGCCGATCCCGTAGATGAGCACCAGCCGTGAGACCGGCCGGGCGGGATGCTGCAGCACCTCCGCCGCCGCGTGCCACACCGGCCGCTTGGTCCGCGGCGTGCCGCCGGCCGGGGTGGGATGGCGGGATTCCGGCAACCACTTCCATGCAAAGCCGACATTGACCAGACAGAACAGCGCCGCCACCAGGCCCGGCGCCGCCGGTCCGAGGTAGGCGTTGCTCAGCGAGCCGATGGCCGGCCCGATCGCCACTCCCGCGCTGGTGGCGGCGGACAGCCAGCCCAGTGCCCGGGCGCGATGCGCGGGCTTGATGGTATCGGCGACATAGGCCTGCGCCACCCCGGTGGTGCCGCCGCCGGCCCCCTGCACCACGCGCGAGAGGAACAGCAGCCACAGTGTGTCCGCGAACCCGAAAATGACGTAGGCTACGGCCGAGGCGGACAGCCCGATCAGCAGGGCGGGCCGACGGCCGTAGCGGTCGGAAAAACGGCCCCAGTACGGGGCCGCCACCAGCTGCGCCACCGAGTAGATGGCGGTGAGGAACCCAATGATCTCGGGCGTGGCCGAGAGCTTGAGGGCGTAGTACGGCAGCAGCGGCAGCACCATTGCGAACCCGATCATGTCGATGGCGCAGGTCGCGATCAGCACCGACAGCTGCTTGAGGTCCGACGGCGGCCGCGGAGCGGGAGCGGTCATCGGGCCACCAGCTTCCGCTCGCTGCCCAAGGCAAAGACCAGCGCGGAGAGCGCCATTAGCAGGACCCCGTAGGCGGAAGCGATACCAACGTCGCCCTGGCGCAGACTGGACAGGATCTCCAGCGACAGCGGGCGGGTGTCATAGGTGTAGAGGATGATCGAGACCACGAAGTCTCCCAATGCCGTCACGAAGGCCAGGGTGGCGCCCGCCGCCAGCGCGGGCCGCAGCAGCGGCAGGGTGACCTGCCGCAGGGTGCGACCCCGCCCGGCGCCTAACGAATGTGCCGCCTCATCGAGCGCGGGGTCCAGCCCGCGGAACCCGGCCAGCACCGCCCGGCTCGCCAGCGGAAGATTCCGGATCACGTAGGCCAGCGGCAGGATCCATACCGTGCCCACCAGGATGATCCGGCCCACCCAGGGGGCATGCACGCTGAACGCCGAGGCCAGCGCCACGGCGAAGACGGTCCCCGGGACCAGCCAGGGCACCGCCAGCAGCCGCTCGGTCCAGCGGGCCGTGGCCGATCGCTGGCGGCTGATCAGCACCCCGGCGGCCAGCGCCAGCAGCATCGCCACGGCGGTGGCCAGCGTTGCCATCCACAGGCTGTTCCCCAGGGGGCGCAGCCGCTCCGGCTGGGTGAAGAGCGTGACATAGTTGGAGAGCGTGTACGCCGGCGGAATGGTCTCGATCGTCCAGGTCCCCACCGGCACAAACGACAGCAGCAGCAGCGTGACATGCGGCAGCAGGAGGAAGATGCCCAGGGTCCAGCCCCCGACCGTGGCCGCCAGCCGGAGGGCCGGGCTGGCAATGAGCCGGGCCGCCGGAGCGATCCCCTTCCCCCCCGCGCGCCCCTCCCCCGGCCCGCCCTCTCCCGCCAGCCAGAGCCCGGCCAGCCCGAGCAGGCTCAGTACCACGGTCTGCGCCATCGCCATGCCGTACTCGCCGTTCAGCCGGGTAAAGACGATCTGCGTGGTCATGACCCGGAAGCCGCCGCCGAAGATGTACGGCGCACTGAAGGACGCGAGCGCGGTCATGAAGGTGAGCAAGGCCGCCCCTCGGAGAGAGGGAGCCAGCAGCGGCAGCGTCACCCGCCAGAGCGTCCGGCCGCGCCCCGCCCCGAGCGACTGCGCCGCCTCGATGGCGGCATGGTCCATCCGGGCCAGTCCGGCACGGGTGAACAGGTAGAAGTAGACGTACATCGAGTAGGCGTGGACCAGCAGGATGGCCCACGCCCCTTCCAAGCGCCACGGGACCTCTTCCATCCGCAGCGCACCCTGCACCAGGCGGGCGATGAACCCGGTCTCTCCGTACAGGAACAGGAAGGCGATGACGCCGACCAGCGGCGGCAGGACGGCGGGCAGGGCCACCAGCGCGCCGATCAGCCGGCGCCCGGGGAAGTCGTGCCGCTCGAAGAGAAACGCCAGCGGCACGCCGATGAGCCCGGCCAGGAACACGCTGGCCACCGAGGTCCACAGGCTGCCCCAGAGCGCGCGCCACTCCCTCGGCTCGGTGCCGAAACGGCGGAAGTACTCCAGGGTCCAGCCCCCGTCACCCCGCACGCTCTCCAGCGCCACGATCAGCAGCGGGTACGCCACCACCCAGCCCAGGACGAGGGCGAGCGCCACCGAGCCGAGCCGCCGCCCCCGGCTCACGCGCCCACCACCGGAAACAGGTGCACACCATCGTCGGCGCCCGCCGGGTCGCGGACCGGGGCCAGAGACACCCGATCGCCCACGGCGGCGTCCGCGGCGCCGGCCAGCACCTCCAGGCTCACGCCGCCGCCGGTACGCACCACATAGTAGGTGCCCGCGCCGGCGAAACGCCGATCGGTAACCTCCCCCGAGAGTCCGTGGCCAGGTGGAGCAAAGCGGAGCGCTTCTGGCCGCAGCAACACCTGCACCGGCCCGTCGGTGATCGCGCCCCCGCTGGGGTGACCGGTCTCCGCAGTGAGGCGCCACTGTGCGCCCTCAACGACGACCTGGAACTGTCCCGACGGTCCAGGGGCCGCCCGTCCGGCGATCCAGCTGGAGCGTCCGATGAACCGGGCCACGAAGGCGGTGGAAGGGTGATGGTACAGCGCCTCCGGCGTCCCCACCTGCTCCAGCCGGCCCTCGTTGAGCACCGCCACGGTGTCGGCGAGATCGAACGCATCCTCCTGCTCGTGGGTCACGATCACCGTGGTAATGCCGACCCGCCGGATGAGCGTCCGGAGCTCCCGCCGGGTACGCTCCCGAAGCGCCGGATCGAGATTCGACAACGGCTCGTCCAGCAGCAGGACCCGTGGCTCGGGGGCAAGAGCCCGGGCCAGCGCGATCCGCTGCTGCTGGCCGCCGGACAGCTCCGCCACACCCCGGCGCTCGAAACCGGCGAGTCCCACCAGCGCCAGCGCCTCCGCGATCCGCTGGGTGGAGGCGGCACCGTGGACCCCGAGACTCTCCAGGCCGAAGGCGATGTTCTGTCCCACATCGAGGTGGGGAAAGAGCGCGTAATGCTGAAACACCATGCCGAAGCGCCGCCGCTCGGGACGGAGCCGGGTCACCTCCTCGGCCTCGACCACGATTCGCCCCGCGTCGGGACGCTCGAACCCGCCCAGCATGCGAAGCGTGGTGGTCTTGCCACTGCCGCTGGGGCCCAGCAGCGCCAGGATGCCGCCGCGCTCGACCCCGAGGCTGAGGTCGAACACGCCGGCCGCCGCGCCGAAGCGGCGGGTGAGTGAGTGGAGCGAGAGATAGGGCATGGGCTGGGCGTTGTCCGTGGTTCGCTGGCGCTATCCGGGCATGACGGGAAGTCGGGTGGCGCTCGATCGCCCGGGTGGCGGCTCCGCCGGGCCGCATCGCGCCCGGTGGTGCTCGACGGAGCGGACGGGCGCCGTGGTCACTTTCCCGTCCCGCGCACTTTCTGATCCCAGTACCCCATCCAGGTCGCCCCCTCGCGGGCCAGCAGTGGCCAGTCCATCGGCTCGACCACCATCTCCCGTTCCACCTCCGCCACCCAGGCGGGCACCCGGTCGAGCGGGAGATCGTGCCGGGCCGGAAGCCGGAAGACCCCCTCCGCCGCCAGCAACTGCGCCTCGATGCTCCCCACGTACTCGTAAAACTCCTTCGCGGCTTCCGGGTGCCTGGCGTTTCGGACCAGGGCGATGGCATCGTCAATCACCACGGTGCCGCTATGGGGAAAGACGTAGCCGAACGGCATGCCCTTGCTCCGGGCAATGAGAATGTCCGGCAAGTCCCACAGGGTCACCAGGCCCTCCTGCCGGGCCAGCTTGGCGTCCAGGAGCGCCGGCGAGAGCGCGTAGGTCCGGGTCTGTCCGTCCAGCCGGCGGAGCCAGGCCATGCCGGCGGCGGTGTCACCGGTCTGGCGGAGCGACCGCTGCAGGATGAGGCCCCAGATGGCGCGCATGGTACCGCTTGCCACCGGATCACGGATCAGGACCTTGTCGTGCCACCGGGGCGCGAGCACATCGTCCCAATCCGTCGGCGCGGCGGTGTCGGCCACCGCGTCGCTGTTATAGGCGATGATCGCCGGGGTGCGGTAGGCCGGGTAGTAGAAGTCCTCCCGGCCGATGCCGCTGGAGTCCACCTGCCCCGCCCAGCTTGGCCGGTAGGGCTGCAACAGCGAATCGGTGATCCCCCGTTCGAACAGCGTCGTCGGCCCGCCGAACCAGAGGTCGGCCTGGGGGTTCACCCGCTCGAGCCGCAGCCGGTCCAGCACCTCCTGACTGCCGAGGTCGAGCCAGCGAACGTCCACCTCCGGGTGCAGGCGTTCGAAGTCCCGTTCCAGCAGGGTGAGGTGGTCGCGGCCGTGGGGCGAGTAAATCGTCAGGGGGACCCGCCCGTCCCGCCAGCAGGCCACTAGCGGAGCCAGCAGTACGACCAGCATCAGCCTGCACGACCGGAGGCGGATGGCCCGTTGGCGCTTCGGCGTCCGGGTCACTCGCGCTCGAGTTTCACGGTGTCGGCCGGCGCTCCGGCCGGGCGCCGGCCCGGGGCCGGCCGCTCGGCCAGGGCGAGGAGATTGGCGAAGAGCCGGAAGGCACCGGGCACGCCGGCCGGCAGCTGGCGAAAGAAGCTGAGCCCGGTGTACACGTATGTGCCTTTCCCCATCCGGGCGATGAGGAGCCCCCCCTCGAGCGGCGACTCCCCGGGATCACTCATCCGGAGGACCGGGGTCCAGTCCGGCGCCCACGACCGCGCGAAATAGAGCCCCCGCTCCTGCACCCAGCCCTCCCAGTCCTCCGCACCGAGTCGGTTCGGTGTCCGCACCACCGGCTGTGCGGGGTCGAGCAGCGTCACCAGGGCGGTCTCGTCGGTCACCCGGTCGTGCCCACCGAGCAGCGCCGGTGCAGCCGCGGAGGCGGAGTCGCGCCGGGTGGCGGGCGTGGCGCTGCTGTTAGGCGTGCCGGGCGCCCGGCTCCCGACCGTCAGGCCGAACGGGGCGAAGCCACCGAGGAAGTAGCCGTACTGTTGATACTGGACGATCACCGTGCCGCCGGCCCGGACGAAGTCCAGCAAGGGGGCATTCCCGGCGGCCAGGTCGGGGTCGGTCTCATAGGCGCGGGGTCCCACCACGATGGCCTGGAACCGGCCCAGGCTGCCCCGCAGCAGATCCATCCCGCTCAGCAGGGTGACCGGCACCCCCACCCGCCTGAGCGCCTCGGGAATCAGGTCCGCGGCACCCCGGATGTAGCCGATCGACGTGAGGCCGGGGAAGGTGATCGCGGCCGCATGCACCGTCGCGACCGCCGGGAGGCTCCAGGTGCGCGGCTGGATGTGGGGATGGTCCACGGTCCGCTGGCCTACGTCGTACCGGCGGCCTCGCTGGTCCAGCGCCACCGCACGGATTTCGAACCGCCCTGGGCGGAGCCGGGCCGGCGGCCGGACCTGGAAGGTGAAGCTCTGCCGTTGGTCCTCGCGCCCGAAGCGGAATCGCTGTGCGGCGGGCTGGGTCCAGCCGTCGGGCAGGTGGAGCTCCACCACCCCGGTGGTGCTGTCACGGGCGCCATGAGTGAGGGTCACGGTGTACGTCCACGCCCCCGGCCGGCCGAGCGGCCGGACGTCCTCGGCCGGGTCCAGCCGCACGTCCAGCCGGGGGACAATCACCACCGGGCGACGAAATTCGCCGGTCGCCTGGTCGTTGCCCCGAAACGTGATCGCGCGGGGATCCCGGCTCGGCGGATCGGAGCCGCCCAGCTGCGACTCGAACCACCAGGTCGTCTCACCGAAGGGCTCGCCCCAGGCCCAGCGTTCCTCGGGGTCCCAGGTGTAGAGGTCGCCGGCCCGCGCGGCGCGGAGGAAATAGGGCGTGGAATAGTCCTCCGCGTCCCCGACCTCCGCCACGAGGCGGGCGGTGGTGAACCGACCCCCGGGCACCGCCTCCACCGTTCCCTCGCTGAGGGGCCGCCACCGCTGGGCGGGGCCGTCGTAGCCGAGACAGGCGCCGCGACGGGGCGACCGGGGGATCTCCGATGTCCGGGCCGAATCCTCCCGCAGCGACCAGCGAAAGCGCAGGGTCCCTACGCAGAGATATGCATCCGCCGCCGCCGGCTCAGGGTTCCACAGCGACAACGTCACGTCCACCTGCTGCCCCGGGGTCACGCGTTCATCCTCACTGACGCCGTCGAGGACGATATCCTGGGCGACCAGACGGGCCACGCTGAGCCGCCGCAACTCGCCCTCGAACGGATCGCCCTGCGAGACCGGACCGGTGATCAGCCGCCGCCCGCCCCCTCCGGGAAGCCCGTCGAGCGCCAGCCGCCGGGCATCGTCCAGGTCGCGCGCTGCCCGGCCGAGCAGCGCCTGCAGAGCCGGACGGAGCGTTGGGGCGAGGAGTGAGCGCGCCGAATCGATTCTGGCCGTGTAGCGGGTCAATCGCTCCACGACCGCCCGGCGGCCGACTGGCCGCAGACCGGCCACCGCCAGTACGCCGGAGAGCGTCGTGTCGAGTCCCGAGAAGAGGCCGTCCCGACTCCCCCCGGAGCGGTCCTCCACCAGCCTGAGACGCACCTGGGACGGGCCCAGCCGCTGCAGCTGGCCCATGTCCTGGGAGCGGTGCAGGCTCCGGCCACGCATGGCGATCTGATGGTAGGAGAGGCCGGTGGCGGGATCGAGTTCGCCACCGTCCAGCAGCAGGGTGGTGGCGGCGGAATCGAACCGGGTGCTGCGGTAGAGCTTCGTCGCCGTCCAGGGCTCGAGCGCTTCCTCCCGGAAGAGCTCAGGGAAAGCCGACGAATCACCCGCGATCCGAAAGGCCTCATGTGCCGCCCAGCCGGCCGCCTGGTGCTGTCCATGACCGTCGCGGCTGGTGCCGCTGAAGATCGACACCACGACCTGCGGCCGGAACCGGCGGATGATCCGCACGACGTCCTTGAGGACCGAGTCCGGGGGCCAGTGGGCCCAGGTGTCGTCCAGATTCTTGGAAAAGCCGAAGTCGTAGGCCCTGGAGAAATACTGGTGCGCCCCATCCAGCCGGCGGGCGGCGAGCAGTTCCCCGGTCCGCACCAGTCCCAGCGCCTCGCCAAGCTCGCTGCCAATGAGGTTCTGTCCTCCCTCGCCCCGAGTGAGTGACAGGTACCCCGCCTCGGCGCCCATCCCCCGCACCAGCAGGGTCAGCAGTTCGGTATCCTCGTCGTCGGGATGCGCGGCGATCATCAGCACCCGCTGGTATCGCGCCAGCGGGCGTAGCGCCTGGTCGAGGGCCGCCAGCCCGCCGGTCGAGGGAGGCTCGAGCTGGGCAAGGAGCCTGGCGGGAATGACCAGCAGCGATGTCAGAAGCAGGAAGCGAAGGCGCAAGGCGTCCGGCCGGGGAGAGGACGCCGGAACTTAACCCGGCCCCCGGCGGCAGATAAGCAGGAAGGAGACTAGGCGCCGAGTGGTTCGGCCCTGAGCGCCCGCATCAGTTCGGGGTAACGCCACCGGAAGTAGGCAGCCATCGCGGCCACGGCCACCAGGTTTGCGGCCATCACCGTCCAGGTCGGGAACAGGGTGCCGACCTCCCCGGAAGCGACCCGGATCACCACTACGAAACAGAATTCGAACGCCACGAACAGGACCAGGATCGCGAACCGGGCCACCGGCTGCGCGGTGGCCTGCCGGACCAGCAGGGCGATGAAGAGCCCCAGCATCACGAAGGCGAGGTAGTGGACCGCGGTATAGAGCACGACCGCGCCGAAATCCATGTTGATCAGGTCCGGGGTGGGATTGCCGTAGATGAAGAGCTCACCGAGCACACTCGGCGTGCGGAGGGGATGGCCGGCGAGCAGGTCGCGGGCCAGGAACCAGAGCGCCACGGCGGAGCCGCCGAGCAGGCCGGCGTCGGTTCCCTCGGAGAAAACGGAATGTCTGGACTCCGGCATCGGTCCCCCTGACCGACCGGCGCGAGGGGCGCGCACTCCGGGCCGCCGGTCACCAGGACCGGAGCTGCACTTACGAATCTCGGCGGCGGACCCGATCTGGCAAGGGGGGCAGGCGGAGCCGGCTCACCTGGGGGGCGGAGCGCCGTCGTCCAGCCGCTTTCCGGCCATGAACGCGCCCACAAAGCAGATCAGGGAGAGAAACATCAGGAACAGGCTCACCGGCTGCGCCGTGCCATGGAGGAAGAGAATCATCCCGGCGGAGACGAGCACGGTACCGGCCCCGCGCAGCACCTCGTCGAGATTGCGCCAATGGGTCTCACGGCCCCACTGGAGCGCCCCGATCAGCCCGACTCCCCCCAGCAACAGCAACCCCGACCAGATGGCGATCCAGATCCACCGGCCCGGCACATCGAGGAACGGGACCAGGGAGCTCAGCATACGCCCACCGCCGAACGCCGTCGGGCCTGGCACTCGTCACAGGGACAGGCGGCCAGCAGCCGGTCATAGGTGAAGATGCCGGTGTGGTGACCGTCACTCCAGCTCACCTTGAGCCCATAGGCCCCCACCAGCGCCAGTTGCAGCGGGCGGATGTCACCGGGAACGGTGGCGGGGTCCAGCAGCGGGCGCCCGGTCATTTCTTCGACGCAAGCGGCGCATGGGCACGCCAGGCGCAGGGCGCGGGCGGCATAAAATCCCTCGTGCCCTTCGGCCTGCCATTCGATGCGGATGCCATCATCCTGCCGCGAGATGGCGTGGGGCGGCACCACTCGTTCGACCATGCCGGAGGAGCCTCCTGCCATGTATACTTGGGCCACCACGCCCCCATCCCACCGGTGAACAGATCATGACCACGACCCCCAACCCGTTCGGAGCCCGCGGCACCCTTTCGCTGGGGTCCGAGACTGCCACGATTTTCCGCCTCCGGGAGCTTGAGCGCAAGGGACTGACCCAGCTGGACCGGCTTCCCTTCTCCATCCGGGTCCTCCTGGAGAACGCCCTGCGGTTCACCGGACGGGGCGTGGTCACCGAGGATCACGTGGCCGCCCTCGGCAAATGGTCCGGGAAAGCTACCGGCCAGGGCGAGATCCCCTTCATGCCGGCCCGGGTGGTCCTGCAGGACTTCACCGGCGTTCCCTGCGTGGTCGACCTGGCCGCCATGCGCGATGCCATGGCCCGGATGGGTGGCGATCCTGATCGGATCAACCCGATCGTGCCCTGCGACCTCGTTATCGACCACTCGGTCCAGGTGGATTTCTTCGGCACCGGCTCGGCGTTCCAGCGCAACGTGGACCTGGAGTTCGAGCGCAACCGCGAGCGCTACCAGCTGCTCAAGTTCGCTCAACGCGCGTTCCGGAACTTCCGGGTGGTGCCGCCGGGGACCGGTATCGTGCACCAGGTCAATCTCGAATACCTCGCTCCGGTGGTGCAGCTCCGCGAGCAGCACGGCACCCTCACCGCCTACCCCGACACCCTGGTCGGCACCGACTCCCACACCACCATGATCAACGGCCTCGGCGTCCTGGGCTGGGGCGTCGGCGGGATCGAGGCGGAGGCAGTGATGCTGGGTCAGCCCTATTTCATGCTGATCCCGCAGGTGGTCGGCATGAAGCTCATCGGTGAGCTGCCCATCGGGACCACCGCCACCGACCTTGTCCTGACCGCCACCCAGATCCTCCGGAAGGCGGGGGTGGTGGACAAGTTCGTCGAGTTCTACGGGCCGGGCCTGGCCGGGCTCGGCCTGGCCGATCGCGCCACCATCGCCAACATGGCCCCGGAGTATGGCGCCACCATGGGCTTCTTCCCGGTCGATGCGGAGACCATCCGGTATCTCGAACGGACAGGCCGGGAGAAGGCCGTGATCGACCGGGTGGAACGCTACTGCAAGGAGCAAGGGCTCTTCCGCACCGAGCAGACTCCGGACCCCGAGTTCAGCACTTCCCTGACGCTCGATCTCTCCACCGTGGTCCCCAGCCTCGCCGGTCCCAAGCGGCCCCAGGACCTGGTGCCGATGAACCAGCTGCGCCGGAATTTCCAGGTCTCGCTGCCCGAGCTCATGACACCCGCCGTCCCCGCCGTCCGCCGGGAGGTGGCGCAGGCCACCTATTCGCGCTGGGTCAACGAGGGCGGCAGCGGCACCATGGCCGTCGCCGACCAGCCGGCCGTGGCCAGACCGACGATCAACGGTGAGGCGTGCGAACTCCGCGATGGCTCGGTGGTCATCGCGGCCATCACCAGCTGCACCAATACCTCCAACCCCTCGGTAATGATCGGCGCCGGGCTACTGGCCCAGAAGGCGGTGGAGAAGGGACTGATGACCCGTCCATGGGTCAAGACCAGCCTGGCGCCGGGGTCCCGAGTGGTGACCGAGTACCTGAAGGGCTCGGGGCTGCTGCCCTACCTCGAGCAGCTCAGGTTCAACGTGGTCGGCTACGGCTGCACCACCTGCATCGGCAACAGCGGCCCGCTGCCAGAGGAGATTTCCCAGGCCATCGACGAACATGCCCTGGTCACCGCTGCCGTCCTGTCCGGCAACCGGAACTTCGAAGCCCGCGTGCATCCACAGGTGCGCGCCAACTACCTCGCCTCACCGGTGCTGGTGGTCGCCTATGCCATCGCCGGGCGGGTGGATATCGACCTCGCGACGGAACCGCTCGGGACGGGCAAGGATGGCCGGCCGGTATTCCTGAAGGACATCTGGCCCAGCGCCAAGGAGGTGGCGGACGCCATGGCCCGGTCACTCAAGCCGGCGCTGTTCCAGAGCCGGTACGCATCGGTGTTCGAAGGCGACGAAGTCTGGCAGGCGCTCCCGGTACCGACTGGGAGCCGGTACAGCTGGGAGGCGAAGAGCACCTACGTGGCGGAGCCACCGTTCTTCCAGGAACTCCCGGCAGAACCGGAGCGCCTCACCGACATCAGCGGCGCGCGGGTGCTGGCCGTCCTGGGTGATTCGGTGACCACGGATCACATTTCGCCGGCCGGGGCCATCCCCAAGAGCGGCCCGGCCGCCAAGTACCTGGTGGATCATGGCGTAGCCCAGCCGGACTGGAACACCTTTGGCGCCCGCCGGGGTCACCACGAGGTCATGATGCGCGGGACCTTCGGCAATGTCCGCATCAAGAACGGGCTCACGCCGGACAAGGAAGGTAACTGGACGGCCCACCTCCCGTCGGGCGAAGTAATGTCCATCTTCGATGCTTCAGCCCGGTACCGCGCCGAGGGCGTGCCCCTGATCGTGCTTTCCGGCAAGGAATACGGCACCGGTTCCAGCCGTGACTGGGCCGCCAAGGGCCCCTCGCTGCAAGGGGTCAAGGCGGTGATCGCTGAGAGCTACGAGCGCATCCACCGGAGCAACCTGGTCGGCATGGGTGTCCTTCCGCTGGCCTACGAACCAGGCTCCAACCGGCAGAGCCTGGGACTGACCGGCCGCGAGGTGTTCTCGATCAGCGGCATCGCCAAGGGGCTGACCCCCGGCGGCCGGGTCAGCGTGACGGCGACCGCCGACGGTGGCACGACCATCACCTTTCTGGCGGTCGTCCGGCTCAATTCGGATGTGGAACTCGACTACTACCGGCACGGCGGTATCCTGCAGCGAGTGCTTCGGATGTTCCTCAAGGGCGAGGCGTAGGAGGGCGGTTGGCCCATCGGGCCAGGAAAGGCAAAAAGGGCGAGGTCCGCGAGGACCCCGCCCTTTCTGGCTTGAGGATCAGACCCTAGGCCACCAGGTCCTTGAGCTTCTGGCCCTGCTCTCCTTCTCTCAGGCGGCTGAGGGCGCGATCCCGGAGCTGGCGAATCCGCTCCCGGGTGACCCCCATCATCCGGCCGATCTCCTCCAGAGTGCGGCTGTTGCCGTCATCCAGGCCGAAATAGAGCCGGAGCACCTTGGCATCCCGTGGCGGGAGCGTGGCCAGTGCCGCCTCGATGTCCGAGGTCTGGCTGTTGGCGATCGCCGGCGCGTCGGTCCCTTCCTGATCCAGCGCGGTGAAGCGCTCGATCCGCTCGCTGGAGTCCCCGTCCCGGGTGGGGTGATCCAGCCGCACCGCCTCGGTGTTCAGGGCGCCGAGGCTCCGCACCGCTTCCAGCGTGAGCCCAGTGGCCCGGGCCAGCTCCTCGGTGGTGGGCATCCGGCCCAGCCGGTCCTTGAGCAGGGTCGTGGTCCGGCCCAGGCGGGAGAGGTCCGCGGTACGGTTGAGTGGCACCCGAACCGGGCGGCCGTGCCGGGCGATCGCGGCCTGCACCGCCTGCCGGATCCACCAGACGGCGTAGGAAATGAACTTCACGCCGCGGTCCGGATCGAACTTCCGGGCGGCGGTCATGAGCCCAAGGTTCCCCTCGCCGATCAGGTCGACGAGCGGCACCCCACGATTCTGGAACTTCTTGGCCACGGAGACCACGAAACGGACATTGTGGCGCGCCAGTTTCTCCTGGGACGCCACGTTGCCGCGGAAGGCCTTGCGGGCCAGTTCCATCTCTTCCTCGCGCGACAGCAGCGGCACCTTGCTGATTTCGTCGAGGTACAGATCGAGGCTTTCACGACCCTCGTCGATCGCCTTGGCGATCTGGGCCGGTCGTACCGTGCGCCGCTTGCGGCGCGGCGGAATGGTCACGCTCGCCCCTCCTTGGGCTGGAATGTCCATGCGTCAGAGGGCGACAAAAAGACTGCCCAATATACGCAGACGTACCCGGAAAAGAAACCGAACACCTAAACTCTTACGCTGCAGCCACTTAGGCCGAGACAAACGACCCGGTGTCAGATCGAGACGTCCGCCGATTCGACACCCTGTCTAACGTCCCGGTCGGCCGCCCTGAGCCCACCGCGGTCCTGATCGCCTCGGGGACGCCCCCGAACCTTGCCAATTGCACGCTGGCGGCGAGCTTTGGGGCCTGCCGACGTGTTAGTTTCCGGCATGCAAACCGATCCCGCCTATGAGCTGCTTCGGCTATTTGCGTCCCCCGTCGTGGCGATCACGTCCCGCTGGCGAGACCGCGCCAACGGGATGATTTCCGACAGCGTCATCCGGGCGTCGATCTCCCCGAAGGTCCCCAGGCTCTCGGTACAGGTCCACAAGTGGCACTTCAGCCATGACCTGATCTGGAACAGCGGCCGGCTGTGCATTCATCTGCTGCACCAGGGCCAGCTCTCCCTGGTTCATCAACTAGGATTCTCAAGTGGGCGAGATCGTGACAAGCTCGCCGATATCCAGTACCGGCCCGGGATCACCGGGGTCCCGGTCCTGGACGATTGCGTCGCCGCCTTCGAGCTGCGCGTCCTGAACACCATGGACGCGGGTTACGCCACTCACTTCCTGAGCCACGTGGAAGCAGTTCACGAGGGTCCGGGTGGAGAATTGCTCACCGCGCCGTGGTTCCGCGCCAACCTCCCCCCGCAATGGCAGGATGCCTGGCTCGCCAACTACCGGAAGGCCCAGGACGAGATCGAGCAGCACACCACCATCGAGGACCGCCGCTGGCCAGGGCCGGCTCCACTCTGACCCCATTACCCCCCGAGGAATCCATGAGACCCAGAATGCTGACCGTTGTTCCCGCGCTCCTCGTCCTCGCCGCCCCGTCGGTCCTGGCCCAGGGGTTCGAAGGAGCCCTGACTATCAGGATCCAGGCCGAGCGGGGAATGGAGATGCAGCAATTGATCAAGGGCGACAAGGTACGGACGGAAATGGGGGGACGTGGACAGGAAGGGGTCATGATCATGGACGGCGGGGCCCAGACCATGACGATGATCATGCCCAGCCAGAAGATGTACATGGTTATGGACCTGAAGGCCGCGGCGGACCGGGCCGGGCCGCGCCAGGGAGAGACTCCCAAGATCACCAAGGTGGGCACGTCCGAGACCATCGCCGGGCGGACCTGCGACAACTTTCTGGTCGGGGATGATCAGGACATGGAGATCTGCGCCGCCAAGGGCCTGGGCTTCTACATGTCGGGTCGGAACCCCATGGGCGGGCGGAATCCCATGGGGCGGGTTCCCGATTTTCACCAGGAAGCCGTCATGCGGGAATACAAGGACGGGTTCTTCCCGCTCCGGATCACCCGGGTGGCCGGTGGCAAGCGCGAAGTGATGATGGAAGTGACGCGGATCGAGCCCAAGCCCATCGACGCGGCGCTGTTCCAGGTGCCGGCGGGCTACCAGCAGATGAGCATGCCCGGCGGAATGCCGGGGCGGCCATAGGAGCAACCCACCGCTCGACCGAAGCACGAACGACCCCCGGGCATGACGCCCGGGGGTCGTTCGCATGCGGACCGGCATGGGCCGAAGGCGGCCTAGTGCCCACCCTCGCCGGCCAGTTGCTTGACCAGCTCGCCGATGACGCCCTTGGCATCACCGAAGAGCATCCAGGTTTTCTCGGAGAAGTAGAGCTCGTTGTCGATGCCGGCAAAGCCCGGGTTCTTGCTGCGCTTGATGGCGAAGACAGTGCGCGCCCGGTCGGCGTCGATGATCGGCATGCCGTAGATGGGGCTGGACTTCTCGGAGCGGGCGGCCGGGTTCACCACATCGTTGGCGCCGACCACCAGGCAGACGTCGCACTGGGGCATGTCGGGGTTGATCTCGTCCATCTCCACCAGATCAGTGTAGGGGATGTCCGCCTCGGCCAGCAGGACGTTCATGTGACCGGGCATGCGGCCGGCGACGGGGTGGATGGCGAACTTGACGGTGACGCCTCGCTTCTTGAGCTGGTCGTACAGCTCCCGCACCTTGTGCTGGGCCTGCGCCACCGCCATGCCGTAGCCGGGGACGATGACCACGAGGCTGGCCTGTTCCAGCACCTGGGCCGCCCCCTCCGGAGTCTCGGGCTTGTACACCTTCGCCTCACCCCCGGCCGTGGCCTGCCGGACCTGCCCGAAGGCGCCAAACAGGACGTTGGTGAACGACCGGTTCATTGCCTTGCACATGATGATCGCGAGGATCAGGCCGCTGGACCCGTCGAGGGCGCCAGCGGTGATCAGCAGCTTGTTGTCGAGGACGAAACCCATCGCCACGGCGGCGAGGCCGGCGTAGGCGTTGAGGATGGCGATCACCGTCGGCATGTCGGCGCCGCCGATGGGGATGATCAGCAGCACGCCGAACACCAGCGCCAGCACGATGATCACCGGGAAGAGCTGGGGCGCCCAGCTGGCGGTGGGATTGCGAATCAGCGCGATGCCCAACCCCACCGCGATCAGCAGCAGGCCGAGGTTGATGATGTTCTGCCCAGGGTAGGTCACCGGCCGCTGCGGTACCCACTTGACCTCCTGCAGCTTGCCGGCGGCCATGAGGCTGCCGGTAAAGGTGAGGAAGCCGAGGATGATTTCGACGATGATCGCGCTCATCCGGAACGCGGTCAGGTTCTCCGGTCCCTCCGCATACCAGAGATAGTACTTGGCCGTGCCCACCAGACCGGCGGCCAGGCCGCCGAAGGCGTGGGACAGGGCGGTCCGCTGCGGCACGGCGGTGAGCGGCACCATCGCCAGCGGGATGCCGACCGCGAAACCCGCAATGATGGGCAGGACGATCCAGAGGTGATGGACCACGGTGGGCTGGATCCAGGTCACCAGCACCGCGATGGTCATTCCCAGGACGCCGGCGTAGACCCCCTTCCGGGCGGTCGCCGGCGTGTTCATCCAGTGCAGCGCAAAGATGAACAGCGCCGTCGCGACGATGTACGCGACCTGCGTGATCGCGTGCATCATGACTTGCCTCCGTCCGGTCGCCGCTCAGGAGTCTTGAACATCTTGAGCATGCGGTCGGTGATGAGGAACCCGCTCACGATGTTGGTCATCGAGGCGAAGAGCGCCACCGCGCCGAGGATGCGGATCTCCAACGGATAGTCGCCGCCGGCCACGATGATGGACCCGACCACCGCGATGGCCGAGATGGCGTTGGTGATGGACATGAGCGGAGTATGCAGCAGCCGGGAGACCCGCCGGATCACGCCCAGGCCGATGAACGACGCCAGCACGAAGACGAACAGCAACCCCCAGAAGTCCACCGCCGGGGCCGCGTGGGCGCCGGCCTGCGCGGCGGAGTCCGCCAGGGCCGGCATCAGGGACAGAGTGGTCATCGAGTGGCCGCCTTCTCCAGGGCTTCCCTGGTCCGGGCATGGGTCACGGCACCCTCGTGGGTGATCAGCGCCCCCTGCTGGATGTCGTCGTGGAGGTCGAGCTGGAAGGCCTTGTCCTTGGTGAACGCCTGGACGAACGCCGTGAGATTCCGGGAAAAGAGCAGGCTGGCGTGCAGCGGCACGCTGGCCGGGAGGTTGAGCGGGGCCATGATGGTCACGCCCCCGACGACTACGGTTTCCCCGGGCCGGGATAACTCGCAGTTTCCGCCGCCGTCGGCGGCGAGATCCACGATCACCGAGCCCGGCTTCATGCTCTGGACCATGTTGGCGCTGATCAGCCGCGGCGCAAAGACGCCGCCGATGAGGGCCGTGGTGATCACCACGTCGGACTGGGCGCATTGCTCCACCAGCAGCTGCCGCTGCCGCGCCTTGTCCTCCTCCGACAGCTCCTTGGCGTAGCCGCCACCGGCCACGGCACTCTCCTTGAGCTCAATGCCCACGTACTTGGCACCGACGCTCTCGATCTGTTCCTTGACCTCCGGCCGGACGTCGGTGGCCAGCACGTTGGCGCCCAGGCGCCGAGCGGTGGCGATCGCCTGCAGTCCCGCGACGGCCGCCCCGATCACGAACACCTTGGCGGGGAACACCATCCCCGCCGCGGTCATCAGCATCGGGAAGTAGCGGTTCAGCTCGGCGGCGGCGAGCAGCACGCCCTTGTAGCCGGCGATGTTGGCCATCGATGAGAGGGTGTCCATCGCCTGGGCCCGGGTGGTCCGGGGGATCGCGTCGGTCGAGAAGGCGGTGATCCGGGCCGCCGCCAGCGCGGAAGCCGACTCCAGATTGCGCAGCGGCATGAGCGACCCGACCAGGACCGTGCCCGGCCGCAGGGCCGCAAGATCGTTCCCGCCCGCGCCCCCTGCCGAGGGGGCATTGACGCAGAGCACCAGCTCGGCCCCACCGAGCAGGGCGCGCCGGTCGGGGTCTACCGTCGCTCCCGCCTCTCGATAGGCCGTGTCGGGATAGCCGGCGGCCTCCCCGGCGCCCGCTTCAACGCTGATCTGGTAGCCAGCCTGGATGAGCTTCTTGCAGGACTCGGGCACCAGAGCCACGCGCCGCTCGCGGGGAGCGGTCTCCTTGGGTACAGCGATGCGCATCGGGCCTCTCGATTACTTGGCGGGTGAGGCGAATCTAGCCGGATCAGTCGCCTGCGGGAGGGGTGGAATCCGGCGAATGCCGACTCGGCGACTCGGCGACTCGGCGATTGGGTGATTGGGTGATTGGGTGATTGGGCGATTGGGCGATTGGGCGATTGGAGGCGATTGGGCGATTGGGCGATTGGGCGATTGGGCGATTGGGCGATTCGAAGCTA
>CAYUYF010000028.1:0-46696 GCA_964449145.1 uncultured Gemmatimonadaceae bacterium | reverse complement strand
TCCGCCACCGACTCGGCGACCTGCCGCTCGACGGTGGCCAGCGCCTCGTCGGAGATGAGCGGGCCGATGTCGGTGGCCGGCCGCATCGGGTCGCCCAGCGTGAGGGTCTGGACATAGGCCTTGAGCCGCCGGGTGAACTCCTTGGCGATGGGGGCGAGCAGGTAGATCCGCTTGGAGGAGGTGCACACCTGACCTGCATTGAGCAGCCGGGCCCAGGCCACGCCGCGGACCGCCACATCGAGGTCGGCATCTCCGAAGACGATGAACGGGTCCACGCTGCCCAGCTCCAGGTTCACCTTCTTGAGATCGGCCCCGGCCTGGGCGGCGATCTTCCGGCCGGCGGCCACCGAGCCGGTAAAGGCAATCAGGTCCACCTTCGGGTGGCGCACCAGCGCCTCTCCCGTGGCCGGGCCGCCGGTGATCATGTTGACCACGCCGGGAGGCAGGTGGTCGAAGCACCGGGCCATCAGCAGCCCGCAGAGCGGGTTCTGGTGCGGCGGCTTGCAGACCAGCGTGTTTCCCGCCGCCAGCGCCGGCGCCACCTTCCACGCCATGAGGAGTAGCGGGAAGTTGAACGGCACGATCGCCGCGACCACCCCGTAGGGTTCCTTGATGGTGAAGTTGACCTGGTGCGGCGCCACCGGCGGGATCGAGTTGCCGAAGCTCCGACGCCCCACCTCGGCGTAGTACTCGAAGGCCGCGGCCACCCAGTCGATGCAGTCCACCGCCTCGATCAGCGGCTTGCCGGTCTCCCGGGTCATCAGCCGGGACAGCTCGTGCTCCGCCGCCCGCACCTTGCGGCCCACCTCCCGCAGCAGCTTGGCCTTGTCGGCGCCGGGAATCCGCCACCACTCCGGCTGGGCGCGGGCCGCCGCCTCCACCGCCAGGGCGGTGTCCTCCGCGGTGCAGTCGGCCGCCAGGCCGACCTGCTCCAGGGTCGCGGGATTGAGGATCGGGCGGAGCACCTTGGAGCGGGGCGTGATCCAGGCGCCGTCGATCAGGATCGGGGAGACGGTTTGCATGAGGGCAGGGGCGTCGGGTTGGGGTCGAGCCGGGGTGGGCTGGTCGAGCCGATAGTAGGGAAGTGAGCCGCAGGACCGAGAGTATACCCGAGTGGCCTCGCTGCGGAAGGGCGATTAGAATTGCCCCCAGCCACGGTTGGAGGGTACTCAACCGTGGACGGACGGGGCGTTAGCTCAGCTGGGAGAGCACCTGCTTTGCAAGCAGGGGGTCACCGGTTCGATCCCGGTACGCTCCATCGTACAAAGTGAAGCGCCGTGAGGAGTTGCCCTCACGGCGCTTTCGCGTCTCCCCGCCACCGTGCCCGTTTCGTGCCCGCTAACCTCCACAACGCGGGGCATCGTGGCCGCCTACCACGCCAGGGCGGAGACCGATGGCGCTATTGGCGGGACGTACCTGCGCATGGCGAGGCATGGTTTGTGCGAAGCGGCCGGTGGAAGGTGCGAGGACTGGCGGGGATGGTTTCCCCACGCCGGCCTCTCCTTCCGCTCCCTGGCGCTGACGGTTAGACTTGTGACGTGCCGTGCTCCCGCTGGGTTCAGTTCCTCGCCTTCTCGCTCCTCTTCCTGGGCGTCTCTGCGGTTCCCGCGTGGGAAGTCGCGCACGTGCTGGAACATCGCCAGCTCCGCGACCATGTCGCGGCCGAGCCGCCGACCCCGCTGCAGGACCAGCCCGAAGACGCCAGGCTCACCCACCCCGAGGAGAATCACCAGCACCTGATCCTCTCGGCACCTCTCCGGCCAGCCGGCGGGTCGAGTGCCGTCTGGGTGGCGTTGCCGTCTGTCGCCGCTCCGGTCCTGTTTGCCGTCGTCACGGCGCCCGCCGGAGAGCTGGTGCTCACCGAGGCCCGGGCCGGTCCTGGCCGCCACCGCTCCACCCAGCCGAGAGCTCCGCCCCTCCCGTAGTCCGCGCACCGGACGCCCGTGGTACCCGCGCGTCCCTGCTTCCCATCCTGAATAACTGATCGCAGGTCGCCGTCTCGCTGCATGGTTTCGCAGCTCGGGACCGCTTCACCCTACTGACCGGGCCCAGCCCCGGTCGTCGCTCAGGGGCATGCATGTCCGACCACCACCACCGATGGCTCGTCGCCATCCTGCTCGCGGGCGCATTCCAGTCGGCGCCGCTGGCCGCCCAGGTACTCACTCTCGAGGAGGCCCGCACCCGGGCCCTTGCCCGCAGCCCGCTACTGGCAGGTTCACGGGAGGAGATCGCCGCCACCACGGCGTGGGCGCGACAGGCCGGGGCCTTTCCCAATCCGGTGCTGAGCTACGCGCGCGAGCAGACTTCCCGCGCCGGGCTCAGCAACTGGCAGAACATCGGCCTCATCGAGCAGCAACTCGATTTCAGCGGCGTGCGCAGCGCTCGGCGAGACGCGGCGGGCCAGCGACAGCTGGCTGCCCACGCCCGCGGCCAGGAGGCCGGGGCCGAGGTGCTCTACCTGGTGACCCGGGCCTACGTGGAGGCGGTGGCGCTGGATCGTCAGGCGGCGCGGATGGGCGAGCTGGCCGACGCCTTTGCCCGGGCCCGGCGGATCTCGGCGGAGCGGCGCGCCGCGGGCGATGTGTCGGGCTACGCCGATCGCCGGGTGGCCCTGGAGGCGGCCCGCTACGCCGCACTCCGGTCCGAGGCGTTGCTGGCCCGGCACCGGGCTCGGTTCACCCTGGGGACCCTGCTTGCCACCAGTGCCGACGCGATCGCCCCGCTCGATGCACCGCTGGAGGACAGCCTCACGCTTACCCCGGTCGTCATGCCGCTCGACTCGCTGCGGACCCTGGCCTTCGAGGTCCGCGGTGAAGTACAGGCCCTGGAGGCGGAAGCCCGGGCCAGCGTCGCGGAGGCGCGGGCCGCCCGGCGCGAGGCCTTTCCCACCCCCACGGCGGCCATCGGATTCAAGAACGAGAAGGCCGCCGCCGATCCCGGGGCGTCGAACGGAATCGTGCTGCAGCTCTCGTTTCCGGTCGCCCTGTGGGACGGACGCCGCGGCGCCGCCGACGCCCACCAGGCGGAGGGCCGGCGGCTCGGCGCCGAGACCGACCGGCTCCGCCGCGACATTGCCCGCGAGGTCGAGTCCGCCTGGGCGGGAATGTCCACCGCGCGGCATGAGCTCGACGCGCTGGGCCCGCAGCTGGGCCGCGAAGCCGAACTGGCGCTCAGCGCCGCGGAGACCGCCTACCAGGAAGGCGAGATCTCCCTGGTGGAATGGCTGGATGCCGTCCGCGCCTACCAGGAAACCGAATCCACGTTCACCCGACTACAGGCCGACTACCTCGTCCAGCGCGCCGCGCTGGAGCGGGCGGTAGGCACCCGACTCCAATAAGGACGGCGATCATGCTGCGTACCCTCATGGCGCGTACCCTCTACCTCACCCTCCCGGTGCTGGCCCTGTCCGGCTGCGGCGAGGCGTCGCCCGGCGGCGATGCCGCGGACGAGCCGGCCGGTGGCTCCATCACCCTCTGGACCGACTCCACGGAGCTGTTCATGGAACATCCCGCGCTCATCGTGGGGCAGCCCGGGACCTTCGCGGTGCACCTCACCGACCTCACGGACTTCGCGCCGCTGACGTCCGGGAAGATCGTGCTGCGCTTCGAGCCTGAGGGAGGCGGCGAGGGGTTCACGGTGGTCCAGGACGCGCCCCGCCGGCCCGGGATCTACGGCCCCGCGCCGTCGTTTCCGCGCGCCGGGGTGTGGCACCTCACGATCGCCGTCGAGAGTCCCCAGGCGCGGGACGTGATCACGGTGCCGGGGCTCCGGGTGTACGCCAGCGCGGCGGAGGTGCCGCCCGAGGCCGGCGGCGACGCGGGGATCGCCTTCCTCAAGGAGCAGCAGTGGAAGACACCAGGCTTCCAGACCAGCTTCGCCGCCGAAGGCGCGGTGCAGGAATCCTTCGAGGCCACCGGTACTGTCAGCGCCGCGGCCAACCGGCTGTCCCATGTGGCGGCGCCCATCGCCGGGATGGTGGATGCGGCGGGGCTCTCCGGCGCCCCGATCCCCGGCGAGCGGGTGAGTCGGGGCCAGGTGCTCGTCACCCTCATCCCCTCCCTGGGTGAGGCGGGCAACGCCTATGCGGCGGCCCGCGGCGCCCTGCGTGAGGCACAGGATGAATACGCCAGGGCCGGTCGGCTCTACGCCGCGGAGGCCATTCCTGAGCGCCGCCTCCGTGAGGCGGAGATCCGGCTGCAGGTGGCGGAGGAGGCGCTGCGGGGGCTGGGCGGCGGCGGGATACCAGCGCCGGACGGGGGTTTGCCGGTGCGGGCGCCGATCAGCGGGGTCGTGACCTCCCGCAGCGTCACGCCCGGCAGCCGGGTGGAGGCGGGCCAGCCGCTCTTCACGGTGGTGGATCCGTCGGTGGTCTGGCTGCAGGTGAACCTGCCGGCCTCCCAGGCGGTCCGGGTGAGCGGCAAGTCCGGCGCCTCGTTCCAGGTCGAGGGTTCGGCCACGGTGCGTGAGGCGCCCCGGCTGGTGGCTGTCGGCAGCGTGCTCGACTCCTTGAGTCGCACCCTGCCCGTTATCTACGAGGCGGCCAACCCCGGCAGCCTGGTCAAGATCGGCGCCAATGCCCGGGTCCAGGTGCAGACCGGTACCCGGCTGACCGGGGTGGTGATTCCCACCTCGGCGGTCCTGGACGAGGACGGGCGCGCCGTGGTCTACGTGCAGGCCGAGGGAGAACGGTTCGAGAAGCGGCTCATCCAGACTGGTGGTCAGCAGGCCGGCCGCACCCTGGTGCTGAGCGGCCTCGCGGCCGGGGAGCGGGTGGTAACCGGCGCGGCCTACGAGGTCCGGCTCGCGTCGCTGTCCACCAGCGCCCCCGCCCACGGCCACGAGCACTAGGAGCCATCCCATGCTCAACCAGCTCATCGCGTGGTCGCTCCGCAACCGGGTGCTGGTGCTCGCCGCGGCGGCCCTGCTGCTCGTCACCGGCGCGTGGACCGCGGCCCGCATGCCGGTGGACGTCTTTCCCGATCTCACCGCGCCCACCGTCACGGTGCTGACCGAAGCGCACGGGATGGCGCCGGAGGAGGTCGAGGCGCTGGTCACCTTCCCGATCGAGACGGCGGTCAACGGGGCCACCGGCGTGCGCCGGGTCCGCTCCTCCACCGCGCAGGGGATCTCCGTCGTCTGGGTGGAGTTCGAATGGGGCACCGACATCTTCCGCGACCGGCAGATCGTCTCCGAAAAGCTCCAGACGGTGGCCGGCTCGCTGCCCGCCGGGGTGGAGGCGCCGGTGCTGGCGCCGGTCTCCTCCGTGATGGGCGAGATCATGATGATCGGCCTCACCGGCCCGCAGTCGCCGCAGGAGCTGCGGACCGTGGCCGACTGGACCATCCGGCGCCGGCTGCTGGCGGTGCCTGGAGTCTCCCAGGTCGTCCCCATCGGCGGGGAGGTGAAGCAGTACCAGGTGCTGGCCGATCCGGCCCGCCTGCTCGCCGCCGGCGTATCGCTGTCCCAGGTGCTCGAGGCGGCCCGAGGCTCCAATGCCAACGCCTCCGGCGGGGTGTATATGGATCGCGGCCAGGAGTACGTGATCCGCGGCATCGGCCGGATTCGGGGGGTGGAGGACATCGCCCGGACGGTGGTGGCGGTGCATCGCGGGGTCCCGGTGCTGCTCGGCCAGGTCGCCGAAGTCACCGTGGGCTCGGCGCCCAAGTACGGCGACGGCTCCATCAATGCCAAGCCGGGGGTGGTGCTGGCGGTGCAGAAGCAGCCGGGCGCCAACACCCTCGAGCTGACCGAGCGGATCGAGGCGGAGCTCAAGGACATTCAGTCGAGCCTTCCGGAGGGGATGACCATCCTCTCCGAGCTGTTCCGCCAAGCCAGCTTCATCGCCGTGGCCATCGAGAACGTGCTCGCCGCGCTCCGCGACGGAGCGATCTTTGTCGTCATCGTGCTGCTGCTGTTCCTGTGGAACCTCCGGGCCACCGGCATCTCACTGCTGGCGATCCCCCTGTCCCTGGCGGTGGCCATCTTCGCGATGCAGCTGCTGGGGATCACCATCAACACCATGACGCTGGGCGGCATGGCCATCGCCATCGGCGCGCTGGTGGACGACGCGATCATTGATGTCGAGAACGTCTTCCGCCGGCTCAAGGAGAACCACCACCGGCCGCCGACGGAGCAGCAGCCGGCCGCCGCCGTGGTCTACGAGGCCTCCCGGGAGATCCGGGCATCCATCGTGAACGCCACCCTGATCATCATCGTGGCGTTCCTGCCGCTGTTCTTCCTGGGGGGCGTGGAAGGACGCCTCCTGCAGCCGCTCGGCTTCGCCTATGTGGTCTCCATCCTGGCCTCGCTGGTCGTCGCTGTCACCGTGACGCCGGTGCTCTGCCTCTACCTCCTTCCCGACTCCCGGGCCGTCCGGGAGGAACGGGAGAGCGCCCTGGTCACCTGGCTCAAGGCCCGCTACAGCCCGACCCTGGAGCTGGTGCTGGAGCGGCCGAAGCTGGTGCTCGCGGGCGCGGCCACGGCCCTCGGGCTCACCCTGGCGGTGATCCCGTTTCTGGGAAGCGCCTTCCTCCCCGAATTCAATGAAGGCGCGCTCACCGTGTCGGTGGTGACCGTGCCGGGGACCTCGCTGGCGGAGTCGAACGCCATCGGCCAGCGGGTGGAGGAGATCCTGCTGGCCAGTCCGGCGGTGCTGAACACCGATCGGCGTCAGGGCCGGGCGGAGCTGGACGAACATGCGCAGGGCGTCAACGCTGGCGAGATCGATGTCACCCTGAAGGACGGGATCGACAAGGAGGCGGAGCTGGCGGACCTGCGGGCGCAGTTCTCGGCGATTCCGGGGACCAACGTGACCATCGGCCAGCCGATCGGCCACCGCATTGATCACATGCTCTCGGGGACCCGGGCCAACATCGCCGTCAAGATCTTCGGCCCCGATCTCTACCAGCTCCGCCAGGTGGGGGCGCGGGTGCGCGACGCGATGACGGGCGTGCCGGGCGTCGTGGATCTCCAGCTCGAGGAACAGATTGACGTCCCGCAGCTCCACGTCCGCGGCAACCGGCTGATCCTGGCGCAGTACGGCATGACGGTGGGCCAGCTGGCCGAGTGGATTGATGTCGCCTTCAACGGCGAGGTGGCCTCTTCGGTGCTGGAGGAGGGCAGGAGCTACGACCTGGTCGTGCGCCTCCCTGCGGAGCTCCGGTCGAGCGCGGAGGCGATCGCCGGGGTGATGCTGGATACCCCGGTCGGTGTGCGGGTCCCGCTGTCGCAGCTGGCGGAGGTCACGGTGGATCGCGGGCCGAACACGGTGTCCCGGGAGAATGTCCAGCGGAAGATCGTGGTGCAGGCCAACGTCAGTGGCCGGGACCTGGGCAGCACGGTGGGGGAGATCGAGCGGCAGGTCGCGGCCAGGGTGGTGCTGCCCACCGGCTATCACCTGTCGTACGGCGGGCAGTTCGAGAGCCAGGAGGAGGCCACCCGCACCATCTCCGTCCTGTCCCTGATCGCCATCGCGGCCATCTTCCTGATCCTGTACAGCGAGTTCCGCACCGCCCGCGCGGCGGCCCTGATCATGGTCAACCTGCCGCTGGCCCTGATTGGCGGGGTGCTGGCGGTGCTGGTCACGAGCCGGATCGTGAGCATCGCCTCCCTGGTCGGATTCGTGACGCTGTTCGGGATTGCCACCCGGAACGGGATCCTGCTGGTGGCGCATTACCAGCGGCTGTTGTCCGAGGGGGTGGCGTTCCGTGAGGCGATCGTGCGGGGCTCGCTGGAGCGGCTGTCACCGATCCTCATGACCGCCCTCGCGGCGGGCCTGGCCCTGGTCCCGCTGGCGGTCGGGGGCGGGAAGCCGGGGAACGAGCTGCAGACGCCGATGGCGATCGTGATCCTCGGCGGACTCCTCTCCGCCACCGCGCTCAACATGGTCGTGCTGCCCGCGCTCTATTGGCTGTTCGGGAGCCGGAGCGCGCCGGCCGGCGCCGAGTCGGCGTAGCGGCGCGGTCTTGACCCTATACCTTGGTACAGGGTGTATAGTGTAGCGGAGGGAAGGGAGGAGCCATGACCATCGGGGAGGTCGCTGCCCGGGCGCGGGTCAACGTTCAGACCGTCCGCTACTACGAACGCCGTCGGCTGATCTCGGAGCCACGGCGGTCGGCGGGGGGCTACCGGCAGTACCCGGAGGAGGTGGTGCCCCGCATCCGCTTCATCAAGCGGGCGCAGGAGCTGGGCTTCACCCTGGAGGAAATCGCCGAGCTGCTCGCGCTTCGGGTCCAGCACGGTGAGGCCTGCCACGAGGTCAGCGATCGGGCGAAGGCCAAGGTCACCCTGGTCCGGCAGAAGCTGAGCGAACTCGAACGCATGCAACGGGTGCTGGAGGGACTGGTCGAGGCCTGCGAACGTCGCGCCCCCACGGCCGAGTGTCCCATCCTCGAAGCACTGGAGGAGCCGGTGGAACATGTCTAGGCCGATCCTGGCCGCCGTCGGCGGTGTGACCGCCGCCGTGGCCTCGGCGCTCTGCTGCGCGGGCCCGCTCGTCGCGGTCTTCCTCGGACTCTCGGGGGCGGGTCTGTCCACGACCTTCACGCCCCTGAGACCGTACTTTCTCGTCGGGGCGGCGCTCTCGCTGAGTGGCGGCTTCTACTGGCTCGACCGGCAGGAGAAAGACGCGTGCGCTCCCGGCAAACCCTGCGCCGACCCGCAGGTCCGCCGCCGTACCCGGATCGTGCTGTGGATCGCGACCGCCTTCGCGCTGGTGTTCGCGGCGTTTCCGTTGTGGTCGAGGTTGGTACTCTAAGAAGGAGGTCCCATGACGCTGCACATCAAACTCGCAGCCGCGGCGGTGGTCGCGCTCGCTGGAGCCGGTATCCTCTGTCCCATCTGCCGCGACGGGGTCTCGGTCGCGTCCGCCCAGACCATCGCGGCCGTACCCGCCGATACCGCCACCGTGAGGCTGCATATCTCCGGCATGACCTGCGGCAGCTGCCCGGTCACCGCCAGGATTGCGCTCAACCGGCTGCCGGGAGTACTGAAGGCGACCGTCACCCTGGATGACAGCCTCGGCGTGGTTGATTACGACCCGGAACTGGTGACCCCGGCGCAGATCGCCGATCACCTGACCAAGCGGACCGGCTACGGCGCCCGGATCATCGAGCCGCCGGCGGCGCCTCAGCCCTCATGAAGACCGGCAGGGGCGCCTTCGACCTGGTCATCGTCGGAGGCGGATCCGCGGCCTTTGCGGCCGCCATCAGGGGAGCCGAGCTGGGTGCCACTGTCGCCATGATCGAGGGCGGGACACTCGGCGGCACCTGCGTGAACGTCGGCTGCGTGCCCAGCAAGACCCTGATCCGCGCCGGGGAGGCGAGGCATCGGCGAGTGCACCATGCGTTCAGCGGAATCCCCAGCACCGACGGCCTGCCGGACTGGAACCTCGTGCGCGGTCAGAAGGACGAGCTGGTCAGCCGGCTGCGCGAAGGGAAGTACTGGGACGTGCTCAGGGCGCACGAGGGCATCACCCTCTTCGAACAGCGGGCCACTCTCATTGGGCCGCGGGACGTACGCCTGGCCGACGGCCGGGTCCTCGCGGCCGGGAAGATCCTGGTGGCGACCGGCTCGGGCCCTGTGGCACCGGAGATTCCGGGCCTCGCGGAAGCAGGATCCCTCGACAACGTGAGCGCCATGGCGCTGGACCGGCTCCCGGACTCGCTCCTGGTGATCGGGGCCGGCTTCGTCGCGGTCGAGCTGGGCCAGATGTTCGCCCGGCTCGGCGTGCGCGTGACCCTCGTGGCCCGGGGGGAGCGGGTGCTCTCCCGGGAAGATCCCGAGATCGGTGCGGCGCTCACGGACTACCTCCGCGCCGAGCGGATCGACGTCCGGACCGAGACCGCCGTCGAGCGTGTGGAACGCCCTGGAAAGTACCACGTCCACCTCTCCCGCCGTGGAGAGACCGAGATCCTCGAGGCCGACCAGCTGCTGGCGGCGGCCGGGCGTCGGCCCCGGAGTGCCGGGTTCGGGCTCGACACCATCGGTGTGGCGCTGGGCAGGAAGGGTGAGATCGTGGTGGACGAGCATCTCGAAACGAATGTGCCGGGCGTCTACGCCGCCGGCGATGTGGTGGGCGAACCGATGTTCGTTTACGTGGCGGCCTACGGCGGTGCGCTCGCGGCGGAGAATGCGCTGTCGGGGAATACCCGGCGACTGGACCTCACGGCCGTGCCGAGCGTGACCTTCTCCGACCCGGCGGTGGCCACGGTGGGGCTCACCGAGGCGTCGGCGCGGGCGGCGGGCGTGGAGCCGCTGGTTTCGAGGCTCCCGATGGAGCACGTCACCCGCTCGCTCGCCGCGCACGATACCCGCGGCTTCGTGAAGCTGGTGGCGGATTCCGCCACCCGAAAGATCGTCGGGGCCCAGATCCTGGCCGCGGAGGCGGGGGAGATGGTCACCGAGCCGGCGCTCGCCATCCGCTTCGGCCTCACCATCGAGGACATCACCTCGACGTTCCACCCATACCTCACGCTATCGGAGGCGATCAAGCTGGCGGCGCAGACCTTCGATCGTGATGTGGCGACCCTGAGTTGCTGCGCCTCGTAACATAGGGAGGCCGACCGAGGAGAAAATGCTTCGGCGCGGGACGCTCCAGGCGAGACGACCTCACCGCAGCTGGTAGCACCGGGTCACCGTGTTTGTAGAGGAATCCATAGACCGAGCCCAGGACGCACGCTCCGGCGAAGGCCAGAATGAACCATCGGCTTCGGGCCTCCAGCGCCTAGGTCATCAGCATGGCCGTCACCGCGAAAGAGACCGAAGGCGGTCAGGCGGTCCATATGGAGCGATCCGGTCCACATCATGGGACGTCCTCCGGCGCTTGCGCGCACCGCGCGGCGGCGTCGCTGCGCTCGATCTGGAGTGTGACGTGCTCGATGCCGAAACGGTCGTGCAGGTCACGACACGCCTGGGCCAGTAGACGATCCTCGTCCTCTACCACCGGCTTCACCAGGTGGGCCGTCAGGGCCGCGTGCGTCGTGCTCATGCCCCAGATATGGAGATCGTGTATGGCAACGACGCCGGGGAGGCCGGACAGGTAGCGAGCCACCTGCTCGGGCGCGATGCCTGCCGGCACCGAATCGAGCGCCAAGTTCACCGAGTCGCGCAGCAGACCCCAGGTCCCGATGGTGATCACGACCGCGATCGCGAGGCTCACCGCCGGATCCAGCCACAGCCAGCCGGTGCCCCGCATCAGCAGCGCGGCCACCACGACGCCCGCCGAGACGGCGGCGTCGGCGACCATGTGCAGGAACGCGCCACGGATGTTGAGATCCTGCTGCCGGCCCCGGAGGAAGAGGAGGGCCGTCGCCGTGTTGATGCCGATACCCACCAGCGCCACCGCAATCACGACGCCGGACGCGACCGGTTCCGGCCGCTGCAATCGGAGCACCGCTTCCCAGGTGATGGCTCCGACCGCGATCAGCAGGAGAATCGCGTTGGCCAGCGCCGCGAGGATGGAGGTCCGGCGGAGGCCGTAGGTCCGGCGCGGAGAAGGGCGCGTGGCGCCGAGGGTGGCGGCGCCCCAGGCGAGCAGCAGACCCAGGACGTCGCTGAGATTGTGCCCCGCGTCGGCCACCAGTGCCAGGGAGTGGGCACGAAGCCCGTATATCGCCTCGATGATGACAAACGTGAGGTTGAGGGCGACCCCGATCGCGAACGCGCGGTTGTACGTGGCCTGGGGGTGATCGTGGTTGTGTCCCATGAGCGGATTCCTCAGTGAGTCACCCGAGCCGGCTGATGTGAAGCCGGGTATCCAGCGGCAGGACCAGGACCTCGCCGTCGCCGTGCTGGCCTGTGCGTGCCGCTCCCCTGAGGACCTCGGTCCAGCGCGTTGCCGCGTCATCGTCGGCCGGGCATGTCAGCGCCGTCATGGCCTCGTACCGCTGGCCCAGTTCCACCGAAAAGGCGTAGTCCTCGCCGCGTAGCCCCGGTACCAGCCGCTTCACGTCCTGCACGAGGATGTCGCGACAGCCGGCCTCCAGCAGCGCCGCCACCACGGCCTGCGCCATGTTTGGGCGGATGTAGGCCATGAGCAGCTTCATGGGATTGCCTCCGAGTTCGGTTCAGTGTGGGCCCCGGTGCGCCCCTCGATCCACGCGTACACCGCCGGCAGGACCAGCAGCGTCAGCAGGGTCGAGGTGACCAGGCCGCCGATAACGACGGTCGCGAGGGGCCGCTGCACCTCGGCCCCCGACCCGGTCGCGATGGCCATCGGCACATAGCCCAGCGCGGCCACGAGACCCGCCATCAGCACCGGCCGGAGTCGGACCCGCGCGGCCTCCCGTGCCGCCGTGAGCACATCCGCACCTTCGCGGCGGCGCTGCTCGGCGTAGCCCAGCAGCACCAGCCCGGTCAGCACGGCGACCCCGAACAGGGCGATGAAGCCGACCCCGGCCGAAATGGACATGGGTAGCCCGCGGGCGGCGAGTGCGAAGACCCCCCCACTGATCGCAAAGGGTACATTGAGAAAGATGATCCCGGCCAGCGTCGCCGAGCCCTGGCTCAGGTACAGGAGGATGAAGATCAGCGCCAGGGCGAGCGGCACGACGATCACCAGGCGGGCGGTCGCATCCTGCAGGTTCTGGAACTGGCCGCCCCACTCGGCGAAGTACCCCGCCGGGAGGACGTCGGCCGCCGAGATCGCGTCCTGCGCCTCCGCCACGAATCCGGCGAGGTCCCGGCCCCGGACATTGAGTTCGACGGTGATGCGCCGCCGGCCTGCCTCATGGCTGATCTGTGCCGGCCCGTCCTCCAATTGAATGTCCGCGAGCTGGGAGAGGGGGATGAGCTGCCCCGACGGCGAGCGGATGGGGAGGGCACCGATCTGGGCCGGGTCCCGGCGCGCTGAGCTGACGAAGCGAACCTGGACCGCGAACCGCCGCTGGCCTTCCAGTACCACGCCAGCCTCACGCCCGCCGAGGGCGGTGACGGCGTCCAGGGCATCGGCGGCGTTGATGCCGTAGCGCGCCAGGGCCCGCCGGTCGAGGCGCACCCGCAGCACCGGGAGGCCGGCGGTCTGCTCCGCCTTGACGTCCGCGGCGCCCGGTACCTTGGCCAGTACCCGGACCGCCGCTGCCGCGGCCTGTTCCAGCGCGACGAGGTCATCTCCATAAATCGTGAAGGCCACGTCGGAGCGGACGCCGGAGATCAGTTCGCTGACCCGGAGCTCAATCGGCTGCGAGTAGCTGAACACCGTGCCCGGCACTCGCGCCCGGAGCGCGGAGTCCATTGCCTCGATCAGACCCTCCCGGGTGGGCGCGGTCTGCCACTCGCCATGCGGTCGCAGCATGACGAGAATGTCCGAGATTTCCACGCCCATCGGATCGGTGGCGATCTCGGCGCGACCGGTCTTGGAGACGACGGTCACCACTTCCGGGAAGTCCTGCAGTGTCCGCTCGATCTCTCCCGTCTGTCGCACCGACTCTTCCAGGGAGACGCTTGGCAAACGCCAGGCCTGCAGGGCGAATGCCCCTTCATCCAGCCTCGGCACGAACTCCGCGCCCAGGAAGGGCGCCACCAGCACCGCCACGCCAAACAGCCCCAGCCCTGCGCCCAGGGCCAAGCGCGGCCGCCGGAGGGCGCGCTCCAGCGCCGGTTCATACCGCGTCCGGAGCCACCCCAGCAGGCGGATTTCCTTCTCCTCCAGCCGACCCGGCAGCAGCAGGGAGGCCAGCACCGGAATCAGCGTCACCGCCAGCAGCAGGGATCCGCCGAGCGCAAACAGCACCGTGAGGGCCATGGGGCCGAACATCTTGCCTTCGATGCCGGTCAGGGTGAGGATCGGGAGGTATACGATCGAAATGATCGTCACCCCGAACACCGTGGACCCCAGCACCTCCCGGCAGCCCTCCAGGACCGCGGCCGTGCGCTCATCGGCATCGAGCGCCCGGCCCAGCCGGTGGGAGCGTTCGGCGATCAGGCGCACCACGTTCTCCACCACGATCACCGCGCCGTCGACGATGAGCCCGAAGTCGATCGCGCCCAGCGACATGAGGTTGCCGGAGACTCCGGCGGCCCGCATCCCGATGAACGCCCCCAGCATTGACAGGGGAATCACGCTCGCGGTCAGCAGGCCCGCGCGGAGGTTCCGCAGCAGCAGGAACAGCACCACGATGACCAGCAGGGCACCCTCGGCCAGGTTCTTGGCGACCGTCCGGATGGTCTTCTGCACCAGGTCCGTCCGGTCGTAGAACGGCTCGATCCGCACTCCCAGCCTGGCCAGGACCGGCGTCATGTCCGTCACCGTGGCCTTTACCTGGGTGACGACGTCCCGGCTGTTGCCGCCCAGCAGCATGAGGACGATGCCGGTGACCACCTCGCCCTCGCCGTCCCGGGTCACCGCGCCCTGGCGGACCATCGGGGCAAACTGCACCCGGGCCAGCTGTCTGACGTACACCGGCGTACCGTCGCGGGGGTCGGTGCTGACGACGATATCACCCAGATCTTCCAGCGTCCGCACCAGGCCCTCACCGCGGATCAGGTATTGCTCCGCGTTCTTCTCGATGTAGGCCCCGCCGGCATTGGCGTTGTTGCGCTCCAGCGCTTCGAACAGCTGGCTCAGCGACACCCGGTACGCGCTCAGGCGCTCCGGCAGGACCGCGACCTCGTAGGTCCGCAGCTCGCCGCCGAAGGCGTTCAGCTCGATGACCCCGGGCACCTGGCGAAGGCGTGGCGCGATGTCCCATTCCAGAATCGTCCGCAGCTCCATCGGGGTCTTGCCCTCCCCGCTGACCACGAACTGGTAGATCTCTCCCAGGCCGGTGGTGACGGGCCCCATTTCGGGGCTGCCATATCCGGGCGGGATGGCCTCACGGGCGCTCTGCACCCGCTCGTTGACCAGCTGACGGGCGAAGTAGATGTCCGTGCCGTCCTCGAAGATGACCGTCACCGCGGAAAGGCCGAAGCGGGAGATGGAACGCAACTCGGTCAGACCCGGCAGGCCGCTCATGGCCAACTCCACCGGGGTGGTGACGAATTGCTCGACCTCCTCCGGTCCCAGCGCTGGCGCGCTGGTGAGGACCTGCACCTGCACATTGGTGACGTCCGGGACCGCGTCGATCGGCAGGCCACGCAGGGCCCAGATCCCGCCCCCGATCAGCAGGGCGGTGAGCGTCAGGACCAGGAACCGGTTGCGCAGAGACCATTCCAGCAGTCGTTCGATCATGATCCCGCCTACTCGTCCTCGCCGAGTTCATCCCGGCGCAGTTCAGACTTGAGAAGGAACGTGCCGCCGGCCACCACACTGTCTCCGCGGTTCACGCCGTCCGCCACCGTGACCCAGCCGCTGTCGGCCGGCGGTCCCAGGCGGACGGGGCGCCGGGCAAACCGCCCTGCCCCCGCGGGCACGAACACGATGCTGGCATCGCCGTCCCGCTGCACCGCGGACTCCGGGATGACGGTCACACCGATGTCCCCCCGGATCGGAACGCCCGCCAGCCAGACGCTGGCGAACATCCCCGGCCGGAGCAGCCTGTCGGGGTTGGCCAGATGCACCTGCAGCTTCACCGTTCGGGTCTCCCGCTCGACCAGCGCGCCCACGCTGGCGACATGCCCGGTAAAGACCCGGTCCCCGGTGGCGGTGGTGCGTACTTCCACCCGCTGGCCGGCCCGGACGCGGGCCAGGGCGTCTTCATAGATATCCACCACCAGCCGCACCTCGCGAAGATCCACGACCTCGTAGAGTTGCTCCCCCGGCTGTACCACCTGGCCCACATCGGCGTTGCGACTGGCAATGACTCCGCCGATAGGGGTCCGCACCGCCACCGCGGAGTTGTAGTGTCCCACGACTTGCAGCGCGTCGAGGTCCGCGTCCGAGAGCCCCAGCGAATGCAGGCGCCCTTCGGCTGATTCCTTGCCGGACTCTGCCCGGATGGCCCCCGCTTCGGCCTGCCGCCATTCGCGCTCGCTGCTGATGCCCCGCTCGAACAGCCGGTGCTCTCCGTCCGCGATCTCCCGGGCGACCTTGGCCTCCGCGTTGGCGGCGAGGTATTCCGCCGTGGCTTCCGCCAGTTCCGGCGCGTCGATCCGGGCCAGCACCGCGCCGGCGTTCACCTGATCGCCCTCCGCCGCCAGCACCCGGGTCACCCGTCCGGCGACCCGGGAGCCGACCCGCGCCAGCCGGCCGGATGCGGCCTCGATCTGCCCGGTGGCGGACAGTCCACCTGGGCCGGAACGTCGTTCCGCCACGGCATAGGTGAGCCCTGCCGCGACCACCTGAGCCGGTGAGAGCTGGACCACGCCAGCTCCAGATGGAGCCGCCGGTTTGCTGCCCGAGTCCCCGCTCGCCCCATCGCGCGTCCCGCACGCCGCCAGGGACCCAAGAAGGAGGACATACCGGACTACTCGCGTATCTACTGCGCAGGTCATTGCCGCCTCACTCGTTGGTGTCGAACGCGGCGCCGAGGGCCTGCTCGAGCGCCGACCGGCGCTCGACCACCTCGGCAACCGCGTCCAGATAGGCCAGGCGCGCCTCGACCAGCTCGCGCCGCACGGTGTTGAACACCAGCAGTCCAATCTTTCCAGCCCGGAAGGACTCCTCAGCCAGGGCCAGATTCTCCCCCAGCCGTTCCACCACGTCGCGATCGAAGGCGCGCTCGGCCTCGACCGCAGTCACCAGCCCACGATAGGCATCGCGGATCTCGCGTTCCGCGTCCCGGATGGCGATGCCCTCCGCGAGCCGAGCCCGCTCCAGGGAGGCGCCGGCTTGGGCCCGCACCCCCTGACCGCGATTCCAGAGGGGGAGGGGCAGGGCGACGCTGAACTCGAGCACCCGGAAGTCCTCGGCTTTCCCTGCCGAGACCCCCAGGGTCGGGTCCGGCCAGGCGAGCGCCCGGGACAGTCGCACGTCGGATTCGGCCGCCAGCCGGTCGGCTTGAACGGCGGCCAGGTCGGCCCGCTGGCCGAGCGCCAGCCGGACCAGGTCGTCCTCCGATAGCGCCGGAACCTCGGCCAGGGGGAGGGTGCCCTCCGGATCCAGGGTATCGGATGCGGGGAGCCCAATGGCGGCCCCGAGGCGCAACAACGCGCTCCGGAGATCGCGCAGGGCGACCAGCCGCGCGCGGTGGGTTTGGGCGGCGGCGGCAGCGGCGACGTTGATCTCGAGCCGGGTGCCGGCGCCGAGACGCATTCGCTCTGCCGCCGCCTCACGCAGGATGTCGGCGACGGAGTCGGCCTCGAGGGCCGTTGCCAGGCGGGCGCGGGCTACCACGGCCAGCCAGAATTCCTGCCGGACCGTGGCTTCCAGCACGGCGAGCGTTCGGGTGCGTCGGGCCTCGGCGGCCTCGACTCGCCGCGCCGCGCTGGCCCCGCGGAGGCCCCGCTTCCCGCCGAGCTCAAGCGTCTGGCTCAGGCCGACCTGATAGCCGGTCAGGGTCGTGTCGGCGTTCGACGACGGCCCGATGCTGAAGGTCGCCTCGGGGTTGTAGGCCGACACCCGGGCGGCCTTGTGATCGGCCCGGGCGAGTGCCAGGTCCGCCTCGGCAAGGCGGAGCTGTGGGCTCATGTCGCGGGCCGAGGTCAATGCCTCGTCCAGTGTGATCGGGTGGGCCTGCGCGCCGATGGTCCCGGGCAGGAAGAGCCCGAGCAGCAGCAGCGCGCACGCCGGTGTGTGGCGTACGGACATACGATCTCCGTTGAAGTCCAGGCCGACACGGCGGAATGCCGGGTCAGGTCAGGCGGAGATCAGGCTATTGGAGGACGGAACAGGCGGATGGAAGGAACTGAGGCGTAGCCGCGCGCCCGAAACAGCGGTTCACTCGGAGCGGGGGGTGCGGCAAGCCTGAGGGGTCCAGCATCCATGATGTCCGCAACATGGACATGGAGGCAGTGGCAGAGGTGTGGGGCGTCCGGACTATGGCTCGGGGTCGGCGCGGGCCGGTCGGATGAGGTCGTGCCAGCGAGATCCGCAACCGGGATCCCGGCATCGCCATCATGAGTGTCGGGCAGCACCCGTTCCGCCCCCGCACCGAGGACGAACAACGCTGTCGTCACGGCGAGGACCATCCGCCGCCAGGAACCCACCCTTCGCCGCATGGCGGGAGTATCGCAGGCGAGGCCGGTTGTGTAAAGAGGGGGAGATCGCAACCGAGTGGATGGAGAGTGAGAAACCGGCATCACCGCGACCGTCGGCGACGGCGGAACCAATCGGCCGCTTCGCACGTTTCTATCGAGTGGAAGTCTTGGCGGCTGGTCAGCCTCTCTGCTTGACCGCACCCACCCGACGGGTTAGTGTCTTGCCATGCGCATGATTGCGGGCGTGTTCCTGGTACTGCTGCAGCTCGGCCCCCTCGCGGGCGCCGGGATCTGCATGCACGCCGCGCCACAGCCCGAGGCCAAGTGCCCCATGCCGATGTCGGGGATGGACCACGAGTCCAGCCCCTCGCATTCCGCGCCGGCCCAGGACTGCGCCCAGATGATGGTCTGCGCCCCGACCGCACCGATGGTCCCGGTGACGCTGCAGCTGTTCGGGGCCACGCCCCGCGCGTCCACGGCATACTCCACGCCCTCCGCGCTCCTCCCCGGCGACCCGGTCGCCCCGCCACAGCCCCCTCCCATCGCCTGAAGTCGAGTTCCAGCCACACATAGGCCCCGGCGCGCGTGCGCCAGGGTCGGGCTCAACCATGCGGATACCGGTCCGCTGGCAACTCGCGACTTCACGTCTGGGAGATGCTGTCCATGCGTACTCGCATCCTTACCCTCACGGCGCTGATCCTCGCGCTGGGGACCTCTTTGCTCGCGGCGCAGACCCTGTCCGCGCACCTCAAAACCGCTCCGGCGGCGACAGTCATCGAGCGGATCCTGGCAGGCCGCGACCTGCTGGAGCTCAACGGCGATCAGGTTGCACGCCTCACTCGACTGGTAGAACAGTTGCGGCATGAACGTGGCCGTCCGATGGTCACCAGGTTTGACCGCGTACCGGGCAAGTCGGTGCCGCGGATCGCACGAGCCAGGACCACGGCTGCCGAGGCGTTCCGGCAGGCCTCGGTACTCCTCAACGCTGAGCAGCAGGTCAAGGCGACCCGTCTGCTTGACACCCTCAACCGGTAACCCGATCACCTGGTCGAGCGCGGTGGGGCGGTGGCCGACTGGCCATCGCTCCCACCCGCCCGACGGTCCGGGGGGAGCAATGACCCACTTTTCGCACCCGATCGTTGTGGTCCTGGGCACGCTGCTGCTGGGAGCACCGCCCGCCGCACATGGCCAGGCCACGGCCCTGCAGGATTCCCTGCTCCGCCGGCTCACGGCGGAGGCCGTCACCGCCGCACCCTCCATTCTGCGGAGTGCCGCCCGCGCGCGGGCCGCGTCCGCCCGCATCCGCCCTGCGGGCGCGCTCCCCGATCCCATGGTGAACGTCGGGGTCATGGATCTGACCCTGCCGCGGTTCGGATTCCGGGAGAGCGACTTCACCGAGGTGGACGTCCAACTCTCGCAGCAGTTTCCCTGGCCCGGCACACTTGGCGCCCAGAAGCGCGCCGCCAGCGCTATGGCCCGGGGAGCCGGCGCAGAGACGCGGATCATGAGCCGAGACCTGACGGTCCGGGTCGCGATGCTCTACTACCGTCTCCGCTACATCGTCGCGGCCCGGCAGACTCTCTCCCGGCAGCGTCTGCTCCTGCAGAGCGCCGTCGAGATCTCGACCGCCCGCTACGGGACAGGGAGCGTGCCGCAGAGCGATCCGCTCCAGGCCCGCATCGCCCTGGCTCGGCTCGACACCGAACAGGCGGCGCTGGAGGCGGTCGAGTCCGGGCTCCGGGCGGATCTGCGCGCGGTCCGCGGCATCCGCGCGCCGGAACGGCTCGAGGTGCTCCCGATCTCGGCCGACTCCGTAGCCGCGATTCTTGCCGAGGCCGAATCGCAGCACGCCGAGCATCTGTCGGGCGCGGAGCCGCTCGCGGACCATCCCCGGCTCGAGGCGCGGCGCGCCGAGATCGAGGCGGCCGGCCAGACCGCCCGCGCCGAGGCGCTGACCGCGCGGCCCGATTTCGACGTCATGACCCGCTACGGCGCGCGACCTCTCGGTTCGGATTTCTTCTCCGCGTTCGTTGGCATCCGGATTCCCCTCTGGGCCGGGCGGAAACAGCGGCTGCTGGCGCAGGCCGCACGGATAGACACCGAGGCCGCACAACGCGGGCTGGAAGAGGAGCAGGACGCGCTGACCGCGGAACTGGAGCGGACCCTCGCGGAGGCCCGCGCCGGCGCCGCTCGGCTCACCCTGCTCATCGAGAGCGTGCTGCCCGTGACCCACGAAGGCGTGGACGCCGCCCTCCGAAGCTATCGCACCGGCCAGACCGAATTCCTCAGTGTGCTCACCGCCCAGGACGCTCGCTATCGGGCGGAACTGGACGCGGCGGAGATCGCCGCGGAGCACCTGACCCATCTCGTCATACTCGATCAGCTGCTCGAGCCGGAGACCACCCCATGAAGCACATTCTGATGTTCCGGCGCGCCCCGGTGTTCCTGGGTCTCTCGATGGCCCTGGCGCTGGGGGCGTGTGGTCCGGGCAAGCCGCCCGCCGGCGGGAACGACATGGCCGGCATGCCCGGCATGGCCGGGATGGACATGACCGGAGACTCCGGCGTTGCCCTCGACCGGCCGGTCGCCTCAGGACTCGGCATCAGCTTTGCCCGCGCCGCCAATCGGCCTGTCGGGCAGGGCATCCGTCTGGCGGGGACGCTCGCCTACGCCGAGCCTCGGCGCACCTACGTCAATGCCCGGGTAACCGGCTGGATCGAGCGACTCGATGCCGACTATCTCGGCAAGCCGGTCCGGATGGGAGAGGTGCTGCTGGCGATCTACTCCCCCGAGCTGGTGAGCGCCCAGGAGGAATATCTCGGTGCCCGGCGGCTCAACGATTCCTCCCTGGTGGCGGCGGCCCGCCGCCGCCTGGTGCTGTGGGACATCCCGGAGGAGGAGATCGTGGAGCTGGAGCGGAGCGGCCAGGCCCGCCGGACCCTGGAGCTACGGGCGCCGCGGGGCGGGGAGATCGCCGAGAAGATGGTGACCGACGGGCAGATGGTGCGCGCCGGGGACAACCTGTTTCTCATCGCCGACCGGAGCCTGCTCTGGGTGGATGTCGCGATATTCGAGATGGACGCACCGGTGGTACGGGTCGGGACACCGGTCTCGGTGGTGGTCGGTGCGCTGGCCGACCGCCGCTACCCGGGGCGGGTGACCTTCATCCAACCAAGTGTGGACCAGAAGACCCGGACGCTCACCGCGAGGGTCGAGGTGGCCAACCAGGACGGAAGGCTCCGGCCCGGCATGTACGCGACCGTCACCACCGCACCGGCCGCGCAGGTCGTGCTCGCCGTCCCGCTGGAGGCGGTGCTGCCCACCGGCACCACCAACCTGGTGTTCGTCAATCGGGGTGACGGCACCTTCATGCCCCGAGAAGTGATCGTCGGCGCCCGCGGCGATTCGCTGGTGGAGATCCGGCGGGGGCTCAAGCTCGGCGATGAGGTGGTGGCCTCGGCCACTTACCTGCTCGACTCCGAGTCCAACCTCGCCGCCGCCATGCAGGGCCTGATGCTGCAGATGGGCATGGGACTCAACATGGGTGGCATGGCGGAGCCGGCGAAAGGCGCGAAGCCATGATCGCCAAGCTGATTGCCTGGTCGCTGTCCCGGCGGGGCCTCATCGCGCTGGGGGCCCTGGGCCTGCTGGTGGCCGGCGCACTGCACGTCCGGTCCATGCCGGTGGACGCGATCCCCGATCTCTCGGACGTGCAGGTGATCGTCTACACCGAGTACCCCGGGCAGGCGCCGCAGGTGGTGGAGAACCAGGTCACCTATCCGCTGGTGACGGCGCTGCTGGGGGTGCCCAAGGTGAAGGTGGTGCGGGGGCAGTCCATGTTCAGCACCGCGTTTGTGTACGTCATCTTCCAGGAGGGCACCGACCCCTACTGGGCGCGGTCCCGCGTGCTGGAGCGGCTCAACGCGGTGCAGTCGCGCCTGCCGGCCGCCGCCCGCACCGAGCTCGGCCCCGACGCGACCGGCGTCGGCTGGGTGTACCAGTACGCGGTGGAGGGGCCGGGCTATTCGCCGGCTCAGCTCCGCTCCATCCAGGACTTCCAGCTCCGCTACGCGCTCCAGGGGCTTCCCGGCGTGGCGGAGGTGGCAAGCATCGGCGGATTCGTGCGGCAATACCAGGTCCTGCTCGATCCGACCCGGCTGCAGTCGTACGGCGTCACCGCTCGGCAGATCACCGAGGCGGTGCGCAACGCCAATCAGGACGTCGGCGCCCGCACGCTCGAAGTGGCCGGCAGCGACTACGCCATCCGCGGGCTCGGCTACTTCCGCGGCGTCGAGGATATCGCCGCCGTGGCGGTCAATGTGGGCGACGGCGGCCGGCCGGTGCGGGTGGGAGACGTGGCCGACGTGACGCTGGGGTCGGATCTCCGGGTGGGCATCGCCGAACGCAACGGACAGGGAGAAGCGGTGGGCGGCGTGGTCGTCATGCGCATCGGCGCCAACGCGCTGGACGTGGTGTCGCGGGTCAAGGCGAAACTCGCGGAGCTGGCGCCGTCGCTGCCCCCAGGGGTGCAGGTGGTCACGACCTACGATCGTACCGAATTGATCAACCGCTCGATTGCGACCCTGCTCCGCACCCTGCTGGAAGAGTCGCTGATCGTTGCCCTCGTGTGCGCGGTGTTCCTGCTGCATGCACGGAGCGCACTGGTGGCGATCGTCACCCTGCCGCTCGGCATCCTGGCTTCGCTGGCCCTGATCCGCTGGATGGGCATCAACGCCAACATCATGTCGCTGGGCGGGATCGCGATCGCCATCGGGGCGATGATCGACGCGGCCATCGTCATGATCGAGAACCTGCACAAGCACATCGAGCACGAGCCCGACCGGCCGCACTGGGAGCGGGTGTTGGCCGCGTCGCAGGAAGTTGGGCCGGCGCTGTTCATGTCGCTGCTCATCATCACGCTCTCCTTCCTGCCGGTGTTCACGCTGGAGGATCAGGAGGGCCGGCTGTTCCGGCCGCTGGCGCTCACCAAGACCTTTGCCATGGCGGCCGCGGCGCTGCTCTCGGTAACGCTGGTGCCGGTGCTGATGGGATTCTTCGTGAAGGGGCGCATCCGGCCCGAGCACGCCAACCCCCTCAACCGCTGGGCGGCGGCGCTGTACCGGCCGGCCCTGCGGTGGGCGCTCCGCTGGCGGGTGCTGGTGCTGGGGATGGCCACCGCCCTGCTGGCGGTGACCGTGCTGCCCCTCACCCGGTTGGGGAGCGAGTTCATGCCCCCGCTCGGCGAGGGCAGCCTGATGTACATGCCGAACACCCTGCCGAGCGTGTCGCTGACCCAGCAACGCCGGCTGCTCCAGGTGCAGGACTCCATCCTGATGAGCTTTCCGGAGGTGGAGTCGGTCTGGGGCAAGGCGGGACGCGCCAACACTGCCACCGACTGGGCGCCGATGTCCATGGTGGAAACCACCGTCAACCTCAAACCCCCGGCGGAGTGGCGGGCGGGCATGACCCAGGACCGGCTCATCGGCGAGATGGACCGGCAGCTCCGGATCACGGGAGCGGTCAACAGCTGGACCATGCCGATCAAGAACCGCACCGACATGCTCTCCACCGGCATCCGCACCACCCTGGGCATCAAGATCTTCGGGCCAGACCTGGAGGTCATCCAGCGCATCGGCCACGACATCGAGGAGACCCTCGCGGGGCTCCGTGGGACCGCGAGCATCTACGCCGAACGCTCCTTCGGGGGGCGATACCTGGACATCCGGCCCGAGGCGGAGGCGCTGGCACGGTACGGACTCACCACGGCCGACGTGCAGGAGGAGCTGGGGATGGCGCTGGGCGGTGATCTGGTGACCACGACAGTGCAGGGCAGGGAGCGCTACCCGGTCCAGGTCCGCTATGCTCGGGACTTCCGCGACAGCCCCGAGGCGCTGGGCCGCCTGCTCATCAGCGGCGCGGACGGGATGCAGGTGCCCCTCGGTCAGGTGGCGCGGATCGGCTACGCGCCCGGGGCGCCGATGATCCGGAGCGAGAACGGTCAGCTCAACGACCTTGTCTCGATTGATGTGCGGGGCCGGGACGTGGGCGGCTACGTCGAGGAGGCCCGCCGGCTGGTGGCGTCACAGGTGGGGATCCCGCCGGGATACCGGCTGGAGTGGAGTGGCCAGTACGAGGCACTGCAGCGGGTAAAAGCTCGGCTCCAGGTGGTGGTGCCGCTCACCGTGGCGGTGATCATGCTGCTCCTCTACATCACCTTCGGCTCCCTGGCCGAGACGTTGATCGTCATGCTGAGCCTGCCGTTCGCGCTGATCGGCGGGGTGTGGACCATGTGGCTGTTCGATTTCAACCTCTCGGTGGCGGTGGCGGTGGGGTTCATCGCGCTCGCCGGTGTGGCCGCCGAGACCGGGGTGGTGATGGTGTTGTACCTGGACCATGCGTGGGAGGACGCGGTCCGGCGCTCGGGCAGCCCCTCGATCGGTGAGCTCTTCGCCGCCATCGAGGCCGGCGCGGTCAATCGGCTCCGTCCCAAGCTCATGACCGTGGCGGCGATCATGCTCGGCCTGCTGCCGGCGCTCTGGGCCCACGGCACCGGGGCGGAGGTCATGCAGCGGATCGCTGCGCCTATGGTCGGGGGGATGGTGACCTCGACGGTCCTGACGCTGCTGGTCATTCCGGTGCTGTACTTCATCTGGCGGCGGCGGGAACTGGCGGCATGAGGTGGGATGAGTAACGCAGGCCCAATCAGCGCGGCAGAAGGCAATCAACTCTTGAACCGGAGATTCATATCATGCGCGTGACGTACCTGGTAGTGGCGGTGGCGCTAGCCTCGACGTCGGCCTGTGGCACAAAGGAGGCAGCGAAGCCGGCAACCGAATCCGCCGGCAGTATGGGGGGCATGCAGACGGGCATGGCGGGGGTCCATATGCTGCCGCAGATGCGGGCCCACCTGGATTCGCTCGGCGCCATGCAGCCGGCGCAGATGCTCGCGGCGATGGCGGCGCATCAGGACATCGCCTCTCGCATGATGGACGCGATGGGTGCGGATATGCGGGGGATGAGCATGACGCCCGATGCCGCCTGGACCGAGCTGAGTGATTCGGTCCGGCAGGACCTGGCCGAGTTCTCAGGACTCACTGGGACTGCCTTGCAGGCCCGCATGCCGGCACACATCGGGCGGATGCAGCGGATCCTGGGGTTGCACGAGGGGATGATGCGCTGAGTGGGCTTCAGCGAGGGCGCCAGGACCGGCAACCGATGTCTTCTCGGACACCGGCGGCGCTGCTACGTGGCGGGCCTAGGGAACGTCATCCATGAGTTCGATCAGCCCCCGGTGCTTCTCCAACCGCGGATCGGCGTCACCTGCATTCGGCAGGGCATCGTAGTAGTGCTCCGGCAAAGCACCGTGTTGATCTGGTGCGCAGGGTCGTACGCCCACCGCTGCACCTGTCCTCCCCCTACAGGACAGACGCGCACAACGTGGAGATTGTCGATTACCGCTAACCCGAACGGGAGGACCCCCACAGGGGCACCGGCTTGAAGAGTCAGGGCGGGAAATGTTGGAAACGTGGAGCTGCCCCACCGGCGGGAAGCGCGGCGTCATCCCGGTTACCGCACTCCGGTTCGAGCGGCTCTTCATGATGGATGCCGACGTCGGGCTCACCATCCAGCCGCACCGGGATCTCTGGCAGGCGAAGCACCGCGCAGAGGCGAAGCAGGTTCAGAAGATCCGGTCGATGAAGCTCGACTGGCCTCGCCTGAAGCCCCCCGAACCGCCTCACCCCGTCGAACCCGTGGCACCTGCCGGCAACTCCGGCCAGGGCTGAGGGCGGCGTGCCCAGCGCACATCCCGGACGCTCTCCCACGCCGCCAGCATCTCCGGGTCCTGCCACCAGCGCAGCCGATTGATGGCGTCCAGTCGGGCCACCAGCCGCATCAGGTGACCAGTCTCGGCCGGTAGACCGGCCACCGCTCCCACCCGACGTGCCAGTCCCAGCGATTTGTGGTCCTGTGCCGCGGTGTACTCCGCCAGCAGGGCCTCAAGCTCCTCCACGAAGTGCTCCGACATGCCATCGGTGATGAACACCGGGCGCAGGCTGGCGGCCTCGATCTGGATGGCACGGACCATCGCGACGAAGGCCTGCGCGCTGAGACCGTGCCTCGGCAGCCGGAACCGCTGCCGCAGCGCGGGATCGTCATGCAACGCGGCCCGCGCGATCCGCACAATATGCACCAGGTATCCGTCGTGAATCGTCCGGCGCAGCACATTCTTCTTCACGACCCAGGCATCTCCCGCCATGTCGCCCGACTCCTGCTGCTCCGCCAGCGCCCGAGCCCGCGCCAGCCGCTCCGCTAGCCGCGCCATCACCTCGCCATAGCCCAGGATCGCCGCCGGGTGCCTGGCGCTGAACGCGTAGGCCTTCTCCACCATGTCGAGCCGTAACCGTGTCCGCCTGTCCACACCCCACCTCCCTTACCGAAGCGCCAGAGGCCCCCGCCCCGACAGTCCCAGCGCTTCCCTCGTTGTCCTCAATGCCCGTCCCACGAACCACTCGCCTCCAAGAGCCCCCAATGCGAGCGGCGTGCCACGCGCGGAATCGCTGCCGCAGCCGCCGCACACCCGGCGTCAGGATCCTCACGGCGGCCGGAGCCGCCGCGATACCTCGCTGTCACGCTGCTCGATTGCGGCCGACGGGCCGAACCATCTCCATGCACACCGGTTGAGCCGCCGCGCATCCACCACCATCCACACGGTAACCACAACAGTCGCCACGGTTTCCACCGCGGTGTCCCGCGGCGCACCCGCTCTGCCGAGCGGCGGTCCTGCGGCACGTGGCCACGCTGGTGTCGGAGGGGAGGCGCCGTCCTTGCGCGGTGCGGGTGGGCCCCTGCGGCACCGGCCGGTAGCCCCGCGGCTCGGTGCTGAAGCCGTGCGGAACGATCCCGCCGCCCTGCGGGCCGACGCAGACGCGCAGGGAGGAGACTCCCTGCACCCGTCTCAGTCGAGGACGGTCGCCGGCGGGGCGGGGGCGCTGTGGAAAAGGTCCACTCGGCGACCTTGCGGAGCGCGCCGGTGCAGGCCTGCCCTGCGACCGGCGGGCCCCGCGCCCCGTGCCGCGTGATAAATCAATGCAGGAGAACGAGGTAGGCAGTGGCGCTGGACCCTGGCGAAGGGGCGCCGTGACGCTGAGGGAGGCTGTGGTAGGCGGTGTTTCGTGAAATCTTCGCCCCAACCCGCACGATCGTGCGAGTGCGGAACAGTACTGTCCCGTTTTGAGGACGGCGCCCGGTGGCCACGGACATCAGGAGAAGTCTGCGCCAGCGGCTCAACGAGTGGTAATCTCTGACTCACTGCATGTTCATTGCCCGATGGCGACGTTCCAGCACAGGGCCGTGGTGCCGCGAGGTCATGGCGCCACCACGTGTCAGGCAGTTCACCATGTTTCCCATCCCGAGGTGCAGCATGACTCTCGATCTCAAAGCGCTGGTGCGCGCCGCCGTCGTCGTGGTGGCGCTCGCCTACGTCGTCTGCTTCGTGTTCGTCGCGATCGCTCCCGGGCCCACCATGGCCCTGTTCGCGTCCGCGCTGCATACCGACCTCAGCGGACTCCCGGTTCTGGTGACCGGTCGCAGCTTCGTGACCGGGCTGCTGTTCTGGAGCGGGCTCACCGCCATCGCGGCGTGGCTGACGGCCTGGATCTATAATCGTTCGGTGCGCGCATGACCGGACACACGGCGGCGCCGGCGGCCCGGGAGGCCCACTACACCTGCCCGATGCATCCCGAGGTCCGGCAGGGAGCGCCGGGCACCTGCCCGAAGTGCGGGATGGCCCTCGAACCGGCAGGGGTGCCGGCGTCGACGGGCGCAGCCGAGTGGACGTGCCCGATGCACCCCGAGCTCGTCCGGGACCGCCCGGGGACCTGTCCCATCTGCGGCATGGCGCTGGAACCGAGGGCGCCCGCTGCGGGTGAGGAGGAAAACAGCGAACTGCGTGACATGACCCGTCGCTTCTGGTTCGCGGCGGCGCTAACCCTTCCGCTGTTGCTCCTCACCATGGGAGATGCGGTTGGTCTCCATTGGGTGTCTCGACTGTTCTCTTCTCGCACCCGCACGCTGCTGGAACTCGCCCTGGCCACTCCGGTCTGCGTATGGGCCGCGTGGCCCTTCTATACGCGCGCGGTGCTGTCGGTCAAGAACCGCAGCCTGAACATGTTCACCCTCATCGGGCTGGGCGTCTTTGTGGCCTACGGCTACAGCCTTGTGGCGGCCCTCCTGCCGGACCTCTTCCCGGCTTCGTTCCGGGACGCCGAGGGCGGAGTCGCCCTCTACTTCGAGGCGGCGGGGGTCATCGTCACCCTGATCCTGCTGGGGCAGGTCCTGGAGCTTCGGGCGCGCAGCCAGACCAGTTCGGCCATCAAGAAGCTGCTCGGCATGGCGCCTACATCGGCGCGCCGTCTCCGGGACGACGGGACGGAAGAGGACGTGCCGCTCGAAACGATCCAGCCGGGGGATCGGCTGCGGGTCCGTCCCGGCGAGAAGGTGCCGGTGGACGGCGTGGTGACGGACGGGAGCAGCGTCATCGACGAGTCCATGGTGTCGGGGGAGCCGATTCCGGTGCAGAAGCAGGCCGGCGATCGGGTCGTCGGGGCGACCGTGAACGGAACCGGGTCATTCATCATGCGCGCCGAGAAGGTAGGGGCCGACACCCTCCTTTCCCGCATCGTCGCCATGGTGGCCGAGGCCCAGCGGAGCCGTGCGCCGATCCAGAAGCTGGCGGATGTCGTGTCCGGCTACTTCGTGCCGGTCGTGATCGTGATCGCCCTGATCACCTTCGCGGTGTGGGGCCTGCTGGGCCCGGAACCCCGCATGGCCCACGCCCTCATCAACGCCGTGGCCGTGCTCATCATTGCCTGTCCCTGTGCGCTTGGTCTGGCCACTCCGATGTCGATCATGGTCGCGACGGGCAAGGGGGCAACGATGGGGGTCCTCTTCCGCAACGCCGAGGCCATCGAGGTGATGCGGAAGGTGGACACGCTCGTGGTGGACAAGACCGGCACGCTCACCGAGGGGAGGCCGCGCCTGGTCACGGTGGTGCCCAGCGGATTGGATGAGCGGACCTTCCTGCGCCTGGCCGCCAGCCTGGAGCGTGGCAGCGAGCACCCCTTGGCGGAGGCGATTGTCCGTGGGGCGGAGCAGCGTGGGGCGGAACTCGTCGAGGCAAAGGACTTCGAGGGGCTGACCGGCAAGGGTGTCCGGGGCCGGGTGGAGGGTCAGGTGGTGGCGCTGGGGAACCGCGCCCTGATGGCGGATATGGGGGTGGAGCTGGGCGCGAGTGCCTCGCAGGCAGAGTCGCTCCGGGCCGAGGGACAGACGGTGATGTTCGTGGCGATCGACGGAACGTTGGCCGGACTGCTCGGTGTCGCGGACCCCATCAAGGAAAGCACACCGGAGGCGGTTACGGCGCTTCACCGCGAAGGCATTCGCATCGTCATGCTGACCGGCGATAGCAAGACCACGGCGGAATCGGTGGCGCGCACCCTGGGGATCGATGAAGTCGTCGCCGAAGTGCTCCCGGACCAGAAGGTCGATGCCGTCAAGCGCTTCCAGGCCGAGGGGCGGATCGTGGCCATGGCCGGGGATGGCATCAACGACGCGCCGGCGCTGGCCCAGGCCCAGGTGGGGATCGCCATGGGTACCGGGACCGATGTCGCGATGGAGAGTGCCTCGGTGACCCTGGTGAAGGGTGACTTGAGGGGCATCGTCCGCGCGCGTCGTCTCAGCCGCCTCACCATGCGGAACATCAAGCAGAATCTGTTCTTCGCGTTTGTCTACAACGCGGCCGGCGTCCCCATCGCGGCGGGAGTGCTGTACCCGGTATTCGGGCTACTCCTCTCGCCGGTCATTGCGGCGGCCGCCATGAGCTTCAGCTCCGTCTCGGTCGTCGCCAACGCGCTGCGGCTCAGGCGGGTGTCGGCGTGAGGCCGTGCCAAGGAGGTTGTAATGACCACTGACCAGGGTGTCTACCCGCTCCGCAAGATCACCGCCATCATCCGCGCAAGCGTCCTGGAAAAGGTAGAGCAGCGGCTCCATGAGCTTCGGGTCCCGGGCCTGAGCGTGACCAAGGTCAAGGGCTATGGTGAGTACGCGAATTTCTTTGCGCGGGACTGGCTGGTGGAGCACGTCCGCGTCGAGCTCTTCCTGGCGCGCGAGCGAGCCGATGAGGTCGCGCGGGCCATCATGGAGGCCGCCCGCACCGACGGACCGGGTGACGGCATCGTCGTCGTGCTGCCGGTAGAGGCCGTTTACCGCGTGCGAACCGGGGCCCTCGCCACGCAGGCCGATCTGGGTGGCCCGAAGGTGCCATAACGAGGAGGACACGATCAATGACTAACAGCGCCTGGACCAGTCTGCTCTACTTCCTGGCCTTCGGGTTCCTGTTCTACTGGATGATGAAGAAGGGGGGCTGCGGCATGCACACCCACGGACATGGGGGTCACGCCAATCATGCCGGCGGGGAAGGCATCGAGGAGCACGGCGGTGGGCCCTCCCTCGGCTCCCGGGACCCTGTCTGTGGCATGAAGGTGGATCCGGCCCGCGCGGCCGGAACGCGGTCGGTGATGGGGCGCAGTTTCTACCTGTGCTCGGCGGCCTGCCTTGAGAAGTTCGACCGTGACCCGGAAGGGTACGCGGAACGCGCCTACGTGGCCGCGACGGCGTCGCGGCAGGGACGTCATCAACACCACGGTGGATGAAAGGAGCGACCCATGCGACTCGACTCGAGGGTACTCGGCTCGGCCATGGCCAGCTTTCTCGGGATCGGCTACGTCCTCTGCGTGGGCTATGACCTCCTGTTTGGCGCCACGATGTACCGCGCCTGGGTCGAGCTGCTGCCCGGCTTTCGGTGGATCTCCTGGGGCAGCTTCCTCCTTGGCCTGTCAGAGACCATCGGGTATGGGGTCTTCATTGGACTGGTGTTCGCGCCCCTGTACAACTTCTTCCTGGTGAAGGTGTGGACGAAGGGGCCAGCCGCCGGAACCCCAAGCGGAGCACGACCGTGACTGCCCACGGGCCCCACGCTCGGGACGCAGGAGGGCCGGCCGGGCGCAAGAGCGGGTGCACCTGCTGCCCTGGCGGTGAACTCGGTATCGCGCTTTCCGGCGGGGGGGCCCGGGCCCTGACCCAGCTCGGCGTCCTCAAAGTCCTGGATCGAGAAGGGATTCAGGTCTCGTACGTGGCCGGGACCAGCGCCGGAGCGGTCATCGGTGCCGTGTACACGACGTCCGAATCGGCGCTGGAGGCAGAGGCCCGCATCCTGACCCACCTCACCACGACGGGGATCGGATTCAATACCGAGACCTTTGAGGCCCTGGCGGCCTCCAACGCCGGCCATCGCGGCGGATTCCTCGGCACGCTCGGCACCCTGTGGCGTGCCGCTCGCCCAGGGGGCTGCCTCATCGGCGGCGACAAGATGCGCGCCTCCCTGGCCCAACTGCTCGGCGAGGCCACCTTTGCCGACACGCGGCTGCCGTTCGCCACGACGGCCCTCGACCTGGTCTCGGGTCGCCGGGTGATCTTCGCCGGCGGGCCACTCGTGGATGGGGTGTATGCGTCGTCCGCCATTCCCGGCCTCTTCGAGCCGCTGCGGATCGATGACCACGTGCTGGTGGACGGAGGCTGGGCCGAGCCGGTCCCGGTGAACACCTGCCATCACCTCGGTGCCATCCATATCGTGGCGATCGACGTTGGCGAACCCCGATCCCCCGAGGTGGCGCACGGGGCGGTGTCCACGGCCCTGCTGGCGGATGCCCTCGCGCGGCAGTTGCTGGAGGAGCGGCAATTGCGGGAGGCCGACTTCGTGGTCCGGCCCCAGTGCACGGTGAGTCACTTCGCCGACTTCAGCGACCCGGCTGGGCTGATCGCCGCCGGGGAGCGCGCAGCCGAAGCCGTGCTGCCGGAGATTGCTGCGGTGATGGAGCGGCATCGGTCGCTCTTCGTCCGCACGGTGGCCGACACGTCCGTGCCGGTGTGCCGGTGACCATGGACCTCTCCCGGCCCAATGTTCCCCGTCCCCAACTGGAAACGCCCATCCACGTTTCCGGCGCCGGGCCGTCCGGGCTGACCGCGGCGCTGGTGGCCAACCGGGCCGGGCGCTCGGTGCTGGTCCACGAGCGATCAATGGAGGTCGGGCATCGGTTTCACGACGACTTCCAGGGACTCGAGAACTGGACCACGGACGGGGACGTGCTCGAGGAGATCGCCTCTCTCGGGATCGACCTATCGTTCGACCACAGGCCGTTTCGTGATGTCGTGCTCTTCGATGCGCGTGGTCGTGAACACCGGTATCGGTCCTCCCAGCCGCTGTTCTATCTGGTTCGCCGCGGGCCCGGGGAGGGGACCCTCGACGCCAGCCTGAAGGCTCAGGCGCTGGCGCAAGGGGTCGAGATCCGGTTCGGGGAAGCGCAGCGGCACCTCCCTGGCGGCGGTATTGTCGCCGAAGGCCCGCACGGCGCGGACGCTATCGCGGTCGGTTATGTGTTCGCGACCAACGCCGCCGACGGGGTCTACGGGGTGCTCAGCGCTCGCCTGGCCCCCAAGGGCTATTCGTACCTCTTGGTCTGCCAGGGCCGGGGCACCGTCGCCTCCTGCATGTTCGACGACTTTCACCAGGAGCGCCTCTACCTGGAGCGTACGGTGGAGTTCTTCCGCGAGCGCGTGGGGTTCGATATGCAGCATGCCCGGCGCTTTGGTGGCGCCGGCAATTTCACCGTCCCGACCAGCGCCCGGCAGGGTGGCATGCTCTTCGTGGGAGAGGCGGCCGGGTTCCAGGACGCCCTCTGGGGCTTCGGGATGCGGTACGCCCTGCTGTCGGGCGGCCTCGCCGCGCGCGCGCTGCTGAGCGACGGGCGGGAGGACTATGATGACCTCTGGAGGGCGCGCCTCGGTGGGCTCCTCCGGACCGGGATCGTGAATCGCTTTCTCTACGTGAAGCTCGGCGACGCCGGATACACCGGGTTCGCACGAATGCTCGGGCGGGCGGAGGATCCGAGGGCCTGGCTGGGCCGCCGGTATCGCCCGTCGCTCCTCACGAGGCTGCTCTATCCCATCGCGCGACGCGCGGTCCAGTCAAGCCGACGGCAGGCCTCCTGTCCCGACGATGGTTGCGACTGCACCTGGTGTCGCTGCCAGCATGTCAGGGCTCCCGAGACTGGGGCCCACCACTCGCCCGAACCACTCGTCCAGCAGCCATGAACCTCTGGTTTGCCCTGACGGCGGTCTCACTCGCCTTTGTGAGCGTCGACATCCGCTACACCCCGGCGCACCCGGTCCTCAAATGGGCGTTCGTCATCCTGACCCTGTTTACCGGCCCATTTGGCGCCTTCTTCTACGTGCTCGGGTGCCGTGAGCCCCTGCGGAACGCTCACGAGGCGTATGTGGCCGCCCGATGGAGGCAGGTGCTGGGGTCCACCATGCACTGCGCGGCCGGAGATGGATTGGGCATCATCGCGGGCGCGGCCATTGCCGCCCGGTGGCAGCTGCCGCATTGGGGCGACCTCTCGCTGGAGTATGCGCTGGGCTTTGGCTTCGGCTGGGCGTTCTTCCAGGCCTTTGCCATGCGGGAGATGGCCGGGTCTTACCGGGAGTCCCTCAGGCTGACCTTCTTCCCCGAATTCGTATCGATGAATCTGCTGATGGCAGGCATGGTTGTGACGATGCGGCTGCTCATGCCTCAGCTGGCCGGCGCGGGTGATCCTCTACGGCTGCCATTCTGGTTTGTCGTGTCCATGGCCATGCTGGCCGGGTTCGTTCTGGCGTATCCGGTCAACTGGTGGCTGGTTGCGCGCGGCCTCAAGCACGGGATGATTACCGTCCGCGCTCGTGGCACAGACGCGAGCGCACCGAATCCGAAGATGTCGTCGGACTCCATCCACGCCACCCACGAGCCCGGCTCCCGCGCCGCGCCGGGGGAGCGTGGCAGAATGGAAACCCTTCTCGTCACCCTTGCCAGCATCCTTGCCCTGGCCCTCGCCATGGTGCTCACCGGCTGAAGACGGTGAACCTCAACGGCGATTAACCCGATAGTCAGCCTCCTCTCAGCCGCGCCATGCGAGATTGCTGGCGGATGCAGGACCGGTCCTCCGCGCGCTCTCTGCACCGCGGGTCTGCGAATACTCGATCTGGAGGTCTCTAATGCGCACCACGCTCACCGCCACGGCACTCCTCGCCGTCACCGCCCTGGCAGCCGCCCCGGCCCTGGCCGAGCAGGCAACCTGCCCCCCCAACCCGCTGAACCAGGGGCACGAGCCCTGGATGAAGATGCCCAGCACCGCGGTCGATCTTCGCGCGTCGCCCCCCGCCTCGGCGACGAACCCGCTGATGCAGGCCAGGTGGTTGGTTCGGCCGACCTCCGGACCTGCTATCAGGACAGAGTCCATTCCGGTGAATCCGCTTACCAATCGGCCATGAGGCTTGGGGGACGGAATGAGGTGGGGGCACGCGCCGCGTGCCCCCACTTGTTTCGTCATCAACTCATGTCAGGGGCGCCTGTGCTCGTATGCCCAGGTGCTTGCGGCTAGAGACTGGTGGCAGCATGCGGATGATTCAGGCCCCCGTCAGAAACGCGGGCGCGGCTCGGTCATGCGGACTCTCAATGAACCGTAACCTCACCGTCAAGCGGTCTTAATGCCGCTGCACCATCTCAACATACGTTCAACCAGGGCTCACGCGGGGTTCACCCGGTGAGGCCTAACTTCGTCGCCGTGGTTCAAGCCGGGTGCCTGACCGGTCGGACCGGCTCCACTGACTCGATTCTCGCTCCCGGAGGGCAGCATGCGTCATCGCCGCGAAGCCATGCCGGCCGCAAGGCGCCTACCGGCCGTCCGCCCCCGACGGGGGAAGACTCGGTGAAGCGCCACGCCTCGATGTGCGCCCTCCTCGCCGCCGCGCTCCTGGTCGGCGGCGAATCGCGCTCCCTCCTGGCCCAGACCGAAGCACCGCCGGTGACGCTGGGAGAGCTGTACCGTCAGCTGGATGCCGCCAGCCCGCGGCTCTCGGCGGCGCGTGCCAGCGCCCGTGCCGCGAGCTTCCGCGTCGCGCCCGTCCGAACCCTGCCGGATCCGCAGCTCCAGTTCGGTCTGATGAATCGGAGGCTCCCCGGGCTCGGCCTCATGGACCCGCTCGGCATGAACCAGATCCAGGTCATGCAGATGGTTCCCTTTCCGGGAAAACTCGGCGCGGCTGGCCGGGGCGCCCAAGCCCAGGCCGACGCCACCCAGGCGCGCGCCGATGATCTGGGCTGGGAACTCCGCGGGCAGGCCGCGATGCTGTTCTACGAGATCTATGGGACCGAACGGTCCATCGGCGTCGCCATGGAGACGCAGCAGCTGCTGCGGGACATCGCCACGACGGCCGAACGCATGTACGCCGTCGGAGAGGGACGCCAGACGGACGTCCTCAGGACCCAGGTCGAGATCAATCAGATGACCGAAGAGATCCTGCGGATGCGCACCATGCGGGACGTGCTCGTCGCCCGCCTCAACGCCCTCCTGGACCGCTCGCCCCCCGAGGCCGTGGGAGTGGCACAGATCCCCGTCTTTCCCGACCAGCTGCCCGACCTGGATTCACTCACGGCGCTGGCGCTCGAACACCGTCCGATGCTGGAGGCCGGGGAGCAGGAGGTCCGCGCCGCTGAAGCGGGCCAGGCGCTGGCGCGCCGGGAGATCTGGCCCGACCTGCAGTTCGGCGTCATCTACGGCCAGCGTCCGGGGGTGGGCGGCGGCACCGAACGCATGGCCAGTTTCATGTTCGGATTCAACCTCCCGCTGTTCGCGGGGAGCCGGCAGCTCAAGATGCGGCAGGAGACCCGGGCGATGCACGACATGGCCCGTGCCGACCTCGCGGCCATGGAGGCCGACACCCGGGGCCGGGTGGGCGTAGCCTTCGCCGATCTCCGCCAGGCCCGGCAGCTGCGGGATCTCTACCGCACCAGCCTGCTCCCCCAGGCGCGCGCGACGGTCACCTCGTCACTCACCGCCTACCAGGTGGGCGAGATCAATCTCATGACACTGCTCGACGCACAAATGAGTGTGAACCGCTATCAGCAGGAACTCTACCGGCTCGAGGCCGCCGAAGGACGCACGTGGGCCGAGCTGGAGATGCTCTCGGGAAGTCAGTTGCTTGACCCCGACCGGATCCAGAACCATGAGGCGGAACCACGATGAGCCACGTCCCTCAAGTCCCCGCCCGCGAGGTCGCGGCCGAACCCTTCGGCCCCCGCGCCGTGGGCGCACGCCGGCTGCTCTGGGCGCTCGGCGCCGGCCTTGGACTCGCGCTGATCGCCGTGGCGGTCTACCTCACCGGCAGGAGTGCCGGCCCTGAGGGTTCGGCCGCGGGAGGACACGACCATGGCGCGGCACCAGTAGCGGACTCGGCGATGCCGGTCTCGCTTTCCGATACCGACCGCCGGCGGATCGGCATCACGTTTGCCACCGTCGAGCACTCGCCGCTCGAGCGGCTGGTCCGGACGGTGGCGCAGGTGGCCTACGACGAAACCCGGGTCAAGCGAATCGTGCTCCGGTTCGATGGGTATGTGGAGCAGCTCTACGTCAACACCATCGGCCAGCCGGTGGAAAAGGGACAGCCGCTGTTCGCCATCTACTCCCCCATGCTGGTGACCACCCAGCAGGAGATGCTCCTCGCGCGGCGGCTGACCGAGCAGGTCGAAGGCGGGACGGCAGATGCCGTGCAGGGGGCGGCGTCGCTGCTCGAATCCGCCCGCACCAGGCTGCTCAATTGGGAGGTACCGCCGGAGCTCGTCGCGGAGGTGCTCCGCACCGGGCAGATCCAGCGGACCGTCACGATGCGGTCGCCGGTTTCCGGGGTCGTGGTGGAGCGGTCGGTGCTGGCGGGGCAGCGGCTCATGCCCGGCGAGATCGCGTACGAGATCGTGGACCTGAGTCGTGTATGGATCGAGGGAGAAGTCTTCGAGCCCGATCTGCCCTCGGTGCGCGTGGGACAGCGGGTCACCGCGGAATTCCCGGCGTTGCCGGGCGAGGCGCGCTCGGGACGCATCAGCTACGTCTATCCAACCCTCAACCCCGAGACCCGGACCGCCCGGGTGCGGGTGGAGATGGCCAACCGCGATCTGCGACTCAAACCCGGCATGTATGCCACCTTCCGTTTCTCCGCCCAGACGGAGCCGGTGGTCAATGTGCCGCGCTCCGCGGTGCTGGTGACCGGCGAACGCAGTGTGGTCTTCGTGCGTGACTCGATCGGAACCCTCACTCCACGAGAGGTGACCCGCGGTCGGGCCACCGATGACCGGGTCGAAATCCTGAGCGGCCTGAAGCGAGGAGAGACGGTCGTCGCCTCGGCCACTTTCCTGGTGGACGCAGAATCCAACCTGGGTTCGGCGCTGGGAGGCATGGCCAACATGCCGGGCATGGAGGTGAATGACTCCCCGGCGCAGGCCGGCCCGGACCGATCGCCGGTCGCTCCGCTTCCGGCGGCGCCCGCCGACACGTCGGCGGGTATGCCGGACATGCCCGGGATGACCCACGGCGGCGACACCGCCAGACCGGAGTAGGGCTCCATGCTGCGGAAGCTGATCGAGTGGTCCGTAGGCAACCGCCTCATCGTGCTCCTGGGAGCCGTGGGTGCGGTCGCCGCCGGCGTCACGGCGCTCCGACGGACCCCGCTCGAGGCCCTGCCGGACTTGAGCGACGTGCAGGTCATCGTGCAGGCCGAGTTCAACGAGCAGGCCCCCCGCATTGTGGAAGACCAGGTCACCTATCCGATCGCCGCGGAGATGCTCAAGGTGCCCGGGGCGCGGACGGTACGCGGCTACTCGTTCTTCGGGATCTCGTTCGTTTACATCATCTTCGACGATCAGACCGATCTCTACTGGGCCCGTTCGCGGGTCCTGGAGTATCTGAACGGGCTCCGGGGGAAACTCCCAGCCAGCGTCACCCCGATCCTGGGCCCTGATGCGACGGGCCTGGGGTGGGTCTTTCAGTACGCCCTCGAGGATACCACCGGCCGGTTGACCCTCGCGGAGCTGCGCGGGCTCCAGGACTGGAACCTGCGGTACGCCCTCACCGCGGTGCCGGGGGTCTCCGAGGTGGCGACCATCGGCGGGTACGACAAGCAATACCAGATCGACCTGGATCCGATGAAGCTCCTGGCCTACAACATCCCCATCACCCGCGTCATGTCGGCGATCCAGAACGCCAACGCGGACGTCGGCGCCATGGTGATGGAGCTGTCGGAGCGGGAGTACATGGTCCGGGGGCTCGGCTATCTCAAGTCGTTGAGCGATATCGAGAACGTGGTGGTCGGGGCGACCGCGAACGCCACCCCGATCCGGGTCGCGGAACTGGGGCGCGTCGCGGTCGGCCCCGCGGTGCGGCGCGGCATCGCCGAGCTCGATGGCCGGGGCGACGCGGTCGGCGGCATCGTGATCATGCGCTTCGGGGAGAACGCCCTCACCACCATCAAGAAGGTGAAGGCCAAGCTGGTGGAGATCCAGGGTGCGCTCCCGCCCGGCGTGGTCATCACGCCGGTCTACGACCGCAGCGACCTCATCGAACGTGCCATCGAGAACCTCACCGTCAAGCTGATCGAGGAAAGCATCATCGTGGCCCTGGTGTGCATCGTCTTTCTGCTGCACGCCCGCTCGGCGCTGGTGGCGATCCTCACCCTGCCGATTGGCATTCTGATGGCCTTCATCGCGATGCGGGGCGTGGACGTGGGCGCCGACATCATGTCGCTGGGCGGCATTGCCATCGCCATCGGGGCGATGATCGACGCCGCGATCGTCATGATCGAGAACATGCACAAGCACATGGAGCGGGCCATCGATGCCCGGGACGCCGGCCTGGGGCGCCCGCTCGCCGGGGCGCGGCTGGATACGTCGGTCCTGAGCGGGGCCGAGCGCTGGCGGGTCGTGGTGCAGTCGGCCAAGGAAGTGGGGCCCGCGCTCTTCATCTCCCTGCTGATCATCACGGTGTCCTTCCTGCCGGTCTTTACCCTGGAAGGCCAGGAGGGACGGCTCTTCAAGCCGCTCGCCTACACCAAGACCTTCGCCATGGCCGCGGCGAGTCTGCTGTCGGTCACCCTGGTGCCGGTCACGATGGGGCTGTTCATCCGCGGGACGCTGTATCGCGAGCGGGCCAACCCGGTCAACCGCGCCCTGATCTGGCTCTACCGCCCGGTGATTCAGGTGGTGCTGCGTCGCCGCTGGCCGGTGATCTGGGCCGCGGTCGTGGTCCTGATCCTTACCTGGCTGCCCTGGAGGCGGATCGGCGGCGAGTTCATGCCCCCGCTCGGCGAGGGCACCATCCTGTACATGCCCACCACCCTCCCCGGTGTGAGCGTGGCGCGGGCCCGTGAGATTCTCCGGACCCAGGACCAGATCCTCAAGCGATTCCCCGAGGTGGATCATGTGTGGGGCAAGGCGGGCCGGGCCGGCACCGCCACCGATCCCGCCGGGCTCGACATGATCGAGACCACGATCAGCCTCAAGCCAGAGCAGGACTGGCGTCCCGGCATGACCTACGACCGGCTCGTCGCGGAGATGGATTCGGCGGTGCGGCTGCCCGGCATCATCAACGCCTGGACCATGCCCATCAAGGGTCGTATCGACATGCTCGCGACCGGTATCCGGACGCCGGTCGGCGTCAAGATCTTCGGGCCCGACCTCGCGGAGCTCGAGCGGCTGGGGAAGGCGGTGGAGCAGGCGGTCCAGACGGTGCCGGGCACCCGCAGCGCCTTCGCCGAGCGGGCGGTCTCCGGCTACTACCTGGATGTCGATATCGACCGCGCCGCCGCGGCCCGGCATGGCCTGAACGTGGGAGACGTCCAGACGGTGATCGCCACCGCGGTCGGCGGGATGACGGTCACGCAGACGGTGGAGGGCCGAGAACGCTATGGCGTCCGGATCCGCTACCCGCAGGAGCTGCGGGATAACCCCGAACGCCTAGCCTCGGTACTGATCCCGGTGGCCCACGGGTCGGGCGCCGGGCAGGGTGGCGGTGACGGAATGGCTGCTGGGCCGGCGGGCGTGGACGGGGCGCGGGAGGCACTGGTGCCACTCGGCCAGGTCGCGACCATCCGGCAGGTGGCCGGGCCGATGGTCGTCCGGACCGAGGACGCTGTGCCCACCGCCTGGGTGTATGTCGATGTCGCCGATCGCGACATCGGCAGTTACGTGGCGGAGGCGCAGCGGGTCGTGGCGGAGATGGTGCCGATGCCGGCGGGATACCGGATCGTCTGGAGCGGTCAGTATGAGTACATGCAGCGCGCGGCGGCCAAGCTGCAGCTCGTCATCCCCGCGACGCTCGCGATCATCTTCCTGCTGCTCTACTTCAACTTCAAGAGCGTCGGCGAGACGATGATCGTCATGCTGTCGCTCCCCTTTGCACTGGTGGGCGGGATCTGGTTCATCTGGCTCCTGGGGTACAACTGGTCGGTCGCCGTGGCCATCGGATTCATCGCCCTGGCGGGGGTGGCGGCGGAGACCGGCGTGGTGATGCTCATTTACCTGGACCACGCCTGGGCCGCGCAGCGGCAGCAGGGGCAGGTATCGCTGGCGGGGCTGTATCAGGCGGTCATGGAGGGCGCGGTGGAGCGAGTGCGCCCCAAGATGATGACCGTCACCGCCATCATCGCGGGCCTCCTCCCGGTGCTGTGGGGTTCCGGGGCGGGCTCGAGCGTCATGCGGCGGATCGCCGCCCCCATGATCGGCGGCATGGTGAGCAGCACCGTGCTGACCCTGGTGGTGATCCCCGCCGTGTACTCGCTCTGGAAAGAGTGGGAGCTGGGCCGGGCGGAGCAGGGGGCGGCCGACCACGCTGGAAGCGTCCCGGTCGCCGCCACAGTTTCCTGAGTCGGGCTTCCGTTACCCGGGAGCGTCGTCTCACGGGTCCGTAATCTTTCAGTCAGACACACGTCACCAGGAACGGCATGGGTCCGCGTGCGACGCGGATTCTCAAGGATCTCTAAGGTGCGGCTCAGCCCGGGTTCAGCGGTGAGGGTGAGTATTGATGGCGAAGGATGCAGCCGTCCCTACGCCCCGATCAGCCGACCCGCTGATTCCGGAACCCAAGGAGGATCCCATGCTCGCCCGCACACTCGTCACACTGACCGCGGCCCTGCTGCTTGCCAGTCCGGTCAGCGCCGTCGCCGGTCCGCCCGTGCCCTCAGGGCTCCGGAGCCTCAAGCCCTATCAGGTTGTGGAACAGGTCATGGCCCACCGTGAACTGCTGGACCTGAGCGTGGCGCAGTTTGATCGTCTCGACGCTCTCACCCTCACGATCCGCACGGAGAAGCACCAGTTCATCCACCGGGGCGGCAAGCCGCACCGCACTCGGCACGTCACCATGATCACACGGCGCCAGGCGTTCGAGCGGGCCATGGCGGTGCTGACCGCCGAGCAGCAGGAGCGGGTCCAGGCCCTCTTCCAGGCACCGCTGCCCACCACTCGCGTCGAGAAGCGGGTCAGTCGCCCGCGCGGCAAGCCGTGAACCGAGCCGGCCGGGTCGCGTTGAGCGGCCCGGCCAGTGTCGCAGGCGCTGGAGACACCGTTACGTGCAATCCGCTGCACCTTTCCCTTCCGATGGACAGGAGTCCCTGATGTCTCGCACGCGAGTCCTTTGCACCCTGGCTGTTCTGGCGCTCGCCCTCACCGCCGCCTGCGGTAATCCTGCCGGACCCGATGCCACGAGCCTCACCGGCATCTCGCCGGCGCCCGCGGCAACCGGCGTGGCGATCACCACCCCCCTCACCCTCACCTTCTCGCGGCCCATGATGCCCGGAATGGAGCAGTACGTCGATCTGCATCAGGGTGGTGTCGGCGGACTGCTCGTGCCGATGACCTGTGACTGGAATGCGGAACAGACAACGCTCACCTGCACCCCCGCGATGCCGCTGTCACCAGCGACCCAGTACACCGTTCACATGGGCGGTGGGATGTCGGATGAGAACGGCCGGAAGATGACGATGGAGAACTGGACCGCCATGGGCGCACAGTGGGCCACCGGCGGGATGATGGGCGGGACCCACGCGGGCCAACCGGTCAGCATGATGGCACCGGGCTGGAGACACGGCTCCGGTGACTATGGCATGCTGTTCGGGTTTACCACCGGCTGATCGGCCCCGCTTCAGGCGGAGTCAACGGTCGCCTCTGGGCAGGGTCAACCGAAAGACTGCGCCGGGGTCATTCCCCACAAACTCCAGCCGGCCGCCGTGCGCCTCCGCGGCGGCCCGGGCGATCGCGAGGCCCAGGCCGGTGCCCCGTGCGGGACCGGTCTGGTCGCCTCGGTAGAACCGATCGAAGAGATGGGGTGCCACGACGGGTGTCACCCCTGGTCCTTGGTCGCGAACGGTGAGGGTGACCTCGTCGGCGGTCCGGATGTCCACCTCCACCGCCGTCCCCATGGCCGCGTGCTTGATCGCGTTGTCCACCAGGTTGCCCACCACCCGGTCCAGCATGGCGGAATCGCCCCGGACCGGGGTCGGCTCACCTCCCAACAGCAATTGAAGATTGCGTTCCATGGCGGCCGCCCGGAATCGCTCGACCACCTGGTCCGCGATCAGGTACAGGTCGAGGGCCGAGACCTCCTGCGCCGCGAGCCCCGATTCGTTCCGGGCCAGGGTCAGCAGGTCAGTCGCCAGATGCGTCAGCCGGATGACCTCTTCCCGGCAGCGTTCCAGCACCACCCGGTACTCGGCGCTGTCCCGATCCCGCTTGAGCGCCAGGTCCAGCTCCCCCCGGAGCGCCGTGAGCGGCCCGCGTAGCTCGTGGCTGGCATCGGCTGTAAAGCGCCGCTGAATGTCGGTGGCGTTGTCGAGCCGGCCCAGCATGGCGTTGAGCACCCGCACCAGCCGGGTGAACTCCTCGACATCGGCGTGCGCGGTGATCCGGGGGGAGTGTGTGCCCTCCCGGATGACCTCGGCCTGCTCGGTGATCTCATGCGTGGGTCGGAGCGCGATGCCGGCGATCCGCCAGCCGAGAAAGAACGCCGCCCCGACCGCAAGCAGGGAGAGCAGCAGCCCGAACCAGAGAAACTCGCGGAGGGTGCGCTCCAGCGGGGCCAGGGGGGCGGCCACCTGCAGCATGTGGATCCCGTGGGCGGCGCCCACCAGCTGCAGCGGGTAGATGACGCAGCGGAGACGCTCGCCCTGCCACCGGTGCGTGTCCCACACCACCCGCCCCTCGCGCGCCGCCTCCCGGGCACTGGCCGGAAGGATCAGGTCCCGGCTCAGGTTGGCGCTCCTGACCAGCGGTTCTCCGTCACTGGTCCAGAGCTGGGCGTACCGGGTCAGCTCCTGGCCGGCGCCGGCGCCGGTGCTGAGCAGCACGCCTTCGTGGAACTGGAACGCGGACCCGGTGTGCGCCGCGCCAGCCTGGGCTTCCACCTCCGCCAGATGTACCAGGGTGCCGTCCAGCTGCCGGTACAGGAGCGCCCTGAGCGCAAAGGCGCTGATGGCGCCGAGGAACAGGGTCAGCGCCAGCACCGCCGTGGCCATGCGGAGCGCCAGGGTCACGCGGAAGGAGCGCATCGGTCAGCCGGGCTGCCCGATACGCAGGCTGTAGCCGGCGCCGCGGATGGTCTGGATCAGGCGGGGACGCTGTCCCTCCTCGAGCTTGCGCCGGAGGTTGGAGATGTGGGCGTCCACCACGTTGGTCTCCGGGTCGAACGACATATCCCACACCTTTTCCAGCAGTGAGGTCCGGCTGACCACCCGCTCCGGGTTGAGGAGAAAATACTCCAGCAGCCGGAACTCTCTCGGCGCCAGGTCCACCGTCAGCGAACCCCGTTTCACGACCCGGCGCAGCCGGTCCATCTCCAGGTCCTGATAGCGCAGAATGCCGGTGGCCGGTCCCAGCTGGCGGCGGCTCAGGGCACTCACCCGCGCCAGCAGCTCCTCCAGCGCAAACGGCTTGGTGAGGTAGTCGTCGGCACCGGCGTTCAGGCCCCGGACCACGTCCTGGGTCGAGTCACGGGAGGTCAGCATCAGGATGGGCGCCTGCACCCCGGTGCGCCGGAGCTCGGCGGCCAACTGCAGGCCGTCCATCTTCGGCAACTGCACGTCGAGCAGGATGAGGTCATACTCGTTGACATGCGCCAGATTGCCGCCCTCGATGCCGTCGCCGGCCGAGTCCACGGCGTGCCCCTCCTCCTCGAGGGCCTGCTTGAGGAACCGTGCCACCTTCGGTTCGTCCTCTACGACCAGCACGCGCACCGGAGCCTCCGTGGTGGTTCCTGGACGGTGAGAAGTTATTTCCTTCCCCGCTGGCCGGCCACGCGGAGGCGGTTTCTCAAGAAATCCTAATCTTCCGTTGAGAATCGAGTAACCTCGTCCGGGTACCTTCCGACTCAACTGGAACGAAAAGGTCGGAATGTCACACCCTGTCACCCCACGCCTGCTGCTGGCCCTGTTCGCGCTGCCGGCGCCGCTGGCCGCGCAGATCGACTACCGCAATCTGGACGATGATCGTCCGGTCGTCACCGAGGACGCCTACCCGCTCGAGCGCTACGCCTTCGAGTTTCTGCTCCCCTACACCTTCGAGGACGAGCGCGGCGGCGGCCAGGTCCATGCAGTTGTCCCCGAGATCGAATACGGCATCATCCGCAACGGCCACCTCGGCCTCAAGGCGCCGCTGGCCCGCGTCCGGGAAACCGGCGACGCCGAGTCCGGGCTCTCCGGGCTCCGAGTCTTCGGGCTCTACAACCTGAACTCCGAGAGCAGGGTGCTCCCGGCCCTCTCCGCACGAGCCGATCTCCTGCTTCCGGTCGGCTCACTGGGTGGTGACGCCACCCGGGTGACGCTCAAGGCCATCGCCACTCGAAGCTGGGGGCGGACCCGGATTCACGCCAATGCCGCCTGGACGTTCGGAGACGAAACCGCGCTGAGCGCCGTGGAGCCCGGCCACCGATGGAGCTACAGCCTGGCCGCCGACCGGACCCTGTTCAGGCAGAGCGTCCTGCTGGTGGGAGAGGTGGCGGCGCGGCGCGCCGTGAAAGGGGCGCCGGTCGAGCTGAACCTGGCCGCCGGCGCGCGCTACCAGTGGACTCCAACCACAGTGCTGGACTTCGGCGTCCGCCGCCGGCTGCGCCAGGAAGTTGGCCCCGATATCGCCCTGACCTTCGGGCTCTCGCACGCCTTTGCGCTGCCGTGGCTGATGCCGCGCAGCCGTTAAGAGAAGGAACCATCATCATGTCGACTATTCGCATCGTCCGCGCCCTCCTGGGGCTGCTGCTCCTGTCGGGCACCGCCCAGGCTCAGGATCAGCGCAACGAGCAGTTCTACTTCCCCGGCAGCTTCAACTGGCAGTTCCTCAAGCACTATCCCGAGGGGGGGCGGCTGTTCAACGCCTTCGACTACGGCCACGCCGTGCTGTACGAGAAGCTGCTGGTCAAACCCGCGGAGCTGGGTCGTGAACTGGAGCAGCGGCAGTTCGACTACCTCACCACCGACCTGCTGGTGCGGCCGCCGCGCTTCGCGGTGGCCGAGGAGGCCATCGAGCCTTCGTACGCCAAGCTGGCCTGGCGGGCCAAGATGATGTTCGACTGGGCCCACGTCCTGCACCGGCAGATCTACGACATCTACGCCGACCCACGTCTGGCCCGGGCGGAGCAGGACCGGCTGATCGAACGAGTGACGGACTACTACCTCTCCAACCGGCGGTACGCCTTCACCACCGTGCCCAAGTCCATGGCGCTGATGGACGAGCAGTACTTCAGCCAGGTCTTCCGCCGGGAGTATCCCAAGTTCAATGGCCTGATCTGGGCCTATCACTGGCTGCAGGTCGGCCTGTACGAGCCGCTGATTGAGGGTCGCACCGCCGCTGAGAAAAAGGCCGGAGTACGGGAGACCATCGCGCGGTTCTGGTCCATGATCGACGCCCCACACACCCGGTTTCCACGGGTCATGCCCATGACCTCAACGATCGCACCGCGATTCAGCGCTGCGCATCCGCGGGCGGCGGTCATCTTCGACAACCTCCACATGACCCACGACATCATCTCCGACATCCTGGCGGCCGATACGGTGCCGGCGGACGGGAAGCGGGCGGCGATCTACGCCGCCCTGGACCAGATGCAGGACCCCACGCGGGACACCATGACCATGGAGATGTGGCGGAACATGGGCGAGACGATGGGTGGCATCGGCGTGATGGGGGGTCCCGCCACCGGGGACCGTTCGGCTCCCGCGGACTCCGCCACGCCCCCGGCGCATCAGCACAATTAGGGAGCCAACTCAGGGATTGGCGTCGGCGAAGGCGTCGCCGGTCGGCGTCCGAGGGCTACACCATCCGGCCCGTCTCGCTTCCCGTCTCGACCCCTCCTAGGAGCCGAGCCCCGACCGACCGCTTGCGCGCCCGTGCACGTCTCGGGCCTTGACCCGCGCTTGACCCCCGTTGGCGTTCTTCTGGCGTAGCCGGGTGACAGAGGGTATCTCTGCCTCATCTGATCCCCGGCCCCCGGCCCAGATGCCGGGATGAACCCTGACACTGGAGGACCCGATGCGCCGGACTACTTCGTTGTTTCTGCTGGCAGGGGCGCTCTTCGCCGGAGGCTGCGATTTCGGGCCTTCGTTCAGCCCGGACTTCATGTCGGACGACTCGGCGGCCTCCAGCCGCACCCCCGAGTCTCTGGCCAGCCGAGAAGGCCGGATCACCGTCATGACCCGCAACATGTACATCGGCGCCGATGTGGACCGGGTG
>CAYUYF010000027.1:38389-47717 GCA_964449145.1 uncultured Gemmatimonadaceae bacterium | reverse complement strand
TGGATGGACAAGGGCGGGGCGGAGGAGGGGGAGGTCATCTCCCACCCCTGGGTGACCGGCGCAATCAGTCAGGCGCAGAAGCGGGTGGAGCTGCAGAACTTCCAGGCCCGGAAGCGGCTGCTGGAGTACGACGATGTCATGAACCAGCAGCGGGAGGTGGTCTACTCCCTGCGGTTGTTCGCCCTCGAGCGAGGCGAGCAGCTCAAGGCCGAAGCCACCAAGATGGTGGACGGCGCGGTGGAGCGCATCGTCACCCAGACCCTGGCCGAGGCCGACCGCCCCGAGGACTGGGATCGGGAAGGCCTGAGCACCCTGCTGCTGCAGCAGTTCCTGATCGCCGCCGATGAGCTGGTCGAGGCCGACCGGACCCCGACCGCGGCGCGGATCATGGCCTCGGCCAAGGCGGCGGGCCATGAAGCGTTTCACCGGAAGATCGAGTACCTGCGGGATTTCGCGAAGCAGATCGGTGCCGTGGACGTGGAGAATCAGGTCCTCTCCACGATCATGCTGACCGTGCTGGACGAGAAGTGGAAAGACCACCTGTACGACCTCGACCAGCTCCGCAACGCCATCCAGTACCGGGCCTACGGCCAGCGGGATCCGCTGGTGGAATACAAGAAGGAGGCCTTCGAGATGTTCGAAGACCTCATGCGCGACATGCAGGCGACCTTCACCGAGCGGTTCCTCAAGATCCAGGTCACCGCTGAGCCGTCCCGGCCCGCCGCTCGACCCGCCCCAGCGGCGCCGGCGCAGGACCGCTCCGGCAGTGCGGATGAACTGTTCGCGCCGGCCGCACGATCGGCCCCGGCCTCGTTCACCGGACCGAAGCTGCCGCCCCCCCCGGCGGTGACCACCAACCGAGGGCCGGTGGCCGGTGCGCCGGCCGCCATTGCCAGTACCCCGGCGGTAGGCCGCAACGACCCCTGTCCCTGCGGCTCCGGCAAGAAGTACAAGAAGTGCCACGGGGCGGGGTAGGACCGGGGGGCCGGTGAATCGCCCGGCACCCCGATCCACTGCTCGTCCCCTCGCGCGTTTTTGGGATACCCGTCTGGCAGAGCTCGCCGGGTAGCGTAGGCCGATGACGGTCCTGGAACGCCCGCGCGAGCGGCTATGGTCGCTCGGTCCCGCCGCCCTTACCTCCACCGAACTCATCGCCATTCTGCTGGGCACCGGGGCCCTCCGCCGGGGACCTGCGGAAGTGGCTGCCGGCCTGCTGGAGCGGGGCGGGGGCTCTCTTCGACAGCTTGCCGCCCGCCCCGGGGCAGAACTGACCTTGAGCCCGGGAGTCGGCCCGGCCAAGGCGGCCCGGCTGCTGGCCGCCTTCGAGCTCGCCTCCCGCCTGCTCCAGGAGCAGCGTCCAGCCCAGCCCCGGGTACGGGATCCCGGGGATGTCGCCGCCCTCCTCGGTCCCCGGCTCCGGGACCTCCCGGTGGAGGAATTCCATGTGCTGGCTCTGGACAGTCAGAGCCGGGTGCGCCGGGATGTGCTGGTGACACGTGGGCTGCTGAACAGCGCCCTGGTGCACCCGCGCGAGGTCTTCCGGGCGGCCATCGCCGAGGCGGCCGCTGGCATCATCGTGGTCCACAACCACCCGAGCGGGGACCCCACCCCCTCCCCGGAGGACCAGGCGGTGACCCGCCAGCTGGTGGAGGCCGGCAAGTTGCTGGACCTCCCAGTCTACGACCATGTCATCGTCGCCGGGGATCGCTGGCTGAGCTTCGTGGCGGCCGGGTTGCTCTGATTTCCCGGTCCCGCGTTGACGGCAGCGGGAAGATTCGCCATCGTGGAGGCTTGTGAGGGGCGCCCGCAGCCCCTTTCTTCGATGGCCGCCCGCCCCGTCAGGCGAGCGGGGTTTTGGTGTCTTCCCTGCCGGTCCGGCGCCTTGAGGCCGCGATCGCGCCGCGCCGCCCTGTGGCCAGGATGCCCGTGACCGGAACGCTGCCCGAGGTCTCCCCGGATTTTCGCACCCTGCTGGAGCGCCATGCCGACCGGCTGGATCTCGAGCAGATCGACCGTGCGCTCCGCTTCAGCGCGTCGGCCCACCGGGGCCAGAAGCGGGTGTCCGGGGAGGACTTCATCCAGCACTCGATCGCCGTGGCGCGGACCCTGGTGGAGCAGCAGCTGGACACCACCTCGATCGTCGCAGCGCTGCTCCACGACGTGGTCGAGGACTCGGATATCCGGGCGGAGGATATCTCCCGGGAGTTCGGCGCCGAGGTCGCCAACATCGTGGACGGGCTGACCAAGATCAGCTCGCTCACCTTCCGCTCCTCGGCGGAGCAGCAGGTGGAGAACTACCGCAAGCTGCTCTTGTCCATCGCCAAGGACGCCCGGGTCATCATCATCAAGCTGGCCGACCGGCTGCACAACATGCGCACGCTGGACCCGCTCTCACCCGAGAAGCGGGCGCGCATCGCCACCGAGACGCGGGAGATCTACGCGCCGCTGGCCCATCGCTTCGGTATGGCGGGCATCAAGGCCGAGCTGGAAGACCTTGCCTTCAAGTACCTGGAGACCGACGACTACGAGTCCCTGGTGCAGCAGGTCGCCTCCCGCCGGGCGGAGCGGGAACAGATGATCCAGCGGCTCAAGGTCCCGCTGGACCATGAACTCAAGCAGGCCGGGCTGACCTGGTTCGACATCACCGGCCGGCCCAAGCACCTGTGGTCCATCTACCAGAAGATGCGCCGGCGCAACAAGCCGTTCGACGAGATCTACGATCTCATGGCGATCCGGGTGATCGTCAAATCGGTGCAGGAGTGCTATCACGTGCTCGGGGTTATCCACCACAACTGGACCCCGCTGCAGGAGCGGATCAAGGACTACATCGCGAGCCCCAAGTCCAACGCCTACCAGTCGCTGCACACCACGGTCTTCGGTCCCGGCGGGCATCTCTTCGAGGTGCAGATCCGGACCCAGGACATGCATCGCACCGCCGAGTACGGCATCGCGGCCCACTGGCTCTACAAGAGCGACAAGAAGGGCGAGCAGATCGACGAGCACTTCGGCTGGTTCCGCCAGTTGCTGGAGCTGCAGCAGGACGCCCACACGCCGGAGGAATTCCTCGAGTTCCTCAAGGTCGACCTGTACCAGGACGAGATCTTCGTGTTCACCCCCAAAGGAGACGTGAAGCAGCTCCCCAAGGGCGCCACCCCGATCGACTTCGCCTTCATCGTGCACACCGACGTGGGCCTGCGCTGTCAGGGGGCCAAGGTCAACGGACGGATCGCACCGCTGCACCGGGAACTCAAGAACGGCGACACCGTGGAGGTGCTCACCGGCCCGGCCCCACGGCCCAGCCGCGACTGGCTGGCGCACGTACGGACCGCGCGGGCCCGCCACAAGATCAAGGGCTGGATCCGGCACCAGGAGGATGAGGAAGCCCAGGGTATCGGGCACGACCTGCTGCTGCGCGAGATCAAGCGCCGGCGCCTGGTACTGGCCGACCCGGAGGCCATGCTGCGGGCGGCCCAGTCGCTTGGCCTGGCCGACGCGGCGCTGCTGGAGGTGGCGCTGGGGCGGGGAGATGTGACCATCGTCCAGGTCATCCGTTCGCTGTACCCGGACCTCCCCTCCGACGATTCCCCGGAGGCCCGGCCCAGCGTCATCGGCCGTGTTATCGACCGGATCCGCCTCGGCAGCGGCATCCGGATCCAGGGCCTCTCCGGGCTGCTGGTGCGCTACGCGCAGTGCTGCCAGCCGGTGCCGGGAGATGCCGTGGTCGGGTATGTGACCCAGGGACGGGGGATCTCGATCCACCGGGCGACCTGCCCCAACCTCCTGACGCTCTCGGGAGACGGTCGCCGCGTGGAGATTGACTGGCAGGAGGCGAAAGGGGAGGCCTTCGCCGTGCGCCTGGCCGTCAGCGGCGAGGACCGTCGTGGTCTGTACGCCGACGTCATGCAGGCCATCAGCCAGAGCGGCACCAACGTCAAGGCGGCGGAGCTCGCCACCAAGGACGGTACGGTCTTCAGCACGATCGTTGTGGAGGTGGACAACCGCACCCACCTGGCCAAGGTGATCAAGGCCATCCGCAAGGTGAAGGGGATCACCGATGTGGAGCGGCGGGACGTACCGGCGCCCCAGTGAGACGCCGGCCCGGCGGTCCAGCCGCCGTGCCTGCGGTGCGCGCACGCCAATCCGTGTAACGAGCCCCGCCGCCCTCATTGACGCTGCCCCCCGGTCGGGTATCCTATCCCCCCCATGCCCAACTACTGGCTCCTGAAGACCGAGCCCTCCACCTACGCCTTTGCTCAGCTGGTGGCCGACGGCAAGACGGTCTGGGACGGGGTCCGCAACGCGCTCGCCCTGACCCACCTGCGCAAGATGAAGAAGGGCGACCGGGTCCTGATCTACCACACCGGGGCGGAAAAGGCCGTCGTCGGCATCGCCAAGCTCGCCGCCGGGGCCTACCCGGACCCGAAGCAGGATGATTCCCGGCTGGTGGTGGTGGATCTCGTCCCCGAGCGGCCCCTCGTACAGCCGGTGGCGCTGGCCACCATCAAGGCAGACCCCTCGCTGCAGGCCATGCCGCTGGTCCGCATCTCCCGGCTTTCGGTCATGCCGGTGACCGGCGAGGAGTGGAAGCGACTGCTTGAGCTTGGGGGGTAGGAGCGTCTTCCCCTTTCCCGCCTCGTCAGTTGGCCGCGCCGATCATCCCTCTCCCGAACAAACTCCGAAGCCCCTATATTGGGCCCCATGCCGAGCCCTGCCTTCCAGGTGGTTGCCCCGTTTGAGCCGGCGGGAGACCAGCCCCGCGCCATCGCCCAGTTGAGTGCGGGGCTGGCCCGGGGAGAGAAGCACCAGACGCTCCTTGGGGTTACCGGATCGGGCAAGACGATGACCCTCGCGCATGTCATCGCCAACTACGGCCGGCCCACCCTGGTGATGTCCCACAACAAGACCCTGGCGGCACAGCTCTACGGTGAGTTGCGCCAGTTCCTGCCGCACAACGCGGTGGAGTATTTCGTCTCGTACTACGACTACTACCAGCCCGAGGCGTACGTCCCCAGCACCGATGTGTACATCGAAAAGGACGCCTCGATCAACGCGGACATCGAGAGCCTGCGCCTGCGCGCCACTTCCAGCCTGATGGAACGGGAGGACGTGGTCATCGTGGCCACGGTGAGCGCCATCTACGGCCTGGGAGACCCGGTGGAGTACCGCAAGCTGCTCGTCACCGCCGCGCGGGGAGAAGAGCGGGGCCGGGATGCGCTGCTGGCCGACCTGGTCCGCATCCAGTACGGCCGGAACGATGTGGCCTTCGATCAAGGCACCTTCCGGGTCCGCGGCGACACGGTGGAGATCTTCCCCGCCTATGCCGAACAGGCCATCCGGGTGGAGTTCTGGGGAGACCAGATCGAGCGCATCGCCAAGATAGACCCGCTCACCGGGCGCTCCCTCGCGGTGCTGGACCGCTGCGCCATCTATCCGGCCAAGCACTTCGTCACCCAGCGCGCCACCATCGAGCGGGCCATCACCCTGATCAAGGCGGAACTGGCCGAGCGGCTGGCCCTGCTCCGGGGTGCGGGCAAGCTGCTGGAGGCGCAGCGGCTGGAGTCCCGAACCACGTTCGACATGGAAATGATGCTGGAGGTGGGGACCTGCGCCGGCATCGAGAACTACTCCCGGCACCTCACCGGCCGCCTTCCGGGAGAGCGGCCGGCCTGCCTGCTGGATTACTTCCCGGCGGAATTCCTGGTGGTGGCGGATGAATCGCACGTCACGCTGCCGCAGATCGGCGGGATGTTCAACGGCGACCGGGCCCGCAAGGAGACCCTCGTGGAGTTCGGCTTCCGGCTCCCCTCGGCGCTGGACAACCGGCCGCTGCAAATCGAAGAGTTCATGGCGATCGTGCCGCAACTGCTATCCGTATCGGCCACGCCCGGCCCGATGGAGCTGGGACTCTCCGCCGGGCAGGTGGTGGAGCAGATCATCCGCCCCACCGGCCTGGTGGATCCCGACGTCCTGATCCGCCCGGTGAAGGGCCAGGTGGACGACCTGCTCCAGGAGATCCGCGAGCGGGTGCGGCGCCGCGAGCGCGTGCTGGTCACCACGCTCACCAAGCGGATGTCCGAGGACCTCGCCGACTACCTGCAGCAGACCGGGGTCCGGGTGCGCTATCTCCACTCGGACATCGATGCCATCGAGCGGATGGAGATCCTCCGGGGCCTGCGGCTGGGCGAGTTCGACGTGCTGGTGGGAATCAACCTGCTGCGGGAGGGGCTGGATCTCCCGGAAGTGTCGCTGGTGGCCATCCTGGACGCGGATCAGGAGGGCTTCCTGCGGTCCGACCGCGCCCTGATCCAGACCGTCGGGCGGGCGGCGCGCCACCTCAACGGGCTGGCGATTCTCTACGCCGACCGGATGACCGGTTCCATGGAGCGGGCCATTGCGGAGATGGACCGGCGGCGCACCACCCAACTGGCGCATAACAAGGAGCACGGCATCACCCCGCGGTCCATCATCAAATCGCTGGAAGAGGTGCGCCTGACCACCCGCGTGGCCGACGCCCGCACCGAAAAGGCGGAGAAGAAGGAAGAGCGGCTGGTCGCCCTCGACTTCCGCGACCCCGCCAAGCGGGCCCAGACCATCGCGGCCCTGGAGCGCCAGATGAAGGAAGCCGCGGCCAACCTCGAGTTCGAGATGGCGGCGCTGCTGCGAGACCAGATCAACGAGCTGCGGGTGCTGGACGCCCCCGACGTCACCCGGGCCGCCCCGGTGCGGCGCCGGGCATGATCCGCCCGCTGTCGGAGCCGGAGCTGATCGAAACGGGCGAGTCGCTCGGCCGGGCGCTCCCGCCACGCACCGTGGTGGCACTGGAGGGAGAACTCGGCGCCGGGAAGACGACCTTTGCCCAGGCGCTTGCCCGGGGGCTGGGGGTCACCGACCCGGCGACCAGCCCGACCTACGCCCTGGTCCACCGCTACCAGGGCCGCCGGGGTCCGGTGTTCCATCTGGACTGCTACCGGCTCCGGGCCCCGGAAGAAGCGGCGGACCTGGGCTGGGAGATGCTGCTGACCGAGGGAGATGTCGTCGTGGTGGAATGGCCTGAACGGGCCGGTGCCTGGATGCCGGTGCCCGGCCGCCGCTTCCGGCTGCACCATCTGCCGGATCCCGAGCTCCGCGGCCTGGAGGAGATCGCCTGATGTGGCTGGCACTGGATACCGCGACCGATCGCGCTTCGATCGCATTGGGGGGGCCGGGAGAGATCCTGGCTGAAGCCCAGATCGTCGGTGCCCGCCGCCACGCCTCCGGCCTGTTGCCCGCGCTCGAGGCAGCCCTGGCAAGGATCGGGGCCTCACCGGCGCAGATCGAAGGCCTCGTGCTGGCCGACGGCCCCGGCAGCTTCACCGGTCTCCGGGTCGGCGCGAGCGTGGCCAAGGCCATGGTCCGGGTGCGGCAGATGCCGCTATGGACGGCCCCATCCCTCCTTGCCGTCGCCCGTGGCGCCGAGGTCGAGCCGGGAGAGACGGTCGCCGCGGTGAGCGATGCCCTCCGGGGAGAGCTGTTCGCCGGTGCCTGGCGTTTCCAGCCGGGGGCCGTTGAGTGGGTGCTGCCTCCAACGGTGCTCACCCCGGCAGGATTCCGTGAGCGGCTCGGGGCTGGTGTGCGGATCGTGGGGACCGGTGCCCCGCTCCTCGGGGCGGGTGAGCCCAGCTGGCCCCGTGCGGCCGCCCTGCTGGATCTGATCGGGCTGGCCGGCGGAGTGAGGCGAGTAGCCGATCCGGCCGGCTGGGAGCCGGCGTATGGCCGGCCGGCGGAGGCCCAGGCCAAATGGGAGCGCGAGCATGGCCGCCCCCTTGCAGATCCGGCCGGCGCGCCCGGCTGACGTCGCGGCCATCGCGCGGCTGGAACGCCAGTGCTTCAGTGATCCCTGGAGCGCGGAGGCGTTCGGAGCCGTGATGCGCACGGCGGGCACCCATGTGGCGGTCGCCGAGGCGGACGGCGCGCTGGCGGCGTACTTCGTCGGCCGGACCGTCGCAGGGGAGGCAGAGATCCTGAACCTTGCCGTGGCGCCGGAGTCTCGCCGGGCGGGTGTGGCCAGCGTCCTCCTCGCGCATGGGCTCCGCGCGCTGCATGCCGCTGGGGCGCGGGAGGTGTTCCTCGAGGTGCGCGCCGGGAACGCGGCGGCGATCGGGCTGTACCAGCGCCAGGGGTTCCGGCAGGTGGGCCGCCGGGCCCGGTACTACAGCCGGCCGGTCGAGGATGCCCTCGTCCTCCAGCTGGGGCTGACAGGGCTGCAGCATTCCGGTACGCAGGCGCTAGATTTGGAGTAGTCGTCGGCCACGCCCCATCCCAACTTTCCCGGGCGTGTTCCCCAGGTTCGTTCTCAGCCCCCAGCGGTGGAGGTTCCCGTGAGTCGCAGTCTCAACAAGGTCACCCTGATCGGCAACCTCGGCCAGGATCCCGAAGTCCGCAGCACCAGCACCGGCGGCCGCGTCGCCAATTTCAGTCTCGCCACCAGCCGCCAGTGGTCCGGCCAGGGCGGGGACAAGCAGGAAAAGACGGAGTGGCACAAGATCGTCGCGTGGAACAACTCGAAGGGCGGCACCGGGCTCGCGGACGTGGTGGAGCGCTATTGCAAGAAGGGAGACAAGCTCTACGTGGAGGGCCGGCTGGAATACCGCTCCTGGCAGGACAAGGACGGCCAGACCCGCTACACCACGGAGATCATCGCCAACGAGATCATCATGCTCTCGGGCAAGAGCGGCGGTGGAGAGGGCAGTTACGCGCCTGCCAAGGCACCGGCAGCGGCCGGGGCGGCTGCCAAGAAGGAAGGCAAGGCGGAGTTCGACGACGTTCCCGCCGCCTTCGACGGAGAAGAGGACGACCTCCCCTTCTGACCACCCGGAAGGGCGCCGGGGGGAGGTCCACCCCGGCGCCCTGCGGGCGTGAGCCGCATCACCATCCCGCGCCGGGACTTAGCGGCACCGGTCTCATGTAGTCTCTGAGTGGCGGACCGGAGCCTGCTGTCCTATATTGGGTTACCACGATACCCACCCACCGAGGGTAGTGTGATGACCCGTTCCGCTCGTATTGGCCTCCCGGCGCTGCTGGCGGTACTCGCCGCCCCAGCGCTGTTGGTGGCCCAGAATGCCCGTCCTGATTCGCACACCGTGCGCCCCGGCGACACGTTGTGGGATCTCTCCCGCCAGTACCTCGGCGACCCCTACCTTTGGCCGGAGATCTACCGGCTCAACACATCCGTCGTGGAGGATCCTCACTGGATCTATCCCGGCGAGGTGCTGCGCCTGGTCGGCGGGGCGGAGGTCAGTGCCGTCCCGGCCACTGACACGCCCCGGCCGGTCGAGGCCGCCGAGCCGGT
>CAYUYF010000027.1:18656-38289 GCA_964449145.1 uncultured Gemmatimonadaceae bacterium | reverse complement strand
GCCGGTCGAGGCCGCCGAGCCGGTAGAGGCCGCCATGCCGGTGGCCGGTGCCCCGATCGCCGAGGAGGAGGCTCAGGCCGCCGAGGCGGCCGAGACTCCGCCGGAGCCCCTGGCGCTGGCCGAGCCGCAGGTCGGGGACTATGACGCGGGGGGAGACCCCCGGGATAGCGTGGACCTCACGCCGCTCGTGGGAGACAACCGCCGGACGGCGGCCACCGGCCCGGACCTGCAGCTGAGCTTTCAGCGGGCCTTCCGTCCGATTCGGCGGAGCGAGTTCTACAGCTCGGGGTTTCTGACCGAGGAGCAGGCGCTGCCCTACGGGAAGATGCTGGGCCTGGTCACGCCGCTTCAGATTGAAGAGGTCAGTACCCGGACCACCGCGCAGCTCTATAGCCGGGTTGCCGTGACGCCTCCGGCCGGCGGTCAGTACCAGGTCGGGGACACCCTCATGACCGTATACCTCCAGCGCGAGATTCGCGGCCACGGGTTCGTGGTCATGCCGACCGGGCTGGTCCGCATTATTGACGTCAGCCGACCCGAGAACCTGGCGGAGGTCATCGCCACCTACGGGCCGATTCGGGATCAGCAGCGGGTGCTTCCGGCGGAGAAGTTCGCCGATCCCGGCAACGTCCGTCCGGTCCCGATTTCGGACGGGGTCAATGGCCGGCTGCTGGCACACCGGGACGAGCAGCCCCTGACGGGGCCGCAGGATGTGGTCTTCCTCGACCGCGGCCGTCGTGACGGCGTAGCGCTCGGGGACCTGTTCGAGATCCGCCAGCAGCCGCGCGACCGCCGCGGGGCGGCGGCGATGATCGACGACGTCATGGCCACCGTTCAGGTGGTGCATGTCGGCGAGCGCACCAGCACGGCGCGGGTGGTACGCGTCGTCCAGCCGGACATTCCCCCCGGCACGGAGGCTCGCCAGGTCGCCAAGCTGCCATCGTGAGCCGGCGTGGTGGCCCACCGGGCCCGCGCGTCTCCCTTCGGGCTCGTCACTCTTCTCCCTCCGTCCCCGCATCGGGGTGCGGGCGACCGGGGTAAGGGGCGGCGAGCCCGGTTTCCTTCCCGAATCTCTCTCCGGGTGTGCCCGTGATGCTCCAGGCCGTTGGGTCGCTGCCGTCAACCTCGTGGGAACTGGTGCGCCAGTCGAGCCCCGAGACCAAGATCGTGCTGGTGGTGATTGCCATCTTCTCCGTGCTCGGGTGGTTCGTCATCGGCCTGAAGTGGTGGCAATTCCGCCGCGTGCGAAAGCAGGCCAATCGGTTCTTCGGCGAGCTGGAGCGCACCACCCGGCTGCAGGACGCCTACCACGCCGTGATGAAGCTGCCGCCTTCCCCGTTCAACCGGTTGTTCCGTGAGGGATTGAGCTTCGTGGGTGAGCTCAAGCCCGGCGGGCGCACCACCGAGGGTGGCCAGGGGGTGGCGCTTTCTCCCACCCAGCTCGAGGCCCTCAAGGCCGTGCTGGGGAAGGAGGTTGCCGCCGAGCGGGACCTCATGGCCCGCTTCGTCTCGTGGCTGGCCACCATCGGCTCGGTGAGCCCGTTGCTCGGCTTGCTCGGCACGGTCCTGGGGGTCATGGATGCGTTCATCGGGATCGCGTCGAAGGGCTCGGGGAACCTCTCGGCGGTCGCGCCGGGGGTGGCCGAGGCGCTGGTGACTACGGTGGCCGGGCTGGCGGCGGCGATCCCGGCGGTGATCGCCTACAACCTGTTCGTCAACCGGCTGGGGCTCTTCGCCGGTGAGCTCGAGGGGTTCGCCAATGAGCTGATCGGCAGCATGGCCCGGGAGGGCATGCTCTAATGAGCTGGGGCGTCGGGCGGGGCGGGGGGCTGCGCGGACACGGCGAATTGCCGCTGAACGCGGAGATCAACGTGACCTCGATGGTGGATGTTGCCTTCGTCCTGCTCATCATCTTCATGATCACCGCGCCCATCATGCAGGGTGGCGTCGATGTCCAGCTGCCCCGCGCCGAGGCCCGCCCCATGACCGCACGGGCGGGGATGGTCGTGAGCGTGGACCGGGAGGGGCGGATCTACATCGACGACACCCGGGTGACGCTGAATGACTTCCGCCTCACCTTCACCGCCATGGTGCGTGCCCGCCAGCCCAAGGCCATCTACCTGCGGGCCGACCGGCGGGTGGACTACGGGGATGTGGTCCGAGTCCTGGCGGTGATCCGTGCTTCCGGGGTGACCGACGTCGGCCTGGTGGCTGAAGAAGAAGAACGCCCGTGATTGCCGCGGGCGGCCGGAAACGTGAGCGGACCGGCATCGCCGCGGGGCTGACAGGCACTGTGCTGGTGCACGCCGCCACCTTGGGGCTCCTGTGGGGCACCGCCAGGCCGCCGGACACCGGGCCTCCGGTCTATGCGGTCGAGCTGGTCGCCGCACCGGCCCCGCCGCCCGATGCCCGGCCCGCGCCCGAAGCGACCCCGCGTCCAGCTCCCCAGCCCGCGGCTCCCGTCAAGCCCGACCCGAAACCGCCGCAGCCCACGCCAGTCGCCCCCAAGCCGCCGCCGTCCCAGGCACCCGCGGTCACCGAGCCGAGGCCGCGCAGCACTCCCCCCGCGCAACCTGCTCCCGGCGAGGCGCCGAGCACCGGGAACGACGCCGTCAGCGTGAGTACGCCGGGCCTGACGTTCGCCTACCCGGAGTACCTCCGGAATATCGTCGAGGCGGTCTACCGGCGATGGGAGCGTCCCTTCGGGAATGCCGCGCTCCGTGCCGAGGTGAGCTTCCTGATCCTCCGCGACGGCACTGTGCGGGAGATCCGGCTCACCCGGCCCTCTGGCAGCTACTCGTTTGACCTCTCCGCCCAGGGTGCCATTGAGGCTGCAGGCGCGGCCGACTCGTTCGGGGAACTCCCCGATGGTTACCCGGCCGACGTGCTCCCCGTTTCGTTCTACTTTACCCCCCGTACCAGATGACCCGACCTCTCCGCGCCATGCCCGCTGTCGCCGTGCTGGCGCTGCTGCCCCTGCTCTCGCTGGCTGCGCAGGACACCCTCCGCCCGCCCGACGGTGTCCGGGTGGGCATCGAGTACCGGCCCGGCTTCCGCCCGTCGGTGGTGGTGCTCCCCACCCGGGGGCTCGACTCCCTGCGGGAGATTCTTACCCGGGACCTGGACTACAGCGATCGGTTCGATGTGATTGGCCTCGGGCCCGGTGACAGCGCCAGCACGGCCGCCAATCTGGGCGGGCTGACGATCAACTACGCGCTCTTCCGGACGCTGGGTGCGGAGTTCGCCGTGGAGCTGGTGGCAGACGGCCCGCGGACGGTGATTCGCCTGCACGACATCACCGCCGGGGTGAAGCGGCAGGAGGCACGGGTGTCTCTGCCGGCGCCATTCGAGAGCGGCTTCCGCATGGCGGTGCACCGGGCCGCCGACGAGGTGGTTCGGTGGATCACCGGCACGCCCGGATATGCCGCCTCCCAGCTGCTCTTCCTGCTGGAGCGCCGGCTGTTCCGGGTGGACAGCGACGGAGCCGCGATGACCCAGCTGAGCGCGACTGGCGAGGAGGTGCTCTCTCCCGTCTGGAGCCCCGACGGGGCCCGTATTGCCTATACCCGCTTCGGTGACGGCGGCGGGCCGGTGGTGGTCCAGGATCTTGCGACCGGGCAGCGGACGGTCGTGCCCGGGACGGCCACCGGGTTGAACATCACCCCGGCGTTCTCTCCCGACGGTCGCACCATCGCCTTTGCGCGCTCGGATGAGAGCGGGACCGACATCTATACCGCGGACGTCGTACAGCAGTGCTGCGTGCAGCGGTTGACGGTGGGAAGGTACTCGGATAATCTTTCCCCAACCTTCGCCCCCAGTGGGGGGAGGGTGGCGTTCGTCTCCACCCGGGCGGGCCAGCCCCAGATTTACCGCATGGCCCAGGATGGGACCGACCAGGAGCTGCTCGCCCCGTTCGACTACGGGGTCACCGGGAGCTCCAACGGTCCCGAATGGTCTCCCGACGGGGCCAACGTCGTATTTCATCGGGATGTGAGCCGGGCGCCTCAGGTATTTCTCCTGGACGTGGCGACCCGGAGGGTCCGGCAGCTGACCTCCTCCGGCCGCAACGAAGACCCGACCTGGGCTCCCGATGGCCGACACGTGGCGTTCGTTTCGGATCGCAGCGGGCGCCGGCAGCTGTGGGTCATAGATATTATCACCGGCCGCATCCGCCAGCTCGTGTTGCCCGGGCAGACGCGACTCCCGGCGTGGTCCCGCCGTCTGGCTGGACCCGCCCCCGTCACACACTGATCCTTTCGGAGACCCGATGCGCATCTCTCGCTGGTCCATGGTCGTGGTTGCCACGCTCGCCGCCTGTGGCGGCCAGCAGCAGCCCGAACAGCCTGCTCCGCAGCCGACCCCTGCACCCCAGCCCACGGCGCAGCCCGCCCCACCGCCCGCCCCGGCGCCGACGCCGGTCCAGCCGGCCCAGCCGACCGAGGACCCGGCCGCGGTGGCCGCGCGGATCACCGCCGGGCTTCTGGCCGAACTCCGCCAGATGCCGCACTTCGATTTTGACAAGGCCGATATCCGCTTCGAGGACCGCGGTCTGCTGGAACGCGTGGCGAGGATCCTCGCCGCCAACAGCGGGCTGCAGCTGCGCATCAGCGGCCACGCCGACGACCGTGGCTCGGATGAGTACAACCTCGCGCTCGGCAACCGCCGGGCCGGGGCGGTGAAGACCTATCTGGTCAACACGGGGATCGACGGCAGCCGGCTCGCCGTCGTGTCCTACGGTGAGGAGCGCCCGCTGCAGGTTGGCCAGGATGAGACGTCCTGGGCGGCCAACCGGCGGGCCGAGTTCGAGGTCACGGCCGGCGGCAGCAACTTGCGCGCGCCCTGATGCGAGTCATCCGGGCCGGCGCTTGTCTGGTCCTCTTCGCCCTTGGAGGCTGTGCCTCCAAGGGCGACTTGCGCCGGGTCGAGGAGCAGCTGCTGCTCTCCCGCGGGGAAAACCAGCGCGCGGACTCGGCCCGCGCGGTCGAACTGTCCCAGGTGCTGGGGATCCAGCGTCGCATCATGGATTCGCTGACCGCCTTGGAACGGAGCGTCGGGGGCCTGTCGGTGCAGCTGCAGGGGCTGCGGGGTGACTTCTCCAACGACCTCATCAGCGTCCAGCAGCAGCTGGTCCAGATCCAGGCCCTGACCGGACAGAGCCAGCAGCGCCTGACCGAACTGCAGACTCAGCTCGAGGCCCGGAGCGAGCAGCTGAACACCACGCCGGCGCCGCTGCCGGCCGACAGCGGGGCGGCGCTGCCCGTCGCCCCGCCGGCGGGTCCGCCGGGGGCAGGGGCTCCCTCCGCGGAACAGATCTACGCCGCGTCGCTGCAACAGCTGCGGCGGGGCAGCCCGGCCACCGCCCGGATGGGGTTCCGGGAGTTGCTACGGCTGTATCCCACCCATGAACGGGTGCCGGACGCGACCTACTTCCTGGGCGAGAGCTTCGCTGCGGAATCCCCTGACTCTGCCACGGTGTACTACGCCAGGGTAGCGGCCGATTTTCCCCGGTCCACCCGGGCGGCGAGCGCCAGTTACAAGCTGGGGTTGCTGGCAGAACGGAAGAAGGACTTCGAAACAGCCCGGCGCTACTACACCAGCGTCGTGCGTGATTATCCCCGTTCCGACGAAGCCGCGCTCGCCCGCGACCGCCTGAAGACCCTCGGCCGCTGATCCGGCGGCAGGACGCACCATGACCGGCCCAAGCGCGGAGATGCCTTTCCTCGAACATCTCGAGGAACTCCGGGTGCGGCTGTTCCGCGTGGTCGCGGCACTGCTGGTGGGCTCGGCGGTGGGCTTCTGGGTGGTGCAGCACTTCCAGCTGGTGAGCCTGCTGGCGCAGCCGATCGCCCCCTACCTGGCGATCACCGGCGGCAAGCTCACCGTCACCAGCCCGACCGAGCCGGTGATGATCGTCTTCAAGCTGGCCCTCATCACTGGCCTGGTCCTCACCTCGCCGTACATCATCTACCAGATCTGGGCCTTCCTGGCGCCGGCGCTCTACGAGCGGGAGAAGCGGGCGGCCATGCCCGCCCTCGGCGCCGGCCTGGTGCTGTTCCTGGTGGGGGCCGTGGTCGGTTACGCCGTGCTGCTCCCCCTGTCCCTGCCGGTGCTCTTCAGCTTCCAGAGCGAAGGGCTGGCGATCCTCATCACGTACGAGAAGTACTTCGGCTTCGTGCTGCATATCATGCTCGGGATGGGACTGGCGTTCGAGATCCCGCTGGTCATGGTGATGCTGACGGCGCTGGGCGTGACCAATCCCGCGGGCTTCACCCGGTTCCGGAGGTTTGCGATCGTGCTGGCCGCCGTGGGCGGTGCGATCCTCTCGCCGGGGACCGAAGTGCTGTCGATGATCATGGTGATGATCCCGCTGCTGCTGCTGTACGAGATCGGCTTTCTCGGTTCCTGGGTCGTCCACCGCCGCCGCCGAAGCATCGGCCCGACCGTGCCCCTGCTGGCACTCCTGCTGCTGGGGATGCCCGGCGCCCTCGGCGCGCAGGCCGACACCACCAGGCCGCTACCACGGAAGCCCACCCCGACTCAGCCGACCGGGCGAACTGCTGCCGTACAGCCCGACACCCTGCCCGCCGACAGCCTCCGGCGCCCGGGCCAGGCGGTGGACACTGCCACGGCCCGGCGGCTCGGGCTCCCGACGGCACCGAGACATCCCTTCGCGAGCGAGGACTCGGTCCTGAAGGACCTGATGGCTCGCCAAGGCTACCAGGCCACCCGGTTCCGGAGCGACAGCGCGGTGGTCTTTGCCGACGAGCGCAGCATCGTGCTCCGCGGCGACGCCGGGACCAAACGGGGGGAGACCCACCTGGAGGCGGACTCCATTCTCTATCAGGAGGCCGACTGCCTCATTCGTGCCACTGGCGATCCAGCGCTGTTCGACGGGGAGACGGTGCTGACCGGATTCGGCGGCATTCGCTACAACACCTGCATCCGGCGGGGTGTGGTCTCCGGGGCGCTGACGACCTTCAAGCAGAACGGCACCGACTGGTTTCTCCGCGGCAATCTGGCCCAGGACTCCAGCGCGGCCCGGCTGTACGCCTCGGACGGCAACATCACCAGTTGCGACCTGCCCGAGGCGCACTACCACTTCTCCGCCCGGGAAGTGAAGTGGATCTCCAAGACCGTCATGGTGGCGCGGCCGGCGGTGCTCTACATCCGGGATGTCCCGGTCCTGTGGCTCCCCTTCGTGTTTCAGGACGCCCGGACGGGCCGCCGCTCCGGCATCCTGATCCCGCGCTTCGGCCTGAACGACATCGTCCGGCAGAACCCGGGGTACAATCGTCAGGTGACCAACATCGGCTACTACTGGGCCCCCAACGACTACTTCGATGTCACCGCCAAGCTGGACTGGTACTCCAACCGGCTGGTGGAGTACGGTGGCGCCGCGCAGTACCGCTGGCTGGACCGCTTTGCCACCGGCGGTGTCGGATACCGGCGCACGGTGGAGAACACCGGGCGGCGTTCCACCAACATCCGCTGGGATCACCGGCAGGCGTTCAACGTGACCACGTCGCTGAATCTGACCTTCAACTATGCCAGCAGCGGGTTCGTGCAGCGCCGCAACGCCATCGACCCGGTGGCCTCGACCCAGCAGATCGTGAGCTCGGCCAACTTCACCAAGCGCTACGCCTGGGGATCGGTGGCGCTGGGTGGCAACCGGCGCCAGAACCTCTCGGACAACAGCGTCTCGATGGAACTGCCGTCCCTGGCGGTCTCTCCGAAGCCCATTGACCTGTCGGGCAGCGTGACCTGGTCCCCGGGGCTGAGCGTGCGCAACAGCTTCGAGACCAACTTTCCGCTGCGGCCGGCGCCGATCATCGTGCTGCCATCCGGCGGGATCGACACCAGCAGCGCGACCCGGGATTCCCGGAATACCGTGGTGAACTTCGACACGCCGCTCCGCGTGGGCGGGTTCAACCTGCGCAACAGCTTCGGCTACCAGGACCGGCGGGTGAACGGCCGGACCGTGGTGGCGCTGCAGCGGATCCCCGACCCGACCACGCCCGATCCCACCGACTCCATCACCGTCAGCCAGACGACGGTGGGGGATTTCGCCAGCGAACTCAACTGGGAAACCGGTATCAGCCTGCCTACGGTGCTGCGCAACACCTGGAAGCTGCAGCCGAGCGTGGGCGTCACGAACAGCACCTCGGGCGCCTTCGCCGTGCGCAACCGGATCACCGGCGGCGACTGGGTGCGCCAGGGGAAGCGGTTCAACCTCGGGCTGGCGATCTCCCCCACCTTCTTCGGTTTCTTCCCCGGGCTGGGACCCCTCGAGCGGATCCGGCACAGCGTGTCGCCGGTGGTCAACTACAGCTACAGCCCCGCGGCCGGCATCAACGAGGAGTACGCCCGCGCCGTCACTCCGGTGGGGCAGGTCCCCCGGTTGCGGAGCGAGCCGACCCAGCTCATCACGGTCGGCCTCTCGCAGAACTTCGAGGGCAAGGCCCGGCGCGCCCCCGGCGACACCTCGGAAACGACGGCCAAGAAGATCCGCATCCTTGGTATCCAGACCAGCTCCATCCAGTACGACTTCGAACAGGCCAAGCTGCCGGGGCGCACCGGCTGGCGCACCCAGGCGGTCACCAACCAGTTCCAGTCAGACCTGCTTCCGGGGTTCAACCTCAGCCTGACACACGACCTCTGGAACGGCCCGGTCGGGACCGATTCCGCCGGCTTCGACCCGTTTCTGCAGGCAGTTACGGCCAGCTTTGCGATTTCGGGAAGCACCGTCCGGACCCTCCTCGGGGTCGTGGGGCTGGGTGGCAAGCGGGACTCCGCCGTCTCGAGCGAGCCCCCCCCGCCGTCCTACGTGGCGGGGCAGACCCGGTTCGGCCGGCCGCCGACCTTCTTCGGCGCCGGCAGCGATCAGACCGTCGGCGGGGGGACCAATCGCCGCTTCACCGCGAACTTCAACTACAGTCTGTCTCGGCAGCGGCCGGTGACCGGTGCCGACGCCGGTGTCACGAGCCGGGACGCGCAGCAGAGCCTGGGATTCAGCACCAGTTTCGCGCCCACCCCGTTCTGGAGCGTTTCCTGGTCCACCCAATACAACATCACCGCCAAAGAGTTCGAATCGCAGGTCGTGCGGCTCGAACGGGTCATGCATGAATGGCGGGCCGGCTTCAACTTCGTCCGCAATCCCAACGGGAACTTCGCGTTCTTCTTTTCGGTCTACCTCTCCGACTTGCCCGACATCAAGTTCGACTACAACCAGACCTCCATCGAGCGCTGAGCGGCTGGACCGGAGCTGCGCCGCGGCACGTCCGGTCGTCCCGGATCAGGACACCGCCGCCTCTCCAAAACGAGACAACGGCTCGGGCGCATCTCGGTAAGTGGTTGTGCCACATCGCTATACGGCATTCCAATGGTTTGGCATCACCCCTGCATTAGGGCTCCGTTGATCCTCACCCGGAGCTGTCCCATGCGTCGTCCGTGGCCCATCCTGCTGCTCGTCCTCGCGGCCTGCACCGAAACCCAGATCATCGGCAGCGGTGCCCTGGTGCCGCCGCCCAGCAACCTGATCTACACCGTCGAACCGAGCGGGACGCCGGGCGCACCGTCGGGTGTCCTGCTGCAATGGGACAACGATCGCGATCCCAACCTCGCCGTCTGGCACGTGTACTCGCGCGGGTCCAGCGGTGGCACGTTCCGGCTGCGCGGTTCCACCACCTCGAACAGCTTCCACGACGAAGGCATTCCCCACCTGGAGTATTACGTCACGGCGGAAGACGTCGATGGTGCCGAGACTTCCCCCAGCAACGTGGTCCTGGTGGATGAGCGGCTGACCCTGGAGCGGCCCGCGACCCTCACGAGCACCACCCTGAACGGCGCGATCGCCCTGACCTGGTCCGACAACGCCTTCAGCAGCGATCCCAACGGTTTCAAGATCTACCGGGTCTACAGCACCGGGTACGATCTGGACCAGGATCTCTGCGGCCAGACCTGGTCGCTGGAAGGCAGCACCGTGGCCCCCGAGTTCGTGGCCGGTGCGCTCAGCAACGGTGTGCCGCGCTGCTTTGGGATCTCGGCGGTGAGCATCGAGGGGTTCGAGAGCCTGTGGTCGCCGATCCGGTCCGACACGCCGCGTCCCGACGCCCGGAACGTGGTGCTGTTTGCCCGTCAGGTGCAGGACCCCGGCAGCGGCATGCGGTTCTGGCGTGATCTGGATGGCGACAGCTACGCGGACGCCTCGGAACTCGGGCTGGTGCAGGCGGGGTCGGCGGGGAGCAACGACTTCAGCGTGGAGCGGGATCCCAACGGGGCGCTGTTCCTGACTCCGGTGCGAGCCGGAACCGGGGTGTCGGCCTACGGCACCGCACCCGTCGCCGACCTGACGAGCATCGACTACGCCCCGGACATCAGCTACGGCCGCAGTGGCATCGAGGCGCTGCCGGGCTGGGGGTATGTCTTCGAGACGGATGGTGGCGATGGGTTCGCCCGCTACGCCGCGGTGCGGGTCACCCACGTGGGCCAGAGTTTCCTGATCCTCGACTGGGCCTTCCAGACCGACCACGGCAATCCCGAGCTGATCGTTTCCTCCCGCTAGCGGATCCTCCGCACGGGCCAGGGCCTTCCGTCGAGGTCCTGGCCCGTCGGCCCTCTGGCAGGCAGCCCCACCGCCACGCTACGTTCCCGTCATGTCCCAGGCCCCGCTGGTCCTGACTGGCCGCTCCCTGAATGTCGGCGACGTGGTGAAGGCCGCGCGTGACCCCCGGGCCACCCTCGCGCTGGATCCCCAGGCCCTGGAGGCACTGGGTGCCAGCCGGGGCCTCGTCGACTCGGCGATCCGTCGGGGTGATACGATCTACGGCATCAACACCGGATTCGGGAAGCTGGCCAACGTCCGGATCGCGGCCGATCAGCTGGAGCAGTTGCAGGTGAACCTGATTCGCTCCCATGCGGCCGGGGTCGGACGGCCGCTGCCTGCGGATGTGGTACGGGCCGCGATGCTGCTCAGGGCGAATGTGCTGCTCCGGCCGACCAGTGGGGTACGGCCCGGTCTGGTGGAGGCACTGGTGGCGCTGTTCAACGCCGGTATCGTTCCGCTGGTGCCGGAGCAGGGCAGTGTCGGCGCCAGCGGAGACCTCGCGCCGCTCAGCCACATCGCCATGGCGCTGATCGGCGAAGGAGATGTTCTCGGTGACCGGTCGGGCAGCGCGATGCCGGCGGCGGCCGCGCTCGCGCACGCCGGTCTCTCCCCCTTTCGCTTCGCCCCGAAGGAAGGGATCAGCTTCATCAATGGCACGCAGGCCCAGACCGCCCTGCTGGCCCTCCTGAGCCATGACGCGGAGGTGCTGTGGCGCTCGGCGGTGGGGGCGGCGGCGATGAGCCTGGAGGCGCTCCGCGGCACGCCCACGCCGCTCGATCCCCGCATCCATGACGCCCGGCCACACCCCGGGCAGGTGCGCACCGCGGAGCTCATGCGGGCGCTGGTGGCAGAGAGCGAAATTCGCGAGTCGCACCGCGACAACGATGACCGGGTGCAGGACGCCTACAGCCTGCGGTGCACACCCCAGGTGCTGGGGGCGGTGGCCGACGCCATCCGGTACTGCCGGGAGGTGGTGCTGATCGAACTCAACGCCTCCACCGACAATCCGCTGGTCTTTCCCAACGGCGATGTCCTGTCGGGGGGCAATTTTCACGGCCAGCCGGTGGCCCAGGCGCTGGACTTTCTGGCGATCGGCCTCGTCACCCTCCAGGCCCTGGCCGAGCGCCGGGTGGAACGCCTGGTGAACCCCGACCTCTCCCAGGGACTGCCGGCGTTTCTCACGGCTGATCCAGGGCTCTCCTCCGGCTTCATGATGGTGCAGATCACGGCCGCGTCCCTGGTCGCGGAGTCCCGGGCGCTGGCGATGCCGGCCAGCATCGGGTCGATCCCGACCGACGCCAACCAGGAGGACTTCGTCCCGATGGGGATGGCGGCGGCGTACAAGGCACGGCGCATACTGGCCAACGCGCAGCTCGTGGTGGCGGCGGAGTTCCTGTGTGCCGCCCAGGGGCTGGACCTGCTGCGCCCGTTGCGGCCCGGACGGGGCGTGGGTGCGCTCCATCAGGCGGTCCGCGGGGAGGAAGGGGTCCCGGGGCTGGGTGCGGATCGCCCTCCAGGCCCCGACCTCGAGCGGCTGGCCGCCCTCGTCGCACGAGGCGGGCTCGATCCGGCTCCCGGTTTGCCTTGCTAGGGGTGGGGGGGGCCGGTATCTTCTAAGTTCCGATGTAGCATAGGGCTCCACTCTCACCCGCCGCGCCGGATGAACTTCGAAAAGCTCAAAGAAACGGCCCGGAAGTACGAGCAAAAAGAGGAATGGCGGCGGGCCATTGAGGTCTACCTGCAGGCAATCCGTGAGTTCGAGGCCGGGAACGATCCGGTGCCCGATCTCTCGGTCTACAACCGTATCGGGGATCTGTATCTCAAGGCCAACGAACCCGGTGCGGCGGTACAGGCCTACGAGCGGGCGGCCGACCTCTACGGGGAGCAGGGCTTCTTCAACAACGCCATCGCCCTCTGTGGCAAGATCCTCCGCGTCAATCCGGGCCGGATCCAGACCTACCTGAAGCTCGCCCACCTGCACGGCCGCAAGAACGTCGTCATCGAGGCGAAGAAGAACCTGCTCGAGTACCTGGAGCGGATGAACGCGCTGAATCAGCTGGACGAGGCCTTCAACGCGGTCAAGAGCTTCGCCGACCAGTTTCCCGGCAACAAGGAAATCCGCCTGATGCTGAGCGAGCTGCTCCGCGCCTCGTCCCGCAATGCCGAGGCACGTGAACAGCTGGAAAAGCTGGCCAGCGACCTCGAGGCGCGCGGCGACACCATCGGGGCCCGCAAGACCATGATGCGGCTGCAGGCGCTGGAGGCGGAGGAGACGGCCACGATCCCGCCGGAAGCGGCCAAGTCCGGTCCGATCAAGATCCGGTCCGCCGACCTCGTCTTCCTGGATACCAGCGCCGCCACCACGGGGTCCACCCCCAAGGCGCCCGGCGGCCCGGTTTCCCGCAAGACCCGGGCGGTGAGTGTGCCTCCCCCGCGCGAGACTACGCGGTCGAAGGTGCCCTCGGGGCTCCCGCTCATCGAGGTGGGTGATGCGCCGGAGGAACCGCCGGTCGTCGATCCCACGCCGCTGGAGATCGAGACCTCCAGCCTGACCGGTGAATCGCTGGAGCTCGAGTCGGTGCAGCCCATCAGCGAGGAGGCGCGGCTGGAGGCCAGCGCCTCCAGCGAGGTGGCGCGCACCCTCGGCTTCGAGCCGACGCAGGTGGAGGGGCTGGAGGACGCCACGGTCCAGCCGCTGGACGGCCTGGAGCTGGACGAGCCTACCCCGGACAGCGTGGAGCTCTCCCCCGATAGCGGGATGGACCTGGAACGGTCCACCGAGGTCGGGGGTCTGCTCGGGTTGGAGCCGACCTCGGCTGATGACCTGATCCTGCCGGGGTCGGTGGCGCAGCTCGGCGACGATCTCGAGCTGGCGGAGGCGACAGCGGAAGAGTCGTCCGATGCCCTCCTGGACCTGTCACCGGTTGAGGAAGTCCTGCCCGCCGACGATGTCCTCCCGATGCTGGATGCGCTGCCTGATGCGGGCGCCGCGGCGGAGGCGGAGGGGATCGGGTTCGTCGACCTGGGTGGGCCGTACACGCCCAGCATCACCGAGCTGGAAGACCGGGTGCTCGAGGACCCCGATGATCCGGAGGCCCATCGGGCCCTGGGTGAGGCGCTGCTCGCCGAAGGCGAGCAGTTGCGGGGCCAGGAGGAACTCGAGCTGGCGCTCGCCGGCTACGAAGGCCGGGAGGACTGGCAGCGCGCGGACGACCTGATCCACGAACTCATCCGGCTGGACCCCAACGGGGTGCGGTATCACCAGAAACGGGTGGAGATCGGTTTCCGCAGCGGAGACCGGCCACGGCTGCTGGACGCCTACCTGGAACTGGCCGATGCGCTGCTGCGGGTGGGAGCGCTGGACAAGGCCCTCGCGGTGTATCGCCGGGTCGCGGAGCACGATCCGGGGAATCAGCGTGCCCTGGCGGCGCTCGATGCCCTGCATCCGGTGGAAGAGGCCACTGGCCCGCCGCTGCCGCCTGCCGCTGCCACGCCCGCGGAAGCGGCGGCCGACGAGGCGGACCTGGCGGTGGATGCGATGTTCGAGCCGCCGCCGCCCCCCCGCACATCGGGGCGGAAGTCGCGCAAGACCGTACCCCGCACCCCTGTGCCGCAGGAGCCGGAACCGGCCGGCGACTTCGTGGACCTGGGCGCTCTGGTGCGCGACGACGAGCGGTCCATGGATCCGCGCATGCAGGTCAAGGGGGAGGCCCCCACCGGCGATGAGCAGGCCGATTTTCAGGACATGCTCAGCCAGTTCAAGCGTGGCATCGAGCAGAACATCGACGCCGAGGATTACGAGTCGCACTATGACCTGGGTGTCGCGTTCAAGGAGATGGGACTGCTGGATGAGGCGATCTCGGAGTTCCAGAAGGCGCTGCGCGCACCGGAGAGCCGCCTGAAGACCTCGGAAGCGCTTGGCAGCGCGTTCTACGACAAGGGCCAGTTCGCCATCGCCGAGGCGATCCTGCGGCGCGCGGTGGAAAGCCTGGGCGCCACGGACGACGAGCAGATCGGCCTCATCTACTGGATGGGCCGGTCGCAGGAGGCCCAGGGCAAGGTGGACGCCGCGATCCCGGCCTACGAGCGGGTCATGGCGGTGGACATCGGTTTTCAGGACACCAGCGACCGGGTGGCCAAGCTGGCGGCGGGGCGGGGACGGTGAGCGCACCCGCGGCGGGAGTGACGCTGGCGGCGCTGCAGGCCCCGCTGGGGTCTCGGCTGGAGCAGGTCAAGCGCGAGCTGCGGCGAATCGTCGAGAGCGACTTCGGGCTGATCGCCGAAGTAAACGGCCATCTGCTGCAGATGCAGGGCAAGCTGTTCCGCCCGACCCTGCTTCTGCTTGCGCAGGAGGCCAGCGGGGGGCGCGGGGACCGGGCCGAGACCCACGCCGCGGTCATCGAGCTGATTCACCTCGCCACGCTGGTGCACGACGATTCGGTGGATCATTCGGTGCTGCGGCGCGGGATGCCGACGATCAACGCCCTGTTCAGTCACCAGGTGTCGGTCATCATGGGTGACTACCTCTACTCCCGCGCCGTGGTGGAGCTCACCCGCCTCGGGGACATCGAGCCGCTCCGGGTGCTGTCCCGGGTCACCAACGAGATGACGGTGGGCGAGATGCGGCAGCTGATGGCCCACGAGCCGCTGAGCTTCTCGGAATCCGAATACGACCTGCTGATCCGGTCCAAGACGGCGTCGTTGCTCTCCGGGGCGTGCGAGGTCGGCGCCCTGCTGGCCGGACCGCGGGAACGCGGGGCGCTGCGGCGCTTCGGTGAGTATCTGGGGATGGTATTCCAGATCGTGGACGATCTGCTGGACTACACCGAGGAGGAGGCGGTGACCGGGAAGCCGTCGGGTAACGACCTCCGGGAGCACAAGGTCACCCTGCCGCTCATCTACGCGCTGGACCGGCTGTCGCCCGAAGGCCGCCGCGAAGTCAGCCGGCTCATGGAGACGCCGGAACCGGACGAAGGCCAGATCGGCCGGGTGGTGACGCTGGTCGCCGATGCCGGCGGCCTGGAGTACGCCCGGCAGCGCGCCCAGCAGCTGGCCGAGCAGGCCGAGCAGACCCTGGAAGAACTGCCGCCCAGCGCGGCTCGGGAGACGCTGCGCGACAGCATCGCTTACGTCCTGGACCGGCGGCGCTGATGGCCAGCGGACCGCGGCGGCCGGGGTTCTACCTGGGGGTGCTCGTCACCGGCTTCATCCTGGGCGGGTTCCTGAACGCCCTGGTCAAGGCAGTGCTGCCCGACAGTGTGGCCAAACAGGTGTTCACGTTCACCGCCAGCGCGAGCGCCGGACCGGTTTCGCTCGACCTGCTGGTCTTCAGTCTTACGGTGGGACCGTTCGCTGTGAACGTCTCGCCGCTCGCGATCCTGGGCGTGGTGATCGCCTACCTCATCGCGCGCTCACTCTTCTAGCGGGGTTTCGATATGTTCGGCAACCTGGGTCTCCCAGAGATCCTGCTCATCCTGGTCATCATTCTGTTCGTCTTTGGCGCCAAGCGGCTGCCGGAGATCGGGGCGTCCTTCGGCAAGGGGATCCGGGAATTCAAGCGGAGCATCAGCGAAGCCAGCGATGCCGTGACCGGCTCGGACCCGAATCAGTCCGCCCCTGGCCGCCAGCTGGACGGCCGCAACAACGCCCCGCCGAGCCAGGGCAGCGGGAGCGGGAGCGAGCCGAAGCGGCTCTCGCAGTAGCGCCGCCGGAGGGGATGCGAAGAGGGCCGTCACCGCGGATTCGCGATGACGGCCCTCATTGCGTGCCGCGGGGGCGGCTCAGCTGCGCGGCTGGGGCTGGCTGGCCTCGGCCTGGGCCGCGGTCCGGAAGATCTGGTCGCGGTAATCCCGCACCTTGGCGGTCTGCTCCAAGGCGTCGAGGTAGCTGCGCACCCGGTCCTGCCGGGCCAGCCGGACCTGGGTGGCCCGGAACTGGTCATAGCCGCGCAGGAACTCCGCCGAATCCGCGGCCTCGCGCTTGGTGACCTTGAGCAGGTAGTAGGCGTCGGTGCTCTCGATTACCGGGCTGGGTCTGCCGGGCGTGAGCCCGAAGGCGGCGCCGACCACCTTGGGGTCCGGGAAGGGCGGGTTGATCCGGGCGAACGGCCCGACCTGACTGAATTGGGCCCCCACCGCCTGTGCCGCCTGGGCCATGGTGCTGCCCTCGCCGACCCGCTTGGCCAGGTCGTCGGCTACCTGCCGGGCCAGGGCCATCTTGCGGTCCTCCCGGGCTGCCGCTTGCACGGCGTCAAGAATGGACTCGAACGGCGGCACTCCCTCCGGGCGCACGCTGTCCAGCCGGAAGAGGAAGAAGGCGTAGGGGACTTCGACGATCCGGCTGGTTTCTCCGGGCTGCGCCTGGAAGGCCCAGATACCGGCGTCGGGGACGACCTGGAACCCGACCTGAACCCGGGCGCCCTTCTGGAGTGGATTGGCCTGTCCCACCGTGAGGCCGAGCACCCGGGCAGCGGTGTCGAGCGCGGCCGGGTCCAGCTGGTCAGCACCGATCAGTTCCAGGCTGTCCGCGCGGGCGTCCAGCAGGTCACGGTGCTGGCCCGTGATCTCGACCGGCACCAGGATGTGCCGGGCGCGGACCTTGGCCCCGGTGCGCGAGTCCACCCGGATCAGGTGGTAGCCATCCTGCGCCAGCACTGGGTCCGACACGCTCCCTACTGCCAGGCTGAAGGCGGCCCGCTCGAAGGCGGGGTCCCGGTCTCCGCGGGTGAATTCCTCCAGCAGGCCGCCCTTGTTGCCGGAGACGGAGTCGCCCGACTCGCGCCGGGCCACCTCGTCGAACGGAGCGCCGTCGAGAATCTCCTTGCGGAGGTCGAGCGCCCGCTGCCGGGCCGCGGCGGAATCGCTGGCGTCGGGGAACCTGAGCATCTGGACATAGCTCAGGAAGGCGGTCGCCGGCCGAGTGAAGCGGTCGGCATGCTGTTCGTAGTACTGGCGCAGGTCAGCTTCGGAGATGTTCACCGCGGAGTCGGGCACGGCCGTCGCCGGGACGACCCTGGCGTACTCCATGGTGACTTTCTCGTTCATGTCCCGCCAGATCTGCCACAACTCGGGGTCGGAGACGTACACATCGCTGGTCACCACCCGGAGCAGCTTGCCCTGGCGGATCTGGGAGGCGTACTGCGACTCCATCAGGGGAATGACCTGGGCCGCGGCGGCGGAGCGCAGCCAGCGCTGATACTTGCCGATGTCGAACTGGCCATCGGTCTGGAAGTCGGGCTGGGTGAGCAGTTCCGAGGGTGGATTCTCCTGGATGGCCTGGGCGATCTCCCCGGGGGAGGCGGTGATGGACCGGCGCTGGAACTCGGCCTCGAGGCTGCGCTGCTGGATCATCTGCTGCCAGACCGCCTCACGGGCCTCTTCGATCTCCTCGTCCGTGAGCGAGCGGCCCAGGCGCTCCTGTCGGGCCTGCATCTCGTTCTGGGTTACCTGCTGGAAGTACTGCAGCGGGATTCCGACGCCGTTGATCTCTCCCACGGTGGTGCGGCTGCCGCCGGTCACCTGGCTCCAGTCCACGCTGGTCAGGATGAACACCAGCATCAGGACCGCGAACACGGCCGCGGCGACCTTGCCAACGAGGCTCCGGAACACTTGCATCATGGGAACGGCCCTGCGGCTGGGGGAACGGGGTGCCAAAAGAGGCGTAAGTGTAAGCCCGGCAACGCAGAATCTCAAGCCAACCGGCCGGCAGGCCGGTTGACAGTCCTCCCGGGGGGCAGTAATCTTTGTCCAATCCCCGCAACAACTTACGCCTAGAGCCCCTGGATGCCACCTAACAGCGAAATCGAGAAGCTCGAACGCCGTTGGAAGGAGAATCCCAAGGGAACGGTCTTCGCGCCATACGCCGAGGTCTTGCGCAAGCACGGCGAGCACGAGCTTTCCCGGGAAGTTTTGCGCCAGGGCCTCGAACTGCATCCCGATCACATTCCGGGCAACATCGTCCTGGGGCGCTGCTGCCTGGACCTCCGCGAGGATGGTCCGGCGGAAGCCGCCTTCACCCATGTGCTCGACCTGGATGCCGAGAACGTGATCGCGCTCAAGGCGCTCGCGGACATCACCGAGCGCCAGGGCCGGCTGCTGGAGGCCTCCCACTGGCTCAGCCGCCTGATCGCGGTGGACCCGAGCAACGACGAGGCGCGGGACCAGTTCGGCCGGGTGGAAGGTGCCCGGGAAGCGGCGGCGCTGGCGATCACCGGGAAGATCACCGTCCAGGGTGGCCAGCCCCCCACGCCGGAGTCGGCCACCCCCGTTGAGGGTGACGCCGGACCGGTCATCGAGGTCGCGGCGGGCGAGGTTGCCGAGGACAGCGACGCGATGGTGGACGCGGCGATGGACGCCTTCGATGCCCCGCTCCCCGACACGGTCGAGGTGCAGCAGGTGGGGAGAGACGTGGCGCCCACCGAGGCCGAGACGGTCCCGGTCATGCCGGTGCTGCGGCCGGGAGCCAGGCCCGAATCGCTGCCGGAGCCGCCGGGGATCCTGCCGATGGAGCTGGACCTTGCGCGCATGGCGGCGGAGACCTCTGCCGACCCGCTGGAGGGCATGGAGCCGGACGAGGCCTTCCGCCCGCCGGCCGCCGACGCGGTCCCGGCGGCACCGGACCTCGCGGACGCGGCCGACCTCCTGGAGGTCGGGATCGAGGACCATTCCGAGATCGACCTTGTCCCCAGCAGCACGGGAGAATTCCAGTCGCCGGATGACAGCAGTGACCTGCTGTCGCTCGAGGCGGGCAAGTCCGAGTTCCAGGCGCCGGATGCGGCGGAGGAGCTGACCATCCGGTCTGCCGGCGGCAGCGAATTCCAGACTCCGAGCGGGGCGGAGGAGCTGCTGGCCAGGGCGTCGGCGTCCGATCCCGATTCTCCGCCGGTGGAGCCGCTGGAGCTCGAGCCGCCGGCCGGGTGGGCATCGCCACCATATACGAGCGGCTATGCCGCGGTGGGGATGTCACCCACCGAGGAACTGGTCTCCCCGACGCCGGTACCTCCGGCCGCCTTCGAGCCGCACGCCACCATGG
>CAYUYF010000027.1:0-18556 GCA_964449145.1 uncultured Gemmatimonadaceae bacterium | reverse complement strand
TGGAGGAGGGCGAGAGCCCGGTGGCGGTGCCGGCCGCCGAGTCGTCCACCGACCTGAAGCTGATCTTCCCCGACGAGGCCGCCGAACCCGAGGCGCCCCGGCGCCGGATTTCCGAAGAGGCCCTGGAGGCGCCTGGGTCCGACGAGGTGGCGGAGGTTGCGGAGGTGGCCGAGGGCTCAGGCGGGCCGGCGCCTCCGGCGGTCGAGCCTGAGCTGGTCGTCACCGAGAGCATGGCGGAGCTCTACGCCCGGCAGGGTCACTTTGCCGAAGCGGCCAACGTCTACCAGATCCTGCTGGCCCGCACGCCGCGGGACGCCCGACTCGCGGAGCGGCTGGCGGAGGTGGAGGCGGCCCAGCAGGCGGGCCGGCGGCGGCTCTCCTTCGTCGCGGTGGAGACGGGCGGTGAGTCGGTCGAGTCGTTCTTCCGGGCGCTGGCCGAGGCCCGGCCGGGGAGCCCCGGGGTGGGTGCCATGACGTCCTCGCTGCTGGAGCATGGGGAGGTCACCGAGCAGGGAGGCGGCGCCCCGACCCGTCCGGCCAGCGACCCGCTGTCGCTGAGCGCCATCTTCGGCGAGGAGCCGCAGCCGGCGCCCGGCGTGGCGCCGGCCTCGGAGCCACCCGCGCGGTCGGCGCAGGACGCGTTCAGCTTCGACCAGTTCTTCGGTGCCGCCCCGGGCGGAGGGCCGGCGCCGCCCTCCCGGCCGTCCGGCCCGCGGGAGGACGACCTCGACCAGTTCCAGCACTGGCTCAAGAGCCTTAAGCGCTGATGCGCATCGCGGTGCTGAACGGGCCGAACCTCAACCTGCTCGGTACCCGGGAACCCGAGCTCTACGGCCACGGGACGCTGGCCGACCTGGAAACGGCGCTCGCCGCCGAGGCAGCCCGTCTGGGCGTGACCCTGCAGTGGTTCCAGACCAATCACGAGGGCGCCTTCGTCGACGCGGTGCAGGGCCTCCGCGGCCAGGCGGACGGCGCCCTGATCAACGCCGCTGCCTTCACTCATACCAGTCTTGCGATCCGGGACGCGCTGCTCGCGGTGCGGGTGCCGTTCGTCGAGGTGCACCTCTCGAACATCTTTGCCCGCGAGGCGGAGCGGCGGCACTCCCGGCTGGCCGACCTGGCGGTGGGCGTGGTAGCGGGATTCGGTCCGGCCAGTTACCTGATGGGGCTGGGGGCCCTGGTGCAAAAGCTTCGTGATGGCTGACCCGCGCCCCGCTCGGCAGCGGGCGCTGGGACTGGCGCTCGCGGCGGAGGGGCTCGATGGGCTCTTGGTTCAGGCGCTACCCAACATCAGGTATCTGACCGGCTTCACGGGGTCTGCGGGGCTGCTGCTGGTACGTCCGCCAGAGTTCGTCCTCATTACCGATTTCCGGTACGCGGTCCAGGCGCCCGGGGAGACGGGCACCGTGGCCCGGGTGGAGATCGATCAGCTCAGTGTCTGGGACCGGCTGAAGCGGGTGCTGGGCGAACGGCCCGCGGGCGCGATGGGATTCGAGGCTCACATCGCGACGGTCAAGGACCGCGAGCGGCTGGAGGGGCTGGGTTCGACGGTGTGGCGGCCGGCCCGGGAGGCGGTGGAGCCGTTGCGCCTGGTCAAGGACGCCGGCGAAGTGACCGCGATCGAGGCGGCCATCGGAGTGGCCCAGCGGGCCCTGGCCGAGGTCCTGCCGGGCATCCGGCCGGGGCAGCGCGAGCTGGATGTGGCGGCGGCGCTGGAGCGGGCCCTCCGGCTGCACGGCAGCGAGTGGCATCCGTTCCAGACGATCGTCGCCTCGGGACCGCGGTCGGCGCTGCCCCATGCGCGCACCAGCGAGCGGACGATCGGCCGGGGCGAATGGCTGCTGCTTGACTTCGGCGCGCAGGTGGACGGATACTGTGCCGATCTGACCCGTACTGTGCTCGTAGGCGGGAAAGCCGACGAGCGGCAGCGGACCATCTACGAGACGGTGCGTCAGGCGCAACGGCGCGCGCTGGAGCATCTGCGCGCGGGGATGACCGGGCGGGAAGCCGACCTGCTGGCGCGCGACGTCATCGTGCAGCGGGGTTTCGGCGACAGCTTCGGCCACTCGCTGGGCCACGGTCTCGGCCTGGAGGTGCACGAGGCGCCGCGGCTGTCGCCCACGGCGGAGGCGGTGGTTCCCGCCGGGGCGGTGGTGACGGTCGAGCCCGGCATCTATCTTCCCGGCTGGGGCGGGGTGCGGCTGGAGGACGACGTCCACCTGGCGGCCACCGGCCCGGTCGTGCTGTCGGACAACCAGGTAGACCTGCTGGAACTGGCATAGGAAGCGGTGACGGGACGTGGAGGCCGGACCGGTCCGCCCGGCAGGCCGGAGGCCGCGTCGTGTTGCCCGGTGCCCAACCTGAACGCAGACGAGTCATGACCCCTAAAGACACTCAGGACCTCGCCAAGTTGCTGGCCAAGCTCCCGGGGCTCCGCAGCGTCGAGCTCAAGGACGTGCGGCAGCTGGCTGAGCTGCTGCACGAGTATCCCGAGATCGGGTCCATCGAGGTCAAGGGCTGGTTCGAGACCGGGGTCACCCTCACCCGCACCGGCATGGTGAGCGCCCCCGCGGTGTTGCCCGCGAGCCCCGGCCCAGCCCCAGTCGCGGCGCCTGCGGCGGCGGCGCCGGTCCCGGAGGCCCGTCCGGCGGCGGCGACGACCCTGAAGGACATCAAGTCGCCGATGGTGGGGACTTTTTACAAGTCTCCCGAACCCGGTGCGGAGGCGTATGTGAAGGTGGGCACCCGGGTGACCGCCGGGGCGACGGTGTGCATCATTGAAGCGATGAAGATCATGAACGAAATCGAAGCCGAAGTCACCGGGGTGGTTCGCGAGGTGCTGGTGGAGGACTCCCAGCCGGTGGAGTTTGGCACGGTCCTCTTCCGGGTAGATCCCAATGGCTGATCCTACCGGTCCGGGTGCGGTCGCCCCGCCGTTCAACTTCAAGCAGGCCATCTCCCTGATGGTGCAGCGCAACGGCTCCGACCTGCACCTGAAGGTGGGCAGGCCGCCCACGATCCGGGTCAACGGCGAGCTGGCGGGTCTGGACATGCAGCCGCTGAAGCCCGAGGATCTCAAGCTGCTCGCCGAGCAGATCATGACGCCCCGGCAGGTGAAGGAGTTCGCCGAGAAGAAGGAGGCGGATTTCGCCATTGGCGTGCCCGGAGTAGGCCGCTTCCGCACCAACATCTACCAGCAGCGCGGGACCCTGGCGTTCGCCTTCCGGGCCATTCCCTACGAGGTGAAGACTATCCGGGAGCTGCACCTGCCGGAGGTGCTGGAGGAGATTGCGCTGCGCCCCCGCGGGCTGGTGCTGGTGACCGGGGTAACGGGCTCGGGCAAGTCCACCAGCCTCGCCGCGATGATCAACCACGTGAACCAGAACCGGCGGGTCAACATCATCACGATCGAGGATCCGATCGAGTTCCTGCATCGCGACGTGATGTCCAACATCGCCCAGCGCGAGGTGGGCAGCGATACGCTCACGTTCGGGATGGCGCTCCGCCACGTCCTGCGGCAGGACCCCGACGTGATCCTGATCGGCGAGATCCGGGACATCGAGACCCTGGACGTGGCGCTCAAGGCGGCGGACACCGGCCACCTGGTGTTCTCGACCCTGCACACCACCGACGCGACCCAGACCATCAACCGGGTCATCTCGTTCTACCCCCCTCACCAGCACCAGGAGATCCGCTCCCTGCTCTCCACGGCGCTGGCCGGGGTGGTGTGTCTGCGGCTGGTGCCGCGCAAGGACGGCAAGGGCCGGGTGGCGGCGGCGGAGGTGCTCATCAACACCGCCGCGGTCGCCGACAACATCCGCGACATCGAGAAGCAGCTCAGCATCCCCGACCTGATCGCCGAAGGCACCGAGGCCTACGGCATGCAGAGTTTCGACCAGTCGCTCATGAAGTGGTTCAAGGAGGGCGCCATTTCCTATGAGAGCGCCCTGTTCTACTCGACCAACCCCAGCGAGTTCGCCCTGCGGGCCTCGGGCATCAGTTCGGCATCGGACCGGACGTTCAGCGGCATCAATGCGGGTGCCAAGCCCGAAACGTCCCAGGACTTCACGCCCTGATGTTCAAGAAGGTCCTCATCGCCAACCGCGGAGAGATCGCGCTCCGCGTCATCCGCGCCTGCCGCGAACTCGGGGTCGAGACCGTGGCGGTCTACTCCGAGGCGGACCGCGAGTCGCTGCACGTGCGCTTCGCGGACGACGACGTCTGCATCGGCCCGCCGCCGAGCCGCCAGTCCTACCTCCGGATCCCCCACCTGATCGCCGCCGCCGAGATCACCGGCGCCGACGCCATTCATCCGGGCTACGGCTTCCTGGCCGAGAACGCGGAATTCGCCGACACCTGCAAGGCGTCGGGGATCACGTTCATCGGGCCCAGCGGCGACCAGATCCGCCAGATGGGCGACAAGGCCACCGCCAAGGGCCTGGCCCAGGCGGCGGGTGTGCCGACCGTCCCCGGGACGCCCGGCACGGTGACCGACCTGGACGACGCGCTCAGTCACCTGGAGCGCATCGGCTTCCCGGTCATCATCAAGGCCACCGCCGGGGGCGGCGGCAAGGGGATGCGGGTGGCGCTGGACGAAGAGCAATTCGCCCAGTCCTTCTCGCTGGCCCAGAACGAGGCGCTGTCGGCCTTCGGCAACGGCGAGGTCTACGTCGAGAAGTACCTCTCCCGGCCGCGGCACGTGGAGATCCAGGTCATGGGTGATACCCACGGCCAGGTGATCCACCTTGGCGAGCGCGACTGCTCGGTCCAGCGCCGGCACCAGAAACTGATCGAGGAGAGCCCCAGCCCGGCGCTCACCGAAGATCTGCGCAACCGCATGGGCGCCGCGGCGGTGCAGCTGGCGGCCGCGATCAGCTACTGCGGGGCGGGGACCATCGAGTTCCTGCTGGATGAGGACGGCAGTTTCTATTTCATGGAAATGAATACCCGGATCCAGGTGGAACACCCGGTCACCGAGATGGTCACCAGCTTCGATCTGGTGAAGGAACAGATCCGGGTGGCCGCCGGCGAGCCGATCAGCTTCCGGGGGGCGGGCGGCAAGCTCCGCGGGCACGCCATCGAGTGCCGCATCAACGCCGAGGACCCGTACCGGAACTTCCAGCCGTCGCCCGGACTGATTTCGGCGTACCATCCCCCCGGCGGGCCCGGCGTCCGGCTCGACACCCACATTTACGCCGGCTATACGGTGCCACCCTATTACGATTCCCTGCTGGCCAAGGTGATCGTGCACGGCAACAATCGCGCGGAGGCCCTGACCCGCATGGGCCAGGCGCTGGACAGCTTCATCATTGAAGGTGTGACCACCACGATCCCCTTCCTCGCCCGCATCATCCGGCACCCGGAGTTTGTCGCCGGCCAGGTGGACACCAAGTTCCTCGAACGCCACCCGGAGCTCCTCCGCCCCGAAGTATGAACCTCGACGTCGTCTTTACGCCGGCCGGCCTCGCCACGGGCGAGGTGCAGGGACGGTGCGTGTTCGTCATTGACATCCTGCGCTTCGGCACGACCGCCTGCGCGGCGCTCGCGCACGGGGCACGGGCGGTGGTGCCCACCGCCAGCACCGAGGAGGCGCTGCGCCTGGCCCAGACCCTGGGGACCGCGGAGACGGTGCTGGCAGGGGAGCGGAACTCGGTGCGGATTCCGGGCTTCGCGCTGGGCAACTCGCCGGTGGAGATGACCCCCGAGGCGGTGCGCGGGAAGACGCTGGTCATGACCACCAGCAATGGCACCGGCGCGCTGCTGGCCGTGGCGTCCGGCAATCCGGTCTATGTGGCCGGCGCCGCCAACTTTTCGCTGGCCAGCGCCCGCGCCCGCGAGGCGTGGACCGCCGGCGAGGACATCCTCATCGTCTGTGCCGGTCGGGAGCAGCGTTTCGCGCTCGATGACGCCTACACCGCCGGCCGGCTGGCCGAGGCGGCCCTCGGTGGGAGCCGCAGCCGCAAGGGACTCAACGACGCCGCCCTGGCCGCGCTCGACCTGGTGCGCCGGTACGGCCACGGCTGGGAGCGGCCGCTGCTGCGCAGCCATGGGGGCAAGGACCTCCTGGCGCTGGGCCTGAAGACCGACATCACTGGCGCCGCCCAAGTGGACACGTATCCCGTCCTCCCCCAGTTCAGCGACCGGCGCCTGACCCTGCCGCCGGCCCAGCCATGAGTGATGAAGGCCGCCGCCACCTCAGCGCCATCATCGCGCTGGTTGCCGGGAGCTTTGTCGGCCTGACGCTCCTCCCGGTCTCGGTCACCGGACCGTTCGGCGCCTGGCTGGGGGCCACCCTGTGGCGCACGCTGGGCATCGGCGCGCTGGGATTTCCGCTCCTGGGGCTGGGGCTGGGGCTGGCGGGGTTCGACCGGCTGCCACAGCTGGACATGAAGCGGGTGGCGATCCTCGTCACCGGCCTGGCGGTGCTGGTGCCGTTCCTCATCGGCGTGGTGGCGGGGGTGAGACCGGGAGACTTCGATACCGGGCTGGTGCCGCCCCGACTGACGGGGGTGCTCCCGGGCTTCCTGGCCTATGGCGTGGTGCGGGGCATCGGGGTGGCGGGCGGCCTGCTGCTGGGATTCCTGCTGTTGTCGGCACTCACGATCGTCACCATCGCGTGGCATCCGCTCCGGCGGCTGGTGCTGACGAGTGCACCGGCCAGGTCCGAGCCCGGCCGGAGGGACAGCGCCCCACCCCTCGCCCTGGACCCGGACGACGTCATCGAGCCGCCGGCCCGTTCCGCCGCCGAGCCGCCGGGCCGCCGCGTTGCCGAGCCGCCCAGGAAGAAGAAGCCCGCCAAGCCCCCCACCGCCCTCATCGGCGATCCGGCCGACGACAACCAGCTGCCGCCGATCGAACTGCTCGCGGCCCCTCCGGCCCACGACCGGGATGCCGGGCAGGCCGAGCTGGACCGGCTGGGGCAGGTGCTGCTGGATACGCTGAAGACCTTCAAGGTCGAGGGATCGATCGCGGGCCGGACCACCGGTCCGGTGGTGACCCAGTTTGAGGTGGTGCCGGCGCCGGGAGTCAAAGTGGGGCGGATCGCCGCCCTGGCCGATGACATGGCGATCACCATGCGGGCCCAGTCCATCCGGGTGGCGCCGATTCCGGGCAAGGGCGCGGTGGGCGTCGAGATCCCCAACCCGACGGCCCGGATGGTCACGCTGCGCGAGCTGCTCGAGTCCGACGAATGGAATCACTCGCGCGCGGTGCTGCCGATCGTGCTGGGGCGTGACCTCGAAGGCAAGCCGGTCATCGCCGACCTGGCCAAGATGCCCCACCTGCTCATCGCGGGTGCGACCGGCTCGGGCAAGTCGGTGGCCATCAATACGATCATCACCAGCCTGGTCTATCGCTATACCCCGAAGCAGCTCCGCTTCCTGATGGTGGATCCGAAGATGGTGGAGCTGTCCATGTACAACGCCCTGCCGCACCTGCGGCACCCGGTGGTAACCCACAACAACGACGCGGCGGCGGTGCTCAAGTGGGCGGTGCACGAGATGAACCGCCGCTACGAGCTGCTCCACGCCAACGGCGCGCGCAATCTGGCCGACTTCAACCGGAAGGCGGAGGAGGGAAAGCCGCTGGTGCACCCGGCCCGGCCCCGGCCCACCATCGCGAGCATCAGCGCGGAGGAGGGCAGCAGCGCGCCCGAACAGCCGGATGAGGACGTCTACAAGGATGGAGCGCTGCCGCTCCTGGTCATGATCGTCGATGAGCTGGCCGACCTCATGATGACGGTGCAGGGCGAGGTCGAGACCCCGCTGGCGATCCTGGCCCAGAAGGCGCGAGCCATCGGGATTCACATCATCCTGGCCACCCAGCGGCCGTCGGTGAATGTGCTCACCGGTCTCATCAAGGCGAACTTTCCCAGCCGCATCGCCTTCCGGGTCGCCTCCAAGGTGGACAGCCGCACGATCCTGGACCAGAATGGCGCCGAAGCGCTGCTGGGGAATGGCGACATGCTCTTCCTCCCGCCGGGGAAGAGCGAGCCGATGCGGCTGCAGGGCGCGTACATCGCCACCGAGGAGACCGAGCGGGTGACCGGCTGGTTCACCGCCCGGACCGAGGCGCGCGCCGGGCAGCCCGTGGTGGCGCCAGAGCCGGACATCCTGGCGCTGGTGCGGGCAATGGAAGCCGAAGAAGATGGGGTCGGCGATGAGGCCGAGAGCGGGCCGCGCGATTCGCGGTTCCGGGAGGCAGCCGAGGCCTGTATCCAGAACCAGAGCGGCTCCACCTCGCTCCTGCAGCGGCGGCTGTCGATCGGCTATGGCCGGGCGGCGCGGATCATCGATCAGCTCTACCTGGCCGGCATCCTGGGGCCCTCCACGGCCGGCTCATCCAAGCCGCGGGAGGTGCTGATCGGCATCGAGCAGCTGGATGAGTACTGCGGGGAGTAGGCGATTGGGCGATTGGGCGATGGGGCAACCCGGGCGGCCGGACCGACCCGCAGCCCCAGGGGATCCCCCCCCAATCGCCTAATCGCCTAATCGCCCATTGGCCTAACCGCCTAACCGCCCCTCCGCCCCCGCCATCTCCCGCACCACCCCCATGAACGCATCCACCACCGGCCCGTGGCGGTCCTTCCGCCAGGCGGCGGCGATCCGGGTCTCCGCCTTCGCCGAGGGAATCGGCCGATAGCGCACGCCGGTCCAGCCGAGCTTCTCCACGGAGGCCGGGAGGATCGAGACCCCCAGGCCCGCCTCCACCAGGCTCACGCTGGTGTACAGCTCGCGGCTCTCCTCCACCACGTTGGGCGTGAACCCAGCGGCTCGGCAGAGACCGATGACCTGGGCGTGCAGGCCGGGCGCCAGGTCGGCGGGGAAGAGCACGAACGGCTCAAGGGCCAGGTCGCGCACGGCCAGCGTCGGGCGGGCGGCGAGGGGATGGGCCCGGTGCACCGCGATCCGAAGCGGCTCCCGCATCACCGTCACGATCTCCAGCTCGGGGTCCGGTTCCGGCTCGCGGACAAACCCGATGTCGATGTCACCGGCGTGGAGGGCGGCGAGCTGGGGGCCGGTCGGCATCTCGCGCAGGTCCATGTGGACTTCGGGAAAGCGATCCCGGAAGGCCCGGATGATCCTGGGCAGGGCCAGAAACATCACCGTGGCGGCAAACGCCACCCGGAGGTTGCCACTCTCCCCCCGGCCGGCGCGCCTGGCCGCCTCCATCGCCTCCTCTGCCCCGGCCAGGACCCGCCGGGCCCCAACCAGCAGCGCCTGGCCGGCGGGGGTGAGCTGCACCCGCCGGCTGGTGCGATCCAGCAGGCGCGAATCCAGGAGCCGCTCCAGGCGCTGGATCTGCTGGGAAAGCGGCGGCTGGGCGATTCCCAGGCGGGCGGCGGCCCGGCCGAAGTGGAGCTCCTCGGCGACGGCGACGAAGTAGCGGAGCTGCCGGAGTTCGACTCTGTTATTCATATGTTATTCGTATCAGTGAGGGCGATCACTAATATTGGACATATCGGTCCAGTAACGCTAGGTTGAGCCGATGCGGTGGCGTTCCGGCCATCCGCTGCCCGATTGCCCAGTACGCGTGCCGGCCCCCGCTGGCAGCCTCCGAGGAGCTTCCATGGCCACCCAAGTCCGCGCCTCCAGCGCCCCGCCCGCCGTCGATCCGTTCCCGATCAACGGCACTGACTACGTCGAGTTCTATGTCGGGAACGCCAAGCAGGCGAGCCACTACTACCGCACCGCGTTCGGTTTCCAGCTGGTGGGGTATCGCGGCCCGGAGACTGGCGTGCGGGACCGGGCCAGCTACCTGATGGTGCAGGGCAAGGTGCGCTTCGTCCTCACCTCGGCGCAGGGCCCCGAGTCGGCGATCGCCGAGCATCACCGCCGCCATGGGGACGGAGTACGAGACCTGGCGCTCTGGGTGGACGACTGCCGTACCTCGTATCGGTATGCCATGCAGCATGGCGCGACGTCGGTGCAGGAGCCGACCGTCCTCACCGATGCCGACGGCGAGGTCGTTCTCGCCGCGATCCGGACCTATGGCGATACCATCCACAGCCTGGTCGAGCGGCGGAACTACCGCGGGCTCTTCCTGCCGGGCTTCCAGCCGGTGACGCCGCGCTACCAGCCGGCACCGGTGGGGCTCCGCTATGTGGACCACTGTGTGGGCAACGTCGAACTGGGCAAGATGAACGAGTGGGTCGGGTTCTACGAGAAAGTGATGGGCTTCAAGAACCTGGTGTCCTTCGACGACAAGGACATCTCCACCGAGTACTCCGCGCTGATGTCCAAGGTGATGGCCAACGGCAACGAGCGGATCAAGTTTCCCATCAACGAGCCCGCCAGCGGCAAGAAGAAGTCGCAGATCGAGGAGTACCTGGACTTCTACGGCGGGCCGGGGGTGCAGCACATCGCCATCCAGACCGACAACATCATCGCCACGGTGGGCGCGCTGCAGCAGCGGGGCGTGGAGTTCCTCACGGTGCCGGGCAGCTACTACGACGAGCTGCTGGCGCGGGTCGGCAAGATTGACGAGGACCTGGCGCCGCTCCGGGAGCTGGGCATCCTGGTGGACCGGGACGACGAAGGCTATCTGCTGCAGATCTTCACCAAGCCGGTCCAGGACCGGCCGACGCTGTTCTACGAGATCATCCAGCGCAAGGGTGCCCGCTCCTTCGGCAAGGGCAACTTCAAGGCGCTGTTCGAATCGATCGAACGGGAGCAGGCGGCCCGGGGGAACCTCTAGCACCGGGCCGCCGGCCCGACCGACGCTTCACGGAGACGATCATGCCGTTCTATCACCAGCTGGGGCAGGTTCCCCGCAAACGCCACACCGTCTTCCGGCGGCCCGACGGCGGGCTCTACGCCGAGGAGCTGGTCGGCCACGAGGGCTTTGTGGGCACCTCGGCGCTCCTCTACCACACCCATCCGCCGACCACCATCAAGTCGGCGCGGCGGCTGCGGGATATCGTGTGGGAAGCGGACGACGGGACCAGCCTCCGGCACCGCCACTTCCTGACCAGCCGCATCCGGCAGGGTGGCAGTCCGACCCTGGACCGGATTCCGCTGCTGTTCAACAGCGACATCGCCATGCTGTATGTGGAGCCGGACGAGAACGATGCCCACTTCTACCGCAACAGCCAGGCCGACGAGTGTGTCTACGTGGTGGAGGGGCAGGGCATCCTCGAGTCGGTCTTCGGGGAGATGCCGTTCAAGCCGGGCGACTACGTGGTGCTGCACCGCAACATCCTGCACCGCTGGCGGCTGGACCTCGCCGCCGGGCGGGCCAAGTTCCTGGTGTTCGAGAGCCGGGGCCATATCCGCTTCCCCAAGCGCTATCGCAACGAATTCGGCCAGCTGCTGGAAGGCGCGCCCTACAGTGAGCGCGACATCCGCCGCCCGATGGAACTCCGCCCCCACGACGAAAAGGGCGACTTCCCCCTGCTGGTCAAGCAGTACGACGCGATCAACGAGATGGTCCTCGATCACCATCCCTTCGATGTGGTGGGCTGGGACGGGTATTTCTATCCCTGGATCTTCAACATTCACGACTTCGAGCCCATCGTCGGCCGGATCCACCAGCCGCCCCCGGTGCACCAGACCTTCCAGGGTGACGGCTTCGTGATCTGCTCGTTCTGTCCCCGGCCCTATGACTTCGACCCCAACGCGCTGCCGGCGCCGTACAACCACAGCAACGTGGACTCCGACGAGGTGCTGTTCTACGCTTCCAGCGAGTTCATGAGCCGCAAGGGGATCGAGTACGGCTCCATCACCCACCACCCCGACGGGCTGCCGCACGGCCCGCATCCGGGGCGTGCCGAGGCCTCCATCGGGGCCAAGGCCACCAACGAGCTGGCGGTGATGATGGACTCGTTCCGGCCGCTCAAGGTGGCCAAGGCGGTGCTGCCGTTCGAGGATCCCAGCTACCACGTGTCCTGGCTCGATTCCCAGCACGCGCAGTTCAATCCGCCCACCTCGTGAACCGCGGGCGGCCCGGCGACCAGGCGAGGCGTCCACCGGGGCGGCCGGCCCGCCCGCCGGCGGCCGCCTCGCCTGACGCGCCGTTGTGGTCGCCGGCTCCCGATCGCATCGCCGGCGCCAACCTCACCGCCTTCATCCGTCGCTACCGGCCCGGGGCGGACTACGCCGCGCTCTGGCGCTGGTCGGTGGATCACCCGGAGGAGTTCTGGCCGGCGGTGTGGGAATTTTGCGGCGTCGTCGCCGAGGAGCTCCCGGGCGGCGGCGCGTGGACCTCCGTACTCGAGGGCGCCGGGCGGATGGCGCCGCCGGACCCGGACCGTGGTCCCCGCTGGTTCCCCGGAGCCCGGCTCAACTTCGCCGAGAACCTGCTGCGCTTCGCCGACCAGCGGGAGGCGCTGGTCTTCTGGAACGAGGAAGGCCGCCAGCGCGCGCTGACGTACGCCGAGCTGGGCGCGCAGGTGACCCGCTGGCGCACCGCGCTTGCGGCCGAGGGCGTCGGGGTCGGGGACCGGGTGGCCGGCTACCTCCCGAACCTGCCGGAGACGATCATCGCCATGCTCGCCGCGGCGAGTCTCGGCGCCATCTGGTCTTCCTGTTCTCCCGATTTCGGGGAGCGCGCCGTACTGGACCGCTTCGGCCAGATCCAGCCCAAGGTGCTTGTCGTGGCGGACGGCTACCGGTATGCCGGCAAGCGCTTTGATCTGGGTGAGCGGGTGGCCCGGATCGCGGCGGCGTTGCCGGCCCTCAGGCGGGTGGTGGTGGTGCCGTATCTTGGCGAAGCACTTGGCGATGCCGCGACACGGCGGTTCGATGGCGCTGGGGGGGAGTCCACCGCGGATCGGCTGGTTCCGATGGCGGACTGGCTGTCCCGAGCCGATCGCCCAATCGCCCAATCGCCCGGTCGGCTCCCCTTTGATCACCCGCTCTACATCCTCTACTCCTCGGGGACCACCGGGCTCCCCAAGGCGATCGTCCACGGGGCCGGTGGCACCCTGCTGCAGCAGCTCAAGGAGCTGGTGCTGCACACGGACCTGAAGCGGGAGGACCGGATCTTCTACTTCACCACCTGCGGCTGGATGATGTGGAACTGGCTGGCGGCCAGCCTGGCGGTGGGCGCCACTGTGGTGCTGTACGACGGTGCCCCGCTCGCGCCCGCCACGGACGTGCTCTGGCGGCTGGTGGCCGCGGAGCGCGTGAGTGTCTTCGGCACCAGCGCCAAGTACCTCGCGACCTGCGAGAAGGAGGGCCTCGAGCCCGGGCGCGATCACGACCTCTCGGGACTCCGCGCCATCCTCTCCACCGGCAGTCCGCTCGCCGTCCACAGCTACGACTATGTCTACGGCCGCATCAAGCGGGAGGTGCATCTCGCCAGCATCAGCGGCGGCACCGACATCATCTCCTGCTTCGCGCTGGGCAATCCCACCCGGCCGGTCTGGCGGGGCGAGCTGCAGTGCCGCGGGCTCGGAATGGCGGTAGAGGTCTTCGATCCCTCGGGTCGGAGCCTGGTGGGGTCCCCCGGAGAGCTGGTCTGCACGCGCCCGTTCCCCAGCATGCCGGTGGGCTTCTGGAACGATCCCGACGGGAGCCGCTACCGCGCCGCCTACTTCGACCACTTCCCCAACACCTGGCGCCACGGGGACTGGGCCGAACTGACGCCGCACGATGGGCTCATCATCTATGGCCGCAGCGATGCCACCCTGAATCCTGGCGGGGTGCGGATCGGGACGGCGGAGATCTACCGTCAGGTGGAGCGGCTCCCGGAAGTCCTTGAGAGCCTGGTGGTGGCGCAGGAGTGGGAAGACGACGTGCGGGTGGTGCTCTTCCTGCGGCTCCGCGACGGCATCAGCCTGGACGAAGCGCTGGCGGATCGGATCCGGCGCGAGATCCGGGCGAACACCAGCCCGCATCACGTGCCAAGGAAGATCCTGCAGGTGAAGGACCTGCCGCGGACCATCAACGGGAAGCTCTCCGAGCTGGCGGTGCGGGCCGCGATCCACAACCGGCCCGTCGGCAACACCGATGCGCTGGCCAACCCCGAAGCCCTCGACGCCTTTCGCGGGCTGGCGGAGCTGGCCACATGACCTCCCCCCGGCGGCTAGACGACTCGGCGACGCAGGCCGTCCTCGCGGGGCTGATCGACTACGCCGGCCTCTTCCCGCCGGCAGGCCTGGCCATGCCGGAGGCGGTGCGGAACTTCGCCCGCTACCAGCGGCGCGACGATCACTGGGCGCTGGGCCGCTTCGTGCTGCCGGCGTCGCGGCTGGAAGAGTTCGAGGCGGCCGTTGGCACCCTGAGCGAGGCGGACCGGCTGGGTACCCGATGGCCGCTCACCGCGCTCCTCGGCCAGGATCACGCCGCCGATCTCGAGCGGCTGGCGGAATTCGGCGAGCGGAACGGGCATGGCGGCCCCGAGGTGATGTCGCTGGAGGCCAGGGCCGGTGCACCGGACGCCATCCCGGCCATCCGGAGCCTGGTGCCGATGCGATACGAGCTGTTTCTCGAACTGCCGCTGGAGGGCGACCTCCCTGCGCTGCTCGCCGCGGTCAAGGCTGCGGGCGCCGAGGCCAAGGTCCGCACGGGCGGGATCCGGGTGGGGGACATCCCCGAGCCGGAGGCGGTCCTCGAGTTCCTGGCGGGATGCGCCAGGCTCCGCCTGCCGTTCAAGGCCACGGCCGGCCTGCATCATCCCCTGCGCGGCAGGGCGCCGCTGACCTATGTCGCGGGCTGCGACACGGCGGTGATGTTCGGCTACCTCAATGTGCTGGCGGCGGCGGCGGCGCTGTGGCACCGCCGGCCCGCCGAGGAGGCGCGCGCGTGGCTCCTGGCCGACGACCGGCAGGCGTTCCGGGTCCGGCCGGATGGACTGCGGTGGCAGGCCTTTCACCTGGACCGGGCGACGCTGGCGGCGACGCGGCGGGACTTCATGCGATCCATCGGTTCCTGTTCTTTCACCGAGCCGCTTGATGAGATCGGCCCGCTCACCATGGTGGCCGCATGACGTCTGACCCGCTCGATGAAACCCACGACCCGGCCCGGATGAGCTGGGTAGCGTCGGCCAACCTGGCGGCCGCCGAGTTCCCGATCCAGAACCTGCCGTTTGTGGTGTTCGATCCCGATGGCGGCGGCGGCGCGCGCATCGGCGTGGGCATTGGCGACCAGCTGCTGGACCTTCGCGCACTGGCCCGCGCCGGTCACCTCGACCGGCTGCCCCAGGCGGTGCCGGCGCTGGAGCAGCCGAGCCTCAACGGGGTGATGGGGCTCCCGCCCGAGACTCGTCAGGCGCTCCGCCGCCGGCTGTCGGACCTGCTGATCCGGAGTGCGGCGCCGCTGCCGGAGCTGCTGGTCCCCCAGTCCGGCGCCCGGCTGCTCCTGCCGGCGGAGGTCGGGGATTACACCGACTTCTACGCCTCGGTGTTTCACGCCACCAACGTCGGGTCGATGTTCCGGCCGGACAACCCGCTGCTGCCCAACTACAAGTGGGTGCCGATCGGGTACCACGGGCGGGCATCCTCGCTGCTGGCGAGCGGGACCCCGATCCGGCGGCCCGCGGGGCAAAGCAAGCCGCCCGAAGCCACCACGCCCGTCTTCGGGCCGTCCCGGCAAATGGACTACGAACTCGAGATCGGAGCCTGGATCGGCGGCGGGAATCGGCTGGGCGAGCCGGTGCCGATCGCGGAGGCGGAGCGGCTCCTGTTCGGCCTCTCCCTGCTCAATGACTGGTCGGCCCGCGATCTGCAGGCGTGGGAGTACCAGCCCCTCGGCCCGTTCCTGGCCAAGAGCTTTGCCACGACGGTATCGCCTTGGGTGGTGACGCGGGAGGCCCTGGCGCCGTTCCGGGTGCCGGCCCTTCAGCGCCCCCCCGGCGATCCCGAACCGCTGCCGTATCTCTCGGATGGGGGCAACAGCAAGTTCGGCGGGATCGCCATCACGCTGGAAGTGGCGCTGGAGAGCGCGCGTATGCGGGAGCTGGGCCTGCCGCCGTACCGGCTCAGCCGGGCGGACTTCCACCAGCTCTACTGGACGGTGGCGCAGCTCATCACCCACCATGCCAGCAACGGGTGCAACCTGCGGCCCGGCGACCTGCTGGGGAGCGGCACCGTTTCGGGGCCGGACAAGGGTGAGCGGGGCTGCCTGCTGGAGCTGACCTGGCGGGGCAAGGAGCCGCTCACCCTGCCCAGCGGCGAGACCCGGACCTTCCTCGAGGACGGGGATGATGTCGTGATCACCGGCCACTGTGAAAGGCCCGGCGCGGTCCGGATCGGGTTCGGGGAGTGCCGCGGGAGGGTGGTGGGATAAGCCGGAGCCGTCGGCCCGCCGGGCGATGCGGACTGGCCCCGGCGTGTTGGCGGCGGCAGGGCCGGGGCGGGACATGAGGGCCGGCGGCTGCGAAAACAGACCGTTGTGGACCACAGGTGACGGAAGGCAATACCCAAGGAGTGTGACATGGCGACAACCCTGACGACCGACGGCATCGCGCCGGGCCTCACCACGACCCGGGCGCCGTTCATCGAGCACGCCCAGGCCAACGGTAAGCTCTATATCGAACAGCCCTATTCGCTCTACAGCGCGGAGAATCATCGCACCTGGTCCCGCCTGCTGTCGCGGATGCAGGACCGCTGGGAAAAGTTCGCCAACCCGCGGTTTCTCGAGGGGGTGGCGACGCTGCACCTGGACCCCGACGGGGTGCCCCGGCTGGACGACATCAACCGTTTTCTGGAGCCGCGCACCGGGTTCAAGGCCAAGCCGGTGAGCGGGTACGTGCCGGCGTACCTGTTCTTCGACAGCCTGAAGCAGCGGGAATTCCCCACCACGATCACGGTGCGGGATGGCTCCTCGCTCGACTACCTGCCCGAGCCCGACATCTTCCACGATGTGGCGGGGCACGTGCCGATGCACACCGACCGGGCCTTTGCGGAGGCGCTGGTGCGGTTCGGCCAGTTCGCCGAGCGGGCGGCGCAGCGGGCGGGCGCCATCTCGGATGAGAAGGAACGCATCCGGGTGCTCACCAGCAACGTGAAGGGACTCGCCCGGTTCTTCTGGTTCACGGTGGAGTTCGGGCTGATGCGGGACAGGCCCGGGACGGCCATCGGCCCGGGTGGGGTGCGCGCCTACGGCAGCGGCCTGCTGTCCAGCTACAGCGAACTGCAGCACTGCGTGGAGAGCCCGGAGGTGCAACGGGTGCCGGCCCAGACCGAGTGGATCATCAATCAGTATTTCGAGATCCACCACTTCCAGCCGCTCCTGTTCGTGATCGAGGACTTCGAGCACCTGTTCTACCTGGTGCACGATCTCGAGAAGCGGCTGGACGCCGGGCTGCTGGACAACCTGCAGCCGGGTGAACCGGACGTGAACGAGGTGGACCTCAAGAGCTTTCTGGACGCCGCGCTGGCCCGGTAGTCCCTCGCGGTTTCTGTGCTCCCGCCCGCGTGATTCGGTGCCACACCGGACGCGGGCGGTGTCGTATCCTCCCCGCCATGAGTTCCGCCCCCGATCACCCCGTGGAGTTCCGCGATCCACGCCACCGCCTCGGGCTCAGCGGTGAAGAAGCCGCGCGGGCCCACTTGGAGGACATGGGGTGGACAGTGGTGGCGCACCGCTTCCGGGTCGGCCGCAACGACATCGACCTCGTCGCCCGGCAGGGGCCCGTGGTGGCCTTCATCGAGGTGAAGACCCGCCAGGGGGCGGGATTCGGGCTGGGGCGGGAGGCCATCCACTGGAAGAAGCGCCAGGCCATCGCCCGGGCGGCGGAGGTCTGGCGGCTGCGCCACGGCCGGCCGGATGATCAATACCGGTTCGACTTCATCGAGGTGGTGCCGAGCGCCGGCCGGGGCCCCGCGATCATGCATGTGGCGGATGCGTGGCGGCTCTAGGCGATTGGGCGATTGGGCGATTCGGGCTGGAGCGGCCTGCCGACGTGGGGCGGCCTCCCGGTCCGGTCACCGAATCCCATGCGGGCCAAGAGTGACGCATATTGCTCCACAAATTGACTATTGCTTCGGAGCTTGTTCGGTTATACATTGTGTCCAGTCTCGCAGTGACTGGTTTTAATCCACCACAGTAACGGAGTTCTCAATGGCCGCCGATGAGCAGAAAGTGGACGCGGAGCGCCGCAAGGCCCTGACCCTGGCCATCTCGCAGATCGAGAAGCAACTGGGCAAGGGATCCATCATGCGGATGGGGGCGGAGAGTCCACGAGTCAGGGTCGCCGCCATCCCCACCGGCGCCATCAATCTGGATGCGGCCATCGGCATCGGCGGTGTGCCCCGGGGCCGGATCACCGAGATCTACGGGCCGGAGTCCTCCGGCAAGACCACGCTGTGCCTCCATCTGGTGGCCAACGTGCAGCGGGCCGGCGGGGTCGCCGCCTACGTGGACGCGGAGCACGCCCTGGACGTGGAGTACGCCCGCAAGCTCGGCGTGGACATCGAGAATCTGCTGGTCTCCCAGCCGGATACCGGGGAGCAGGCACTGGAAATCGTGGAGATCCTGGTTCGTTCCGGGGCCGTGGATCTGGTGGTCATTGACTCGGTGGCCGCGCTGGTACCCAAGGCGGAAATCGAGGGAGAGATGGGAGACAGTCACATGGGTCTCCAGGCCCGGCTGATGAGCCAGGCGCTCCGCAAGCT
>CAYUYF010000026.1:0-48140 GCA_964449145.1 uncultured Gemmatimonadaceae bacterium | reverse complement strand
CGGGTGCCGGTGTCCACCGTGGTCAGGATGAACAGCGCCTCGAACATGATGGCGAAGTGGTACCACAGCGCCAGCAGGTGCTCGCCGAACAATCCGCTGAACAGCGTGGCCATGCCCACCGCCAGCGAGGGCGCCCCGCCGGTCCGCCCCAGCAGGGAGGCCTCACCGACGGAGCGCGCCAGCCCTTCCATCTGTTCCGGCGTCACCACGAAGCCCCAGCCCCGGATGGTCTCGGCGGCGGCCGCCGCGTTGCCGCCCAGGGCGCCCAGCGGGACGTTGATCGCGAAATAGACACCGGGGTCGAGGACGGACGCGGCGCACATGGCCATCACCGCCACGAACGACTCCATGAGCATGCCGCCGTAGCCGATCAGTCGGGCATCCCGTTCCTGCCGGAGCATCTTGGGCGTGGTCCCGGAGGCGACCAGCGCGTGAAACCCGCTGATGGCCCCGCAGGCAATGGTGATGAACGCGAAGGGAAACACCTTCCCGGCGAAGACCGGCCCGGTGCCATCGATGAACGGCGTCAGCGCCGGCATCTTCAGCGGCGGCATCACCAGGAGGATGGTGACGCCCAGCAGCAGGATCGTGCCGACCTTCATGAAGGTGGAGAGGTAGTCCCGCGGGCAGAGCAGCATCCACACCGGCAGCACACTGGCGATGAAGCCGTAGCCGATCATCGCCGCGGCGATGGACGTGCTGGACCAGGTGAAGAGCGGTGCGAGGGTGGGGCTGGCGGCCACCTGCTGGCCACCGACCAGCGCCAGCAGCAGCAGGACCAGGCCGGCCACCGACGCTTCCACCGTGCGGCCGGGGCGCCAGACTTTCATCCAGAAACCCATCATGATTGCGATGGGGATCGTGCAGGCGATGGTGAACAGTCCCCAGGGACTGTCGCGCAGGGCGTTGACGACGACGAGGGCCAGCACCGCCAGGAGAATCACCATGATGGCGAGGATGGCCACCATGGCCGCCAGCCCGGTGAGCGGCCCGATCTCCTCCTTGGCCATCTGGCCGAGGGACTTGCCGTCGCGGCGCATGGAGCCGACGAGGATGATGAAGTCCTGCACCGCGCCGGCCAGCACCACGCCGAAGACCAGCCAGATGGTGCCCGGCAGGTAGCCGAACTGGGCCGCGAGCACCGGGCCGATCAGGGGCCCGGCGCCGGAGATGGCGGCGAAGTGATGGCCGAAGAGCACCCAGCGGGTGGTGGGGACGAAGTCGCGGCCATTGTTGAGCCGCTCCGCCGGCGTGGCCCGGCGGTTGTCGAGTCCGAAGAGCGTGTCGGCCAGGTACCGGCTGTAGAACCGGTAGGCGATGAGATAGGTGCCCACGGCGGCGAGGACCAGCCAGGCCGCGCTCACGGTTTCACCGCGGCCCAGGGCGAGCATCGCCCACCCGGCCGCGCCGGCGAGGGCGACGAGAGACCAGACGAGGGTACGCATGCGGAAAATGTAGGGCCGTCGGGCGCCGCCCGTCAGGGCATCATCAGGGCGCGCCGGCAGCCGGCGGGCGCACGCGAACGCCACGGCGCTGCCTTGCCCTCCCTCACGCCCGCCCGTACCTTGGCCTGCCTATGCCTGCCTTTTTCGATGCCCATGGGACCGGCGGCTGGGAACCGGCGTCGGAATCATCCGGCACCACGCTGGAACAGCTGCTCCCCCAGCCGGTCACCTCGGGATTTGCGGGGAAAGTCGCGGTGGTGACCGGCGGGGCCACCGGGCTGGGCCGTTGCATCGCGATGGAGTTTGCGCGGCTCAGGTGCCGGGTGGCGTTCTGCTTCGTCGACCTGCCCGGGCGGGACGTCACCGAGATGGCGCTGCTCACCGAGACGGCCTGCACCTCGATGGGCGCCGAAGTCTACGCCGCGCGCTGCGACGTGCGGGACCGCCACGCGGTGGACCGGTTTCTCGCCGACGTGATCACCCGGTTCGGCACGGTGCACTACCTGATTAACAACGCCGGCATCGCCATTGACGGCGCCCTGTGGCGCATGAGCGATGAGGCGTGGCGCGAGGTGCTGGACACCAACGTCACCGGGGCCTTCAACTGCATCCGCGCCACCGCGCCCATCTTCCGCAAGCAGCACTACGGCAAGATCGTGAGCGTCAGCGCGCACCAGGCCGGCCGGCCCGGCTTCGGGGTGGCCAACTACGCCGCCAGCAAGTCCGCCCTGGAGGGCCTGACTCGCGCCGCGGCCGTGGAACTCGGCCCGGCCAATATCAACGTCAACGCCGTCGCGCCGGGCTTCATCCGGACCGAGCGGATGAGCATGCTCCCGCGCGAAGTCATCGAGCGGGCCCAGAAGCACAGCGTGCTGGGCCGGGTGGCGGAGCCGGAGGACGTAGCCCATGTGATCACCTTCCTGTGCTCCGACGAGGCCCGGCACGTCACCGGACAGGTCCTCGTGGTGGATGGAGGGTTGTCGCTGGAATAGCCACCCGGCCACTCGCTGCCCCGGCGGCCCGTCCCCTCGCTGGCGTCCCCGGGTGCCTCCGAGCGCTCGGCTCGTCCCCGTTCCCCGTCTCCCCTCGCCCGTTTACCTTCCCCGCGTGCCCATCCGCTTCGCAGCTTCGTGGTCCGTCGTGCTGGCCCTGTCCGTCGTCGCCTGCGGCGGCAAGGCAGCGCCCCCGGCCGCCGGCCCGACCCCGCTGCCCGTGCGGGAGCCGGTCAAGCCGCTGGTCACGACCCTGTTCGCCGGCCAGGAGATTGCGGTCACCCCGATCACCCTCCTGATCGCGGGGGAGAGCCTGACCCTGGTGGAGCCGTTCCCCGACCGGGCCGGTGCGCTCCGCTGGGCGGACTCGCTGGTCGGCGAGGCGCTGCTGGCGCGGGGACCGGAGGTCAAGTGGGTTCTCCCCGCCGATCTCCGCAAGATTGCCCGCCGTTCCCCCTCGGTGGCCCCCGATCCGGACCGGATGGGACAGTCGCTCCTGCGGGCCCAGAAGCTGGAGCAGGTGCCGGATCCGCTGCGTGGACAGTTGCGCTCCCTGATGGCGCTGGTGGGCGGACGCTATGCGCTGGTGCCCGCGGCGCTCTATTTCATGTCCGATCCCGAGGGCGGCGTGCGGGCGGAGCTGTCACTCGCGCTCGCCGACACCCGGACCGGGCAGATTGTGTGGCGGACCCTCGCCTGGGGGTCTGGACCGACCCCCGCCAGCGCGCTGGGCCGATCTCTCGAGAACGTCTTGCCTGTGGGGCTGGATCTGCAATGAGCTACAATGTCACGCTGATTCCGGGAGACGGCATCGGGCCGGAGATCACCGCCGAGACGGTCAAGGTGCTCGAAGCCACGGGGGCGTCGTTTGCCTGGGACGAGCAGGTCGCCGGGGTGGCGGCGGTGGAGGCCACCGGCACGCCGCTGCCGGATGCGACCATCGAGAGCATCCGGCACCGGAAAGTCGCCCTCAAGGGGCCGCTGACCACGCCGGTGGGCACCGGCTTCCGCTCGGTGAACGTGCAGCTGCGCAAGGAATTCGAGCTGTTCGCCAATATCCGCCCGGCGCGGTCGTTTGTGCCCGGCGGGCGCTTCACGAACGTGGACATCGTGATGGTCCGGGAGAACCTCGAGGGGCTGTACGTCGGGGTGGAGCATTTCATCGCGATCGGCGGCGACCCCCGGGCCGTGGGCGAGTCCATGGCGATCGTCACGCGCGCCGGGTGCGAGCGCATCATCCGCTATGCCTTCGAGTATGCCATCCGGCAGAAGCGCAAGAAGGTCACGATCGTCCACAAGGCCAACATCCTCAAGATGGTCAGCGGCCTGTTCCTTGAAGTCGGCAAGCGGATCGCCAAGGAGTATGAGGGACGGGTGCAGTCCAACGACATGATCGTCGATAACTGCGCCATGCAGCTGGTCCTCCGGCCGGAGCAATTCGACGTGATGGTCACCACCAACATGTTCGGTGATATCCTGAGCGATGAGGTCTCCGGCCTGGTGGGCGGCCTGGGGCTGGCCCCCGGCGCCAACATCGGCACCCACGCCTCCATCTTCGAGGCGGTGCACGGGAGCGCGCCCGACATCGCCGGCAAGGGGATCGCCAATCCCTCGGCCCAGATGCTGGCGGCCGCGATGATGCTGGACCACCTCGGAGAGACCGCCCGGGCGCAGAAGATCCGCGACAGCATCGAGAAGACCATCGTCGAGGACAACATTCGGACCCGGGACCTGGGTGGCTCCGCCTCCACCCGGGACTTCGGGGATGCGGTCGCCAAGCGGGTCCGCTGAGGTCCCCTGCGCCCGCTGTGGCGCCCGCATCGCGGGGCTGGCCTGGGGCGAGATCTGCAGCGAATGCCGGAACCGTCGGGCCACCCGTGCAAGCCGCCTCGCCCGCCGCATCTCCCTGCCGGCTACCCTCCTGGTCGCAGTGTACGTCATCCTCCGAGTACCGCCCCTTCCCCTGGCGCGGGTGTACGGCCTGATCGCCGTGCTGGTGACCTATATCGTGGTCCGGAAAGTGGTGTACCGGGTAGCCTTGGAGCTCATTCAGGACTGACACCCAGGGCAAGGAGATGGTCATGTGCACTCGGCGATTCGACGACTCGGCGACCCGGCCCCGCACCCCGATCTGGCTGGGGGCGCTGGCGAGCCTCGTCCTCGGGGTGCCGGGCCTGGCGGCCCAGGCGCCCACCAGCCTCACCATCTACAACGACGGACGGGTCCTGGTGCGCCGGGAGCTGCCGATCGAGATCCGAAAGGGAGAATCGGAGCTCCTCCTCCCCATCGGGCCGGTGGACCCGGGAACCATGCTCCCGCTGGACGGGGGCGTCGAATTCCTGGCCGGGGCCTATGACGGTGGGGTGGACCAGGCGAGCGTCTACCGCCGGGCCGTCGGCCGGCGACTCACCTTCCGGATCGGGAAGGACACGGTGAGTGCGGTGCTCGCGGGAGTCGATCCGGAGCGCTACAAGCTGGCCGACGGCACCATCACCTTCGCCGCGCCGGGTATTCCGCAGTTCCCCGCAGACCTGGTCACGCTGGACCCGACCTACCGCGTCAGGCTCCGGAGCGCACAGGCGGCCACCAGGCTCCGGATCGGATACTTCACCCAGGGCGGCGGCTGGAACGCCAGCTATCACCTGGTCCTCAACGGGGCCATGGGCCGCCTGCTCGGCACGGCAGTGGTCAACGGCGGTGGTATGCGGCTGGAGGGGGCGGAACTCCAGCTCCTGGCCGGACAGGTGAGCCAGGCGCCAGCCAGCTATTCCCCCCGCAGGGATCAGCGGCTGGGTCCGGCGCTGATGGCCAAGGAGGCCGATGGCATGCCCAGCGAGCAGAAGGTGGGCGAGTTCCATCTTTATACCCTCCCGGGACGGCACACCCTCGTGCCCGGGGTCACCACCACCGTGGGGCTGTTCGAGCCGGCGGAGGCGCCGGTCAGCAAGTCCTTCGAGATGGCGGGGCAGCTCCCCTACTGGGGTGGGTTGCCCCAGATGGGAGAAGAGGAAGAAGTTCCCGTCAGCGTGATCTACACCCTCAAGCGGCCGTACAAGACGCCCCTCGGTGATCGGCCCCTGCCGGGCGGGGTCGTGCGCCTGTTCGAGCCCGACAGCGCCGGCCGGCTGCAGCTGATCGGTGAGAGCGCCATTGACCATTCCCCCGCCGGCGAGGATCTGCGCCTGGGCGCGGGCGAGGCGTTCGACCTGTCCGCCAAGCGGGTACAGGCCACCTATTCGACCCGCCGCGACAGCCTGCCCCAGGGCGGCTGCTGCCGGACCATCGCCACGGCGGACTACCGGGTGACCATCACCAACGCGGGCGAGGAGCCGGCGGTCGTGGAGGTGCTGGAACAGCGCGGCGGAGAGTGGAGCGTGGTCTCCAGCAGCATCAAGGCGGAAAAGCTCTCCTCCACCCGTACCCGTTTTCGCGTGTCCGTGCCGCCCAAGGGAAAGACCACCCTCACCTACCGGGTACGAGTGATCTGGTGACCGATACCGTCATCGCGCACATCTCCGATATCCACTTCGGTGGGCGGGCTGACGAGGTCCAGCTCGACGTCCTGGAGCAGTTCCTGCCAGGCCTCGCGCCCACGGCCATCGTCGTCTCGGGCGATGTCGCGCTGCGGGCGCGCCACGGAGAGTTCCAGGCGGCCCGGCGTTACCTCAACACCCTGCGGCGCACCGCCCCGGTGCACCTCATCCCTGGTAACCACGACGTGCAGTGGTGGCGCAGCCCGCTGGGCCTGCTGGGCCAGCGGGTCAAGTGGGGCAAGTGGCGGCGCTACTTCGGCGAGGATCTCACCCCGGTCCTGGAGCTGGACCAGGTGATCATCGCGGGCATGCTCTCCGCCCACGGCTTCGCCTGGGGGTCGCTCACCCTCAACCCGAACGACACCACGGTGCGGGGCTACCTGCCGGGCCGGGAGGTGGCGCGGGTCCGGCGGCTCTTCGCCGCCGCCCCAGCGGAGAAGATTCGGCTGGCGGTGCTGCACCACAATGTCCTTCCGGGGGTTGTCTCCAATCGCTGGGGACTCGCCCGGCCGCGGGCCGCCCAGCGGGCGCTGCTGTCGCTCGGCGCCGATGCCATCCTGTGCGGGCACGACCACACCGAGGGCGCCGGCCAGATTGACGGAACGCTGGTCGTGAGCACTGCCGGCACCCATTCCGTGCGCACCCGGGGAGGCCGTCCCTCGGCGTTCAACCTGCTCCGCATCGACGCCACCCGGGTGCAGATCGAGCACTACCTCTACTCCCGTGACAGCGCGACCTTCCGCCGGGGCGACACCGCCATCTATGCCAGGCATCGGAGTGCAGCTCGGCCTGTTTGACGGGCTCCGGGCCCGGTGGCTCCTCCCGCCCGCCGGGACTGCCGACCCCGACGCCGCCGAGCCCGCCCATGCCGCGGGCACGCTGGCCCGCCGCCTGACCGATCTGGGATTGCCGCCTTTCCCCAGGATCGTCACCCATCGCAACGAGCAGGTGATGCTGTCGTGGACACCGGGGAAGGTATTCCGGGTCCACGAGGGCTATGTCCAGGCGCCTGATGAGGTGCTCCGGGCCATCGTGCGGTTCGTGAAGCCGGGCGCCCGCCGCGACAAGCGCGTGGCCGCCCGGCAGGTATTCCTTGCGTTTCCCGCCGAGCGCCACGCGCCGTCGCGCCGCCGGCCGGCCGCCCCGGCGGCTATCCGGCCCGCGGACCGCCTGATGGTCGAGCGGCTCACCCGCCTGCACGGCGAGCTCAACCGGCGCTGCTTCGAAGGCGCGCTGGGTGAGATTCCGCTCCGGCTCTCCCCCCGCATGCGCCGCCGTCTGGGCGAGATTCGTCTTGAGCGTGGCAGTGGCCGGGCGGTCCACATCGCCATCTCCCGGCGCCACATCCGCCGGGACGGCTGGGACCGGGTGGCCGAGACCCTGCTCCATGAAATGGTCCATCAGTGGCAGGCCGAGACCGGCCGTCCGGTGGATCATGGTGCGGAGTTCCGCCGCAAGGCGCGGGAGGTCGGCATCGAGCCGCGGGCGGTACGGCGGGACTGGTAGCGGGAGGGGCGAGGGGCGGTAAGGGTGGGTATGTTCCCTAGGAACGGCTGATAGCCGAGCGCCGGCAGTATCTGCTTCCACACCTCACTCCGACAGCCACCAGCCATGCCCCCTTTTTCCGGCGTCGACTTCTACAATACCGATTCCCTTCTGTCAGAGGAGGAGCGGGCCGTGCGGGACACCGTCCGGGCGTGGGTGGAAGATCGGCTCATGCCGGTCATCGGCGACTGCTACATCGAGGGCCGCTTCCCGCGCGAGCTGATCCCCGGACTGGCCGAGCTGGGCGTGCTGGGTGCCAACCTGCCGGAGGAATACGGTTGCGCCGGGCTCAACAACGTCGCCTACGGGCTGATCATGCAGGAGCTGGAGCGGGGCGACAGCGGTATCCGGTCGTTCGCCTCGGTGCAGGGCGCGCTGGTGATGTACCCGATCTATGCCTTCGGCAGCGAGGCGCAGAAACGGCGCTGGCTGCCGGCGCTCGCGGCCGGAACCGAGATCGGCTGCTTTGGCCTCACCGAGCCGGACTACGGCTCCAATCCGGGTGGCATGATCACCACCGCGCGGGAGACCGGGGATGGGTGGCTCCTCAACGGCGCCAAGATGTGGATCACCAATGGATCGCAGGCCAGCGTGGCGGTGGTCTGGGCCAAGACCGGCGCGCTCGACGATGCCAAGTCGGTGCGCGGGTTCATCGTCCCGGCGGACACCAGGGGCTTCAGTGCCCGGGACCAGAAGGGCAAGCTGTCGCTCCGCGCGTCGGACACCAGCGAGCTGATCTTCGAGGATGTCCGGCTGCCCAAGGACGCGCTGCTGCCCGGGAGCGGCGGGCTCAAGTCGCCGCTGATGTGCCTGACACAGGCCCGGTACGGGATCGCCTGGGGGGCGACCGGCGCCGCGATGGCCTGCTACGACGAGGCGCTGCAGTACGCCAAGCAGCGGGTCATGTTCGGCCGGCCGATCGCCCAGACCCAGATCCAGCAGGTGCGCCTGGCAGAGATGCTCACGGAGATCACCAAGGCGCAGCTGCTCAACCTGCAGCTGGGCCGCCTGAAGGACGCCGGCACCATGACGCCGCAGCAGGTCTCGCTCGCCAAGCGCAACAACGTCGACATGGCCTGCGAGTGTGCCCGCGAAGCCCGCCGCCTGCTGGGGGCGAACGGCATTCTGGCGGAGTATCACGCCATGCGGCACATGGCCAATCTGGAATCGGTGTATACATACGAGGGGACCCACGACATGCATTCCCTCATCCTGGGGGAAGCCGTGACCGGCCTGGGAGCGTTCTGAGGCCGCTGTGACGCAGGTGGTGGTCCGCAGGCCGGGCCACCACCTACCTTGAACCATGTTTTTCGCCGGCAGGCAGCCGTGACCGACCAGCACCCGGGCATACCGAAGGAGTTCGGCGGGCGCTACACCATCCAGCGTGAGCTGGGGCGGGGCGGGATGGCCGTGGTGTACCTGGCCGATGACTCCCAGCACAAGCGGGAGGTGGCGCTCAAGCTGTTCCAGATCGAGGCCGGTTTCGACGAGGGCAAGGACCGGTTCCTCCGGGAGATCCAGATCGCCGCCCGCCTGGCCCATCCCAACATCCTGCCGGTCCACGATTCCGGCGAGTCCGGCGGCCTGTTGTACTACGTGATGCCGTACGTGCCGGGCGAGAACCTGGCGCAGCGGCTGGCTCGGCAGGGCGCGCTGCCGGTGCACGAGGCGATGCAGATCGCCGCCCAGGTGGCGGGCGCGCTGGCCTACGCCCACAGCCTGGGCTTTGTGCACCGGGACATCAAACCCGACAACATCCTGTTCCTGGCGGGCCAGGCGGTCGTGGCCGACTTCGGCGTGGCGCGGGCCATCAGCGCCGGCGGCTGGGACGAGTCGCAGCTCATCGGGCGGGTGGTCGGGACACCGGCCTACATGAGTCCGGAGCAGGCGGGGGGCAGCTCACGGATCGATGGCCGAAGCGACATCTACAGCCTCGGCTGTGTGCTGTATGAGATGCTGACGGGCGTGGCGCCCTTTCGCGCCACCACCCCGGACGGGCTGGCCGCGCAGCACCTGGAACAGGAGCCGGAGCCGGTGCGGACCCATCGGCCGGCCCTCACTCCGGAACTGCAGGCCCTGGTCGGCAAGGCACTGGCCAAGCACCCCGCCGACCGGTATCAGACCGCGCAGCAGTTTGCCGACATGCTGCAGCCGCTGGCCTCCCCTGAGGTCCGGGCCACGGCGGTGGCCCAGACGCTGCCCTCGTTGCCCGGCGCGCTCTCGTGGCGGATCCCGTGGGGCTGGGCGATCGCCGGCGTGCTCGCGGTGATCCTCGCCGTGGCCAAGGTCACCGACCAGCCGCCCTTCGGCGGCCGCATGGACCCGGCGCTCCACCTCGTGGCGCCCTTCGCCCACCGCGCCGACGCCGCCCCGGGCCTGCTGACCGGGGACCAGTGCAGCCGCCTGGTGTACGGCAGTCTGGCCCGCTGGCAGGACGTCTCCCTGACCGATGCTCGCTGGACCGCCGATCAGCTGGCGCGACTGGGACGGGAACCGTCGCTGGACGACCTGCTGCGAATCGCCCGGCGGGCCGGTGCCGGCCGCCTCATCAGCGGAGAGGTGTGGCTGTGGGGCGATTCCATCCAGGTCCGCGGCGTGCTCTACGATGTCAATCACCGCGGCCGGATGCTGCGCGAACTGACGCTGAGCGTGGCGGGCGATCTCTCCGACGCCCAGGCTCGCTTCGCCGAGCTGGCGGACTCGCTGCTGCTCCCACGGCCGCGGGCGGCGGTGGCGCTCCCGGGGGCACAGGGAACCCGCGTGCTCGGGGCCTGGGTGGCCTACGACGCGGGCCACGCCGCCCTGACGGGCTGGGAGCTGGCGGAAGCGGCGCAGCACTTCCGCGCCTCGCTGGCGCTGGATCCGGATTTTGCACTGGCGCACCTGTGGCTGGCGCAGACGGCCAGTTGGCAGGGGGAACCCGCCTCCGCCTGGCGGGCGGACGCGCTGGCCGGCGCCGGTGCGCCGGCCGGGCTGCCGGTCCGGGAGCAGGCCTGGGCCCAGGCCCTGGCCGCGCTGGCCGACGGCCGGTTCCCTGAGGCCTGTGCCGAATACGACGCCATGATCCGGCAGGACACCCTGGATTTCCGTGGCTGGTATGGCCGGGCGGAATGCCGGTCGCGGGACCGGCTCGTGCTCGCCGACGCGGCCAGCCCGTCGGGGTGGCGCTTCCGGAGCAGCCTCCGTCAGGCAATCCGCGACTACCAGCAGGCGCTGACCCTGATCCCATCAGTGCACCGCGCGTTCCGGGGCGCGGCGTTCGACCGCCTCAGCCGGCTCCTCTATACCCAGACGAACCAGGTTCGCTGGGGAGAAGCGGGCTCGCCGGACTCCGGCTTCTTCTCGGCCTGGCCGGCGCTGCTCGCCGATACGCTGGGCTTCATCCCCTATCCGGTGGCCCGGTTCGGCGCGCTGGAGGGAGCGGAGCTGTATCCGCCGAGCAATCCGACCGCGATCAACCGCAACCGGATCGCCCTCCGGCTGATCACCGATGCCTGGACGCGCGAGTTCCCCGGCAGCGGCGCCGCCCTCGAGGCACAGGGAGCGGTGCTGGAGATGCAGGGACTGCTGGACTCCCCCGACGATGAGCCGGCGGCGCTCACGCGTTACGTTCAGGCCTCGAAGCTGGCGGGAGACGACGCGACCCGTCTCCGTTTGGCCCTCGGGCGCGCCCGGGTGCTGCTCAAGCTGGACCGCCTGGAGGCGGCCCGGCTGCTGGCCGATTCGGTGCTGGACACCGCCGCTCCCGACGCCGAGGCGGCCGCGCTTCACGCGGGGCTGGCAATCCTCACGGGGCGTCCCAGCCTGGCCGCTGCGCTGCTCCGCCGGTCGGCGCCAGGGTTCGCTGTGATGGACACCGCCGGACGGGAGTTGAGCGTGCCGCTCAGGCTCAGGGAGACGGCGCTGTCGGTGATTGCCTTCACCGCCGTTGGTTCGCCGGCCGACAGTCTCCGACGGTGGCTGGGCGAGGGGGACCGGCTGGCGCGTACCTTCGCGGCACCGGAGGATCGGGCCAGTGTGCAGCTGGCGCTGTTCGGCGGAGCTCGTGGGCAGCTCTTTCCGGCTCCGCTGGCAGGCCTCGCCGACGATCCCCCGCCGTCGGAATACCTCCTCGTGCTGCAGACGGCGTTCCGTCACGGGGACACCGCGCTGGTGCGGTCGCGGCTGCAGACGCTGACCCGGGCGCGCCGCTACCGGACCCCAGGGACCGTGTCTCCCGACTTCGCACTCCAGGAGGCGCAATTGTACCTTGCGCTCCGGGATTCAGCGGCCGCCGCCGCGCGGCTGGACGATCTGCTGGTAGGCCTCCCGAGCCTCGGCCGCGACCTGTTCTCCCAGCCGCTCCAGGTCGGGGCGCTGGTCCGGGCCATGTCGCTCCGGGCCCGTCTGGCCGATCAGTCGGGCCGGCGGGACCTGTCGCGGCGCTGGGCGGCGTCGGTATTGCGCCTGTGGCGGCGTGCGGAGTCGTCGCTCGGCCCGGAGGTGGCCGCCATGCGGCAGCTGGCCCGGGAACCATCGTGATCCGCTGAAGCCGGGAATCCCCAACCAGGGAGGGTGCGTGAAGGACTCATCACCGTCGGGACATCAGGGTCTGCACCGGTACCACCGGGGTGCGGTTCTCCCGCTGCTGCTGCTGGGGCTGACCGCCTGCGGCGGGCGGCCGCTGCCACAGCCCATCCCGGTCCCGCCGACCCGGCTTCCTGAGGGGCGCCAGCACCTCATCGATGTGGGCCGGGGTCAGCAGTACGATGCCAACCCGGGAGCATCGGACCGGACCAAGTGGGCCGAAGGGATCGAGGTGACGGTCGAGCCCCAGGACGGCGCGTACCGGCTCTCCGTGGGTGAGCTGGGTCAGGGGCGGGTGGTGGCCAAGTTCATCAATCACAGCGACCAGGTGGTGAAAGAACTGGCGCTGCCGGCCGGGGGCTCCAGCTTCTGGGTGGTGTACCGCGATCGCGGGGCCTGGTACTCGGCGTTCATCGCTGATTCAAAGGAGCAGGGACTCGACCGGCTCGCCGTCCCGACGATGTACCACGTTCCCACCCGCGACTGGCAGCAGTCCATCGCCCAGTGGCAACTGCCGGGCGTTATCGGCGACAAGGTCCCTGGTGGCGGCGGGGCTCCACTCCTCCTGGCCGCCGGCGGGACACCGTGGGTCACCTGCTCCTCCGCGGGGTGCTGCAAGCCGGAGATGTAAACCGGCCAGCGCCGGAGTCGTTGGGCCGCTGACGGCCGGGGGCCGGTCCGGCCCCGGCAGGTGACTCCGGGGAGGCTTGCGGCCCCCCCCCCCGGGTGTGACGCCGGCCCGGCCCGCGCGTATTATCTCCCATCATGCCGGATTCCCCCCTGCCGAGCGCTGCTAGTCCGCCACGCACCCCTCCCGCGGCCCTCGCGGAGCGGTGTGGGGAGTGGTATGAGCGCCACGGGCAGGCGGTGTATCGATATATCCGGTTCCAGGTCTCCAGCGCCGATGTGGCCGAGGACGTCACTTCGGATACCTTCCTCAAGGCCTTCCGTGCCGGTGAGCGGTACGATCCGGCTCGTGGCGACGCGCGAGTCTGGCTCTTCCGCATTGCCCAGAACACGCTCCGGGACCATCTCCGCCGGTCCCGCATCCGGCGCCACCTTCCGATGGGCAGCCTGCGCGATCTGGCCAGCGATGCGCCGTCCGCCGAGGAGCGTGTGATCTGGGAGGAACAGGTGGGCCGGCTGCTGGAGGCGGTGGCGATGCTCTCCAGCAGCGACGCCGAAATCATCAGCCTGCGGTACGGCAGCGGGTTTGACACCCAGGCGGTGGCGGAGATTCTCGGCGTCCGGGAGAGCGCGGTGCGGACCCGGCTGTGGCGTGCCCTCACCCGGCTGCGTGGCATGATCACCGAGGAAGCGTGACTTCTCCCGATCGGGACACCCGGGAGCTGGAACGGCTGCTCGAGACAGCGCGATTCGAGCCGCGCGCCTCGCTGGGTCCGGAGATCCTGGGCCGGTGGCGGCGGGGCGAAGTACCGGACCCCGTGCGGCCCCGCCGGCGGTCGTGGCTCACCGGCCTGGCCGCGGCGGTCGTGGTGGCGGTCGGGGCCGGCGCGGTGATCTGGGCGCCGGAGCCGTTGCGGACGGTGGACCGCTGCTGTCAGGATCTCGATGGTGGCGGGGACGCCGACGACGGACTACTGATCGAGGCCCGGGGTGGCTCCACCGTGGAGCGGCTGGCTATCTACGAGGACCGCGACGGCAGCGGCGGCTTCACCCCGGGGGATCCGGTGCGATTCGAGCGCGGCGGACGGCTCGCGGTCCTGCTGCCTCTCCCTGAGGGCATCCGAATGACCGAGTTCTGCTGCCTCGACTATGATGGTGGTGGGCCCGAGGATGACGCCCTCATCGTGGCCGGGCGGCCGCCCGACCGGATCACCATGGCGGCGATCTACGAACACCGGGGTGCCCGCGCGGGGACGCTCCGGCTCCGCTGACCGTTCCACCAACTCCAACCAGGTTCACCGTGAAGGCTCTCTCATTCGCGCGGCCCGCCGTGCGCGCCCTGCTGCTGGCCATGCTGGCGGCAACGAGACTCGCGGCCCAGCAGGCCGACAGCACCGGACGCGACAGCGCGGCGGTCCAGCTCAAGCCGATCGAGGTGATCGGCTCGATCCTCGCGCCGGCCGGCCCCCGGATCGGCTCGGGGGTTCCGGCCCGCACCACGACGATCACCCGGCGGCAGCTCGAGGCGAATGAGCCGCGGCTGCTCAGCGACGCGCTCACCACCCAGGCCGGCTTCTCCAGCTATGACGACCTCGGCAGCGGCGCCAAGATGTCCTTGTCCTCGCGGGGCTTTTTCGCCTCGCCGATCGTGGGGCTGCCGCAGGGCATCTCGGTGTTTCTCGACGGCGTCCGGCAGAACGAGCCCGACGCGGCGCAGGTCAACTTCGACCTGCTGCCGATGGAGCACGTCGAACGGGTGGAGGTCCTCTCCGGCACCGCCTCCCTGCTGGGGCGCAACTCGCTGGGTGGCGCGATCAATCTCGTCACCAACAGCGGCGGCGGCCCCACCCACGGGGAGCTTGAGGTCTCCGGCGGCAACTACGGGACCTTCGGCGCGGACGGGTCGGTCGCCGGCTCGGCCGGGAACGGCCGCTGGAGCTACTACGCCGGCGGCGGCTACGACCGTGAGGACGGCTGGCGGCAGCGCACCGGCGGGGAGCAGTACAACGGGTTCTTCAATCTGGGCCGGCTCACCGAGCGCTGGGGTATCCGGATGCAGGGGTACGGCGCCAAGTCGCTGGCTCGGGCCGCCGGCTCGCTCCCGGAGACCGTGTTCACGGTCCAGCCTGATTCCAACCTCACCTCGGGCGATTTCGAGGACCTCAACAATCTGCAGCTTGCGCTCAGCGGCTACCACCGGACCGATGCCGGACAGCTCTCGCTGTCGGCGTATGGACGGCGACACCGGGCGGAGCGGTTCAACGTCAACCAGGAAGACGATCCCGACAACCTCGGCAGCTCCCGCAACCAGGTCTTTGGCGGGACGGTGGACTACCGGTGGGTGCAGCCCCTGGGGGCGGCGGTTCTCGGGCTCAGGGTTGGCGGGGAAGGTTCGACCAGCCGCACCGAGGTGGAACTGTTCGCCGACTCCTCGAAGTTCAATGGCCCGTCGCTCAGGACGACCTTCGTCCGGAGTCCGACCTGGGATGTGGGCGGCTACGGGCTGGCCGACCTCTCAGTGGGCCGGGTGACGGTCTCGGCGGGCCTCCGGTACGACTATGTGCGCATTCCGTTTGAAAACCGGCTCGACTCCAGCCGTGACACGACCAGCTCCTACCAGCGACTGAGCCCCAAGGGCGGGGTGAGCCTCCGGGTGAGTGATGGGCTCACTGTGTACGGATCGGTAGGGGCGGCCTTCCGGGCGCCGGCCGTCATCGAGCTGGCTTGTGCCGACGAGGCGGAACCGTGTCCGCTGCCGTTTGCGCTCGGCGACGATCCCCCGATCAAGCCGGTCCGCGCCGTCACCTACGAACTGGGCGGCCGGCTGATCGCCGGCCAGGCGATTTTCAGTGGCTCGGTGTATCGCACCGACGTCCAGGACGACGTGTTCCTGTTCGCCTCCGACTCCTCGCCCTCCGGCTCGACCATCGAGGGATATTTCGACAACCTCGACCGGACCCGGCGGGAGGGCATCGAACTCTCCGGGCAGCTTTTCCTGACGGGAGGCCACTCGCTCTACGCCAACTACGCCTGGACCCGGGCCACGTTCCAGAGTTCGGCGGAGATCTTCTCCCTCCGGGAGGACTTTGGCGGCAACAACGACGTCGCACCGGGGGACGAGCTTCCCCTCGTGCCCGCGCACCAGGTCAAGCTCGGCGGCTCGTTCCGGCTCCCCGCGGGGCTGTTCGCCGGGGTGGATGGGCGCTATATCGGCAGCCAGTGGCTCCGCGGAGACGAGGCCAACGAGGAGCCGAAGCTCGATGGCTACTTCGTGGCCGACGCCCGAGTGGGCTGGCGTGGGGCGGGCTGGGAGGTCGTGGCGGTCGGCAACAACGTGTTCCAGAGCGGCTACGCCAGCTTCGGGACGTTCAACGTGAACCAGGGCGCGGGCGGGGTGCTGGAGCGGTTCCTCACGCCGGGACACCGGCGGGCCGTGCGTCTCATCGTCCGGCGCAGCTTCGGCGGCGGCGACGACTGACTCCGCTCCGGTGTCCTGACCTCCACCGGGCGGATGCGGGGCGCGCAGGGCAGGGGCCAAACGGTCCCTGCCCTGCGTGTTTCACGGTCGTCGCAGCCTGAGGGGCGGCGGTTGGCATCTCCCTCGCCGCTGGCTACCTTTTCGGCGGCCCACCCGGGCCGGAACTCGAGCGAGGTGAATCGTGCGTATTGCAGTGTGCCTGAAGCGGGTCCCCGACACCACGGCGAAGATCGCCATCGCGGCCGACGGCAAGTCGGCCGACGAGGCGGGCGTCAAGTTCGTTCCCAATCCGTATGACGAATACGCCATCGAGGAGGCCCTGAAGCTCAAGGAAGCCGCCGGCACCGGTGAGACGGTGGTCGTCTCCCTCGGCGGGGATGCTGCCCAGGAGACCCTCCGGGCGGCGCTGGCCATGGGGATGGACCGTGCGGTGCTGCTGCAGTGTGCCGGCTCCGCCGATGGCCTGGAGGTGGCCCGGGCGCTGGCCGCCGAGCTCAAGGGAGGCTACGACCTGATCCTCTTCGGCAAGCTGGCCGTGGACGACTACAACCATCAGGTCGGCGTGATGGTCGCGGAGCTGCTCGAACTGCCCTGCATCACGGCGGTGTCGCACCTGGCCGTCGCCGATGGCAAGGTGCAGGCGGACCGGGAAATCGAGGGCGGGATCGAATCGTCCTCCTGCGCGCTGCCGGCGGTGCTCACCTGCGACAAGGGTCTCAACAGCCCGCGCCTGCCCTCGCTTAAGGGAATCATGGCCGCCAAGAAGAAGCCGCTGGAGGTCAAGCCGGTAACGCTGTCAGGCGGATCGGTAACCGTGCTCGGGCTGAGCTATCCCCCCGACCGCAAGCCCGGGCGCATCGTGGGTGAGGGGGCCGAGGCCGTTGGGGAGTTGGTCCGGCTCCTCCGCGAAGAAGCGAAGGTGATCTGATGACCGCGATCCTGGCTGTCACCGAACAGCGAGACGGCGCGCTCCGGAAGGTGTCCCTTGAGGTGGTCACCGCCGCCCGTCGCCTGGCGGACGGACTCGGAGCCGAGGTCCACGCCGTGGTGCTGGCTAGCGGTCCCGTCAGCGGGACCGACCAGCTCGCGGCGCACGGTGCCGACCGGGTGCTCTCGGCCGCGCATCCCGATTTCGGACTCTACAGCCCCGACGGTTACGCCGCCACAATCGCGGCGGCGGGGAAGGGGGCGGCGGCGATTCTCTTCGCCGCCACCGCCACCGGGCGTGATCTCGCCCCACGTGTCGCGGCGCGACTGGGCGTCGGGCTGGCCACCGACGTCACCGAACTGGGCGCCGAGGGCGGCAAGGTGGTGGTCACCCGGCCGGTGTACGCCGGCAAGGTCCTGCAGCGGCTGCGGCTGGACGCGGCGCCGTCGCTGCTCTCGGTCAGGCCGAACACCTTCCAGCCTGTCGCCTCGGCCAGGGCCGGCGCGGCAGAAACGCTCACGGTGCCGGCGTTCACGGCCCGGGTGAAGGTGACCGGCATCAAGGCCGCGGCCTCCGCCGCGCTGGATGTGACCGAGGCCCCGGTGGTGGTGTCGGGAGGGCGCGGACTCAAGGAGCCGAAGCATTTTGTCCTGCTGGAGAACCTGGCCGCCGCGTTCGGCAATGCCGCCGTGGGCGCCAGCCGCGCGGTGGTGGACGCCGGGTGGCGGGATCACGGGGCACAGGTGGGGCAGACCGGCAAGACCGTGAGTCCCAATCTCTACGTGGCGGTGGGGATTTCAGGGGCCATCCAGCACCTGGCCGGCATGCGGACCGCGCGGACGATTGTCGCGATCAACCGCGACAAGGACGCCCCGATCTTCAAGGTGGCCGACTACGGCATCGTGGGGGATCTGTTCGAGGTCGTCCCGCGCCTGACGGAAGCGGTGAAGAAGCTGCGAGCCGAGTAGCCGCCAGCCCCCCGGCCCGCCGCAGCTCCACCGGGGGAAGTCACGGCCGAGGTTCCCGCTTGCCCGCGGGGGTGTCGCCCACCACCAGTCCGGGGGAGATCGAATCCACCACTGCTACCAGTTGGCTGATCTCCCCCGCCACGCCCGCCGTTCCCGCAAGGTCCCGCTCCTCCCGTGGATCGCTCTCCAAATCATACAGCTCGATCTTGCCTCTGGAGTTGCGGGCGAAGTGCCGCCCGTTGGCGACCAGGGACTGGAGCCAGAGCGAAGGCCGCTGAAGCTCCGAGTAGATCCGGCTCGGCGGGCGGGCGCTCAGGGCGGTGTCCTGGTCGTCCCAGGTGGCCCGTAGCGACCTGCCCGGCAGGGATGGTCCGCCATCCACTCCGGCCAGATCCAGGACGGTCGCGGCCAGGTCGGTGAGGGTCACCGGCACGCTCACCCGAGTCTCGGCTGGAACCGCGCCGGGCAGGACGATCATCAGCGGGACCTGCAGCAGCTGGCGGTACATGCTGTTGCCATGTTGCAGGAGCCCATGCTCGCCGAACTGCTCGCCATGGTCCGAGGTGACGATAATCATCGTTCGCTCGGCCTGACCCCGCGCCTGCAGCGTATCGATGAGCCGGGCGACCTCCGCATCGAGCTGGGCGATGGCGGCCTCGTAGGAGAGCTCGGAGGCGCGGACCAGGTCTGGCGGGGGGTTGGGTTTCAGCAGGCGCTCGGCCTCGAGCGGGTAGCTGGGCAGCGTGGTATCCGCGAACTGACTGTACCAGGGCTCCGGCGGAAGATAGGGGAAGTGGGCATCGAAGTAGTTCAGGAAGGCGAAGAACGGCCGGTCGTCGGGGACCTCTTCCTGCCAGTCGAGGAATGCCGCGGTGACCGCGGCGGCGGACTTGCGCTCGAAGGTTTCCGGGTTATCCAGCCAGTCCTCGATCGGATCGCGGACCCGCTTCACCAGCAGCCTTCCCAGCGCCGAGTGCATGGTCACATGCGCGGCGGTACGGCTGAATCCCTCGTAGTGCAGGAAGCCGCGTGCCAGTCCGGTGGCCCGGCTGGTATAGAGCAGGTTGCCCACGAACCCGCCGGTGGCGTATCCCGCCTGTTGCATCGCCTCCGCCAGCGTGGGGTAGGTGCCGTCCAGGGGCGCCCGGAAGCCGGCGCTGAGTTCCGAAGCGGGACGACCGGTGAACATCGAGGCGTGAGACGGCAGCGTCCAGGGAGCCGGGGCGATGGCCCGCTCGAAGACCACGCCACCGCGCGCCCATCGCGCGAGCTCCGGGGTCGTGGGGCTCGGATGGCCATAGAGACTCAGGCTGAATCCGCTCACCGTGTCCAGGATGATGAGCAGGACGTTCGGCCGCTCCGCAGCGGGCTTTGGCAGGGCCGCGACCGTGCGCCGCTCGACGATGTCCGCCCCGACCGTGCGCCACACGATGAGGGCCGTGACGACCAGTGCCAGGGGCAGCAGGGTCCGACGCACCAGCAGGTCCAGTCCATCCATTCTGGGCCGAACCGTCCGGACGAATTGCGCCGCCAGCCCCACGGCGAGGAGCGCAGCCGCCGCCTGATGCATCCGAGTGTAGATGGCCAGCAGGCTGAGCCCCGCCAGAAAGGCGGGGACGCCGAGTGTCAGTCCGTGGCGGACCTGGGGAGGCAGGAACCGGCCCACCAGGGTGAGCGCTATCGCCGGAACCAGGAACCATACCAGATTGGCCACGGCAGGCATCCACACCCGGTCCGGGCCCATCCAGGTGTTCTGGTGCTGCAGGAATGCACTCACCGCAGGGATGTAGTAGAGGGCCGCCTCAAGCAAGCCCACAGTGATGGCGAACCACGCCGCAAGGGCGAGGGTGCCGGGACGACGTTCAATCATGTCTCTCCATGGATTTGTGCTGCACTCGGGTCGCAGGGTCCGACGAGGCTGCCGGGACGGGGCTATCCCGCGGCCGCGACCATCTGTTGGATCCGCCGGACACCCTCGGTCACTGCGGCCTCCTCCGGTCCGAAGGAGAAACGCACGAATTGCCGGAATCGCGACGGCCGGCCGCTCCGCCGCTTGCCGGGGTTGATATCGAAGAACTCCCCCGGAACGCAGATGACCTTCTCCCTCAGGGCCGCCTTGAAGAAGCTCCGCCCTTCGTTGATCGCCGGCGGCAGCCCCGAGATATCGGCCCAGCAGTAGAAGGTCCCCTGTGGCTCGAGGTCAATGCGCATGCCGCAGCCGGTGAGGGCCTCCTGCATGATGGCCTTCTTCCGCAGGAAGGCCGTTCGAATCGCGGCGGTCTCGGCCAGGACCACCTCAGGGGCCAGCAGCGGCACCGCCGAGCGCTGCAGCGGCTTGCTGCCGCCGCCGTCGAGGAACGAGCCGGTGCTGGAGACGGCGTCGATCACCGCCCGGGGCGCGACGATCCAGGTGCAGCGCCAACCGGGGTAGCGCCAGTTCTTGGTGAGCCCGTCGAAGAGCACCACCGGATCGCGGTCCACGTCCTCGACATACCGGGCCGCGGAGACCATTGCTTCGGCTCCGGGGCCAGGCGCCGGAGCCGCACCCCAAACATAGTGGGAGTAGAACTCGTCCAGCAGCAGCGCGCACTGCAGCTCCCGCGCGGTGGCGACCCATCCCTCGAGCTCGGCTCCGCGAATCACCTTTCCGGTCGGATTGTTGGGATTGGACAGGAGGACCGCGGAGAGCCCGCGGCCGGTAATTTCGCGGCGGAGGTCCTCGAGGGTGAACTCATAACCGCGGGCACTATCCAGCAGAATGGGGATGGAGGTGAACAGCTTGAAGATGTCCAGCAGCTCCTCGTAGGCGGTGTAGTCGGGCAGGAAATGCCCGAGGTTGACCTGGCCCAGCGCGGCCACGGCCCGCGTCAGCGAGGCCCGGCCCCCCCCGCAGATGCATACGTTGCGCTCGGTGTACTGCGAAACATGGCCCTGCCGGTAGAGTGAGTTGTACAGCGCGGCGACCGCCTGACGCAGCTCCGGGATGCCGGGTACCGGCGCGTATTCCTGGTCATCCAGGGCGATCTCGACCCGATCCACGCGCGGCGGCGCGCCCGGCAGCGGACCCGTCTCCGGCATGCCCTGGCCGAGGTTGCACCAGTCGGGGTGGCCGTAGCGGTAGCCGGAGCGGGCCGCCTCGGCCATCACGTAGATCACCCCCGTGAAGGGAACCGGGCGGAAACCAGGGATGTCGGGAGGGTGCATGGCGCGGTCCGGGCAATCGCAGGCGAGGGGACGCAAGGCCCGGGGCTCCGGGCTCCGGCCGGGAAAATACACTCATCCGGCTTGAGGTGGGCCGGCGACGGGTGCGATATCGGCGGGGTTGCGTCCGACCCCTGGATGGCTGCGAGGGATCGCCTCCGGGGCGGGCTCACCCCGCTTCATGTTGCCTCTCCACGCGCCGAGCGCCGGGGCCGGGCGCGCCTAGTATATTCCGCCACGAGACCATACTCAAAGGAGCGGCTCGTCGTGACTTCCATTCTGCCCAGCCGTCACCAGCCCGGCCTGCCGCTGGAGCGCCTGATCCTGTCCGATCCGCCGAGCGCGGAGGCGCTCGAAATGGATGTCCTCTTCGTCGGCGCGGGGCCAGCCGGACTGGCCGGCGCCATCGAGCTGGCCCGGCTGGCCAGGGAGGATCAGGAGGCGGGTGGGGGCCTCGGCGAGCTCAATATCGGCGTGCTGGAAAAGGCCGGCAGCCTGGGAGAACACAACCTGTCGGGGGCGGTGATCAACCCGCGGGCGTTCCGCGAGCTCTTTCCCGGCGTGCCGGACAGTGACTTCCCGTTCCGCCAGCCGGTCACTGGTGAGGCGGTCTACTTCCTCAGGGACTCCGGCGCGATCCGCCTGCCCACACCGCCCACGATGCACAACCGCGGCTTCTTCACCGCGTCGCTGTGTGAGGTGGTGCGGTGGCTGGGCGAGCAGGCCGAATCGCGCGGGGTGAACATCTTTCCGGGCTTCCCGGCGGAGGCGCTGCTGGTGGAGGGACAGGCGGTACGCGGGGTCCGCACCACGCCCGCCGGGCTCAACCGCGAGCGGGCGCCGACGGACTCCTATCAGGAACCGACCGACATCACCGCCCGGGTCACCGTGCTGACGGAGGGCACCCGGGGAACGCTGGGTCAGGCCTGGCGCGCCTGGCAGCAGGTGGCGTCACCCAACCCGCAGATCTTCGCCCTGGGCGTGAAGGAGGTCTGGCAGGTGAAGCGCCCGCTGGACCGGGTGATCCACACCCTCGGCTGGCCGCTGCCCAACGATGCCTTCGGCGGGACCTGGCTGTACCCCCTCGGGCCGGAGCTGATCTCGCTGGGGCTGGTGGTGGGGCTCGACTACCGGCAGGCGGGACTCGATGCCCACGAGCTGCTGCAGCGGCTCAAGCTGCACCCGCTGGTGCGGCCCTACCTCGAAGGGGGAGAACTGGTCGAGTGGGGCGCCAAGACGATCCCGGAGGGCGGGTACTACGCCCTGCCCGCGCGGAGCAGCGGGGCGGGCCTCCTCATGGCCGGTGATACCGTCGGCTTCGTGGACGTGCCATCGCTGAAGGGCATTCATTACGCGATGCAGTCGGGCATGTACGCGGCGCGGGCGGCCTTCCAGGCCCTCAAGGGCGGCAACCCGTCGGCGGAGGCGCTGGCGGTGTACGACGAGATGGTCAACGGCAGCTATGTCGTGGAGGACATGCGACGCACCCGGAACATGCGGCTGGCGTTCAAGGATGGCCTGTGGCTCGGCGGGATCAAGGCCGGGCTCATGACCCTGAGCGGTGGCCGGTTCCCCGGCGGCAGGATCGCCATGCACGCCGATGCCGACCAGCCCCGGGCGCCGGGCGCGGGCGGTGCCGCCGCCCTGGTACCCGACGGACGCCTCACCTTCTCCAAGGTGGACGCGGTGTTCAAGTCAGGCAACGCGACCCGCGATACCATCCCGTCGCACCTGATCGCCGGGGATGCGATTCCTCCCGAGGTGGCCGAGTTCTACGCCCACGTCTGTCCTGCGGGGGTGTACGAACGGACACCGGACGGACTCCGGGTCAACCCGCCCAACTGCATCGACTGCAAGGCTACCGACGTGCTCGGGCCCCGCTGGACCCCCCGCGAAGGGGGCAGCGGTCCGAAGTACCGGTTGATGTAGCCGACGGCATGCACGAAGACCCCTACCGGCATTCCCGACGACGGTCCCGGGCGCTCCCCTCGGCGGAGCACCAGGCGCCACCGGCTCGACCGCCGCTGTGGCGGCGGCTGCTGACCCCGCCGGACCCGCTGCAGATGGATGCCGGCGCGGAAGGAGAACTGCTGGTGGCCAGGGTGCGGACCCTGCTGATCGGGTTTCTCCTCCCCGTGCCGATCATCAACATGGTGCTGGATGCCGACCTGTCGGCCGGCATTGTGGGTCTGACCACGGCGCTGGTGGCGCTCGGACTGGCGCTCCTGGCGCAGGCGCTGCTGCGCCGGGACTTCTACCGGCCCTGGCTGGGCATGGCTACCAGCCTGCTGGATGTGACGCTGGTGAGCGCGGGGCTGGGTGTGTTCCTGCTGCTGGGGCAGCCCATCACCACCACCAACAGCCGGTTGCTCTTCGAGATTTACTTCCTGGCCATCGGCGCCACGGCGCTCCGCTACGACGCGCGCGTCACCCTGCTTGCCGGGATCATGGCGATCGTGCAGTACGCCGCCATGGTGGGCCTCGCCTGGAGCAGCTACGACCTGTACGATCCCACGCTGGAGCTGCGGGGCTACGGGGAGTTCGACTGGGCCACCCAGGTCTCACGCATGCTGCTGCTCGGGGTCACCACCCTGCTGGCGCTGGCGATCGTACTTCGCAGCCAGCGGCTGCGGCGCCAGTCACGCAGCGACCGGCTGACCGGGCTCCCCAATCGCAGCTGGTTTGACGAGCGCATCCTGGCGGAGCTCTCCCGGGCACGGCGCTACCGGGAGCCGGTGGCGCTGGCGATGCTGGACATCGATCACTTCAAGGTCTTCAACGACTCCTGGGGCCACGCCGCCGGCGATCACGCCCTGCGTGCCGTCGCGAGCGCGATCCAGGGGGCGGTGCGCCTGAGCGACATGGTCGTGCGGTACGGCGGTGAGGAATTCGTCGTGCTGCTCCCGGGCATGGATGGCCCCGCGGCGGTGGAGCGGGTGGAAGCGATTCGCCGGCAGGTCGAGGCCCTCCCCATCGTCCTGCCGCGGCGGCCGGAGGAGTTGCACGTCACGCTCAGCGGTGGGGTGGCCGTGTACGGTGCCGATGGTGTCGAGGTGGAGGAACTGCTGGACCGGGCCGACGAGCGGCTCTTCGAGGCGAAATCGGCGGGACGCAACCGGGTCTGTGGCCCCCGTGGCGGCACCAGCCCTGCGGAACCGGTCGGCCCGCTCGCCGGACCCTCTTAAACTGTTGTCACAAGGTGAGTTAGAACGGTGATCTGGGGCACCGGCCGATCCTCACGTCAGTGACCGGACTGGCTCGATATGTGCCGGGCATGGATGGGTCGCTGGATTCACCTGAAGAGGAACTGATTCATGATCCGAACCGACCGCCCCGGTGCAACCCGCTGCCTGGTGATCGCGGCCATGGCCGTCCTTGCGGCCTGCGGCGGAGGCAAGGACCCCTCAGGGCCAGGCCCTCAGGCGGTCCTCGATGTCCAGGTTACCGGCCTCCCGGTTGGAGCGGCAGCCCGAATCACGCTGGTGGGTCCGGACAGCGTGGTCCGGCCGGTGACCCTCAGCGGCCTGCTGGGCGGCCTCGCCCCGGGCGCCTACGTCGCCACGGCGCGGTACGTGATCGCCCAGAACCAGACCTGGAACCCGCTGGTCGCTGCCGACACCTTCGATGTCGCGGCGGGAGATACGGTGGTGGTCCCGGTCGCGTACGCGGCCGCACCGCTCCCCACCGTCAACTACGGTATCGCCGGCTACATGCTGATGCAAAGCGTCCAGCGGGACGATAACAGCATCCCGATGGTGGCCCAGCGGGCGGCATTCATCCGGGTGTTTGCCACTGCCAGTGCGCCCAACACCACCCGGGCCACCCTCCGGCTCCGGCTGTACAGCGCCGGGATCCAGGTGGACAGCATCGATATCCTTGCGCAGGCCTCGTCGGTGCCGCAGACGGTGGACACCACCTCGCTGGGTTTCTCGCTGAACGCCCTCATCCCCGCGTCCAGGATCGTCACCGGCCTCTCGTTCAGCGCCGAGCTGGATCCCAACGATGCGATCCCCGAGACCGACAAGGCGGACAATCGCTATCCTGCCTCGGGCACCACCCCGGTCCTGGTGCAATCGGCCCGGCACTTCGACCTTCGCTTTGTGCCGGTCAACCAGAGCGTCAATGGCCTGACCGGTGCGGTGAATGACCCTAACAAGGGCGTCTACTTCGGATTGACCGAACGGATGATGCCGCTGGGCACCACCTCGGTGGATGTCCGGGCGCCGTTTTCCACCAGCGCGCCGCTGCTGGATGCCAACGACAACAGCGGCGCCTGGTCCCAGATCCTGAGTGAGATGAACTCGCTCCGAATCTCCGAGGCCACGGGCCGGAACTATGTCGGGGTGGTCTCGGTGACGTACGGCGGCGGCATCGCCGGGCTGGGGTACATCGGCGCGCCGGCGGCGGTCGCCTGGGACAAGACCTCAAGCGCCGCCGAGGTGATTGCCCACGAACTCGGGCACAACTTCGGCAGGAACCACGCGCCCTGCGGCAACCCCGGTGGGGTCGATCCGCAGTTTCCGCACGCCGGGGGTGGGATCGGCGTCTGGGGAATCGATCTCGGGCTGATGCAACTGCGGTCCCCGGTCGTTTACAAGGACCTGATGGGCTACTGCAACCCCGACTGGATCAGTGACTATACCTACCTCGGGGTCCTCGCCTGGCGCGGACCTGGGCCGGCGGTGGCGTCGTCCCGGGCTCCGGCGGCCCCCGGGCTGCTGGTCTGGGGCCGCGTGGTCCTGGGGAACGTGGTGCTCGAGCCGGCGTTCGAGGTGTTTGCACCCGCCGCCCTGCCCGCGCGGGCCGGTGCGCACCGAGTGGAGGGATACGACGCCCACGGGGCGCGGCTGTTCGGGGTTTCCTTCGAGGGAGACCTGGTCCCCGATCTGCCACGGGGCGATGAACGCCACTTCGCGTTCGTGGTGCCGCTGAGCCGGGCGGAGCTCTCGAGGCTGGTATCCCTCCGGCTGGTCGGCCAGGGACTCACGGCGCAGCGCATCGGCAATGCGGCCCTGCGGGCCGGCACGCCCTCCAGCCGGACGGTCACGGCCCGGTCGGCGGGCGGGACCACCCAGGTAGACTGGAACCCCGCCTATCCGCTGGCGGTCATCCGCGACCGCGCCAGCGGCGTGGTCCTGGGCTATGGGCGCGGCGGGGTGGTGTCGGTCGAATCGCGCGGCCGGGCGCTCAGCGTGGAATTGTCCGACGGGGTCACCAGCGTGCCAGGAGTCATGGCGCCGTAGCCGGGCGGGCGGCGACTACCGCAGCAGCTCCTCCAGCCGGACCGCCGTCTCCGTTTTCTCGTCGCGATATTTGACCACCACCGGCGCGGACAGAGCCAGTCCCATGCTCCGACCAGGCTCCGCGGTCACCGGCCGGGTACCGGGGACCACCACCGCCCCGGCCGGGATCTGCAGCGGCTGGCTCCCCTCGCGGCGGTAGCGGCAGTCGCGCACCAGGTCGTAGACCACCGTGCCGCCGGTGAGAATCGTCCCCGGGGCGAGCACCGCGCCCTCGCGGACGATCGTCCCCTCGTAGACCCCGCAATTGCCGCCCACCAGCACATCGTCCTCGATGATCACCGGCACTGCCCCCACCGGCTCCAGCACGCCGCCGATCTGGGCGGCGGCGGAGAGATGGACCCGCTTGCCGATCTGGGCGCAGGAACCGACCAGGACGTGGCTGTCCACCATGGTGCCCTCATCCACGTAGGCGCCGACGTTGATGAACGCGGGCGGCATGACTACCACGCCCCGCGCCACGTGGCAGCCATCGCGAATGGACGTGCCCCCCGGCACCACCCGCACCCCGTGCCCGAGCGTCAGCGGCTTGGTCGGCCAGCTGTCCTTGTCAAAGAACGGGAACAGGCCGCCGTCGCCGATGGGCCGGACGACTCCCAGCCTGAAGCCGAGCAGGATGCCGGCCTTGACCCACGCATTGACCTGCCAGGTTCCGGCGCGGTCGCGCTGCGCGGCCCGGATGGTGCCCGCGTTGAGTCCCGTTCGCAGGCGCTGGACCGCATCGCGCGCCTGGTCCTCCCCGTCCGCTGGAATGCCCGCGGCGAGGCGTTCGATCTCCTGCTGCAGCGTCTCGGCCATCAGCCGGTCCCCTCGGCCGGGACGTCTACGCCGGCTTCCCGGAGCGCGGCAAGGAGCGGGGCCCGCCGGGTTTCGGAAAGCGGGACCAGCGGGAGCCGGAGAATGTTCTGGATCCGTCCCATGGCGGCCAGCGCGGCCTTGGCGGGCGCCGGATTGGTCTCGATGAAGTTGGCCTCCAGCAGAGGCAGCACGGTGTACAGGATATCCCGCGCCTCGGCCAGCTGCCCTCTGAGCGAGTGGTGGACCAGGCGGCTCATCAGGCGAGGCACCTCGTTCGAGGCGACTGAGATCAGTCCGTCCCCTCCCGCGGCGATCACCGCCAGGGTCATCCAGTCCTCCCCCGAGAGCACCGCAAATCCCTCTGGCCGGCCCAGCAGCAGGTGCTGCACCTGGGCCAGGTCGCCGGAGGATTCCTTGATGCCGACGATGTTGGGATGCTCGCTCAGCCGGAGCACGGTGCCCGGCTGCAGGTTCACGGCGGTGCGCCCCGGCACGTTGTAGAGACAGACCGGCACCTGGGAGGCGTCGGCCACCGCGGTGAAGTGCCGGAAGAGCCCTTCCGGGGTGGGCTTGTTGTAATAGGGCGTGGCTGAGAGGATCCAGGTGACGCCCAGCGCGCTCATCCGCCGGGCCTCCTCCGTTGCCAGCCGGGTGTTATTCGAGGTGGCCCCCGCCATGACCGGCACGCCGCCGGCGGTCTCCACCACCGTCCGGACGACCAGCTCCCGTTCCCCGGCGGAGAGCGTCTGCGCCTCACCGGTGCTGCCGCAGGGGACCAGGAAGTCCACACCTTCCCCCACCTGCCAGGCGGCCAGGGCACGGAGCGCGCCCAGATCCACCGTCCCGTCGGCCTGGAACGGCGTCACGATCGCGGAGCCGAGGCCGCCCAGCACGGTCATCGCCCGGCTCCGAACAGCATCTCGTCGAAAGTGAACACCCCGGCACGTCCCGGCAGCCATCGGGCCGCCGCGAGGACGCCAGCCGCGACGGCCTCGCGGCCGCGTGCCGAATGCTGCAGCCGGATGGTCTCGAACACGCCGTCGAGCACCACCTCGTGGTCGCCCGGGGCGTGGCCGCCCCGGCTGCTGCTGACCGGCCAGCTGCGCCGGGGGTCCCCCCGGATCAGCGATGCCACCAGCAGCCGGGCGGTGCCCGACGGCGCGTCGAGCTTGGCGGCGTGATGGTGTTCGGTCACATAGCCATCGAACTCCGCCCGGCCCGCGAACTGCCCTGCGAGGTCTTCCGCCACCCGGAGGAAGAGCTGGGCTCCGATGGAAAAGTTGGCGCTGTACAGGAGCGCACCCCGGTGTTCCTCGACTGCGTCGGCGACGTCCTCCAGTTCCTCCAGCCAGCCGGTGGTGGCACAGACCGTCGGGACCTTTCGCTGCGCCAGCGCGATCAGGTTGGCGGGAGCCGCCTGGGGGCGGGTGCACTCGATGGCCACGTCGGTGCCCGCCAGCCGTTCGGCGGTCAGCGCCGCCCCACCCGCGTTCTCGGCACCGGTGACGATCGTGGCGATGGTGTCGCCGCGCGCCTCCGCCAGCCGTCCCACCAGTTGGTTCATTCGGCCGAAGCCGATCAGGGCGATTCGCATCGGGACCTCCGGGTATCAGCTCACCCAGCCGCGGGCCACCAGCAGCTCGGCATTCTGGACGGCGGCGCCCGCGGCGCCGCGAATGGTATTGTGCGACAGGAGCACCAGCCGCAGGTCCAGCAGCGGACAGCGGCGGACCCGGCCGACGGTCACCGTCATCCCGTTGCCTCGGTCGAGGTCCAGTCGCGATTGCGGCCGGTCGGGGCGGTGGTCCACCTCCACCGGACGGGCGGGAGTGGAGTGCAGCCGGGCGACCTCCTCCGGCGCGCGAAACCCTTCCAGCGCCGCGACGGCCTCCTCCGGCGTCACCCGCCGCGCGAAGCCCACCGAGACCACCTCCAGGTGCCCGTCCACCACCGGCACCCGGTTGGTATGCGCGCTCACCACGATCGGCGCATCAGTCACCTCATGGCCGGCGGCCACGCCGAGGATCTTGCGGGTCTCCTGCTCCAGCTTCTCCTCTTCTCCTGCGATGAAGGGGATGGCATTGCCGAGCGCGTCCAGCGAGGGTACGCCCGGATAGCCGGCCCCGCTCACCGCCTGCATCGTGGCCACGAAGAGCTGCTCGATTCCGAACGCCCGGTGCAGCGGGGCCACGCCCAGCGCCAGCCCGGCGGTGGAGCAGTTTGGGTTGGCGACGATGCCCCCCGGCCAGCCCTGCTCCCGCTGCTGGCGGGTGAGCAGCTGCAGGTGGTCGGGGTTCACCTCCGGGATCAGCAGCGGCACCGCCGGGTCCATGCGATGGGTCCTGGTGTTGGTCACCACGAAGACCCCCGCCCGCGCGAAGGCCCGCTCCACCTCCCCGGCGATATCGGCCTCGATCGCGGAGAAGGCCACCCGGCCCGGCAGCCCCGGCTCGGCGCGCTGGACCGTGAGCCTGGCCACCTCGGGTGGGAGCGGGCTGCTCTCCCGCCAGCGGACGATGTCGCCGTACAACCTGCCGGCGCTCTGCTCCGAGGCGGCAAGGGCCGCGATCTCGAACTGGGGGTGCTCCGCCAGGAGCCGGACGAATTTCTGCCCCACGGTGCCGGTGGCGCCGAGGATGCACACGGGGATCCTGCCGCTCATGGATGCTCCATCTCAGTCTTCCTGTGATCTGCGCCGCCGGCCGGGAGGTCCGGGTCCGCGCGCTCCGCCAGCAGCTCACGCGCCAGCCTCACGTAGCGTGCCACCCCGTCGGTGAGGTCCGCCTTCGCGATGCGTTCCTGGTCGGTGTGCGCCACGCGGATGGTGCCCGGCCCGAGCTGGTACCGTGCGCCCCACGCCTCGTAGAAGGGCAGATCGCTGGCGTAGCTGACCACGGTGGTGTCCCACCCGGCGGGTGGGGCGGAGGTGGCCTTGAAGCATGGCAGTTCGGTCGGAAAGGTGATCCGGACTCCCGGGACCACCGCGCCCGTGAGCAGCTCTCGTACCGGCGCCGAGGGTCCCACCAGCCGGACCAGCAGCTCGGCCCGGGCGTCGGCCGGGATCACGTTGGGGGCGACGCCGCCCTCGATGATCCCGACGTTGAGCGTCCCATGGCCCAGCAGCGGGTCGCTGGGCAGGGGCAGCCGCCGGATCCGCTCGATGCTGTCGAGGATCGGCAGGATCGCGCTTGCGCCCTCTTCGGGATACCCGGAGTGGGCGGCTCGGCCGGTGGCCTCCAGGACCACCTTGAGCGAGCCCTTCTGCCCCAGGCAAAGCCGGTTCTCGGTGGGCTCGCCGTTGATGAGATAGCGGCCTTTCGGACCGAGGGCCCCGGCCATGTGGGCGCCGTCGGAGCCGTTCTCCTCCCCCACCACGAACAGCAGCCCAATGCGGCGTTCTCCCGCCTCCGCGAGTCGCTCAGCCGCCGCGACCATGGCCGCCGCGAGGCCCTTGGCATCGCAGCTCCCGCGGCCGTGCAGATGGGTGTCGTCCTCTCGCAGCGGGAGGTACGGCGGTACGCAGTCCAGGTGGGTAGAGAGCACCACCTCGGGCGGCTCACGATAGGCGTACAGGTTCTCCCGGCCTGGCGTGACGGCCTGCCGCACCACGCGATAGCCCCGGCCGGCGAGCAGCGTGGCCAGCAGCGCCGTGGCCGGTCCCTCGCGACCGGTGGGGGTCTCGAGGGCCACGAGCTCTCGTGTCAGGGCGATCGGGTCGAGCACGGTGTCTCCTCAGGCGCCTGCAAAACAGGACGCCCCGCCGGTGACCTGCGGCGGGGCGTCAGCATCCAGTCAGGGGTACGTACTCAGACCGGCCGTCGCTCGCCGCGCGCGGGATTGGGCTTGAGCATCCGCTGGGTCGTGAGGCAGGCCGGCGTCATGAGCCTAAGCTAGGAGCGAGGCGGGGATTCGACAAGAGCCCGGCGCTCCCGCCGGCCTCACGCCGCCTCCGCCGCCCGGGCCGCGCGCTGGCCTTCCTCCACGTCCACGAAGTGCAGCAGGGCGCCGCCCACGACGAAGAAGGCCACGATCGCGAGGATCCCGATCCGGCTGCTTCCCGTGATGCCGATCACCCGGGCAAAGATGAGCGGCCCGAAGATGCCGGCGAACTTTTCCACCACGGCGAAGAACCCGAAGAACTCGGCGGAGCGGTCGCGAGGGATCATGCTGGCGAAGAGCGAGCGGGAGAGGGCCTGGGTCCCGCCCTGCACCATGCCTACCAGCATCGCCAGGATGAAGAAGTGGGTGGCGCTGGTCATGTAGTAGCCGAGCACGCTGATGCCGGCATAGACCACCAGGCCCGCGAAGATCGCCCGCTTGGCGCCGATGCGGCTGGCGACGCTGCCGAAGAGAAAGGCAAACGGGATTCCCACGAACTGCACGATCATGATCGCGGCGATCAGCGCGCCCTGGCCGATCCCCAGCTCGGTGCCGTAGATCGTCGCCATTCGGATGATGGTGCCGATGCCGTCGTTGTAGATCAAGAACGCCACCAGCATGAGGGCGGCCTGGCGGAACTGTCCCATGCGGCGGAAGGTGGCGCCCAGCTCCCGGAACGCCCCGCGGATGTCGATTCGTCCGTCCCCGGTGGGGGCCGGCTCAGGCACCTGCCGGAAGAGCGGAATCGAGAACAGCAGCCACCAGATCGCCACCGACACGAAGGCCAGCCGGGTGGGCAGCGTCGCCTGGGCCGGGGTGAGGTCCGGGCCCGAGGGGAGAAAGAACCACTCCGGCTTCTGGATCCAGGCGAGGTTGAGCGCCAGCAGGATCCCGCCGCCCACGTACCCCAGCGCGTAGCCGGCGGTGGATACCCGGTCCATCTCCTCCGGCCGTGCGATGTGGGGCAGGAACGAGTCGTAGCAGACGTAACTGGCGTTAACCGCGATGTTGGCCACGACGAACAGCACCGCAGCGTAGAGCCACTCGCCCTGCTGGATGAAGAACATCAGCCCCACCGCTACCACGCCGATCAGCAGCGAGATGCCCAGCAGCCGCTTCTTCACTCCCGCCCGGTCGGCGATGGCGCCGAGGATCGGGGAGAGCACCGCGATGATCGCCAGGCCGATGGTGGTGGCGTCCGCCAGCCGCTGGGTGGCCTGGGCGGGCGGGAGGCCGGCGGCCGCCACCTTGGCGAAGTAGATCGGGAACACCGCGGTGACGATCGTCGTCACCATGGCGGAGTTGGCCCAGTCGTACATGGCCCAGGCCCGGAGTTCGGGGCGGTGCAGCCCCAGCCGTTCGAGGATGGTCATTGGACCCAGATGGGGAGGGTGACGGTCCAGGGCGTGCCGGCGCCGGGGGCATGCATCTCGAGGCGCCACCGGCCGGGTCCGGGGGGCCGGAACTCGACATCGGCGGTCATGCCCGGGCCGGTGATCAGCCGGGCCTCGGTCAGCCTGGCCTGTGCGGCAGGCAGCTCGGCACCGTCGATGGCAAGCATCCGCCATTGCACCGGGGCGGCATCCCGTCGCAGCGAGAACTCGATACGGTGATCGGCATCGATGCTGATGAGCCGCAGGCGATGGGCCCGGCCGGCCTGGAGCCGGAGCGGCGCGGGATCGCGGCGGCCGTTAACCAGCGCCTTCAGGCTGTCGGGTTCCACGAACACCCCGCCCATGCCCACCAGCACCACGTGATCGGTGGCGGGGTCGGGGAGGGTGCCGGGCTCCACCACCAGCAGCGGGGCGTACAATCCGCGGGAGAGCTGCTCCATCTCGTTGCTGTGCGAGTGGTAGATGAAGGTCCCGGCCCGCTTTGGCGTGAACCGCGCGACGAAGGAATCTCCGGGCTGGATGGCCAGGAGCAGCCGGGGCGGAATCCCGCTGATACCCGGGACTCCGTCGGGATAACTCTCCAGCTCCATGCCATGCCAGTGCACCGCCGTCGGTTCGGGAAGCCGGTTGACCACCGTGATGGCCACCGGCCGGCCGCGCTCCAGCACCAGGGTTGGGCTGGGGAACACGACGGAGTCAGGCGCCGGCTCGGTGGTGCCGGTCTGGATGAGGTAGCCGAGCGCTGCACCGTCCACCAGCGGATGGCGTCCGGCCTGGACCAGCAGGCGGATGTTCCGGGCCGGGCCGGTCTCGGAGGAGACGGTGTCCTCGGGGGTCCGCGGCGCCACGTTGACGCCCAGCACAAGCCCCGCCATCCGGTGCTCACCACCGGCGTGGTGGCGCCGGTCCATCGAGACATCGGGCGAGACATGAAACGCGAAGTGGCAGTGGAAGGGCCAGTTGCCCGGCTCGGCCGCCGCCCACCGCATCGACATCGTGCCCCCCTCGTGCATCAGCTCGGTCACGAGGAGTGGCCGCTGTGCCGGCCCGTAGGCCGTGTCCCGGGCCCAGTCGCCCCGGCGGTCCACCAGGAAATAGACCCCGTGCAGGTGCATCGGATGGGTACTGGCGCTGGGGTTGATCACCCGCCAGTGCACCGTGTCGCCGACGGTCTGCTGGATCCGTTCGGTATGGGGCCAGGCCCGCCCGTTGATGACCATGACCTCTCCGAGCGGCGGCTCGCCGGCCCTCACCGAGTCAGCCAGGTGGGTCCAGATGCCCAGCACGAGGATGCGGTCCGGGCTTGGTGTTGCGGTGGAGTCAATGACCAGGGCGCCGCTCAGCTGGTCGTCGTGCCACTCCCGCTCTGCTATGCCCTTGCCGGTGGTGGATCCCCAATAGAAGTAGGTCCCCGGTGCGCCGGCGGGAAAGACCACCTCTCGCGTCTGGCCGGCCGTGACCTGCAGCGTGTCGGTCACGGCGCCCGGGCGGGTGTGCAGGCCGTAGAGCACCAGGGTCGAGTCGGGCAGCGGGTTGGTGATCGTCAGGCGGATGACGGTGCCGGGCGGGACCCGGACGAGCGGCCCCGGGATCGTGGCCGGCTGGCCCGGTTCCGCGAACGCCTGGGTCAGCAGGCCCGGGGCGCTGTCCCCCTCGGGGAACCAGCGCACCCAGCGCACCTCGAGATCGAGATGCAGGGTGTCACCCTGAAGGCGGCCGGCCGGTCTCCGGTTGTCATTGGCGGCGGCGATCTCGATGGCCGGCGGGGCAGGATTGCGGCAGCCACTCAGCGCCATCAGGCCCAGCCCCAGCAGCCCCAGTCGGAGCGCGCTCGGCGGACTGGCTGGGTTGCGAGTGGACCCGATCACTTCGGCGGCACCGCGTAGAAGGTCCCCAGCCGCGCCGCCAGGGCCCGGGGCGCGAGCCGGGTGCCCCAGGCCGCCAGCCGGAACGGGAGAAAGGTGATGGTGTGGCAGTCATCGCCCTCATAGGCGCGGAGCCCCCGGGCCGCCACGGTCCCGGCCGATTGCATCAGCCACCGGGGCGGGCGGGCGGTGAGCTCGTTGGCGTCGAAGAATGGGGTATCCACCGGCCCCGGCGAGACACACACGCAGCGTACTCCGGTCCCCCGGAGGCTGGCCCAGAGTCCCTCGCTGAAATTGACCACGTACGCTTTCGATGCCGCGTAGACCGGCAGCCACTTGAGCCCCTGCCACGCCGCGGTCGAGGCGATGTTGATGATGCCGCCCCGCCGCCGCTCGATCATGCCCGGAAGCAGGCGCGCGACCAGCTCGGTGACGGCGCGGATGTTCACGTCGATGGTCGGGAGGTGGCGCTCGGCGGGGAGCGACTGGAACCGGCCGTACGCACCGACCCCCGCGTTGTTGATGAGGTGATCGACCACGACGCCGCGGGCGGCGAGCTGCTCGGTCAACCAGGATGGTACGGCGGGATCGGCGAGGTCCAGCGGCAGGGTCAGGGCGCTGACACCGCGGCTCCGGGCAGTCCTGGCAACCTGCTCGAGCGCCTCGGCCCCGCGGGCCACGAGCACCAGGTTGACTCCGAGCCCGGCCAGCTGGCTGGCAAACGCTTCCCCGATGCCGCGGGAGGCTCCGGTAACGAGCGCCGTGGTCCCGCGCCAGAGGTCGGTCATGATGGAAGCCGTGAAGCGGGTGACGGAGGGGATCCAGTCGGTCTACCTCCGGTACGGCAGAAGATGCGGGTGCCGACCCACTGGCCAAAATGTCACCAACCGCGCCGGGCCGCCAGCGCGGATGGCACTACGCTGCGTCGGCGCGGGGTCTGAGCAACGACAGCGCGACGGAAGCGGCCAGGATGGTGATGATCACCACCAGCGACAACACCGTGGGAGGATGAATCCATGCCGAGAGCACCATCTTGGCGCCGACGAAGAGCAGGATCAGCGCCACGCCCGGCTTGAGGTAGTGGAACCGGTCCATGGCTCCCGCCAGCACGAAGAACAGCGCCCGGAGCCCGAGGATGGCGAACAGGTTGGACGAGTACACCACGAACGGGTCCCGGGTGACGGCGAAGACCGCCGGGATGCTGTCGATGGCGAAGACCACGTCGCTCCACTCCACCACCAGCAGCACCAGGAAGAGCGGTGTGGCGAACCACTTGCCGGACACGTTCTGGATGAAGAAATGGTTGTCGGCATAGGCGGGCGTGACCGGGATGACCTTGCGCGCCAGCCGGACCAGCGGGTTCTTCTCGGGCTCGATCCGGGTTTCCTCGGAGCGGAACATCTTCAGGCCGGTCAGCAGCAGGATGGCGCCGAAGACGTACACGATCCAATGGAACTCCTGCAGCAGCAGCACCCCCGCGCCGATCATGATGGCCCGCATGATGATCGCCCCGAAGATGCCCCACTTGAGCACCCTCGGCTGCAATTCCGCCGGCACGGCGAAGTACTGGAAGATCAGGAGGAAGACAAACAGGTTGTCCACGCTCAGCGACAGCTCGATCAGGTAGCCGGCGTAGTACTCGAGCGCCGTCTTCGAGCCGACCTGCCACCACAGAAAGGCGCCAAAGAGGAGCGACAGGGTGACGATCCCGCCGCTCCAGCTGAGCGCCTCCTTCTGGGACAGCACATGGGACCGGCGGTTGAGCACGCCGAGGTCGAGGATCATCAGCACCCCGACCACCACCGCGAAGACCCCCCAGACGGTGGGCGAGTGGGTGGTCACGTCAGCGGCCCGCGGCCATGGCCTCGAGCCGCGCGATCCGTTCCTCGGTGGGCGGGTGGGTGCTGAACAGCTTCATCATTCCCCCGCCCATCGCCGCAAGCGGATTTACCTGAGCCAGCGGCGCGGCGGCCGGTGCCACATTCATCGGGATGCGCTGGGCCATGTAGTCCAGCCGCCGCAGCGCCTTGGCCAGCGGCAGCGGCCGCCCCAGGATCTCGGCGCCCACCCGGTCCGCCTCGAACTCCCGCTGCCGGGAGATGGCGAACTGGATCAGCATCGCCGCGATCGGCGCCAGGATCGCCAGCCCGATGGTCACGAAGGGATGGCGGTCGCCATCGTCGCGCGAGCCGCCGAAGAAGAGCAGCAGCCAGGGCAGGTTGCCGATCATGCCGGCGATGCCCGCGGCGATCGTGGTGATGAGCATGTCCCGGTTTTTGATGTGGGCCAGCTCGTGGGCGATCACCCCTTCCAGCTCATCCTGCGGCATCTGCTTGAGGATGCCGGTGGTGACGGCCACCACCGCCTTGGACGGGCTCCGGCCAGTGGCAAAGGCGTTGGGCTGCTCGTGCGGCGCCACCGCCACCACCGGCATGGGAAGGCCGGCGCGCTGGCGCAGGCGGTCCACCATCTGGTACAGCGCCGGCGCCTCCTCCGCCGTCACCACCTTGGCGCCGTACATCCGCAGCACCAGCTTGTCGGAGAAGAAGTACATGAAGAAGTTCATCCCGAGGCCCAGAATCGAGCCCAGGATCAGTCCCTGGGTGCCGCCCAGGAGCTGGCCGGCGGCCATCAGCAGGGCAATCATCCCGGCCATCAGCACGGCGGTCTTCAGGTTGTTGAACAGCATCTTGCTGCCTCCAGAAATGAGTACGAGACCTTCATCGGGCCCGGCTCAGGGCGCCCCTGCGGGCGCCCCTGCCACTCCCAATGAAGGTCTCGCTTTGATGACGGTGTTCCCGTCAGCCTGGCCGCACCGTGCCGCGCCGGTGGCGCGACAGTCCTGACGATGGGCCCTCCGCACAGGGCGGACAAGCTACTCCCCTTCAGGGCGGAAAAGTTAAGAAGGCGCCGCCACCGCGTCAACTGACCATGGCGGGGTCAGGCGGCTGGTGGGGTGGCTCATGCCCGCGGCCACCGGACCATCCGCACCGCCACGCCGCCGTGGGTAGTCCGGGTGAGGGTGTCCCACCCCAGGCGGGTGTCATGTTCCAGCGGGGCCTCCGGGAGCAGGAGCGTCGCTCGCCAGCCGGCAAACTGCTCCCGGAGGACCTGCCCAAGCCGCGCATACAGGTCGCGGAGGGCGCGCTGCTCACCGATGCGTACCCCCCACGGCGGGTTGCTCACCAGGGCGCCCGTGCCCGGGGGCGGTGTCAGGTCGGAGATCGTCCCCTGCCGGCACTCCAGGTCCGAGGCCACCCCGGCCCGCTCGGCATTCTCCCTTGCCGCGGCCACCGCGCCGGCATCGCGGTCGGCGAGCAGGATCGGCGCGGAGGCCCGGCTCCGCACGCCGGCGCGGGCCTCCGCCAATGCCTGCTCCCATACTGCCGGGTCCCACCCGGGCCAAAGCCGGAAGCGGAAATCGCGGGTCAGGCCGGGTGGAATCCGCCGCGCCAGCAGGGCGGCCTCGATGCCAATGGTGCCCGATCCCGCGAAAGGGTCCACCAGCGGGGTGCCGGGATCCCATTCGCTCGCCAGCAGCAGGGCGGCGGCCAGCGTCTCCCGGAGCGGGGCCTTTCCGCCCGCGAGCCGGTATCCACGGCGGTGGAGGTGCTGACCGGAGCTGTCGATGCTGATGCTGCAGACATCCCGTATGAGCCGGACGACCACCAGCTGCCGTTCGCCGGACCCCTCGCCATCCTCCTCGGCACTGTCCACCGGGCCGCGGGCGGTCCGCCCCTCCACACCGGCGGCGCGGGCCAGCCGCTCGGCGACCGCCTTCTGGTGGTACAGCCGGGACTTCCGGGAGGTGACGCGGAAGTCCACGGGCAGGTCCGTCGGCAGCCAGCGATCCCAGGGCAGCTGTCCCGCCTTGCGCTCCAGCTCGCCCAGGGCCCGGACGGGAAACTCGGCACCGCGCATGAGGATCCTGCTGGCGGTGCGGAGGTGGAGATTGGCGCGGGCGAGATCCCGGTGCGAGCCCTGGAAACTCAACCCCCCCGGCTCACCCGGCTCCGCTGCCATGCCCAGGGCGCGGAGTTCGGCTGCGGTGAGTTTCTCGAGGCCGGGTTGGGTGACGACGTAGAGCGGGAAAGTGGCGGGTGCGGGTGTCGGCGGCGGCGCGCCTGGCGCGGGCATCAGAACCCGGGTTCCGCCTGATGGACCGGATCGTCGAGGCGAATGGCACGGGCCGTGGCTCCCGGGTCCGTCTGGTGCTGTCCCTCCGGGAGGATCAGCAGCGCATTGGCGCGGACCATTGAGGTAAGAATGCCCGAGCCCTGAGGGCCGGTGAGCCGCACCGCGGGCAGCTCCGCCGCGGCTTGCGGCTCCGTCACGATGGCGCGGAGGAAATGCTGCAGCTTCGGGCCCACCCGGATCGGCTCGGCCAGCCTCACCTCCACCGATCGGCGGAAGGGGGCCGATCGCCCTGCCAGGAAGCGGATCGCCGGGCGGACGAACAGCTCGAAGGTGACCATTGTACTGACCGGGTTGCCCGGCAGCCCGATCCACGGCACCGCGCCCAGCATGCCGAACCCCACCGGCGCCCCGGGTCGCATGCGGAGCTTCCAGAACTTGAGCTCGCCGCCCAGCTCCGACAGGACGGCACGGACATGGTCGTGCTCGCCCACGCTGATGCCCGCCGTGCTGACGATGAGATCGGCGCTCAGGCCGCGCTGGAAATGCTCCCGCAGGCTCTCGGGGGTGTCCCGGGCGATGCCCAGGTTGACCGGCTCGCCGCCGGCCTGCCGCACCAGGGCCATGAGGGTGTGGGTGTTGGAGCTGGCGATCTTCCTCCCGCTCAGAATGTCATCGGGCTGGTCCACGTCCACGATCTCGTCGCCGCTGCCGAGGATCGCCACGCGGGGTCGCCGGTAGATGAGTGGATGGGACACCGCCACCGACGCAAGCACGCCGAGTGCGGCGGGGCCGAGTTCGCTCCCCGCCGGGAGGGCGACCGCGTCCCGGCGCAGGTCCTCTCCGGCGAGCCGGATGTTCACCCCGGCGTCACGGTCCTTGAAGATGGTCACGACGTCGCTGCCGCCGTCGGTGTCTTCCTGTCGCACCACGCCATCGGCCCCTTCGGGAAGCGGCGCGCCGGTGAAGATCCGGGCACAGGTCCCCGCGGTGACCGGGCGGGCCGGAAAGGCGCCGGCCGGGATGCTCTCGATCACCTGGAGCCGCCTGGGAGAGGCCTCGCTGGCGCCCCGGACGTCCTCCGCCCGGGTGGCGTAGCCGTCCATGGCGGAGTTGGTCCAGGCGGGGATGTCGAGGGGACTGACCACGTCTTCGGCGAGGACGGCGTCCAGTGCCTCGTCCAGCGGCACCCGCAGGGCGGGTTGCCGGGCCAGGTGCTGGAGGATCTGCAGGGCGGCGTCGCGAGCGGCGAGGGGGGGCGTCATGACCGGGAAAGATAGGTGCGGGGGCAGACCCGGGAGCGGCGGAGCGCTAGAGGACCGTGGACCGCTCCCAGGCGAGGTTGGCCAGCAGCTGTAACCACATCGTGTCGCGGAAGCGGAGCACGGGGCAGGGCGCCTCGAACTTCTCGTCATCGGTGACGATGGCGACCCATTGATCGGCGTTGGGCCCGGCTGGATCGAAGATCGGGGTGTTGCTGGCAGCGCGCCGGAACACCTCGATCTTGGGGAGCACCGCCTTGCGGAACCCCTCGACCAGGACGATGTCCGCGCCGTCGAGGTACCGCCGGGCAAGGTCGCTGGGATCGGTGTCGTCCCGGTGCCGCTCGAACAGCACGCGCATCTCCGGTGCCACCAGCAGGGTCCGCTCCGCCTTGCCCTCGTGGAAGTGCCGGTAGCTGTCGGTCCCGGGACGGTCCACATCGGCCGGGTGGCTGGCATGCTTGATGGTCATCACCCGGCGGCCCTTGCGGACAAATTCCGAGGCCAGCGCCACCGCGAGGGTAGTCTTGCCGGCGTCCTTCTTTCCGATCACCGAGAGGATGCGAGTTGCCACCGCCGGTTTGCCTCCGCGAGGTCGTCCGCCGTGTTCACGTTGAAGAACAGGGTCTCCGGATCGCCGAACTGCCGCACCTGGACGAGAGGGAGGATACTGATATTTATGCGTTCGTGGAAGCCGATCGCCCGGCGATCTCCGGCGGCGAGGGCCGCGGCCATCGCGGGTCCCGCCGCCGGCCCGTAGGCGGCACACATCGGTTCCATGCCCCGGCGGCTGTCACTGGCGGGCAGGCAGGCGTCCCGGTCGCCGAGGCTGGCGGCCAGCGCCGCGATGAGTCCGGCCGGCACGAACGGCATGTCCCAGGCGACGCAGACCACCGGGGCAGGCGCCTCCAGAACAGCGGTGTAGAGCCCGCCCGCGGCCCCAGCGGCGGCAATCCGGTCCGGCACCACGCGGAGGTCAGTGCGCCACCCCAGTGCCTCGGGGGCGTTGGCCACGAGCAGCGGCGTCTGGCCCAGGGCTTCCTCAAAGGCCCCAACGAGCCGGTCGAGGATCCGGGCCCCGCCCACGACTTCCAGTCCCTTGGGACGGCCCTCGAAGCGGGTGGCCCCGCCGCCCGCGATGATCGCCCCCCGCATCAGTAGCGCCGGCCGCGCTTGCGCTCCAGCACTACGTCAAAGCCGACCACAAAGCTGAGCACGTGCCGCCCCTGGGTGGTGTTGTCCGGGGTGAAGGCCGGCGCTCCGCTGGTGGGCCCGGTGACCACCGGTACGCGGACCCAATTGTCCCGCACCTCGAAACGCAGCTGGTAGCCCCGGCCCAGGGCCGCGACTACCCCGCCACCGAACGAGAAGTACGGCTGGATGTTGCTCGGGGAATCATCGAGGTAGATCGGGGAGTACGCGGCGATGCCACCCGACCCCGGCGTCGTCGCGACCAGCTCGAGAAAGCTTTCCTGGCTGACCACCATTCCCACGTTGGCCCGCACGTACGGGTGGATCGAGGCCTTGCTCATGATCCGGTAGACCGCCCCTACGGACAATGATCCCGAGGAGGTGCCGCGCTTCTTGGAATTGATGTTGGCGCACGCGGCCTGGGTCAGCGCCCCGGGTGGATCCTCGGTGGAGACGATTCCACAGCCGTCCCGGGTGCCCAGTCCCAGCAGCTGCGCCTCGGCGTTGATGCCCAGGTTCTCGCTGGGGAAGTAGGTGGCCCCGAAGGAGATGTTGAGGCTCCGCCGGAAGGACCGGCTCAGGGCGAGAGTATCCCCGTTGAAGGGCTGCCGACCGACCCGCCACAGCTCGCCGCCCCCGGTCGTCTGCCCCAGGCCGATGCCGAAGACCAGCCGGGCCTGGTCCGCGGTCTGCGCGGCCAGCGGCGGGGCCAGGAGCGTCAGCAGCGCCATCATCAGGGGAAACCTGCGTCGCATGGGTGACCACCGGCGGAAGTGAGAGAGGGCGGGCACCAGCCCGCGGTCCGCGAGTCAGGCCGTGGCGCCGTGGCGGTGCGGCGACCCGCTGACCGCCCGCCCGACCAGGATCATGCCGCTTCGCCGGGCGATTTCCACCGCGAGCGTGGACGGCACGGAGGGAGTCGCCACCCAGGCGAGTCCGGCCCGGGCGGCCTTGAAGGCCAGTTCCGCGGAGATGCGTCCGGTGACCAGGATGCCCAGCCCCATCACCGGCTGGCCCGCCAGCAGGGCCGCGCCAAGCACCTTGTCCACCGCGTTGTGGCGCCCGATATCCTCCGCATGAGTCAGGAGGCCGGTGCCGTCGGTCAATGCGGCGGCGTGGATGCCGCCGCTGTCCTTGTAGCGCTCCCCCTGCTGGAACAGGGTCTTGAACAGCAGCCGCAGGGTGTCGGTTCCCGGCGGATTCCCGCGGGCCGGCTCGCCGGTGAGCGTCGCAGGGTCCGCTAGGTAGGTGGAGACGGCGCCGCAGCCCGATGCCAGCACAGGCCGGCGGCGCTCCTCCTGGACCGCCTCCAGCCGGGCGGGTGCAATCTGCGCCCAGAACCCCAGGTCGGTGGCGCAGGGCCGCAGGGTCACGTCGGCGGCTTGGCTGATATAGCCTTCCCCGAACAGCCACCCCACCGCCAGTTCTTCGAGTTGGTCCGGGGTGCACATCCAGGTCACGACCGGCAGGCCGTTGACTTCCAGCCAGACCGGAGCCTCCTCGACCGCGGCCCCCTCTGCCAGCCGGCCGGTGATTCGCGCCCGCGGGTTCAGTTCACCCGAGTCCGGTGCATTCGGCATGGAGCGTGTCATCCTCTGCGACCCGGACGCTGATGAGGGTCACTCCCGCGGGAAGGCGGGGGTGCAGGCGGGCAAAGAGGTGCTCAGCGAGCGCCTCACAGGTGGGGATCGGTCGTCCGCCGCGGAACGGGTCCACGTCGCGATTGAGGTCCCTGCCTTCCAGTGTTCCCGCGATCTCCGCTCCCAGCAGCTGATCCAGCCAGGCCAGGTCGATGATCATCCCGCTCACCGGATCCACTGGCCCCGCGACCGTCACCTCGCAGGCGTAGTCGTGGTCGTGCGGGTCGGCCAGCGCGCCGAAGGCCAGCCGGTTCCGCTCCGCGGTCCAGTCGGCCCGCCACAGGTGGTGTGTTGCGTGGAAGCGCACCAGGCGGGAGAGGCTGGTCGGCACGGGGCTAGAAGGCGAACCCCAGCCCGACGCGGAGTTCCCGGACGCCGGACCATTGGTCGCGCTTGCCATCGGGGAGGACGGCGTTGGGATTGTCGGGGTCGGCGGACGGCTCTGCCTGGGGCTCGAAGGTATAGCGGGCCGGATACTTGAGCTGCCAGAACAGCTGCCGGGCCTCGAGCCGCAGGTGCAGGGTATTGCCCACGAACACCCGCAGTCCCACGGCCGGCGCGATGTACAGCCGGCCGCCGAAGTCGTATCCGCTCGAATCGGCGACGCTGGACGGCAGGCCTGAGCCGTCGGCGTAGCCCAGCGAGCCGCCCACGAACGGGGCGAGGTGATGCCAGGCCTTGCGTCCGGTAAGATTGAGCTGCACCGCCGCCTCGAACATGGTGACCGTCTGGTCCACCGGTCCGTCCACCCGGTTGCTCACGCTGTCGTCCGCGCTGACCACGAGTCGTTCCAGCTCGGCGCGCGCGAGACTGACACCGAACTGCAGCGGAGCGCTGAGCCGGAGGTCGAACCGGATGCCGTAGGACCGGCCGTTGTGCGGCCCCACGCCGATGCGCCCGCCATCCCCGCCGACGTCGCCGTAGAACACCCAGAGGGACTTGCCGCTGGGAACGTCGGTGTAGGGTGACGATGAGGGGCGGTGTCCGACCTGGGCGGCGAGGGGCGTCGCGAGGGCGAGCAGGAGGAACGGAGAGAGTCGCATGCCGGAATCTATCGGGGGAAGGCCACCCGCGGCGACCTCCGGGGCGGCGGTGTCGGTGTGGGGATCAGGGCAGCCGCAGGTCGCGGCCACCCATCTCCACCGGAGGCTCGATGCCCAGCAGCCTGAGCACGGTGGGTCCCACGTCGCACAGGGCGCTCCCGGCCCGGAACGGTCCCCCGATGTCTCCCACCGCCACAAAGGGCACCGGGTTGGTGGTGTGGGCGGTGTGGGCCCCGCCGGTGGCGGGGTCGATCATCAATTCGCAGTTGCCATGATCGGCCGTTACCAGCAGCGTGGCGCCCGCCCGCTCCGCCGCCGCAACAACCCGGCCGAGGCAGGTGTCCACGGTTTCCACCGCCTTCAGCACCGCCGGCAGCACCCCGGTGTGGCCCACCATGTCCGCGTTGGCGAAGTTGCAGAGCATGAAGTCGTGGCTCTTGCGTTCCAGCGCCTGGACCAGCACGTCGGTGATCCCGACCGCGCTCATCTCGGGGGCCAGGTCGTAGGTGGCCACCTTCTGGGAGGCCACCAGCGACCGCTCCTCCCCCTGGTACGGCGGTTCGTACCCGCCGTTGAAGAAGTAGGTCACATGCGGGTACTTCTCGGTCTCGGCGGTGCGGAGCTGGGTCCGACCGTGCTCGGCGAGGACCTCGGCCACGATCCGGGCCATGGTGAAGGGCGGGAACGCCTGGGGGACCGGAAAGGTGCGGTCGTACTGGGTCATGGTGACCATGGCCAGCCGGGGCCGGTCCGCTACCTCGAAGCCGTCGAAGCCCTCCACCATCAGCGCCCGCACGATCTGCCGCATGCGGTCGCTGCGATAATTGAAGCAGAACACCGCGTCCCCGTCCCTGAGCGGCGACACCGGTTCGCCGCCCCGGGTGACCACGATCGGCTTGACGAACTCGTCCGTCTCCCCGCGCGCGAGGGCCGCCTCGACCGCCTGGACCGGATCTTCCACCCGATGGCCCACGCTCCGGACCATGGCCTCGTAGGCGAGTCGGGTACGTTCCCAGCGGCGGTCCCGGTCCATGCCGAAATACCGGCCTGTGAGCGTGGCGATCTCCGCCCGGTCCGGCGCGATCCGGGCGATCGCCTCCTGCAGCCGGCACACGACGTCAACGCCGATGCGCGGCAGGGTGTCGCGGCCGTCGAGGAATCCGTGGATGGCGATTCTGGGGACGTCCTGGCGGACGCCGAGCTCGATGCAGGCCAGCAGGTGCTGGTCGATGGCGTGCACCCCGCCCGGCCCGAGCAAGCCCATCAGGTGCAGGGTCCCCCCCCGGGCGCGGAGCGCGGTGCACAGCGCGACCAGGGGCGCCAGCCGGTAGAATTCGCCGCTGGCGATGCTCTGGGAGATCCGCACCAGGTCCTGGGGCACCACACGGCCGGCGCCGAGGTTCAGGTGACCGACCTCGCTGTTGCCCATCTGGCCCTCTGGCAGCCCCACCGCGAGGCCGCTGGCCTCCAGCAGGGTGCGGGGCGCCCCCTCCCAGAGCCGGTGCCACACGGGGGTGGCGGCGAGCTCAATGGCGTTCCCGTCGCGGGCCTCGCGGTAGCCCCAGCCGTCCAGAACGAGGAGCACCACCGGTCCGGCGGGGCCGCGGGCGTTTGACATGACTCTCCAGCGTTTCTACAATCGGGTCTGTGATTGACGCGCCACAATCTAGTCCGCCCCCCAGCCGCCTACCAGCCTGCGCGGCGTTGGCTCTGCTCCTGTTCGCGAGTTCGCTCGCGGCGCAGGCGCCGGTTCGGCTCACCCAGGAAGCCCGCTTTTACAAGGCGCCGAGGACCACGGTGCTCGGCACGCTGCTGCCGGGGATCGAGGTGCGGCCCGGCAAGACCTCCGGAGGGGCGGTCGAGGTCACCTTCGACGGGTGGCTTCCGACCCGCTCGCTGGGCGCCTTCAATCGCGACGGGTTCGATGCGGTGGTCAGCCGCCGGCCCTCGGAGACCCTGCGTGCGGCGGCGGAGGGCGCCGTCGTTGCCCGGCTGCAGACCGGGGTCGGATTCGTGAAGGTGGAGGCCAGTGGCACCTGGACCAGGGTTCGGCGGACGGCCTGGATTGACGTGAAGCTGCTCCCGGCGCCCGCCACCTCGCCGGAATCCTACTCGGCCGATCGGGCCGAGCTGGTCCGGCAGGCACCATTGGCGATCGTGCCAGAAGGCTTGCCCGTCGGGTCGGTGGATTCGGGGGCCGGCGCGCGCGTGATCGCCCGCTCGGGCGGCTGGAGCCGAGTCCAGATCGAGGCCTGGGTCCCCGATAGCGTGCTGCGTCCTGCTGAGGCGGGGGTGCTGGTGGGTGTGAGCCAGGCGGAGGTCCGCGCCAACCCGTCGCGCTACGTGGGACGGGTGGTCGAATGGCGGCTGCAGTTCGTCGCCATCCAGAAGGCGGATGAACTCCGGCCGGAGATCCCCGTCGGCCAGAGCTACCTGCTGATGCGGGGGCCGCTGCCGGAACCGGGATTTGTCTACGTCATCGTGCCGCAGGCCCAGTTGGCGCAGTTCGAGCAGCTGTCGGCGCTCAAGGAACTCACGCTCCGCGGCGTCATTCGGGCCGCCACTACCCGGTATCTGCCCACCCCCGTGCTGGAACTGGTGGCCGTCATGGGCGGATCGGGGAAGTAGGGACCCGGGCGCTGGGGTGAATCCCCAATTGCGCCGTTCCCGTCAAGGATCATATTGCGGGTGAGTAGATAGCAGGCAGTTCACCTTCAGGCCTCCATGAACGATCTTCTCCGTCAGCGTATCCTCCGGCGTCTCGAATCGCTGCCGGAGGAGCGCGCCTACCAGATCCTCGACTACATCGAGTTCCTCGAAAGCAAGTACGCCGAGCGCTCGGCACCGACCGGCATTCTGGCCCGGATTACGGAGACGGTCGAGGACACCATGCGGGCCGCCAAGCTCCCGGTCGCCGCCATCAGCGGCACCGCCAGTGCGGTGGACAGCGCCAGCCGGATCATGAAGGGCTTGGCCGCCGCCGGGCAGGCCGTGGTGGATGAGGCGGTCAAAGTGGCCGGCAGCGGTGGCGAGCCCAAGCCGCCGGTGGCGCCGGGGCCGCCCGCCGCTGCCGGCCCGCCGCCCGCCGAGAAGCCCTGACGCGGAAATCGTCCGCTCCGGACATCCTCCCAACGGATGCCGCATCCGGCCCCAGCGACCGGTGATGGCCCGCCCCATGCCCCCATCTGAAGACACCCCGGCTTCGTCCGGGTTCGTGCAGGGTATCGGTCCGCTGGCCGCCATCTCCCTGGTGGTCGGGACCATGATCGGCTCGGGGATCTTCATCGTCTCCGCCGACATCGGCCGGCAGGTCAATGCCTGGGGGCCGGGGGCGCTGCTGCTGGTGTGGCTGCTGACCGGCCTGATGACGGTGGCCGGCGCGCTCGCCTACGCGGAGCTGGCCGCGATGATGCCCAAGGCGGGGGGCCAGTATGTCTTCCTGCGGGAGGGGCTCTCACCGCTGGTCGGTTTCCTGTTCGGCTGGACCCTGTTCGCGGTGATCCAGACCGGGACGATTGCGGCGGTGGCCGTGGCGTTCGGGAAGTTTCTTGGAGTGCTGCTGCCCGGCGTAACGCCGGACGTGTATCTGTCGCTGGGGCATCTGCCGATGCCGGGCGGAGAGATCGAGCTGGGCCTGTCGCACCAGCGAGTGGTGGCCCTCGGCATCGTGGCGCTGCTGACGGCGGTCAACCTCCGTGGCGTGCGGCTGGGGGCCCGGGTGCAGACCACTTTCGCCGTCGCCAAGGTGGGCGCGATGGCGGTGCTGATCCTGCTGGGGCTGTCACTGCTCCGGGCGCCCGGGGTGTGGAGCGGTAACATCGCCGAGTTCTGGGGCACCGCGCCGTGGACGCTGTCCATGGTACCGGTGCTGGGCGCCGCCATGGTCGGGTCCCTGTTTGCGGCGGATGCCTGGAACAACGTCACCTTCGCCGCGGCCGAGGTCCGCGCCCCCGAGCGCAATCTCCCGCTGGCGCTGTTCGCCGGCACCGCGACCGTCATGACGATCTACCTGCTGGCCAACCTGGCCTACCTCCACCTGCTGCCATTTGGCGGCGACCCGGCCGGCGCCGACACGATGGCGCGCGGGCTGCAATACGCGGCGCAGGACCGGGTCGGGACCGCCGCGGCCGAGGTGATGCTCGGTCCGCTGGGCGGAGGCCTGATGGCGGTGGCCATCATGCTGAGCACCTTCGGCTGCGTCAACGGGCTGGTCCTGGCGGGTCCGCGGGTCTACTACGCCATGGCGCGGGATGGGCTGTTCTTCCGGCGGGCCGGTGCATTACACCCGACCTACAAGACGCCGGCCTTCGGCCTGATGACCCAGGCAGGGTGGGCGATGGTCCTCTGCCTG
>CAYUYF010000025.1:0-52513 GCA_964449145.1 uncultured Gemmatimonadaceae bacterium | reverse complement strand
GCGCTGGTGGCCAACTACCCCTTTGCCACCATCGAGCCCAACACCGGCGTGGTGACGGTGCCCGATGACCGGCTGGACGAACTGGCGCTGATCGTCAAGCCGGAGCGCACCGTCCCTGCCGCGGTGGAGTTCCTCGACATCGCGGGCCTGGTGAAGGGCGCCAGCCAGGGCGAGGGGCTCGGTAACCAGTTCCTCGCCAACATTCGCGAGGTGGACGCCGTCGTCCATGTGATTCGTTGCTTCGACGACGACGACATCCAGCACGTGATGGGCCCGGTCGACCCGGCGCGCGATCGTGAAGTGATCAACATCGAGCTGCAGCTGGCCGACCTCGCCGCGGTCGAAAAGCGGCTCGACAAGACCGCCAGGGTGGCCAAGTCCGGTGATCCGCAGGCGAAGATCGAAGTCCGGCTCCTCACCCAGCTGCGCGACGCCCTCGCGGAGGGCAAGCCCGCCCGGACGGTGGTGCCAACCGAAGAAGAGCTGCCCTACTTCCGCGGTTTCAACCTGCTTACCGCCAAGCCGGTGCTGTACGCCGCCAACGTCCTCGAGAGCGAGATCGCCGCCGGCAACGCCCACGTCGATGCGCTACGCGCCGCGGTGGCGGCCTCGGGGGAGGAGGCCGAGATCGTGATCTTCTCCGGCAAGGTGGAAGCGGAGCTGGCCGAGCTGCCGCCGGAAGACCGGGGGGAGTTCCTGGCCTCGCTCGGCGCCACCGAGTCGGGGCTCGACCGCCTGGCCAAGGCGGCGTATCACCTGCTGGGGCTGCAGAGCTACTTCACCGCCGGAGAGAAGGAGGTCCGCGCCTGGACCATCCACCGGGGAGACCGGGCCCCCCAGGCCGCAGGCGTCATTCACTCCGACTTCGAAAAGGGCTTCATCCGGGCCGAGACGGTGGCCTACGCGGAGTTCATCCGGGTGGGCGGCTGGAAGCCGGCCCGGGAGCAGGGCCTGGCCCGCGCGGAGGGCAAGGAGTACATCGTGCAGGACGGCGACGTGCTGCTGTTCCGCTTCAGCAGCTAGCGCTGGTTCCCCAGCCCTTCCTACTCCCGGGCCGGCGCGAGCCGGCTGGTGACGGTCAGGGTGGAGGCGTGCAGGTTGTTGCCCGCTCCAACCCGGAATCCGAACCGTCCGTCCAGGTCTAGGTCCCCACGCGGCAGGATCAGCACATCCAGGCCGTTGGCCTTGAAGACCGCCTCCGTACCAGATACCACCAAGCGAAGCAGATTCCCTACAACCTGCTTCCCATCCGCCGGCCGGACCGCCGCCGCAGGCTGCCAATCGGCCAGCATCCGGGTGCTGCCGCCACGGTACTCCCACGCCGCCACCGACCCGTCGCCCCGCAGCACGAATGCGACGTAGCGTGCCGCGCTGCCATCCAGGTCGTTCCCACCCACGAAGAGGCCGTACTCCGCGTTCCTGGAATCGGGGAAGTGGAAGATCTGCGACTCGAGCGTGTACGCCCCTTCGCCGAAGTAGCGGGGATCGAACAGCAGCGCACCCGGCCCCGTGGTGACATGCCACCCCGGGGCCATCGTGACGAACCGGAAGGTGGTATCGGTTGCGCCCGGTGTGCTGACCACCGTGGCCGGCTGGTCCGTCACCCAACGCCAGGCTGGTGGGACCGGCGGGCCCTGCGCAGCCAGCGGCGACCCGATCAGGCCGGAAGCCAGCAGCAGGCCGGCACCTGGCAACAACGCAGCAATCCGCATGAGAGAAGCTCCTAGTGATCGAGTGGGCCGGGCCGCGGACGGCACGATGACGCCTCGTGACCTCAGGCTCGGCCGGCCTGTGGACCCCCGAACTTCTGCGTCGCGTAGCCGACGATCACCCCGACCATCGACCCCGGAATCATGATCTCCCAGAAGTACTGCTTCCCGGTGGCCGGGTCGACCGCAATCGCGAACGGCAACGCCAGCAGCGCGGCCACCAGCAAGCCGACGAGGATGCCCAGCGGCAGGCTGTGGAGCCTTTTCGCGACGAAGCCGGTGATGAGGCCCGCCACCAGTCCCTTCCCCATCGAGCCGATGATGATCCCGACGATGCCCGGAGCGACTTCGGGTGCGGAAACCAGGGCGCTCAGGCCATCGAGTGCCCCCAATCCGGCCCCCAGGGCGAGACCAAGTACGGGTTTGTTCATCACGTGCCCCCCAGTTCAGGTTCGTGGTCTGTATTGCCCCTGCCGAAGTATTACCCGCCAATGGCCGGTCCTTTAGAGCCCCCGGCCAACCAGGAAGAGGAGCCGCATGACCAGGTAGGACATCACGAGGAGGATGGCGGTTTGGTACTTCTGATAGAGCCTGCCGCTCCGCTCCCACAGGGTTTCGTGATGGGCCAGGACCGGCCGGGCATCGAGGTAGCGTACCAGGTCGGCCGCCAGGTCGGCGGCTGTAGGATAACGATCGGCGCCAAGCGGCATGGTGGCGCGCCGACAGATGGACCGCAGAGGCGCCCGGGCCCGCTCTCCTGCCAGTGACCGGAGCATGACCCCCAGGGCATACACGTCGGAGCGAGCGTCCACCTCCCCGCCCCCGCCGCCGGCCTGTTCGGGCGGCATGAACCCCGGGGTCCCCAGCACCTGGCCGGCACCGGTGACCGCCACGCTGCTCTCGCCTGGACGCCCCGGCATCGGGGGCACGACATCCGCCCCGGGCGCGGCTTCTTCCAGGATCCTGGCGATGCCCCAGTCCAGCACCAGCACTTCGCCGAAGGTGCCGACCATGACGTTGGCGGGCTTGAGGTCGCGATGGACGATCCCCATGGCGTGGGCGAACCCAACGGCATCGCAAACCCGCAGGAACACCCGGAGCACTTCGCTCTCACCTCTCTCGCGGGCAAAGAGGTCCAGGCCAGCACCGCGCACCAGCTTCATCACATAGAACACCCGACCGTCGTCCAGCACGCCGGCATCGTGCACCGGGACGATCCCCGGGTGCTCGAGGCGCGCCAGGATGCGCGCCTCCCGGCTGAGCCGCGCTGCCATGTCGACGCCGTCCAGCTCGAGCCGCAGGACCTTCAGCGCGACATCGCGCGCCAGCACGGAGTCTCGGGCGCGGTACACCCGTCCCATCCCCCCTTCGCCCAGCAGCTCCAGCACCTGATACCGGCCGCCGGGAACCTCCGGGAGGTCCAGCATCCGCCGCAGGTGGCGGAGCGCGCCATCGGAGAGCGAGGTCATCCTGGATCTACCCCCAGCAGGTCACGTGCCTCCGCACGAAACTCCGACTCACTCCCGCTGATGGCACGCAGCTGCTCGAGCACCGCCCGCCGGAACTCCCGTCGCGCCCAGGCGAGGTGATTGGTCACCTGCGTGACCGGCAGCCCGAATTCCTCTGCCAGGTCCTTGTAAGACGGCCGGCCGACGTCGTCCATCGGCTCAAGGTCAGAGCGTTCGAACAACCGGAACCGGACCTCGTGCCCACCGGCCATCGCCAGCTCCCGCAGGGCAGCGACCGCCGACGCAAACAGTCCGCGAACCCATTCCGCATGGAACCGGGCGTCGGCATCCACCGAACCGGCATCGGCCAGGGTGGCGAGATCCCGCTCGGCCGCGGCGAAATCGAGCGAGAGGTGGGTCGCCCCCCCACCCCGCTTGAGCCGATTCGCCGCCCGGCGGGTGTTGGCGGCGAGATGATCCACGCAGCCCCTGAGGTAGGTCCGGAACCGGGCCTGGCCGGGGTCGTACCCGGCCAGCAGCCCACTGGTGAGGGCGCCGGCGAAGAACTCCTGCGTCAGGTCCTCGGCGTCCTCCCGGTTTGCCTGCCACTTGCCTCGCAGGTGGCAGTACACCGGGCGCCAATAGACGGTGACGAGGGCCTCGGTCGCCCGCTCTCGCGCGGCATCGCTGCCGGAACCAAGGGCCTCGAGCAGGGAGGGCCGGGTTGGCGGGAATGCACGGGGACCGGAGTCGCCGAGTCGATCAGGGCCAGCCTTCATGCCGGGAATAGTGCAGCGGTCCCCGGGCGATGTCCAAGGTCGGCGCCCGGGCACTTCTGGCCAACCGGCGGGCCGCTGTATACTTATGCTGCCCTCGTGACCTCGCCACTCGGCGCCACCACCTGCTGGCGCCGCTCCTTTCTGTGGACCCTCGACGATGAGCATTGCCGGCAGCGGGGCGTTGGCCCCCTTCAGTCCCGATTCGGCGCTGGCGCGCGCCCCCGAGATTGCCCGCGAAAGCGCCGCCTTCCGGGACGTGCTCACCGAGATCGGGCGGGTCATCGTGGGACAGCAGGTGCTGCTGGAGCGGCTGCTCATTGGGCTCCTCGCCGACGGCCACCTGCTGCTGGAGGGGCTCCCCGGATTGGCGAAGACCCTCGCCGTGCGCACCCTCGCCGCCACCATCGATTGCGACTGCCGCCGGGTCCAGTTCACGCCCGACCTCCTGCCCGCGGATCTGCTCGGCACCCTGATCTACAATCAGCGGGCCGGCGACTTCACCGTGCAGAAGGGCCCCATCTTCACCAACATCCTGCTGGCGGATGAGGTCAACCGGGCGCCGGCCAAGGTGCAGAGCGCGCTGCTGGAGTGCATGCAGGAGCGGCAGGTCACCATCGGCGGCGAGACCCACCGGCTGTCCGACCTGTTCCTGGTGCTCGCCACGCAGAACCCGCTGGAGCACGAGGGGACCTATCCGCTTCCCGAGGCGCAGGTGGACCGGTTCCTGTTCAAGCTGGTGGTCACCTACCCCACCCGGAGCGAAGAGCGCGAGATCATCGACCGCATGACCGACGCCGCGGAGCCGGTGACCAGGGTGGTCATCCACCCGGACAGCGTCCTGCGCAGTCGGGAGATCGTCCGGGGAATTTTCGTGGATGAGAAGATCAAGGAATATGTGCTTGATCTCGTCGCCGCGACGCGCGACCCGGCGGCGCGCGGCCTGAAACACCTCCGGGCGCTGATCCAGTTCGGGGCCTCCCCCCGCGCCGGCATCAACCTGGTCAAGGCGGCCAAGGCCCACGCCTTCCTGCAGGGCCGGGCCTACGTGCTCCCCGAGGACATCAAGGCCATGGCGCACGACACCCTGCGGCACCGCCTGATTCCGACCTACCAGGCGGAGGCCGATGGCGTCACCTCCGACCAGATGATCGATCAGATCCTGGCCGCGGTCCCGGTCCCCTGATGACCCCGGCGACGGGGCCGGTGAAGCCATGGCTGATCGGCCCGGCCCGATGACCGTCCTCTCCCCCACGCTGCTGGAGCAGGCCCGCCGCATCGAGATCGCCACCCGCGACCTGGTGCGGGACCTCGTGGCCGGCGATTTCGCCAGCATCTTCCGCGGCCGGGGGGTGGAGTTCACCGAAGTGCGGGAGTACCTCCCCGGAGACGACGTCCGGACAATCGACTGGAACGTGACCGCCCGGCTCGGCACCCCCTACGTCAAACGATTCATCGAAGAGCGCCAGCTCACGTTGCTGTTGCTGGTGGATGTGAGTGCCTCGGGCGTATTCGGCAGCGCCCACCGCACCCGCCGGGACCTGATCGCAGAATTGTGTGCGGTGCTGGCGCTCTCGGCGGCGCGGCACCGCGACCGGGTGGGCGCGGTGCTCTTCTCGGACCGGGTGGAGTGGTCCGCCCCGCCCCGCAGCGGCCGGGGGCAGGCGATGCAGATCGTGACCGAGGTGCTCGGGCTCGAGCCCGCTGGACGGGGGACCGACCTGCCGGCGGTCCTGCAGGCGGTGGAGCCCCTGCTCCGCCATCGCTCGCTCGTGGTGGTGCTGTCCGACTTCCTCGATCCGGCACAGTGGCCCGCCCTTGAGCGGCTGTCCACCCGGCACGACGTGGTGGCCCTGCAGATCACCGATCCCCGCGAACGGGAGCTGCCCGACGTGGGCCTGGCCACCCTCTGGGATCCGGAGACCGACGACTGGCTGGTCACCGACACCGCCGATCCCGCTATTCGTGAGCGATTCCGGGAGGCTCGCGCCGCCCTGGACGCCGCCTTGCAGGCCCGCTGCACCGAACGCGGGATTGATCTCCTTCGCCTCGACACCGCCCTGTCCTACGCCGTACCGCTCGCGGCCTTCTTCAGCCGCCGCAATGCCCAGTATGGCTGAGGGCCGGCGGCGGAAGGCGCTGGTCGTCCTGGGGACCCTGCTCGGTGCCGGTCCCGGCGGTGTCTGGGCCCAGAGCCTCGAACTCCGGCCCGACCAGCCTCGCGCGCTGGTGGGAGACGAAGTATCGCTCACCGTCCACGTGCGGCTCCGCCCCGGCCAGGAGTTGCTGGACCTCACCCCTCGCAACCTCCTGCCGCCCCCGAGCGGGATGCGGGTGCTGGGCATTGATTCGCTGCGTCCGGCCGGAGAGGGTCAGTTCTCCGGCCGGGTCCGGATGGTGTTCTTCCGGGTGGGGCCCCAGCCCATTCCGACCTTCTCGCTGCTCTACCGCCCGGGTCCCGGCGAGCTCCCGGATACGCTGGTGCACGCCCCGGTGGCGATGGCGATCGGCTCCATTCTTCCCGCGGGCAATCCGGAACTGAAGGACATCCGCCCGCTGCAGATCATCGGCGGGCCGGCGTGGGGGCCGGCCCTGCTCCTGGCGCTCGGCCTCGGCGCCGGATTCTTCTACCTCTGGGTTCGGGGACGCCGGGCCACCGGGGCCACGCCCGGCTCCGCCGCGGCCGTGCCCATCGAGGCGGGTCCGTTCGATCTGGCGCTGCGCCAGCTGGCGGCGATCGAACAGCGCGCCATCGCCAGCGGCAACGGCGCCGTGCCGCTCTACGAGGACGTTGCCGAGGCGTTGCGCGGGTGCCTTCTCTCGGCTGGCGCGCTGCGTCACGCCGGCCTCACCACCGCGGAAACCGCCGCCGCGCTGCCGCCCACGCTGGGCCACCAGGGCGGACGGGAACGTCTCTCCCTGCTCCTCGCCGACGCCGACCTGGTGAAGTTCGCCCGGGTACGCCCCGACCTGCCGGCGGCGCTCCAGCATCTGGAGCAGGCCCGGCAGCTGCTCACCGCCTGGCAGCACAGCCGCGCACCGGAGATCGAGCCGCCCCCTGGCGGAGTCGTCGAGTCGCCGCGATGAGATTTGCCTCACCCGCTTTCCTGGCGCTCCTGCTGGTGCCGCTCCTGTTCGGCTGGCATCGCTGGCGGAACCGCCGGCGGCCGCCATCGGAACGCCTCTCGTTTCCGCTGGTCCGGCTGGTCCGGGCCTCGGGGTCCACGGTGCGATCGCGGTGGCACCGGCTCCCCGCAGCACTCACGCTCCTCGGGGTGGGGCTGCTGGTCAGCGCCCTGGCACGGCCCCAGCTCCCCGGCGACGCCGATCCCACCCGGGTGCGCTCGCGCAACATCATGCTGATCCTCGACGTGTCGAGCAGCATGAAAGCGACCGACTTCCAGCCGGGAAACCGGCTGGCGGTGGCGCGCGACGTCCTGCGCCAGTTCATCAGGGGCCGCCAGGGCGACCTCATGGGGCTGATTGTCTTCTCCAGCCGGGCGTTCGTGCAGGCGCCGCTCACCACCGACATCGATGTACTGGACCGGCTGGTGGAGCAGGTCGAGATCGGGATGCTGCCCGACGGCACCGCCATCGGCACGGCCATGGCGCTGGGCCTGAGTCAGCTCAAGACCCTCCCCGCCAAGGCCTCGGTAGTCGTGCTGATCACCGACGGGGCCAACAACACCGGTGAGCCCACGCCCCGGCAGGCGGCGGAGGCGGCCAAGGCCCTGGGCATCCGGATCCACACCATCGGAGTCTCCTCTCCCGATACCAGCGCCATCGCGCTGAATGGGGTGTGGAGCCTGCGCACGCTCTCGGGCCGGCTCTCCACCCGGGATGAGGCCGCCCTCAAGGACATCGCCGCGAGGACTGGCGGCCAGTACTACAAGGCGACCGACCCCGCAATGCTGCAGCAGGTCATGAACGAGATTGACCCGATCGAGCGCATCGAGGTCGAGATCAGCGAGACTCGACGGTACCACGAGCTGTTCCCCTGGCTGGTCGCGGGCGGCGTGGCGCTGCTGCTGCTGGAGATGTTGCTCCGGGCCACCTGGCTGAGCCGACTGCCATGACCCTCTTCGCGACCCCCGCGGCCCTCCTGCTGCTGCTCGTGCTGCCGGCGCTGTGGCTCCTGCTCCGGGCGGCTCGGGAGGGGCGTCTCGCCGCGCTGGCGCGCTTCGGCAACCTCGAGGTACTGGCCCGGACTTCCCGCCTGCCGGTGGTGCCACGCCGCTCCTGGCGCCGAGCCCTGCGCTGGGCGGGCCTGGGCGCCGCCGTCCTCGCCCTGGCTCGGCCGCAGTGGGGCCGTCAGTCGGCGGAGATGGCCCGGACCGGGCGGGATCTCATCGTGGCGCTGGACCTCTCCCGCTCCATGCGGGCAGAGGACGTAGGGCGCGATCGGCTTTCCCTGGCCAAGCGCCTGGCCTGGCAACTCACCTCCGTCCGTGCCGGCGACCGCGTCGGCCTGGTGATCTTCGGCGGCGGCGGGTTCCTGCAGCTTCCGCCGACGTCCGACTTCGGCACGTTCCAGCTGTTTCTCGAGGCCGCGAGTCACGACGACATCGCCGACCCCGCCACCGACGTGGCCGCCGGTCTCCGGGTCGCCGAGCGAGTGCTCCGCCGGGAAGGGGCCGGCATCGGCTCCCGCGGCGTCCTGCTCCTGAGTGACGGCGAGCGCTCCGAGGGTGCGCTCGATCCGATCATCGAGCTCTACCGCCACGCGCGGCTGCCGGTCTTCGTGGTGGGCATCGGCACCCTGGAGGGTGAACGCCTTCCCGCCGATTCCGGGGTCGCCGGACCGTGGCACCTCGACGGCATCGGACGGCCGGTCATCTCCCGGCTCGCCGAAGACGACCTGCGTCGCATCGCGGAGGCCTCGGGCGGGGCCTATGCCCGATGGGACGATCGCCCCGCCCTCGACCGGCTGAGTCAGGCGCTCGCCAACCTCCAGGCCCGCAGCCTCTCGGGTCAGCCCGCGGACGAGCCCACGGAGCGGTACCAGTGGCCCCTCACCCTGGCTGTGGCGGCGCTGTTGCTGGAACTGCTGACCGGCGCCGGAACGCCCACCCAAGTGGCACCGGGCCGCCTCTGGGGTGGACGCCCGACCCCGCGGAAGCAGGTGCCGAAGACCGGCAGGGCCTCTGTCCCGGTCCCGGGGCTGGGGCACCTCGGCGTCTCGGTGCTCGTCGGCCTGCTCTCCTGTTCCCCGGTCTCCCACGCCAGCCGGGGCCGCCAGCTGTACGAACAGGGCAAGTATCTCGAATCCTACGAAGCGTACCAGGAGCTACTCCGGCAGCAGGGTGGACCGGCGGTCCGCTACAACGCGGGGAATAGCCTCTACCGGATGAAGCAGTACACTGAGGCGGCAAAGAGCTGGCGGGATGCGATGTCCGGTCCGGACGGGCTGCGGCAGGAGGCCTACTACAACATGGGCAACGCCTTCGTCCGGGCCGCGGAGGACGCCAATCCCCTCAGCGGCTACCTCGACCGCGCCATCATCGCCTATGAGGAGGCACTCCGCCTCGACCCGTCCGATCGGGACGCCAAGTGGAACCTTGAGCTGGCGCTGCGGCGGCGCGGAGACGTCCCCCAAGAGGGGAGCCGTGGCAGGGGTGGCCGGGCCGACTACGGCCGCGGGAGCCGGGAGGATGGGTACGAGCAGAGCCGGGAGACCCAGGTCGGCGCCATGGCCGGGGGCGGACAGGGAGGGGATGAAGGCGAGTCGGTCGAGGAGATGAACCAGGAACAGGCCCGGTCGCTGCTGGACGCCGTCGAGCGCCAGCAGCTGTCGAGCCACGAGGGGCAGCGTCCCCGGACCAGCGGCGGGGCCGACCGGGACTGGTAGCCCGGCACTACCGCCAACCCCTTCGGGTGACTACCTTTGCGCCACACATAATCCTCCCCGGCTACCACCATGGCCGGGGCGCCTGAGACCAAAGGAAGGTGACATGCCCCGTCCGTACGAGGCGGTCTATATCTTCGATAGTGCCCTCGAAGATGCCGCCATCACCGAGAAGCTCACCCGCTTCCACGCGCTCGTTCCCCAACCCTCCGGGGAGTCACCCAGGCTGACCGTCTGGGGCAAGCGCACGCTGGCCTATCCCATCAAGAAGCGCGAGACCGGCTACTACGTCGTCGCCAACTTCACCGCCGACCCGACCCAGCTGCCGGAGTTCGAGCGTGCCCTGAAGCTGGACGACGCGGTGCTGCGCTTCCTGGTCGTGGCCGATGAGCACGACTACACCCCGAGCCGTGCCCCCACCGACCGCAAGCTCGAGGAGGATGACGAATGAAGCGCACCCGCAAGGGCGATCCCCTGGCCGAATTCGGGGTTCGCTACATCGACTACAAGGATGAGAAGCTGCTCCAGCGCTTCCTGACGGAGCGCGGCAAGATCCTGCCGTCGCGGCTTTCGGGGATCACCGCCCGGCACCAGCGGCAGCTGAGCGTGGCCATCAAGCGGGCTCGGTACCTGGCCCTGCTGCCGTACATCAGACGGGGCGCGAGCTGACGCTTCCACCCCCGGCACGGCCGGCGGTCACCGGGCGGGCGGTTCTCCTGCTGGGAGCATACGTCCTCCTGTTTCCACCGCTGTTCGTGCTGGGTCCGCTGGCCGGGTTGCTGCTGGCTTCGCGGCCGCGGTCCTTCCGGGAGTGGTCCTGGGTGGCGATCACCGGGCTCTGGATCGGGCTCACCCTGCTGGAACCGGGCGGCATCGCCACCCAGATGATGCGCGCGTGGGCGCTGTTCGTCACCGGCGCCTTCGTGCTGTTCATGCTCCCGGGACGCCGGACACCGGTGGCGGGAGCGCTGCTGGCCAGTGTCTTCGCCTTCGGGGCCGCCACCATCTGGACCTGGAGCCTGGGCACCCGATGGCGCGACATCCAGCTCGCGGTCGCCCACTCGGGCTGGGAGTTCTGCCGGCAGCTGCTGGGATCGGCGGGAGACGGCGGTGCCATCGCCGCCGAGCGGCTGGCCGGCATGAAGGTCTACGTGGACGCGCTGGCCGATGGCGTGGCGGTCATGGCGGAGCTGTTCCCCGCCCTCCTGGTGCTGACCGCGCTGCCCGGGCTGGCCCTGGCGTGGAACTGGTATCACCGGCTGGCCAGCCAGCCGACGGGCGCTCCGGCGGCGCGGTTTGCGGAGTTCCGGTTCACCGACCACCTGGTTTGGCTGGTCGTCGCGTCCCTGGCGGTATTCCTGATGCCGTTGCCGCCGACGGCCCAGGCGGTGGGTGGCAACCTGGCGCTGGTCGCCGGCGGTCTGTACGCCGCTCGCGGCGCGGCGGTGCTCTGGGGCCCGATCGAGGCGTTCCCGCTGCTGGTGGTGATCATCATCCTGGCGGGTGTACTGTTCATTCTGCCGGTAGCCATGGGCGGCTGCTTCGCCATTGGGCTGGCGGACACATGGGTGGATTTCCGGCGCCGCTTCGGCGCCGCGGACTAGGGAGACGAGACCATGGAAGTGATCCTCAGGCAGGATGTGGCCTCACTGGGCAAGGCCGGCGAGCTGGTGAAGGTCAAGCCGGGCTATGCCCGCAACTACCTGCTCCCGCACGGGCTGGCCTACGAGGCAACCGCGGGCAACAAGCAGCGGATCGCCGCCGAATCCAAGGCCCGGGCCGCCCGGAGCGCCGCCGACCGGCAGGAGGCGGAGGCCCAGGCCGCCCGGCTCAGCGGCGTGGCCCTGACGCTCTCCCGCAAGGCGGGCGAGGGAGACCGGCTGTTCGGCTCTATCACCTCACAGGACGTCGCCGACGCGCTGGAGGCCAAGGGCCAGACGGTGGACAAGCGACGGATCGAGCTGGAACACCCGATCAAGACGGTCGGCCTCCACCTCGTGCCGGTACGGCTGCATCACGAGGTCACCGCCGAGATTCGGCTGACCGTGGTCGCGGAGTAGAGCCGCCACGATGACCGTGGCCCGCCGGTACGTCGATCGGCCGCGCCTGGCGCGGTCGCTCCTCGCCGCTACCGCGTGGGTTGCCGCCGGACGGGTTGGGATCCACCGCCATGGCGCCTGCCCGGTCCCCGATGGAGACCCCGGCAACCACTTCAGCCTCACCCCGCGTTCCGTCGCCGGTGCCTCCCGGGCGCTCCGCGACGCGTCGCGAGCCCCCCCCGAAGTCATGCTCCCGGAAACTCGGCGGACCCCGGCCACTGCGGCCCCGGCGCCGCAGCCGAACCGCCGTGGCCCCGGCCCCTTCGTCGTGACCGGCGATGTCCTCATTGCCCGTGTGCGCCCGGAAGTCCCGGGGGCCGTCCTTACCTACGTGGCCCGGTGGGGAGCGATGAAGCCCACCAGGGCGGAGGCCATGCGGCCCCCGCAGGCGAAGCGCCGGTGACGCGGGGGACCGGGACGAGGCGGACGCCCGCCGAAGAGGTGGCGGCGGCCATCGGGGCCATCGAGGATCTCAAGGGCCGCGACCTGCGGGTCCTCGATTTGCGCGGCCTGAGCGACGCGACCGACTATTTCATCGTCGCCTCGGGCACCTCCGATGCCCACGTGCGCGGTATCGCCCACTCGGTCCTCGACCAGCTCGGCCGCCGCGGCATCCGGGCGCACCATGTGGAAGGGCTGCCCACCGGCCGCTGGGTGCTGCTGGACTTTGTTGACTTTGTCGTTCACCTGTTCCACCCAGAGGCACGCGGCTTCTACCAGCTGGAGCGCCTCTGGAGCGATGCGCCGGAATTCAGACCCGGCGCCTGACCGGCAGGAGAGTTCATGATCCGTCGTCTCACGCTGGGCCTTTGCCTCCTGGCCGGCGCGCCCACCGCGCTCCCGGCACAGTATTTCGGCCAGAACAAGGTCCAGTACCGCGCCTTTGATTTCAAGATTCTCAAGACCGAGCACTTCGACATCCACTTCTACCCGGAAGCGCGTCAGGCCGCGCTGGACGCCGGGCGGATGGCCGAGCGCTCCTACGCCCTGCTTTCGCACATTCTGCGGCACGAGTACAAGGAGCGGAAGCCGATCATCCTGTACGCCTCCCACTCCGACTTCCAGCAAACCAACGCGCTCGGCGGCGAGTCCCCCAGCGAGGGCACCGGGGGCGTCACCGATTTCTTCAAGCAGCGCATCATCCTGCCGTTTACGGGGTCCTACGAGGAACTCGAGCACGTCCTGCAGCACGAGATGGTGCACCAGTTCCAGTACGACATCTGGAGCCGGGGCCGGGCCGGCGCCGGCCTGCAGACCCTGATCAACGTCAATCCCCCGCTGTGGTTCGTTGAAGGCATGGCGGAGTATCTCTCGATCGGCAAAGTGGACGTCAACACCGCGATGTGGCTCCGCGATGCGGCCATCGAGGGCAAGATCCCCACCATCGACCAGCTGGAGAACGACTGGCGCATCTTCCCCTACCGGTACGGCCAGGCGCTGGTGGCGTTCATCGGCCAGCGCTGGGGGGATGAGGCGATCGGCGCGATCATGCAGGGGACCCTGGCCGGCGGCGGCGGCCTGGAGGGGTCCATCCGGCGGGTGCTGGGCGTGGACTACAAGCAGCTCTCCGCCATGTGGAAGGACCACATCCAGCAGACCTACCTTCCCGAGGTGGCCAGCCGCCAGCGGGCCCGGGACTTCGCCACCGAAATGCTGAGCGAGGACCGGTCGGAAGGCACCCTGCACCTCGCGCCGGCGCTCTCGCCTGACGGCAAGGAAGTGGCCTACTTCAGCGAGAAGGATTTCTATTTCGTGGACCTGTACCTGGCCAACGCGGAGACCGGCAGGGTCAAGCGGCGGCTCCTCGAGTCCTCATACAGCAGCAACTACGAAACCTTCCGATTCATCAACTCCGCGGCCAGCTGGTCGCCGGACGGCAAGCTGCTGGCCTTCGCGGCCAAGCGCGGGCCACGCGACGACATCATCATCCTGGATGTCCAGCGCAACCGTGAGGTCCGCCGCATCAAGGTCAAGCTGAACGGGATCACCACGCCGGCCTGGAGCCCGGATGGCCAGCAGCTGGTGTTCACCGGATATGATGGCGGCCTCTCGGACCTCTTCATCATCGGGGCCGACGGCCGCGGCCTGCGGCGCCTGACGGAGGATCGCTATGCCGACCTCCACCCCGTCTGGTCCCCCGACGGCCGCACCATCGCGTTCAGCAGCGACCGGGGCCCGGAGACCAGCTTCGACCGGCTCCAGATCGGCGAGTTACAGCTGGCGCTGTATGATGTCGCCTCCGGGAAGATCGAGGTCCTCACGGGCGCGAAGGAGGGCCGCAACGTCAGCCCGCAGTGGTCGCCCGACGGACAGGACATCGCCTATGTCTCCGATCGCGACGGGGTCAGCAACATCTATCTGTACAACCTCGCCGATCGGCAGTCCTACCAGATCACCGACCTGTTCACCGGCGTGCAGGGCATCACCCCGCTTTCCCCGGTGCTCTCCTGGGCCCGCGAGGCCGACCGGCTGGCATTCGTGTACTACAGCCGGGATCAGTTCGATGTGTACAGCCTGGACCGGCCGCGCGAGCTGAAGCGTGACCCGTGGCGCCCCCTGGCTCCGGCGCGGGACTCCGCCTTCGGGCCGCGGTTTGCCTATCCCGACACCGCCGCCCCGGCCCGGCGGGACTCGGCGTTCGGGCCGGTGCTGGGGTATCCCGGCACCCCCGACAGCACCGTGGCCCAGGCGCCAGCCACCCCGCTGGCCTCGCCCGGTTCGATTTACGTCTCCCCAGAAGGCTTCCGGCAGTCGGACTCCGCGCCAGCACCGCAAGACTCCACCGACCGCCCGGTGTCCATTACCGCGCTGATGGATTCGACCGACTTCGTCCTGCCGGACACCGCCGAGTTCAGCGTGAAGAAGTACCGGGTGCAGTTCCGGCCCGACTACGTGGCCCGGCCGACGATCGGCTACGTCCGGGACAACTTCGGTCAGGGCTTTTTCGGAGGCAGCGCCATCGCGCTGTCCGACATGCTCGGCAACCACAACCTGCTCTTCGCCGCCTACATCAATGGCCGGATCAGCGAGGCCCTGGTCCAGGCCACGTACGTCAACCTCTCCAACCGGATCAACTGGGCGGTGGGGGTGGGACAGGAACCGTACTACTTCCTGGAACCGACGCTCTTCACCACCGACCAGAACGGCAACAGCGTGTTCGTGACCAACCTGCGCCGGATCGTGGTCCGCTCGGTGCAGGGCCAGGCCCTCTATCCGGTGAGCCGGTTCACCCGGTTCGAGTTCGGCCTCACCGCCGCGGCCATCAGCGACCGGCTGCAGACGATCACCGAGACCTTTACGCCAGGCGGCGTCCCCGTCCGGGATCCGCAATCGAATGAGCGCAGCCTGCCCGGGGCCAGCTATGTTGAGCCGTCGGTGGCCTACACCTTCGACAACTCGCTGCCCGGGTACGTCGGTCCGTTCTACGGCCAGCGCTACCGCGCCCAGGTGTCCCAGACCATCGGCGGCTGGCGCTACTTCGAAGGCCTCGCCGATTACCGGCGTTATGACAAGATCGTCGGCCCCCTGGTCCTGGCCACCCGCGGGCTCTACTTCGGGCGCATCGGGCGGGACGCCGAGCGCTTCCGTGTCTTCCTGGGCAACACCGAACTGCTGCGCGGTCACACCTCCGGCAGCTACTACCGGCACGAGTGCGCCACCGGAGATCCCGGCACCACCACCGGGTGCTTCGAGCTGGACCGGCTGGTCGGCACTCAACTGGCGTTGGGGAGCGCAGAAATCCGTTTCCCGCTGCTGACGCCCCAGTTCAAGTTTGTCCCCAACGGCTTCCCACCGATCGAAGGCGCCCTGTTCTACGATATTGGCATGGCCTGGAACGAGGGGGACAAGCTCAAATGGAAGCGCGAAGCGGGTGACGATCCGATTCGGGTCAGAGCTCCTCTCCAGGTCTTCGGAGCGTCGGCCCGGATGAACCTCTTCAACTTCGTCATTCTCCGCCTCGACTACTCCATCCCGCAGGGGCGGCCGGACGTGGGGGGGTACTGGACCCTGAGTCTCGGACCCGTCTTCTAGCGGACGATTGCGCCACCGGCCGCGCTCGCCGCGCGGCCGCTCCGGGGGCAGCGACGGACAGCGTTGCCGCTCCCCCCAACCCCTCCCTCTCCGCTATCTTAGGGCGTGCGCCTCCCATCGCTTCTGGCGGTAGTGATCGCAGCCACTTCCGTGGCCTGCGGATCCGGTTCCCAGACACCCGCCCGCGGCCTTTCTGCCGCCTCCACGCCGCCGCCCTCCAGCCTGCTCCGCCTGCCAGCTGCGGGCGGAGCCGCCGAACTGTACCGGCCGGATGCGATGGCGCCCTGGGGCTGGAAAAGCGATGCGGCCCTGCCTCCGCTGCGCCGGGTGGTGGGGGCGGACCTCGACCTCGGGCTGGTCTACGTCCTCGGCGCGAAGAACGAACTGGTGGCCTTGGACCTCCTGTCCGCCCGGCCACGCCCGGTCCTGGCCAGCAACGTTCGGGACATCACGATGGGGCCCGACCGCTCCGTATACGCGGTGGATGACAGCCTTCGGGTCGTCCAGTTTGTCCGCCGCAATCCGGTCCGGTTCAGCCACCGGCTCCCCTCCCGGCCGCGCGACCTCTTTGGCGCCCGGAACGACGCCCTGCTGACGATTTCGGCCGGGGCCGCCACCGCCCTCACCAGACTCTCGCCCGAGGACCCGCCGGCCCGGATCCTCCTGCCTGCGGGAGATGTCGCCTCGACCTTCTGGGGCGACCTGCTGGCCGTCGCCGCCGACAGCGCCGTGCTGCTGGCGGACCCCGAGGACTCGGCCGCGACGACCTCCATTCCGGTCTCGGGCCATGCGCGGGCGGTCCTGTTCTCTCCCTCGGGACACCGGTTCTACGTGGCCCGCCGGGAGGGGCCGGTGCTGGTGTACAGCCGCTTCACCCGGGAGCGATTGGCGGAGATCACCCTGCCAGGAAGCGCGGGAGCCCTGCGGATGGACCCATTTGGCCGCTGGCTCATGGTCCATCCGGCCTCGGCCGACTCACTCTGGCTGGTGGACATGGCCACGAACCGCTTTGTCGGCAGCTTCGCCGCCGAATGGGGCCCCGATCTCCCGACGATTACCAATCAGCAGCTGCTGCTGGTCCGCGACGGGCGCGACCTGGTGGCCTGGGACCTCAGCAAGGGCGATTTCCCGGAAAGCGGCAGGGTCCGCGGTGGCGCAAGCGACTTCTGGCTGCCCCTCGCCTGGACACCGGAGACCGGCACGGCCAGCGCCCTGACCGAGGCCCCGGTGCCGGAGACCGGTCCGGAGGATGTGCCGGCCAGCGCTCAGGGGCGGGTCTACCTGCAGGTCTCCAGCTCACAGAACCAGGCCTGGGCCGGGGAGCTGGCCCGCCAGCTGGAACAGCAAGGACTGCCCGCCAGTGTCCTGACCCCCCGGGGAGGCGAGGACGGCTACCGGGTGGTGCTCGGGCCATACCCCTCCAGGGAGGCCGCCGAGTCCACCGGGCGCCGGCTGGGCCGCCCGTTCTTCGTCTATCAACCCGACCGCTGACCCAGGAACGCATCGCATGAAGCTCACGAAGCTCGAGCTGTCTGGCTTCAAGTCGTTCGCCGACACGGTCACCCTCTCCTTCCAGGACGGGGTCACGTCCATCGTGGGACCCAATGGCTGCGGCAAGTCGAACGTCTCCGACGCGGTCCGCTGGGTGCTGGGCGAACAGTCCGCGCGCACGCTGCGCGGCGGCAAGATGGAGGATGTCATCTTCCAGGGCTCGGCGGCCCGGCGGCCGGTCAATCTGACCGAGGTCTCACTCTTTCTCGATAACACCGAGGGAGATCTGCCCATCGCCTACCGCGAGGTGCAGATCACCCGGCGGCTCTCCCGCAACGGACAGTCCGACTACCTCCTCAACGGCACGGTGGTCCGGTTGCGGGACATTCAGGACCTGCTCCGGGGCACCGGACTGGGGACCGACGCCGGCGTAGTCATCGAGTCCAAGATGATCGAATGGCTGCTCTCCGATCGTGCCGAGGATCGGCGGGCGCTGTTCGAGGAAGCCGCCGGCATCGGGCTGTACCGGGACCGGCGCCAGACCACCGAGCGGCGGCTCGAGGAGACGGCCGGCGACCTCCAGCGGGTGGAGGACCTCATCGCCGAGGTGCAGAGCCAGCTGCGAAGCCTCGCGCGGCAGAAGGGCAAGGCCGAGCGACACGCCAAGCTCATGGAAGAGAAGTTCGCGGTGCAGCTCACCCTCGCGAAGCTGCTGCTGACCCAGCTGGGCGAAACGATGGCCGCCTCGGAGCGGCGCCACGAGGAGCTGGAACGGGAGCTCCCCGCCGCCCGGGACGCCGTGGGCCAGATCGAGCAGCAGCGAGACGAAGCCGCCCGGGCCCGCGCTCAAGCCGAGTCCCGGCGCACCGAGGTCACCCGCCAGCTCGGGGATGTCCGGGTCGAGCTGGGCAAGCTCGACGGCGACCTCGCCCTGGCGGCCGAGCGGTTGGCCAACGCCGCGGCCCGGAAGCTCCGTGCCAGTGAGGAGCGCGGTCAGATGGAGGCCCGGCGGCTGCAGGCCATCCGCGACCAGCAGGCGGCGGAAGCCGAGAATGCGGCCGTTCGTCTGGAACAGGAGCGGATTCAGGCCGAGCTCAGCACCCGGAGCGCCGCGGAGCAGGAGGTGCGGCTTCGTCTCGGCGAGCAGCGACAGGTGGTGCGCCAGCTGGAGGAGGAGATCCAGAAGCGCATGCAGACGCTGCGTGCGCTGGAGGGAGAGCGACACTCGCTGGAGAGCGATCTTGCCTCGCTGCGCGAGCAGGCCGGCACCGCCGCCGGTCGGCGGGAGGCGGCGGTTGCGGAGCAGGAGCTGGCGGAGCGGAAGCGGCTGGAAGCGGTGGAGGTGGCCGAGCGGCATGGGCAGGAGGCACGCCGGACCTCGGCGGAGGCCGAGCGGGCCCGGCACCTGGTCGCCGAACTCCGCCGACGGGAGGCGCTCGAGCGGGCCGATCGGCGCAGCGCCGAAGAAAGCCTCGCCCAGCTGACCGCACGCCGGCAGGCGCTGGAGGAGCTGGAACGCGATCGGGTGGGCCTGGCGCCGGGTGCCGCCGCGCTGCTGGCCGCCCGGGAGCAGTTCGGTGGCGCCATTCTCGGCCCGCTGAGCGACTTCATCCGCACCGGCCGGGAGGACGCCGAAGTAGCCGAGCGCCTCCTGGGCGAGTGGGTGCACGCAGTCCTGATCCGCGACAACTCGGTGGTGCCGGCCATCCAGGCGTGGCACGCCTCCGAACAGCCCGGGGCAATCGTGCTGCTGCCGGCCGATCAGGGCCCCAGTGGCGATGTCAGCGACGGTCCCCTCGGCAACCGCCTCTACGCGCAGGGCGCCGCCGAGCCGTGGGTCAAGGCGCTGCTCACCGGATTGCAGATTCTCGATCCCGCCGGCCGCGCCCTCCGCCGCTCCAACGGCGCGATCCTCCTGGCCGGCGCTCCCAGCCCGTCGGGACCCCTGCGTCGGCGGGCCGAGTTGGAGAGCCTGTCGGGCGATGTCGGGGAGGGCCAGGCGGCCCTGCACCGCGCCGACCTGGCCCTCGGCGCCACCGTCATCCGGCTGGCTGAGTCGGAGGCGGCGCTGGAGACGGCAGGCCACGCCGCTGACCAGGCCCGTGAGGCCGAGCGGGTCGCGGTGGCGCACCGCGAGGATGCGAGCCGGCTGGCCCACAACGTCGCCCGGGAGCTGACCGAGGCCGAGTCGCAGCTGGCCTCGCTCACCGAGCGGATCGAGCGCTCGGAGCGGCGGCTGCAGGAAATCGACGCCAGCCTCACCGAAGGCGACCTCACCCGGGCCCGGCTGGACGAGAACCTGGGCCAGGGTCGGGCCCTCCTGGCGGACCTGGAAGGCCAGCAGGAAAACGCCCGCGATGCCCGGGTGCACTGGCAGGTTCAGGAGGCACAGCTGCTGGCGCGCCTCGAGACCGCCACCGCCGCGCTCGAACGCGCGACCCGGCTCGGGGGAGAGGCAGACCAGGCGGCGGGGCTGCTGGCGGGGGAGCTGGAACAGATCGAGACCGGCACCCAGGACCTTGCCACGCAGCAGGCCCAGTGGATCGAGGTCCGGGCCGAGCGCCACGTGGCCCTGGAAGACCTGGAAGCCGCCAGCCTCGAGGCCGACCGGACGGCTGCCGTGGCGGGACAGACGCTCGCGGACGCCGAGCAGGCCCTGCACCAGGCCCGGGAACGGTACGAGCAGCTCACCGCCGAGTATCATCGGCTGGAGATCGAGATGACCGAGGCGGCCGGGCGGCGGCGGAGCATCGTCGAACGGGTGGAGACCGAGTGGCGCAAGCCGCTCGACACCCTGCTGGCCGAGGCGCCCATGCTGGAGCTGGATCTCGAGACCCTCGAGAACGAATCCCGCCGGATCGTGGAGGGCCTGGAGGCGATCGGTCCCGTCAACGCCCTGGCCGTGGAGGAGCACGCGGAGGAGGCCAAGCGGCTCGAGTTCCTCACCGCCCAGCGGGACGACCTGGTCGCCGCCCGCGGCTCCCTGCAGCAGGCCATCCGGGAGATCGACGGCACCGCCCGCACCATGTTCCTGGAGACCTTCCAGGCGATCCGGGGCAACTTCCTCCACGTCTTCCAGACCCTCTTCGGCGGCGGCGAGTGCGACCTGCGCCTGAGCAACGCCGACGACCCGCTGGACAGCGAGATCGACATCTCGGCGGCGCCCCGCGGCAAGAAGGTGCAGCGCATCCACCTGCTCTCCACCGGGGAGCGCTATCTGGTGGCGGTGTCGCTGCTGTTCTCCATCTACCTCACCAAGCCGAGCCCCTTCTGCCTCATGGATGAGGTGGATGCCCCCCTCGACGACGCCAACGTGGGACGCTTCATCCGGCTGCTGGAGGAGTTCAAGCGGTCCACCCAGTTCATCGTGATCACCCACAACCCCCGCACCATGCAGGCGGCCGACGCGGTCTACGGCGTGACCATGCAGGAGCCCGGCGTCTCGACGATCGTCGGGGTGCGGCTGGGGGAACTGGAAAGGGTGTAGATGCTCATCGTCATGCACCATGGCGCCACCGACGCCCAGGTCCAGCGCGTCTGTGACACCATCGCCCAGATGGGTTACCAGGCCCGCCCGATGCCAGGCCGGCAGCGCACCACCGTGGGCCTCGTGGGCAACGACGGCCGGGTGGACGGTTCCCGCCTGGAGGCGCTGCCGGGGGTACAGGAGGTCATTCATGTCACCAAGCCGTACAAGCAGGTGTCGCGTGAGTGGCGACCCGAGCCGACGGTCATCCGGCTCGACGGCGGCCTGACCATCGGAGAGGAGTCGGTCCTGGTGATGGCCGGACCGTGCTCAGTGGAAAGCGAGCGGCAGATCATCGACGCCGCGGTGGCGGTGCGGGACGCCGGCGCGACGGTGCTGCGCGCCGGTGCCTTCAAGCCCCGCTCCTCCCCGTATTCCTTTCAGGGCCTCGGCCGCGAGGGGCTCACTCTGCTGGCGCGGGCCCGGGCCGAAACCGGCCTGCGCATCGTCACCGAGGCGATGGACGCCGAGGGCGCCGACCTCGTCGCGGAAGTAGCCGACATCATCCAGATCGGCGCGCGGAACATGCAGAACTACTCGCTGCTCAAGAAGGTGGGCCGGCTGGGAAAGCCGGTGCTGCTCAAGCGCGGCCTGTCGGCCACCATCCAGGAGCTGCTGCTCTCGGCCGAGTACATCCTGGCGGAGGGCAATCCGAATGTGATCCTGTGCGAACGGGGCGTGCGCGGGTTCGATTCGGCGACCCGCAATCTGTTCGACCTCTCCGCCATTCCGGTGGTGAAGGCCGCCAGTCACCTTCCCATTGTCGCCGATCCGAGTCACGGCACCGGCCATCGCGACATGGTCATCCCCATGGCCCGGGCGGCGGTGGCCGCCGGCGCCGATGGCCTCCTCGTGGAGGTCCATCCGAATCCCGACCTGGCGCTGTCCGACGGGGCCCAGAGCCTCTATCCCGAGCAGTTTGCCCGCCTGATGCAGGAGATCCGGCTGATCGCCGACGCGATCGGCCGCCGGGTTCCCGGCGGTGTGGAGATCCGGGCGTGAGCGACCACCGCAGGATTCGTGTGGGCCTGGCGGTGGTGGCCTGGGCGGTCGCCGCCACGGTCCTGCCCGCACAGGAGCCCGACGCGCGCCCGATCGTCGAGCAGGCCTCGCGGACGTACCAGGGGCTGACCTCATTCCGGTCCGATTTCCGCCAGGTCATCAGCGATCCGATGATCGGGACCTTTGAGAGCCGGGGCCGACTCACCCAGGCCGGCGAAGCGAAGTTCTCGATGCGCTTCACCGATCCCGCCGGTGAGGCGATCGTCATGGACGGCGAACGCCTGTGGGTCTACACCCCCAGCACGACGCCCGGCCAGGTGTTGCGGATGAAGCTGCCCAGCGATCCCGCCTACGGGCCCAACGTGCTGGCGTGGATCCTCACCCGGGCCACCGAGCGGTATCGTACCCGGTATCTCCGCGCCGATGCGGTGGGCAGCCGGGCGGTCGACGTCGTTCTCCTCACACCGATCGACCCGTCGTTGCCGTTTTCCGAGGCCGTGGTCTGGCTGGACCAGTATGATCACCTGCCCCGGCGGCTGGAGATCCGCGAACGGGGCGGGCAGCAGCGAACCCTGACCCTGACCGGGGTCGAGACCAATCGGCGCCTCGACCCAGCCACCTTCCGGTTCGACCTCCCCGCCGGAGCCCGTGTCGTGGATCAGTAGCCGCCCCGTCTCCCCGGCAGAAGCGCGAGGGCCCGGACGAGTCACCTCGTCCGGGCCCATTGGCTTTCCACGCCGGCGGTTCCTAGACCGCGGCCGCGAGCAGCCGGCGCAGCTCCTCCGCGATGCCGGGATCCAGCCCCCCTTCCCGTGCCAGCCGCACCGTCTCCAGCCCGAGGACAGCATAGAGCCGGCGGTCCTCCCCGCCCAGGGCGGCGAGGTGCGCCCGGACGGTGTCCAGGTCACCCCGGCGGATCGGGCCGGTGAGCGCCGCGGCCGGCTCCGCCGCGGCCAGGTTGGCCGCAGCGCCGGCCAGGAGGGGGCGATAGATCTGTACCGCGAGTTCTGCCGAAAGCCCCGCCGCCTGCGCCCAGCGCGCGGCCAGCCCTGCCAGCGTGACCACGTAATTGGACGCGGCGACCGCGCCCGCGTGATAGAGCACCTTGGCGCCCGCAGGGAGCCGGACGGGGGTCATGGCGAGGAGTCGGGCCAGCCGCTCCGCCTCCGCGACCGCTCGATCATCCCCCTCGACGGCCGCATACGCGCCGCGCCAGCGTTCGGCGGCGGTGGACGGGTCGGGAACGGTCTGCAGCGGGTGGAGGGAGCCGCAGGCCGCGCCTCGGGCGGACAGCGGCGCCAGGACGGTACGGTCGTGCACGCCGGAGAGATGCAGCACGACCTGATCCGCTGATATCTGTGAGGCGATCGCCTTGGCCACGGCCCCGATGACGCCATCGGGCACGGCCAGCAGAATCGTGGTGGCGGCAGCGACCACTTCCGCCGGGCCAGCCCGCTCGCCTGCCGCCTCCCGCCTGGACCACAGCTCGACCCGCTCCCCCGCGGCAGCGCACGTCAGGGCCAGACCCCGCCCCATCCGGCCGCCGCCGACAATGCCGATCACGACGCCCCCAGCCCCGACAGCACAATCGAGAGACCGATGACCGAGAACACACCCGCGAAGATCCAGTAGAGGGTGGGCGGACTGGCCTGCCGGTTGACCCGCACCCCCAGCGGCACGGTGACCGCGGCACCCAGCGCCAGCGGCAGGACCATGCGAAGATCCATGAAGCCGGCCATCTGGACGGACACCGCGGGCCCCGGCCCCGCGGTCAGGTAACCCAGCCCGCCGGCGAGCGTCGTCAGGCAGACGCCGGCAAGGGCAGTGGGCGCGACCCCCCGGACGGGGAGCCGGGCAACATAGAGAAAGACCGGTACGGCGATCAGGCCCCCGCCGATTCCCAGAAGCGCCGACATGGCCCCGCCCAGGATCCCGATCAGCACCAGCCAGACGGTGGCGGTCCGTGACAAGCGGCCGGCCTCGCTCACCGGGACGCCAGGCGTAGCGGGATCCTGGCTCCCGGCCGCCAGCCGGCCCACGGCGCGCGCGCGGCGCGCCATGTCGAGCGCGGAGAGGACCAGGAACAGTCCAAACAGCGGCCGCACCCAATGCTGCTCACCAGCCTGGGTGAGAAGCCGGGCGGTTCCGAAGGCGGCGACAATCCCGGGGACGGAATAGACAAAGGCGGGGCGCCAGTGAATGGCCCCCGCCCGGGCGTACCGCCAGGTGCCGATCACGGAGGTCACAAACGCAACGCCCAGACTGGTGGCGTGAGCCACCACGGTCTGGGCGGAAAGGGACACACCGGTCGGTGCGTAGACCAGGTAGAGGAACGGGACCATCAGTACCCCGCCTCCGATCCCCGCCAGGGCGGAGAGTGCACCCACCGCGAGACCGGTGGCGAGTGCGGCGGGGATCTCCAGCGCCGGTGAGACGGGCTAGTTCCTCCGCTCGGTGACGGCGGAGGCCTGCGCCATCGCCGCACTCAGTAGGTCCTTGGGCGACCGGGCCCGGCGGAGGAGTTCGAGCGCCACCTGCATCTGCCGGTCGTTATCCGCCCGGCGGCGGAACTCCGCCGGACGCCCGAAGACGTAGCGGGCGATCTCGTAGCCCAGTTGCTCATCCACCAGCGACACGGCGTGGGTGAAGGTCTGGTCGGTGACTTCCACCCCCTTGGCCCGGAGCCGGCGCAGCACCTCGGCCCGCATCGCGGGGGTGACGGTAAACGTTTCGCTCGTGACCGACTTGTCATTCTTGACCTGCAGCGCCGTCGCGGTCAGGGCATCGCGGTACTCGGCGAACTTGGAGCCGAGGGCCGACGCGAGCGCGCGTTCAGCGTCGGTCAGGGAATCCTGCCGGACGATGAGATCCGGCACGATGCCACCGCCGCCACGCACCAGCCGGCCGCTGTCGGTGCGGTAGGTCGGACGGCTCACCGTGTCGGTCCCGGCGGCGTGGCCGCTGTCCGCCTCAAGGGCGGCGATCCGCGCCTGGTCGTCCTCGTTGCGGGCCTGGCGCTGAATGGTCCGCCCGCTGGGGGTGTACCAGCGACCGGTCGTGAGCTTCAGGGCAGTGTTGTCGGAGAAGGGGAAGAGGGTCTGGACCAGGCCCTTGCCGAAGGTCGGCACGCCGACCACCACCGCACGGTCGTGGTCCTGCAGGGCCCCGGAGATGATCTCCGCGGCGCTGGCCGTGCCGTCATTGACCAGCACCACGATGGGCAGATTGGGCCACTCCTGGCGGGCCTCATCGGCAAAGGTCTTCGTCGCACCCCGGGCACGGCCCCGGGTGGCGACGATTTCCTGGCTCTGGTCCAGGAAGAGATCGGTCACCTTGACGCCTTGATCCAGCAGGCCGCCCGGGTTGCCGCGCAGATCCAGCAACAGCGCGGTCATGCCCTTGGCCAGCAGCGCGGTGATCTCCCGGCGCAGTTCCGGCGTGGAGCTCTCCGCGATGGTGGAGATGGACACGTAGCCCACCCCACCGGGAAAGAGGTTGCCGGGTGGGACCGAGCGCACGTGGATCACCGCGCGGGTCAGCTTGTAGGTGAGGGACTGCGCCATGCCGGCGCGGCGGATCAGGAGCACGATCTCGCTGCCGGCGGCGCCGCGGAGCGCCTTGACCGCCTGGTCGCTGGTCCAGCCTTCGGTGGACTTGCCATCCACCGCGATGATCTGGTCTCCGGTTTCCACGCCCGCCCGCTCCGCCGGCGTTTCCGGCAGGGGCGCGACCACGGTGATCCAGCCATCCCGGACATCGATCTGGATGCCCAGGCCGCCGTAGTTCCCGGTCGTCGTTTCGGTGAGCGCCCGGTAGTCGTCCCCCTGCAGCAGGACGGAGTAGGGGTCTTTGAGCTCGCTCAGGAGACCGTTGGAGGCCTTCTGGTACAGCTCCGCCTGGGGGATGGAATCCACATAGTAGGCGCTGACGTGCGACAGGACATCGTCGAACAGCCGGGCCTGCTGGTAGACGTTGCCGTCGCGCGCGGTTCCCCGCTGCAGCAGCCACCCACCGGTAAAGAACGAGATGACCGCGACGAGCGCGATCAGACCCCAACGCTGACGCATTCTGACCTCCGGCTTCGGACGATTCGCCGGGGGTCGCAGGCGCCCGGCACTGACACCCTACAAGCTAATGCGGGCTCCCGCCACGCGCTGCCACCATCCGGGGTTCCACCACCTGCCACGCAGCGTGCAAGACCCGTTCCGGCGAAAGCGTCGCGTCCAGGTGCACCACATCAGGGCCAGTCGCAGAGCGGAACACCGCCCCGACCCGATCGTGAAATTCCCGCCCCGCCAGTTCGATACGGTCAAGCCCCTCACCGGTTCGCTGCCGCCGGGCGAAGCCGAGTTCCACGGGCAGATCCAGCACCAGGGTGAGCCCCGGGTCGAGCCCGCCCGTCGCCACCCGATTGGCCAGCCGGAACACCTCGCGGTCCAGTCCCCGCCCCCCGCACTGGTAGGCCTCGGTGGAGAGCTGGAAGCGGTCTGCCAGGACGATCGCACCGGCGGCAAGCGCCGGGGCGATCACCCGGGCGACCAGGTCCGCCCGCGCGGCCAGGAAGAGGAACAGCTCGCTGGCCGGTTCGATGACACTCACCGGGTCCAGCAGCAGTGCCCGGATCCGTTCCCCCACCGGGGTGCCCCCAGGCTCGCGGACCAGCAGGGGGTCCGTCCCGGAGGCCCGCAGACGGTTGGCGAGCGCGGCCACCAGAGTGGTCTTTCCCGCCCCTTCCGGTCCTTCCACGACCAGGAAGAAGCCGGTGCTCATCCGAGGGTGATGATGCTGCTGCTGGCGCCCTTCTCCATCCCCTGGGCAATGAGCTGGTTCACCTTGACCATGACCTTCTCGAAGTTGGCGCGGGCTACGGCGTAGGCCTGGCCGATGGCGCTGACCTCGAGATCCCGAACCGCGTTCTCGTACTTCTCGGCGGTCGGCTGGTCGGGCATCTGGCCCTGGGACACCAGCTCGTCCATCTGCCGGGCGAGGGTCTGGATCAGGTCGACCTTCGCCTGCGCGTCGCTGTCCTCACGCAGGGTGGTCTCCGCGCGCCGCAGCGCCTTGTACTCCGGGGTCTGCCCGATGAGCCGTCCCAGTTCTTCTGCCTTGTCCCAGATCACTTCGCCTCGCTCCTCCGCGCGAGCATGTACCGCGCGCGGCCGAATAGGTCGTCAAGAATCTCCACGGACTCCAGTCCTGCCGCGCTCGCCAGCCGCGCAACCGCCCCAGCCCTGCTGCAATCCACTTCCAGCGCCAGCCAGCCCCCCGGCCGGAGCACCCGGCCGGCCTCCGCCACGACCCGTCGGGTCGCCTCCAGACCATCTGCCCCGCTCTGCAGCGCCTCGGCCGGTTCGAAGTCGAGTACCCCCGGTTCAAGCGCCGCGTGCTCGGCGACCGTCAGATACGGCGGGTTTGAGACCACCGCGTCACAACTGGCTGGCCCGAGCGCGCTGACGAGGTCGCCACGGATCAGGACCACCGGCAGGCCGGTCCGCACCCGGTTCTCGGCTGCCAGGGCCAACGCCTCGGCCGAACGGTCGACCGCGAGCACGGCATCGTAGTCCCCTTCATCGGCCAGCGCGAGGGCGATGCAGCCGGTGCCGGTGCCGACATCGACGACCCGTCCCCGGGCCACCCGGGCGAGGAGCAAGTCCACCAGTCCCTCGGTCTCAGGACGCGGGATCAGGGCGCGGCGGTCGGCGCGCAGGGTCAGGCGGCGGAATCCCGCCAGGCCGGTGACGTAGGCCAGCGGCTCTCCCCCCGCCCGCCGGGCCACGGCGGCCTCGTACCGAGCCGCTGCCGCGGGGTCGGCGATCTGGTCTCGCTCCAGCGCGCCGAGGCCGGGAGCCTGGTCATGCAGATCTGCCCAGATTCGCCACGCTTCCCGCTCCGGTGACTCGCAGGTCGACGCCCGGAGCCGGCCGGCCGCCGCCCGCACCATCTCCCCGATCCGCATCCCGGTCTCATTCACCCAGCTGCTCCTGCCGGCTCGCCATACGCAGGGCGTTCACGAACTCGTCCAGGTCTCCGCCGAGAACCTGCTCCAGGCTGAACACCGAGAGGTTGATGCGATGATCGGTGATCCGGCTCTGGGGGTAGTTGTAGGTACGGACCTTGGCGGAACGATCCCCCGTTCCCACCATGGCCCGACGGTCCCTGGAGCGGGCGGACTCCTGCTCGGCAATCATGCGGTCGAGCAGCCGTGCCCTCAGCACTTCCATGGCCTTGAGCTTGTTCTGCAACTGGGATTTCTGGTCCTGCTGGGATACCACCAAGCCTGTGGGCAGGTGGGTGAGCCGCACCGCACTGTCGGTGGTGTTGACGCTCTGCCCGCCCGGCCCCGAGGAGCGGAAGACGTCGATCTTGAGGTCATTGGGGTGGATACTGACGTCCACCTCCTCTGCCTCGGGCAGCACCGCCACGGTGGCGGCGGAGGTGTGAATCCGGCCCTGGGTCTCGGTGGCCGGGACACGCTGGACCCGGTGCACACCGGCCTCCCGTCGCAGCAGCCCGAATGCGTCCGGGCCCCGGGCGGCGAAAATGGCCTCCCGGACCCCGCCAGCGGCACCCTCGCTGACAGCAATGACCTCCACGGTGAGTCCCTTCCGCTGGACGAACCGCTGGTACATCCGGAACAATTCGGCCGCGAACAGGGCGGCCTCATCTCCGCCTGTCCCGGCACGGATTTCCACGATCGCATCGCGGTCGTCGAGGGGGTCCCGCGGCAGGAGGAGTTCGTGCAACTCGGCTTCCAGCGGTTCGATCTCTGCCGGGATCCTGGCGAGGTCGGCGGCGGCCATGGCGGCCAGCTCCGGATCAGCCTCCCCGGCGAGCTCCCGCGCCTGCGCCAGGTCTCCCTGAAGCTTCCGCAGGCGCTCGGCGGCCCGCACGACAGGGAGCAGCTTGGTGTGCTCCCTGCCGAGCGCCCTTAGCCGGGCCGGATCATTGGCGACCGCCGGGTCGGCCAGCGCCCGGGCCACATCCTCCGCCCGGGCGAGCGCCTGGCGGAGTCGAGCCTCCACGGCTCAGCCCTGGGGGGTGACGGCAGTCTTGTCTGCGTATTTCTTGCGGAACCGGTCCACCCGGCCCTGCGTGTCGATCAGGCGCTGCTTGCCGGTGAAGTACGGATGGCATTTGGCGCAGATCTCGACGTGCATGCTGGTCGTCGTGGTGCGGGTATCGAACTGGTTGCCGCAAGCGCACTGGACCGTCACCTTATGGTACATCGGATGAATGTTCGGCTTCACAATCTTCTCCTTGGCGGCTCCGTCCTGCCGGACGGTCGGGGTCCCATTCTGGGAAGCCTGAAAATATAGCAGGGAACGGACTTAGGTATCAACGGGGCCCCCCCGGCCGGCCTGGGGGCAGTTTGACAGGCCAGAACGGCCTAACTATCGTATTCTACTACACTTCCACCTCCAGAGGCCCTGTGTCCGTCTCCCCAGTCGAGGTCCTCAAGAAGGTGCCCCTCTTTGCGACCATGCGGGAAGGGGACATCATTGCCTTCGCCGAGCTGGTCCGGGAGCGGACCTATCCCAAGGGGAGCGTGATCGTCTTCGAGGATGACCCCGGCGACGCGCTCTATCTGGTGGCCTCCGGCCAGGTCAAGGTGGTGCTGATCGGGGAGGACGGCCGGGAGGTCATCCTCTCGGTCCTGGGGGAGGGGAGCTTCTTCGGCGAGATGGCGCTCATTGACGACCAGCCCCGTTCGGCCACGGTCATCGCCATGGTCGACGCGGCGGTGCTGATTCTCCGGCGAGAGGACTTCCAGGCCCGGCTGCGGAGTTCGCCGGAGGTGTCCATCGCCCTGATGCGGGAGCTGTCCCGGCGGCTGCGGCGGGCCGACGAGAAGATCGGCAGCCTGGTGCTGCTGGACGTCAACGGCCGGGTCGCCGACCTTCTGCTCCGGCTGGCAGAGGAGGAGGGTGGCGACGAAGTGACGAAGAAGATCACCCACCACGTCATTGCGCAGATGATCGGCTCGAGCCGCGAAACCGTGTCCCGCACGATGCGGGACTTCGTGGAACGCGGGCTGATCATGGTGACTCGCAAGGACATCAGCATCATCAACCGACCCCTGCTGGAGCGCGCCGCGGGACGCTCGTGATCCCGCGCACCACGGAAGTGTGAGCCAGGCCGCCGTCCCCGGTGGCAGGCTCCTTGCACCTGCACTGGCCCATCAAGAAGAGAGAGGCTGTGTCGTACACGGTCATGTTCTGGGGCACGCGCGGGTCGATTCCCACACCGGGGGTTCACACCGCGCGCTACGGGGGTAATACCTCCTGCGTGGCCGTTTCCGGCGCGCCGGACCAGTTGGTGATCCTCGACGCCGGCAGCGGTATCCGGCTCCTGGGTCGGGAGCTGGTACGGCTGACGCCGGGGCCCATGAGCCTCGACATTCTGCTCTCGCATACCCACTGGGATCACATCCAGGGGTTGCCGTTCTTCCAGCCCCTGAACACCAAGGGGAATGCGGTGCGGATCTACGGCGCGGCCCAGGCGGGGGTGCCGCTGGAGGAGATCCTGGACCGCCAGATGGACCCGGTGGTCTTTCCGGTACCGCTGAAGGCGCTCGCGGCCGACCTGACCATCACGGAGGTCCAGAGCGGGTCGTTCGAAATCGATGGGTTCAAGGTGGAGGCGTTCCGCCTGCGCCACCCTGGCTCGACTCTGGGGTACAAGCTGGTGCCGGTGTCGGGAGGCCGCACCATGGCCTACCTCACCGACAACGAATTGGGCACCGGCGGAAGCTACGATGTCCCGCCAGATTGGCGTGCCCAGCTGGTGAGATTCCTCGGGGGGGTAGATACGTTGATTCACGATGGGATGTACTCCGAGGCCATGATAGAGGCCAGGGCTGGCTGGGGGCACTCGACTCCCGAGCAGGCCATCGTCCTGGCCGGCGAGGCGGGCTGCCGTCGTCTGGTACTGTTTCATCACGAGCCCGAGCACGACGATGCGGCGATTGAAGCCATGCTGGAAGGGGCTCGCGGCTTTGCAGCACGTCACACGCCCGGATTGGTAGTGGATGCCGCCATGGAAGGCATGGCGCTGACCCTCTGAAGAGGTGCCCTATGCGACGGACCATGATCCTGCTGTTCCTTGCCCTGCTGGCCTGGGCTCCCGCGGTCAACGCCCAGGACACGCGTCCCGGGATCGCGGTCCTGCCGTTCGCAAACGGCGGATCCTACGGTCAGGACAAGGAGAACTTCGACGCCCTGGAACGGGGCATCGCGGGCATGCTGATCTCCGAGCTGTCCCGCAACGCAGCGGCGCGCGTGGTGGAGCGGGAGAACGTCCAGCGCCTGGTAGATGAGCAGAACCTGGGCGCCGACGGGCGGGTGGACGCCGCGACGGCCGCGAAGATCGGCAAGATCGTCGGCGCCCGCTACATGATCATGGGTGGTTTCGTGGATCTCTACGGCCGCTTCCGGGTGGATGCCCGGATCGTGGACGTGGAGACGAGCGAGGTCATCAAGGTGGTCCGCAGCGATCCCAAGCTGGAGAAGCGGGAGACCCTCTTCCAGCTGCTGCAGAACCTGTCGGAATCGCTGATGTCGGGGACCAACCTCCCGGCCCTGTCCGCCGATGCCCGGGGTGCCGCGCGGGCGCGCAGCGTGCCGACCGAGGCGCTCACGCTTTACAGCCGGGCCCTGCTCTACCAGGACCGTGGCGATAACACCCGGGCGGCGGACTACTACCGCCGGGCGCTGGAAGTCTTCCCGCAGTACGCCGAGGCCCAGCAGGGGTTGCAGAAGGTAAACCCCAGCTGAGCCGGTGATCGGCTTTCTCGCCGCTATCGGGCGGGGCACGGCGCGCTGGCTCGCCCGGGTGGGCGCGCAGGCGCGCTTTGCCGTTGCCGCCGTGGCCTCGCTGCGGGGCCTGCCCGGCGCCGGCCGTCGGGTGGCCGCCCGGGTGCTGCTCAACCAGCTGCGCTTCACGGCGCTGGAGGCGGTCGGGCTGATCGTGCTGCTGTCCGGCGTGCTCAGCTACCTGACTATCTCGACCACGATCGCCCAGCTGGACCGGGTGGGGGCCTCGGAGCTCATCGGCAAGGTGATGGTCGTGGCCATCGTGCGGGAGCTGGGGCCGCTGCTGACCGCCCTCGCGATCGTCGGCCGGAGTGGCACCGCCATCACCGCCGAACTGGCCACCAACACCGTGCTCGGCGAGGTCCGCGCCCTCGAGGGCATGGGGATCGACCCGTTCCACTACCTGGTCCTGCCCAGGCTGTTCGGCTGCGTGGTCTCCGTCTGCGCCCTCATGGTGGTGTTCGATGTGGTGGCCGTCGCCGGCGGCTACCTCGCCGCGGGGATCATCAGCGGCATGAGCATGGAGCGCTACCTCGGCATCGTGGTCGCCAATCTCACCACCCAGGACATCGTGCTTACCGGGATCAAGGGGGTGCTCTTCGGCCTGGTGGTGGGGATCATCCCCAGCTACGAGGGCCTGTCGGTGCGCCGGGGCCCCACCGAGATCCCCCAGGCGGTCATCCGCGGCACCGTGGGGTCAATCGCGGTGATTTTCGTCTTCGCCGCGCTCATCGTGACTGTGACCCGGACGTGACGGCACCGCTGGTCTTCGAGGAGGTCCCGCTCGCCGTGCTCCGGGGCGCGTCGGCTCCTCCCCCGCAGGCGTCAGAGGGGACGGGCGCCGGGACCTTCACGCTGACCCTCGCGCCCTGGCAGACCACCGCGATCACCGGCGATGAACTGAGCGGGGTCGCCCTGCTCGGCGGGCTGGCGCTCGGACTCGAGCGGCCGCCGGCGGGCCGGGTCCTGACCCTTGGGACCGAGATCCCGACCCTGGGCCGGGGGGCGCAACTCGCCTTCCGTCGGCGGCTGGGATACCTTCCCGCTGGCGAGGGATTGCTGCAGAATCTGACCCTGCGAGAGAACATCCGCCTGCCGCTTCTCTTCGGCAGTGACTATCGGCCCAAAGACATCGAGGGACGCGTGGACGTGATCCTGGCCCAGGTGCGGCTGACTCGCGTGGCGGAACTCCGCCCAGCGCAGGCCAACGCCGAGGACCGGCGCCGGGCGGCCCTTGGCCGGGCCCTCGCGTTCGATCCGGAGCTGGTGGTGCTGGAAGATCCCTTCGACGGCCTCACCGAGCGAGCCTCGGCGGAACTGCTGGAGACCGCCCGCGGCGGGGAGACGGCGGAGGGCGCCCGTCGCACCGTGCTGGTGACCGGGCCCGACCTCCCCGCGCTCCTTCGTCCCCGGGTAGACCGTCAGGTCCGGCTGGTGCGGGGTCAAGTGGAGTCGTCCCGATGAGTCTCCGTGCCCGGACCGCCGATGCACTGGTGGGCCTCCTGGTGGTGGGCGCCATCGCCGTGATGGTCATCGGTCTGGCGGTAACCCGCGGGTGGACCGAGCGGCGGGTCACGATGTACATGCTCAGCCCATCGGTGCAGGATCTCAAGGAGGACACCCCAGTCTACCTGCAGGGCCTGAGCGTCGGTGAGGTGGCCGGGATCTCCCCCAAGGTGGACAGCGGCGCCATGGGGCCGCCCCAGTTCCTGGTCGCCCTCCGGCTCCGAGAGCGGTATGCCAACGGCCTTCCCATCCAGTTGCCCCTCGGCACCAAGGCGGAGATCTCCTCCAGCGGACTGATCGGCGCCGCGGCCATCGCGCTGCTGGTCCCGCTCAACCACATCGACGCCGCCCTGCAGCCGGGCGACACCATCCGGGCCACGATCCGGCAGAGCGCCACCGACGCGCTCAAGGAAGTCGCCGACTCGCTCAAGACCCAGGTGTCGGAGGTGCTGCGGGACACCCGCACCCTGCTGCAAACGCTGGAGCGCACCGCCAGCACCGCCCAGAGTGAGCTGGCCAGCACCGGGCCGGAGCTCCGCAGCACGCTCGCCGAGACGCGCAGCGTCATGCAGCGGATCGAGCCGATGATCGAACAGGCCCGGACCACCCTGGCCACCGCCGACGGCCAGGTGGGCCAGCTGGGGGACTCCCTGACCCTGTTCCTGGGCGACACGCGCCGGCTCATCAACGACGCCGACAGCCTGACCCGCGCCGCGACCACGCTGACGGGCGATCTCGCCCCCGACATCCGGCGCACCCTGGCCAATTTCCAGGTGGTCAGCGCCAAGCTGGACTGGTTCATCGACCAGGTGACCCGGCGCCCACACCGCCTGGTCACCGGTGTCCGACCCATGCCCTCCGACTCGGCGAGCGGCGCCACCCAGCCATGAAGTACATCCTGTACCACTCGCCGACGTGGTCGCCGGGGGAGGTCGCACCGGCCCTGGCGACCGAGCTGGTGGAACTCCGCGTCGCGCCCTCCCCGTCCGACGTCCATGCCGACGACCGTCCCACGGCCTACCTCGTGGACCCCGCCGTCCGGTCCCACCTCACGCCACAGCTGCTGGGCGGCCTCCGGGATTCCGGGGTGGCCATCCTCGCGCTGGGGACTCCGGGGGAAGCCGACCTCCCACCCGATCTGCCCGCCGATGTGCTGACGGCATTCGTCAAGGCGCCGGTCGGGCCCCGCCAGCTGCTGGTGTCGCTGCGGAGCGCGTTCCGGGTGTCGGCGGCGCACCGGGAGCAAGCCCGGGCCCGGGCCGAAAGCGCGGCCCGCCTGCACGAGCTGACGGAACTGGCGGAGATCGGGGTCCGGCTCACCACCGAGAAGAACCTGGACACCCTGCTCGAGCTGATCCTGAGTCAGGCGCGCCGGGTGAGCCAGTCGGATGCGGGCAGCCTCTACATCGTCGAGACTGACGGGGTGGGCACCCGGCGGCTGCGCTTCAAGCTGGCCCAGAACGACAGCCGGCCGGACATTCCGTTCGCCGAGTTCACCATCCCGATCGACCACACCTCGCTGGCCGGCTATGCCGCCACTGAGGGAGAGCCGCTGGTCATCGAAGATGTCTACATGCTGCCGCCGGACGTGGAGTATTCCTTCAACCAGTCCTTCGACCAGCGCTACGGCTACCGGACCAAGAGCGTACTGGTCATCCCGATGCAGAACCACCATGGTGATGTCATCGGCGTGCTGCAGCTGATCAACCGCAAGCGGGACTTCGCGGCCCGCCTGAACACGCCCGAGGAGTCGGTTCGGCAGCTGATCGCCTACAGCCCGCACACGCTCAAGATCGTCAAGGCGCTGGCCGGACAGGCGGCGGTCTCGGTGGAGAACAGCCAGCTGTACGAGGCGATTGAGCGGCTGTTCGAGGGCTTTGTGAAGGCGGCGGTGCATGCCATTGAGCAGCGGGATCCCGCCACGTCGGGCCACTCCGAGCGGGTCGCCAGCCGTACCGTCGCCCTGGCGAAGGCGGTGGACCGGGTGGCCGACGGAGTGTTCGGCCGGATCACGTTCGATCGCGACCAGATTCGGGAGTTGCGCTACGCCGGCCTGCTGCACGATTTCGGCAAGGTCGGGGTGCGCGAGCAGGTCCTGGTCAAGGCCAAGAAGCTCTACGAATCCGACCTGGCGCTGATCCACCAGCGGCACGCCTTCATTACGCGGAGCGTGCAGTGGACCTTCGAGAAGCGGCGAGCCGACTACCTCGCCGCCCACGGGCAGGATGGGTACGCGGCGTACCTGGCGGAGATCGAGGCGGAGCAGCGTGCATCGCTGGACACCGCGGACCGGTTCCTGCGCGTGGTGCTGGCGTCCAACGAGCCAACCGTCCTCGCCGAGGGCGACTTCGCCCAGCTGAACGAGTTCGCGGAGCTCCGGTTCGAGACCCTCGGTGGTGAGGAACAGCCCTTCCTCACCGGCGGGGAGCTCAAGCACTTGAGTATCCGGAAGGGCAGCCTGGACGACCGCGAGCGGCTCGAAATCGAGAGCCACGTGAGCCATACCTTCGACTTCCTCCGCAAGATTCCCTGGACCAAGGGCCTGGCCCAGGTGCCGGACATCGCGTGGGGGCACCACGAGAAGCTCAACGGCAGCGGCTACCCGCGAAGGGTCCAGGGCGAGGCGATCCCCCTACAGACGCGGATGATGACCATCGCGGACATCTTCGATGCCCTGACCGCCCAGGACCGCCCCTACAAGCGGGCCCTGCCCCCCACGCGGGCGCTCGATATCCTCGGCGACGAGGTCAAGACCGGTCAGCTGGATGGGGAACTGCTGAAGCTCTTCGTGGAGGCCAAGGTGTGGGAGGAGACCGACAGCGCCTAGGCGGCAGGCGCCCGCTTCGTCCGGAGGATCCCTGCGGACAGGCCGAGACTCGCGGGCACGCACAGCGCCAGGATCTGGCCGTTGACCTGATGAAAGACCGGCAGGAGGTGCAGCAGTAACCCCGCCACGGACAGCCCGCCGACCACCAGCACCAGCACTCGGGCGGACCGACCGGGAGGCCTGGCCAGCAGAATTCCCGCGAGGGCCAGACTGATCAACGGGGCCTGCAGCAGGTTCTCGTTCCACCCCGCCATGACGTGATCGGTAAACCCCCACAGCCCCGCCAGCACGGCGCCTGCCAGCCCCGTCAGCAGCAGCCAGCCTATCGCCAGGCCCCGGGCCACCCGGCGGGCCCCGCGTCCGCCCGGTGCCTCTCCGTATCCCCAGAAGAACACCACGCCCAGGACCAGGCCGGTCAGCATGAACCATGGCCCCCAGGACGGGGGCGAGGCCGGCACCGGAAACGCTTCGCTCTCATACAGCGTGCGCTCCGACTTGACCAGGGGAACCGGCGTCCCGGTGCTGTCGGGAACGGTTACGTCCCGCAGGTATTCCCGCAGCTTGAGCGGGAGGAACATCTCGTCCCACCGGGTGCCCGGACGGTCCACGCCGTGGCCCAGGACCAGCAGGAGCCCTGTGTAGAGAGGCACGTTGTTCGCGTTCAGCCGCTGGGTGTGGAACCGATAGGTCCCCGAGGCGGGGCCCTGCATGGCCGCACGAAGCCCTCCACCGAGCACCTGGTCCAGTGCATCGCGCACCCGGGTGGAGCAGTTGTCCAGATAGTAGTCGTAGCGGTAGAAACGGTTCTCGGGGAGGGCGTTCCATTCCAGGAAGTCGCGCAGCGCCACCCGCTGGGCCGGCGTGAGGTTGAGCTCCTGCAGCCAGACCGACCGGCGCCGGGCCCGGTATCGGGGCAGCTCGTCCTCGGCTGGGCTGGCCTGCATCCAGTAGAGCATCCGCCCCTGGATGAACCGGAGCAGGAAGTTCTCCTGCCGGAAGGAGAACATACCGTAGTTGTACGAGGTGCTGGTGCCGAGCCGCCGGTCTTCCACCACGAAGGCATTGTGCCCAAAGCGCTCGTACACCTCGGCGCCGACGCCCATGGTCATGATCGAGATGCGGAGCTCCTCGCCCGGCAGGGCCGCCCGGCGGCCCGGCGGCTCGGCGAGGCGCTGCTGGGCCGCCGGGACGGTGGGCGGGCCGGCCAGCGCGGCAAGCGCCACGAGGGGGAGGATGCGAACGAGTCGCCGAAGCGCCGAATCTCCCCGGTGCCGCGCTCGCGTCAAAGCACCACGTCCTTGCCTTCCGCGGCAGACTTGTACAGCGCGTCGAGAATGCGGTGCAGCTGCAGCTGTTCCTGGTTATCGAACGACTTGGCCTCCCCCCGGATGACCCCAAGAAAGTGGGCCCACTCCGCCCGGTAGGAAGCGGTGAAGGGATTCTCGCGCCCAACGGCCCCGGTGGGCGCGACGTCGGTCGGCACGCCGTTGAGCTCTTTCCAGACATGCAGCGGGTTGATGCCCGCGGTGCCCTTGGTGCCCCGCAACCCGATCCCGAAGCGCTCGCCTGCCCCGATGTGGCGCCAGGTGACGTCGAGGAACAGGGACAGTCCGCCCTCACAGACAACGAACGCGCTCCCCGCCTGCTCTACCCCGCCGCGGCCCTCGTTGCCGTGCAGGCTGGCGCTGACCCGCACCGGCTTGGGGTTGTTGGCCAGCCACAGGCCCAGGTCGAGGATGGCCCCGCCGAGGTCGAGGAGTGCCCCACCTCCAGACTCATCCCGCCGCTGGCGCCAGCCCAGTTGGGCCCGGCTCGGACGGAAGACGTGCCAACTCCCCCGCACGCTCTCGATCTTGCCGAGTTCTCCGCTCTGGATGAAGCTGCGCACGATCTGCACATCGGTGCGGTAGCGGTGATTCATGCCGATCATGAGCTGGCGGTTGCGCTTCTCGGCCTGCTTGAGGACCCGCTGCACGCCGGTGTAGGTGAGGGCCAGCGGCCGTTCGACCAGGACGTGCACGCCCGCGCTCAGGGCGGCGATGGCATGCGGCTCGTGCAGGTGGTTGGGAGTGCAGATCGCCACGGCATCGAGCTGTTCGTATTCGAGGATCTCCTCGATGTCGCTGAAGGCGTCGCGCACCCCGAACCGGTTGGCCAGCGCCCTGGCCTTGGTCACGTCCGTATCGCAGATCGCGACCACCTCGACGCCCTTGAGCCGTCGCAGGATTGGCAGGTGCGCCACCTGGGTGATGGCCCCGGCGCCCACGATCCCCACCTTAAGTGTTTCGGACATGCGGTCTCCTCGGGCGCGCGTCAGTACGCGCGGCTGATGGCGGTACCCGGAAAGTAGGCGGCGAGGATCATCGGCGCATCCTGTCCCGCCCGGGAGCGACCCACCGCGCCCCACTGACAGAAGCCGACCCCGTGGCCGGCGCCCTGCCCATCCGCCACCAGCCGCCTCAGCCGGCCCCCTTCCCGCTCCTCCGTGAGCTGGAAGATGGCGCTGCGCAGCATGGTCTCTCCCACGGGACGGAGCACCTGCCGGATCGCCGGCCCGCCCACCTCCACCGCGCCGCGGGTCAAGGCGATGGTCACCCGGGCCACCCGGCCCGAAGGCGTATGCCCCGAGACCCGGACACCCTCCACCGTCCCCGCGGCCTCGGCCGTGGTCCCGGCCGCGGGGGGGAGGGACTGGCGCATCACCGCACGCAGCTGGTCCCGGGACCACTCCTCGCGCCAGCGGTAGCGGGGGGAGATTCGGCACCAGGCGCTTCCGTCCGGGGCCAGGTCCGGGTGGGACACCAGGTACGGCCGATCAGCTCCAGCATAGACTTCGGTGCCCTCCGCCGTCTGTCCGGCGCAGGTGGAAAAGAAGAAGCCGTCGATCGGCACGCCCTGCCAGGTCACGACCTGACCGGTGGACACCCGCACTGCCCACGTCGCCAGGGGATACTCGGCCGGAACGCCCCCGTAGACCTGGTCCACCACCGTGGCATAGAGATCAAAGCCCTCGCTGGCGCGCTTGCCCAGATTGCGGATGGCGTAGGTCCGGGCCAGGATCGCCTGGGCCCGCAGGGCTTCCGCCTCGCTGGTGTCCCGACGGCCCATCTCCGAGGCCACCACACTCAGCAGGTACTCCTCGATGGGGACGTGATTGATGGCTGTCAGGCCGGTCCGCCCTCGGGCCACCGACATCCGGCCACGATAGGGGCGTCCGTTCAGGGACACCCGTCCGCCCGCCGGGGCGAGGACCGAGAGCACCCCATCCGAACCGGGGGAAGCCACCCAGACCGTCCCGGGCGGGACGGCCTTGACCACGGCGCCCTCCCCGTCGACCACCTGCAGGCCACTGTCACCGGTGAACTCGAGCCGGGGAGCCCCTACCGCGAGGCCGATCCGGATCTCCGGCGCGATCGTCGCCGGCCCCGGCTGCGGCGGCTCGGCAGGAGTACAGGTCAGGACGGCCGAGACGAGCCCCACGGCGATCAGGCCGCGCAGGGTACGGCGGCAGCGGGCCCACCTGGCGCACCGGAGGGTCATCCGCGGTAGTTGCCGAACTTGAGTTCGATCTCGAAGTCCTGAGTCCGGAGAAAGGTCATCACTGCCTGCAGGTCATCCTTCGAGGGCCCGGTCACCCGGACCTCGTCACCCTGGATGGCAGCCTGGACCTTCTTGAACCCCTGGTCCTTGATGGCCTTCACGATCTTCTTGGCGCCGTCGGCCGGGATGCCCTGGGTGAGGGTGACCGTCCGGCGGACCGAGGTTCCCGCGCCGTGGACGAGGTCGCCGGTCTCGAGGTTCTTGACCGGCACCCCCCGCTTGATCAGCCGGCCGCGCAGCACGTCCAGCAGCTGATCCATGCGGAACTCATCATCCGCGCCGAGGCGGATCTCCGCCTTGGCACGATCGAACTCGATCGTGCAGCTGGTACCCTTGAAGTCGTAGCGCTGGGCGATCTCCTTGAGCGCCTGGTTGACGGCGTTATCAACCTCCTGCAGGTCCGCGCCGGTGGAGATGTCGAAGGAAGGATTACTGGCCATGGGGTACCAGGATTGTGAAAGGTCGATCGGAGGCGCACTGGAGTTGAATCTAAGGCAGCGCATTCAAGTTTTCGACGGTACAGTCCGACCATCTTGGGAGAGCCCTGCCCCCAAGGATGCCGCATGAAGAACCGGATCACCCAACTGCTCAACGAGTGGCGGCCCGAGGTGGCCGCACCGGATCGCACCGACGGGGCCGCACTACCGGGCGAGCGCCCACCCCGGGGCGCCTACCGGATGCCCAGCGCCGTCAACATGCTCATGCCGGTGGAGCTGTGCGTCAACCGGAACCTGCTGGTGTCCCTGCTCTCGGCCAGCATCATCGAAATGAACCGCCAGCAGCGGAGTGAGCCTGTCCCCATTTCCGAGCGTGACCAGGCCGAACTGGAGGCGACCCTGCAGCAGCACCTCGCCTTTCGGACCTGGCTCAAGGACCACCCATCCGCTTTCATCTGTATTGCGATGTACCCGGTCTGTGCGACCAGCCCGCTGGACGACTTCGACGACCTTGCCGACCCAGGCTCTTGACGGACTCAGAGCCGGATCATAGCTTAGCCATGAGTCGTAGGGCGGACGTATTTAGGGCCACTTGCTACCGCCCGGGGTTGTGACCCCAAATCAAACAGCTAAAGAGCCGTGGGATCACCCCCGCGCTCGTGGCCGCGGGGGTTTGTCTTTCCCCCCCAACGGCACAACCCGACTGGAGACGTTCAACCATGAAGCGCTGCCCGATTATGTGCTGCTGTGCCAGCATGTGCACCCCCAACGGGGTGGACTGCGCCAGCGCGCGTGTCGGTCAGGTGAGATTCATGTAACTCGCCAGCAGACCAACAGACACTTCGCCGGCCCGGTTCACCAACCTGAACCGGGCCTTTTCGCATGCAGGCAGTCATGCCACCACCGTTGACCGAGAGGATACACCGATGCCGTTGCACCCCGATACCCTGGCGATTCACGCCGGCCAGCTGCCCGATCCCGCCACCAACGCCCGGGCGGTGCCGATCTACGCCACGACGAGCTACGTGTTCAACAGCACCGAGCACGCCGCCAACCTGTTCGGACTGCGCGAATTCGGCAACATCTACACCCGGATCATGAACCCCACCACCGATGTCTTCGAGAAACGCGTGGCGGAGCTCGAGGGCGGCGCGGCCGCGCTGGGCGTCGCCAGTGGGCAGGCGGCGGAGACGCTGACGATCCTGAACCTGGCCCAGGCCGGCGACAACATCGTCTCCTCCCAGACCCTGTACGGGGGCACGTACAACCTGTTCGCCTATACCCTGCCCAAGTGGGGCATCACCACAACTTTCGTGGACATCCACAACCTGGACAGCGTCCGCGCGGCGATCAACGACCGCACCAGGGCGGTGTACGTCGAGACGATCGGCAATCCGCGGCTCGATGTGCCGGACTTCACCGCCCTGGCGGAGATCGCCCACCAGGCGGGGGTCCCCCTTGTGGTGGACAACACCTTTGGCGCGGCGACCCTGTGCCGCCCCATCAAGCATGGCGCCGACATCGTGGTGCATTCGGCCACGAAGTGGATCGGCGGGCACGGCACCTCGATCGGCGGGGTGGTGGTGGATGCCGGGACCTTCGACTGGACCAGTGCAAAGGCCAAGCCTCGCTTCCCGGAGTTCTCCTCGCCGGACCCGTCCTATCACGGCCTGGTCTACACCGAGGCGTTCGCCAACCTGGCGTTCATCATCAAACTGCGGGTGCAACTGCTGCGGGACCTCGGACCCGCCCTGTCGCCATTCAACGCGTTCCTGTTCCTCCAGGGCCTGGAGACGTTGCCGCTCAGGATCAAGCGCCACTCCGAGAACGCCGTCGCCCTGGCCCGGTGGCTGCAGCAGGACGGCCGGGTGGAGTGGGTCTCGTACCCCGGTCTGGAGAGTCATCCCGAGCACAAGAATGCCCGCCGCTACCTCGAGGGCGGCTTCGGCGGGGTGCTCACGTTCGGGGTCAAGGGCGGGCACACCGCGGCGCAGGAGTTGATCGACCGGGTCAAGCTGTACTCCCTGCTCGCCAATGTGGGCGATGCCAAGTCGCTGATCATCCACCCGGCGTCCACGACCCACGAGCAGCTCACCGCGGAGCAGCAGCGGGCCACCGGCGTCGTTCCCGAGCTGGTGCGGATCTCGGCGGGCCTGGAGGATGTGCGGGACCTCATCGCCGATCTGGACCAGGCCCTGGGCGGCACGCCGGCGGCTGCCCCGAACCACGCCACGGCCGGCGCCGCCTGAATGACGCCCCCTGTCGTGGTGAAGCTCGGCGGTGACGCCCTGGCCACTCCCGGTCGGATAGCGGCACAGGCGCGGCGCCTGGCGCAATGGCGGGGGGAGGGTCCGCTGGTCGTGGTCGCCAGCGCGCGTCGCGGCGTCACCGATCACCTGATCGCCCTGGTCGCGGAGGTCCGGTCCGCGCTGGGGGCGGCCGGGGCCGGCGGCCCGGCTTCGGTCGCCGAGGAAGAGGCGGAGCGCGCGCTGGCAAGCGGTGAGGTGGTGTCCGCGGCACTCCTCGCGCTCGCCCTCAACGAGCTCGGGGTCAAGGCGGTCTCTCTCGATGCCCGGGAGGCGGGCGTGCTGGCCGAGGGGCCGGCGGGCGCGGCGTGGATTGATCGAATCCACGCGGAACCCACCGAACAGCTGCTCGCCGCCGGCGTCATCCCGGTGATCACCGGCTTCCAGGGCTGGAAGCGGGGACGGGTAGCCACGCTGGGCCGGGGCGGATCTGACATCTCTGCCGTGGCGTTTGGGGCGGTGCTGGGGGCGTCGGCGGTGCGCTTCGTCAAGGATGCCCCGGGACTCCGGACCGCCGACCCGAAGGTGGTGCCAGATACCGTCGCCATCCGCGAGGCGCCCCACAGCTTCCTCGCCGCCCTGACCCGGGCCGGTTCGAAGGTGCTCCACGCCGACGCGGCTGAGCTGGCGGAGCGCCATCGCTTGCCACTGGAGTTCTGGTCACTGGACGGGGACCGGGCGGAGACTCGGGTGCATGGGGAGGCGAGGACCGCGGTGCCGATTCGGGCAGCGACCTTTCAGCCTGGTCGTGCACACCCAGTGACGGTCAGTGTGCTCGGGGTGGCGCTGACGGATCTCGACCATCACCGGAGCGCCCTGAACACCGCGCTGGCGGCCACCGGCCTGGGCGGGGTGACGTTCGAAGCCTGGCCGCACGGGGTCAGGCTGCAGGCCCCCGCCCCGCTGGCGGATGAGGCGCTGAACATCCTGCACCGGGTCGTGGTGCAGGGCGCGGCGCGATGTAGTGAGGCCGAACTCCGTGCCTCCTGAACCGCATCCCGCACCTCACCACTGAACGAGGGTTGCACCATGTCCGTCATCGAACAGCTGGTCTCAGCCAACCGGCAGTACAGCCAGGGCCGTCCGCCGCGCCTGCTCCCCCTGCCACCGGCCCGCAAGGTCGCCGTGGTCACCTGCATGGATGCCCGGATTGATCCCGCCCGCATACTCGGGCTGGCGGAGGGGGACGCCCACGTCATCCGCAACGCCGGGGGGCGCGCCAGTGAGGCGCTCCGTTCGCTGGTGATCTCGCAGCGGCTCCTGGGCACCCGGGCCATCGCCCTGATCCACCACACCGACTGCGGCATGCTCACCTTCTCCAACGCGGACCTGCATGCAAAGGTGCGCACCGAGCTGGGCGCGGATGCCAGCGAGATCGATTTCCTCCCGTTCGGCGATCTGGCACAGAGCGTCCGCGACGACCTCGACCTCCTGTCCCATTCCACCCTGCTCGAGCCGGGCACACCGATCCACGGGTTCGTCTATGACGTCCACTCGGGGAGACTCGAGGAGGTGGACCAGCCCGCGCGGGCGGGAAGGAGCGGATGACCAGCGTCGTCCGGACCACGGCCCTCAGCGACACCCTTCCGCTTGGGGCCTTCCTCCCCGAGCGGGGAGGGGTGATTCCCGATGCCCGGCTGTTCTACCGGGTCTTCGGCGACCTGTCGCTGGCGCGGCACCATGGGGCCGTGCTCATCTTCCACGCGCTGACGGGGAGCGCCGATGCGGACGCCTGGTGGGAGCCGCTGATCGGGCCGGGGCGGGCGCTGGACACGAGCCGGCATCCGGTGATCGCCGCCAACCTGCTGGGAAGCTGTTACGGCTCATCCGGCCCCCGCGCGGTCAGCGACGGCAGCTTTCCGCTGCTGACGACCGCGGACCTGGCGCGCGCCCATATCCCGCTGCTCGCGCACTTGGACATTTCCCGGGTGGCCCTGGCTACGGGGGGCTCGCTGGGCGGGATGGTGGCGCTGCAGTGGGGGCTGCTGACCCCTGTGCCGGTCGAACGCCTGGTGGTCTTCGCCGCGCCAGCACGCGCCTCGGCGCAGGCGATCGCCTGGAATGCCGCCCAGCGGCTGGCCATCGAGGCGGACTCCGCCTGGGCCGGGGGCCGCTACCAGCCGGAGCGGGGTCCGGCGGGCGGACTGGCGGCGGCCCGTGCCATCGCGATGATCACCTATCGCTCACAGCTGGAATTCGAGGACCGGTTTGGCCGGCGGCAGACCCGCACCCCGGGCCGCTTCGATGTAGACCACTACCTGCGCCGCCACGGGCAGAAACTGGTGGACCGCTTTGACGCCCGATGTTACACCACCCTAATGCAGGCCATGGACCTCCACGACGTGGGCAACCTGGAGACGGCGGGGCGCCACACGGCGAGGTCGGTGGCGGAAGTGGTCGGCGTGGGGATCGACAGCGACATCCTGTACTATCCTGCCGAGGTTCGGGACTGGGTACACGCCTACGCCCGCGGCGGGGCGGCAGCGCGGTACGAGGAGATCCGTACCCCGTATGGCCACGATGCGTTTCTGATCGAGTTTGAACAGGTGGAGCGAATACTGCGCGGTGGCTGACCTGCGGGACAACTAGGACAGGAAGCTCTCGAGGGCCCGGGCCCGGCTGACGTGACGCAGCCGGGTGAGGGCCTTTTCCTTGATCTGGCGCACCCGCTCGCGGGTGATGCCGAGGAGGCTGCCGATCTCCTCCAGCGTCATCGGCTCCGGCCCGTCCAGCCCGAAGTAGAGACGCAGGATCTTGGCCTCCCGCTCCTTGAGCGTGGACAGCACCTCCTCGATGGAATTGGTAAGCGCCTTCTCGAAGGTTTCGGAATCGGGCCCCGCATTCTGGGTGTCGGGGAGGTAGTCGAGGAGCTTGTTGTCCTCCCCCGGGGTCAGCGGCGCGTCGAGCGACAGGTGGTTCTGGCTGATGGAGAGCGTCTTCTGCACTTCTTCCATCGTGATGTCCATGCCCTCGGCGATCTCGGCCGGGGTGGGCTCGCGCCCCAGTTCCTGCAGCAGCGCGGCGGAGCGCTTGCCGATGCGGTGCAGGGTCCCCGCGCGATTCAGCGGGACCCGCACGATGCGACTCTGCTCCGCCAGCGCCTGCAGGATGGCCTGGCGAATCCACCACACCGCGTAGGAAATGAACTTGATGCCCTTGGTTTCGTCGAACTTGTGCGCGGCGCGGATCAGGCCAAGGTTGCCCTCGTTGATGAGGTCGGAGAGCGACACGCCCTGGTTCTGGTACTTCTTGGCGACTGAGACGACGAAGCGGAGATTGCTGCGGACCAGCTTGTCGAGCGCCTCGGCCTCTCCGGTGCGAATCCGCTGGGCGAGCAGAACCTCCTCCTGCTGATTGATCAGCGGGTACCGGCTGATCTCTCGGAGGTACTGGTCAAGCGAGCCCTCGTCGAAAGACGGGGTACCGCGCTTACCGGTGCCGACTCGCATGGGACGCATTCAGACTGGCCTCACTGCAGGCAGGTAGGAGCCACGTCAGGAACCTTAGCCGCCCCGAAAAATGGGCGCAAGCGGCACGGTTGCCCAGTCACGGCGCTTCCACTCCGGTCACGCAGGTCCAGGTGCGGGGCTGGGCGGCATATCCCACCCGGGGGAGCACTTCCCGGGCCGCGAGAGTGAGTCCCCAGAGGAGCACCAGCAGCGACAGCACATGGGCGGCCCCGAGCCGGCGCTGCCACGACGTCACCGCGCTCCACAGCCCTGCGACGGAGACGGTGGCGATCGCGCCAAGGTACACCAGCAGATTGAAACCGCAGGCGCTGGGATATGGCCACTGGGTCATGGCCACAGCCAGGGCCAGCCCGAGACCCACCCGCAGCCAGGTCGTCACGCCGCTGAACCGGCCTCCCGCCACCGCAGGGGCGGCGCCGCCGCGCCGCTGGGCCGGCACGGGTGCCGGTCCCGCTCCGCCACCCTTGGCGACGAGTTTGTCGATCTCGGCCAGTTCCTTGTCCCAGTCGCGCGGCTGATCTTTCATGGCTCCTTGGTGGTCAGATTGAGACGCGTGACCTTCTTGTAGAGGTTGGATCGCGGCAGGCCGAGGGCCTTGGCGGTCTCGGTCACGTTGAAATTGTGCTCCTGCAGCTTGGCCTGGAGATACCTCCGGTCGCTCGCATCCCGGAACGCCTGGTAGCGCCCCTCGCTGATATCCACATCGAGATCGGCATCGCTCAGGCTGTCGATGACGCCGCCGTCCCCAAGCAGGCGGGCCACGTCGTCGCCGGTGACCGACTTGCCATGGGTCAGGATCAGGAGCCGTTCCACGGCGTTACGGAGCTCACGCACGTTGCCCGGCCAGGGCCTGGCCTGCAGGGCGCTGATCGCCGCCGGTTCGAACCGTTTGCCGGCCCCGCCCCCCGCCGCTTTCAGTTCTCGCACAAAGTGACCGACCAGCGCCGGGATGTCCTCCCGCCGCTCGCGGAGGGGCGGCACGGTGATGGGCACCACGTTGAGCCGGTAGAAGAGATCCTGGCGGAACCGGCCCGCGGCGATTTCCTCCTCCAGATTCTTGTTGGTCGCGGCGATGACCCGGACATCCACCTCGATGGACTTGGTCCCGCCAATCCGGGTGATGACCCCTTCCTGCAGCGCCCGCAGGACCTTGGCCTGCGCCGACTGCGCCATGTCCCCGACCTCATCGAGGAACAGGGTCCCGCCGTCGGCCAGTTCGAACTTTCCCTCCCGGTCCGCGCTCGCCCCGGTGAACGAGCCCTTCATGTGGCCGAACAGCTCGCTCTCGATCAGCTCCGCCGGAATCGCGGCGCAGTTCACCTCGATGAACGGCCGGGAGCGTCGCGGCGAGCCCAGATAGATGGCGCGCGCCACCAGCTCCTTGCCGGTGCCGTTTTCTCCCGAGATGAGCACCCTGCCCGCCGTCGGCGCCACCCGGGAGACTGTATCCAGCACCGAGGAAAGCGCCGGACTGTCCCCCACCATGGCATACCGCGTCGCCGCCTCCTGCCGGAACCGGTCGTTCTCCCCGCTCAGGCTGGCCTGCTGCAGGGCATTGCGGAGCGTGACCAGGAGGCGGCCCGCGTCCAGCGGCTTCTCCATGAAGTCAAAGGCCCCCCGCCGGGTCGCCTCGATGGCGGTGCTCACGGTCCCGTGACCGGAAATCATGATCACCACCGCGGTGGGATCGAGCGCGGTCAGGCGGGTCAGGGTGTCCAGCCCGTCGAGGCCGGCCATCTTCACGTCGAGAAAGACCACCTGCGGGCGGTACTCCGGATAGACCGTGAGCGCCTCACCACCGGAGCTGGCGTCGCGAATCTCGTGACCCTCGAATTCCAGCACCTGGCGCAGCGCCGCCCGGACGCCCTTTTCGTCGTCGACGATCAGGATCCGGCTGCTCACCGGCCCTCCCGGTACAGCGTCACGCCGGTGGCCCGCACCCTGAGCCTCGCGATACCCTTGGGCAGCGCGAAGGGAATGGCGCCGTCGGTAACGCCCGGCAAGGCCCGCGAAACCAGGGCCCGGCTGGGCTCCGCCGGCAGGGTGAAGCCACGCAGGGTGAGCGCGTCGACCCGCCACACCGCCCGACCTGAGCCAGCGGCGGCGATGGTACCGGAACCCTGTACCGCTTCCCATGGCGCCAGGGCGCCGGCGAGCAGCCCGAGCGCCTCCTCGGGGATATGGGTGGTCTCCAGGCGGCCGCTGACCGTGACCCGGTCATTGCCGAGCGAGACGGATACGGAATCGAGCCGCGCTCGCGCCGCCGCAGGGAGGCCGGCAACGAGCAGCGACGCCATCTCCCGGGCGGAGAGTACCACGGAGTCGGCCGCCCAGCCATGCATGCTGTCCACCTTGTCCTCCGCGGCTTCAAGCGCGCCCGGCGTCGGAGTCGCGGCCGGGCCGGCCCTTCCGGGGGCGGCACCCGCACCGAACGCGTCCCGGGCCTGGGCCACCCGAGGACGAATGATGCCTGCCAGGTCTGCCCGGAACAGCCAGGCCCCGCTCAACAGCAGCGCCAGCACCAGCAGGCTGGCAAGGCGGACGGGAAGTAGCCAAAGCCGCATCAGCTCCCCAGGGGAAAGGTGAGAAGAGATTCGTAACGGGATCCGCCGTCGCCCGGGTGACTGCGGTACAGGACGAGACGCTCCGCCGTGAAGTTCCCGGTCAGTTGCTCGGCTTCGAGGAGAGACTTGGCGGGCGTTGGCAACTGTTCCCCCCGCCGGACCCGTCCAAGGGTGACATGGGGACGGTGCGGGCGGCCCTCCAGCGGAAACCCCAGGTGGGCACAACCGCGCTCGACCCGGTCTACCAGCAGCTCCATCGCGGCCGGCGCCTCGAGCGCGGCCCAGAGCACGCTCGGACGGGACAGGCTGGGAAAGGCACCCAGCCCGGTACATCCGAACGTCAGCACCCCGGTGGCCTGAGCGGCGAGCGCGAGCGCGTCCGCCACCGCCGGGAGCCGGTCTTCGCCGACCTCACCCAGGAACTTGACCGTCACATGCAAACCTTCCGACCGTACCCACTTCACGGGCCACCGGGTCTGTTGCAAGCGCGCGAGCACCCCGGCGAGCTCGATCTCCGCGGCACCGGAGACCGGTATCCCGGCGAACAGCCGCATCAGCCGCCGAGCACGGGGAGTTCGGCCACGAGGGCCCCGCGGCGATAGCCGCGCCCATCGAGCTCGACCCGCAGGAAACCGAGTCCGACCAGCTGTTCCGTCACGGCGGGCCAATGGGCCCGGATGAGCTCCTGCATCTCTGGCAGCACCTCGATTGAAGCCTGCTCGCCCCGGTGGCGCACCCGCAAGTCCCCGGTCACCCCCAGCAATCTGAGCCATGCCTCGGCGGCCTCGACCTGCCGCAGCCGAACCGGCGTCACCTCCAGGCCATACTGGATTCGGCTGGCAAGGCAGGGCGCGGCCGGCGCATCCCAGATCGGGACACCGAGCTCACGCGCGGCGAGGCGGACATCGGCCTTCGCCCAACCCAGCTCCGCCAGTGGCGAGCGCACCGCGCGCTCCACGGCTGCCTGCAGTCCGGGCCGGTGTTCGCCGAGATCGTCGGCGTTCGTCCCGTCGATGATGGTATCGAAGCCCTCGGCCTCCGCCACCCGGCGCAACTGGCTCCACAGCTCCCGCTTGCAGGCGTAGCAGCGGTCAGGCGCATTGGCGCGGTAACGTGGGTCATCGAGCTCGTGGGTATCGAGCTCGGCGAGCGGGATACCGAACCGGGCGGCCAGGCCCAGGGCCGACTGGTACTGTACCTCGGGATAGGAAGCGCTGCGGCCGATGACGGCGCGAAATCCCGCCGGACCCAGGGCGCGCGCGCCGACCACCGCCAGCAGGGTGGAATCCACGCCACCGGAGAATCCGAGGAGCACTCGACCGAGGGAACGGAGGTGCACCTCGAGCTGGGGGAGACTGGCCATGGCGGTAACGTAACACCCCGTTTGCGGGATCGGAGGCGGGCCTGCCCTTCCACCCTGCCCCGAACCCGCGCAATCTTCTGCCATGCCAGACCCATCGGAGATCCGGGTCACCGCGAGCGTCCGGATTCCGCTCAGCGAGCTCAGCTTCCGGGCGACCCGCGCCGGCGGGCCGGGTGGCCAGCACGTGAACACCTCTTCCACGCGGGTGGAGCTGTGGTGGGATGCCGCCGGAAGTCCCACGCTGACCCCAGCGCAACGGGAGCGCGTGCTGACGGCCATCGGTAGCCGGCTCACCGACGACGGCAAGCTCAGGATCGTGTCATCGGAGACGAGGAGCCAGAGCCGCAACCGTGACGCCGCGGTGGCCCGGTTCCGTGCGGTGCTCGCAGCGGCGCTGGCCGTCCGGAAGACCCGGCGTCCTACCCGACCCACGCGGGCCTCCAAGGAGCGTCGGCTCCAGGAGAAGAGGGTACGCGCCACCCGCAAGGCGGATCGGCGCCGCCCGCCCGACGATTGATGGCTGCCCACCGGATCCGGGTCTCTCGCACCCATCCCGACCCGGCGGTCATGACCGCCGCCGCCGAACTGCTTCGGACCGGACAGTTGGTCGCGTTCCCTACCGAGACGGTGTATGGCCTTGGCGCTAATGCCCTCGACCCACAGGCTGTGAACCTGATCTACGCCGCCAAGGGACGCCCCGGCTGGAATCCGCTGATCGTGCACGTGGCCGACCGCTCCGCCGCCGAACGCCTGATCCTCGCCTGGCCCGCCACCGCCGAACCGCTGATCCGGCGGTGGTGGCCCGGTCCGCTGACGCTGGTGCTGCCCCGCAGCCCCGAGGTCCCGGACGCGGTCACGGCAGGCCTCGAGACGGTTGCCCTCCGAGTGCCGGCGCACCCGATCGCGCTGGCGCTGCTCAGCACCTCGGGGCTGGCGCTGGCCGCTCCCAGCGCCAACCGCTCGGGTGAGGTCTCCCCGACCACCGCGGAGCACGTGGCCGCCAGCCTGGGGGATCGCATTCCGCTGATCCTGGACGCCGGTGCCTGCGAAGTGGGCATCGAGTCCACCGTGCTGGACCTCTCCGGGCCGGAGCCGGTACTGCTGCGTCCGGGGGCGGTGGGCCGGGAGGAGATCGAGTCCCTGATCGGTCCAGTGGCCTTGCCGGCTGCGGAGGGCGGTGACGCGGTGGCCCGCCGCTCTCCGGGGATGCTGCAGCGTCACTACTCCCCCGCCGCGCAACTCGTGCTCTACCATGCCGGCGCCGATGTGTCGGGGTCAGAAACGGTACGCCGCTGCCAGGCCGCTGGGGGACGGGTGGCGGCGCTGGTGCGGGACTCCCGGCCGCTCGGCGTAGACCAGGTGCTGATCATGCCGGACTCGCCCACCGCCTACGCCCGGGAGTTGTACGCCACGCTGCACCGGCTGGATGAGAGCGGGATCAAGCTGATCCTGGCGGAGCGGCCCCCGGAGGGGCCCGCATGGGATGCCATCCGCGACCGCCTGATGCGGGCCGCAACCCCCTTACCGGCGGACCAATGACCGAAACTCCCCAACCCTCCCCCGCGAGTCCCCGGCTGTTGCGACTCCTCTCCAGGAGCCGCTATCTGATCTTCGCCGCCGTGATCTGCACCCTTGTCGCAGCCACGGCGCTGCTGGCGTACGGCGTCCTGGAGACGGTGGCGATCGTTCGCGGCATCCTCGACCCATCCATCTCTGGGCCCAAGGGTGGCAAGGACCTTATCCTCGCCTCCATCGAACTGACCGACCTCTTCCTGCTCGCCACAGTGCTCTATGTGATTGCGGTTGGCCTGTTCGAGCTGTTCGTGGATGATCGCCTGGACCTGCCGGCCTGGCTGGAAATCCGCGATCTGAACGACTTGAAGGAAAAACTGATCGGGGTGATCGTCGTGGTGCTGAGCGTGGTGTTCCTGGGGCAGGTGGTCACCTGGGACGGCGAGCGGGACCTGCTGGGCTACGGGGCGGGGATCTCGATGGTTATCGCGGCACTGACGTGGTTCGTGAGCCAGAAGCCCAAGAAGCAGGGGCCGGAGCCGCGCTAGTTGCGTTCGAGCTGAATCGGAACCGTGCGCTCAAACTGGTTGGGCAGCGCCGAGCCACCCGGCCGGCAGCTCTTCCCCACTTCCACGCGCCAGGCCAGGTTGTCGCCGCTGCGCTGCACCTGCCCCCGAAGGCTGTAGGTGAGGTCCCGTTGGCCCAGTGGGGTCTGCACCACGCTGGCCACCAGAAGCTCGAAGGCCTGCGGCGTGCCGTCGGCGGTGCGCAGGACCTCCGGCAGCGGGAGCGACACCGAGAATCGGCTGGTGTCGCGGGTGGCGAGCAGGATTCTCCGGTCGCTCACGCCCTCCGCCACCGTCTGGCCATTGATGGCCAGCCGGCTGCGGACGCTCTGCCCGGTCAGATCGTAGTCGTTCAGGTTGCAGCCCACCAGCACCAGTTCCAGGGAATCTGCCGCCCCGTTGATGCCACCGAGGGGACGGACGGTGGTTGCCTGACGCAGTGCCATGGAAGGGTCCTCGTACACCCACAGGCCCAAGGGGGTGCAGGCGGACAGCGCGGTGAGGAACGCCACGTAGGCAAAGCGTCGGATGCGCACGGGAACCCTGGGGAGGAAAGGCTCCCGAACATAGCGTCCGCCATCTCCCTGCGAAAGGGCATCCAGGGAGCCGCCGTGTCAGGCCC
>CAYUYF010000024.1:0-54730 GCA_964449145.1 uncultured Gemmatimonadaceae bacterium | reverse complement strand
GCAATTCTCGCCCAGAACTCTGCAGCTTCCGGTAGAGACCGTAGATGTGTCGAATCACCAGGATTGGGGCGAGGACCAGAAAGAACCCCAGTGGGCCAAAACCTAATGATTGTTCTGACCGGAAATAGAGCCACGAAAGGGCAACAGCCAAGAAGCTCGCACCGAGATCGTATCCCAGCACCCCGCGCGCGTTGAGATTCCACAGCTCACGGAAACGTCGACCAGAGCTGAGCGACACCGCGAAATTGACGAGGAATGCGTTAATGCCGAAATAGGAGGTGGCGAATACCACGAAGAGAACGAGATCAAGTCGCCCGCCCTCAGTAGCCAAGCCCACGCCAGGGCGCAGGTACTCGGGCGGCAGATTCCCACCGACCTGAGCGTACAGAAGTAGTCCGGCCGCGACGCAGACGGCGCGTTGTGCGGTATTGAACCATACTTTCACAAGCGGCTGCTGGGTGACGGCCTGCACAATCGCTGTCGAGGCTGCTGCGATCGCCGCACCCCAAAACGGGCCGAACAGCAGCCCACCGGCCATGTGCACGATGAACGAGGTCGACCCTCTCGCTTCTACCCTCAAGGGGCTGTTCGTTTGCTCGAGAAGGATGGCCGCGATCAGGAACGAGCAGAGCCCCCACCAGCCGGGAAACACCGGATAGTAGACATACGCGAGGCCCATCGCTGCGAATGCCGCAACGACGACCACGACCACAAACAGTTGGATCTTGCGCAACTGTGGCATAATTTGGTTGGCAGCGACCCCAGCAATGGCGAGCCTGTCAGACTACCAGACTGCGCCCTCGGACACGGTGAATACCTTCACCAGAGCCCGCGCGGTGAATGCCGCGACAAGGGTCCAAACGCTTGCAAACATGAGCGTCTCCTAACTCGAGTGGAAATGTTACCTCGGGAAGGAGCCAAACCCCGCTATGGTTCAGCCGACGCTCCGCTCTACAATTGTTCCGCTAATCTCCGCTACTGCACTACAGTCCTACAGAGACCAGGGCCGCTGCCGTTTGGTTCCGATTGATCCTGAAAAAAAGTGAAGGCCGCCCGCTCAGCCGGGCCGCCGGGACTCCGTCCACCGGTTGGTCGCATCCAGCACGGCGAAGACCGCCGCCCGTTCCGCACTCTCCTTGATCTCCGCGGTGCCGATCAGCAGCACGGCCTCCCGGCCGCCCAGACCCTGCACCGCCACCAGCACGAACTCCCGGTCGAACGCCTCGGCGATTTTGGCGCCCTCGAGCGCCACCGAGTGGTCCGACAGCAGCTGGTCCAGCACCTGGATCGCCGCCCGCGCCGCCGCCTCCACCTTGCTGCGGGGCGTGTCGCTCGATTCCTCCTCCGCCGTGGCCGTCCGCCCCGCGAACGAGAGCGTCACCGCGATGCTCACCCGGTGGGGCCGCTTGCCCGGCGCCACGAACAGCGACTCGAACAGCGCCGCCCGGCGCATGGCCCGGTCCCGCGCCACGCCCCGCTCCACCACCTCGATGGGCCGCACCTCGGCCGTCTGGGCGATGCTGATCTTGCGATGGTCTACCTTGAGGCCGAGCTGCGCCAGCAGCGCCGACTCGATGTTCCGCACCAGCTGCTTGGCCTGCAGCCCCGCCTGGGCCAGGATGTGGATCTCCGAGACCTCTCCCAGCGGCGTGGTCACCACCCGGGCCGACAGCACCCCCTCCAGGCTGGTGAGCAGGTTCTCCGCCCGGCGCACCCCCCACGGATCGGGAGTGTTCTCAAAGGCGCCGCCGGCCCCGGCCGAGCGGGCCGGGAGGGTGTCAGGGTGTCGGATGGGAGACGGTCCGGTCACGATGGTTCACTCCGGGTGTCTATCCGCTCAGGCGACGACATTGCGCCCGGCGGACTTCGCCTGGTAGAGGGCCCGGTCGGCCACCACGAGGAGGTCCCCCTCATGCGGCCGCCGCACATCATACTCGGCGACGCCGATACTCGCCGTCACCAGCCCTACGGGATACCCCAGCCGGCGACCCACGCCCTCGATGCCGGCGCGGATCGCCTCGGCCACCCGATTGGCGCCCGCCAGCTCGGTCCGGGTGAGGATGACCACGAACTCATCTCCCCCGTAGCGGGCCGCGAGGTCCGAGGCGCGGATGGCGTTCTTGATCTCGTTCGCCACCGCCCGGAGCACCGCGTTGCCCGCCTCATGACCGTACTGGTCGTTCACCTCTTTGAAGTAATCGAGGTCGATGAACAGCAGAGCAAACCCCTCCAGGCTTCGCTTGCTGCGCTCGATCTCATAGGCCAGCCGGTCGTACAGGATCCGGTAGGCCGCCAACCCGGTCAGCGAGTCCACCGCCGCGTCCCGCTCCGCCGCCTCCACCCGGTGCGACTGGTGGGGAGGACACTGCCGGAGCGAGGCCCGCCCGCGCGCCGCCGCGTCCGCAAACGCCGAGCAGGTGTCGAATCCGCAGGCCCGGCAGTCCCACGGCTTGCCGTTGGGGCCGGGACCAATCTCCTCGAGAATCTCCTGAATCCGCGATGGGTCGGCCTGGACCAGCCGCGGCTCGATCTGGAAGGTGGCCCCGTAACTCGCCAGGACTCCCGTATCCACCACCGGATGGTGCGCCCGGGGCGGCTCGCTGCTCTCCACCACCATCCGGCGCCAGAACAGCTCTTCCCGGGGCCCCGACAGCGGGTGGTCCAGCCAGCCCTCATGCGAGAGGACGTCCACGAAACCCAGATCCAGCCGGTCCACCGTGATGGCCCGGGCGATGCCCCGGAGCTCCTTGAGCCCCCGCACCTTGCGGAACCGGCGGCTGGAGTACGGCACCTCTTCCAGCATCTCGATGGGCAACCCGCCCGCCGTGCTCAGGTAGCGCCGCCGCTCGCTCGGCACCCGCACGAAGAAGTTGGGCTGCTGCACCGGGTCCACACCCCTGAGGCGGAAGAGCTGCTCCAGGTCCCGGAACGTGATCGCCGCCTCCAGCTCCGGCCGCCCCGCGGGCGGGCACACTCCGGCGAAGACGATCTCCAGCCCCTCTCCCAGCAAGGCGTGCAGGTAGCGCGCTTCGGCTACCGCCGGAATCGTCACCGGGGCCAGATAGGGGACCAGCTCGGGGAACTCCCGCCGGATCGTGTCCACCACGACCGGATCGGTGGACCGAATGAGCGTACCCCACCCGCTGTCCCGCCATAGCTTCAGGTACTCCTCGGCCACCAGCTCATCTCCGAGGACACCGCGATTGACCAGCCGGAATCCCGCCGCATAACAGGCGTTGACCACCTGCTCCGGGGTGGCGGGGTAAAAATGCGCCGCCGCCTCGGGGGAGAGGATGAGGACCCCACCGCCCCGCCCCGCCACCGCCACCGCACGGCCGATCTCCCCCGTCACTTCGATCGCGTTGTGCGGACAGGCGGGCACACAGAGCCCACAACGGATGCAGGCCTCGTCCGCAATGCGGACAAGCGGCTCCTGCACCTCCACCGCACCGGTCGGGCAAATGCGTACACAAGCCAGGCACGCAACGCACGCCGAAGGATCGATCGAGAAGATCACCGAATAAGACCCTGAGGTACAAGGTTGGGGTCTCGGCACGCCAATATGCGCGCCGGTTCCCCGGGTGTCAAGCTGGCCCGACAGCCAGAAGCCTCAGACAATTCAGGACTTACGCCTGTTCACCTACTCTAGTTTGTAAGCCTTGATCTTCCGGTACAAGGTACGCTCCCCGATCCCCAGCACCTCGGCCGCCTTGCGACGGTTCCCCCGGTGCTGTGTCAGAGCCGCCGAGATGGCTTCCTTCTCCACCTCGGCCATGGTCATCCCCGGCCGGTAGACCACCGACCCCCTCTCATCAGGCTCATCAGATGGCAAAAGGTCGGCCACCGACTGGCTCTCTCCCAGGTCGATGACCTGGACCCGCTGGGGGCGGCTGTCCAGCCGGCGCCGGAGTTCCTCCAGCTGGAGGCGTAAGTCCATGATATTACGCAAGATAAACTCAAGTTCCTGGCCCCCAGCCGCCCCCCCGGCTGGGGCCACCCGCATCGGCAAAAGCCGCCCCGCCCCCTCCAGGACGTCCGCCGGGATATCAGATGCCCGAATTTCCCTCCCTGGGGCCAGTACCACCATGGACTCGATGAGGTTGCGCAACTGCCGCACATTGCCCGGCCAGGGAGCCTCGGCGAGGAGCCGGATGGCGTCGGCGCTCATCCCCCGGAAGGGTCGCTCATGGAGCTGGCTGAGCTCCCGAATGAACCGGCGGACCAGGAGGGTCACATCGCTCCGGCGCTCCCGGAGCGGGGGGAGGTACAAATTCAGGACATTGAGCCGGTAGTACAGGTCGTCCCGGAACTCACCCACTGCCACCTGGTCCCGCAGGGACTTGTTGGTGGCGGCCACCACCCGGACGTCCACCTTGATGGACTGCACCCCGCCCACCCGGAAGAAGGTCCGGGTCTCCAGCACCCGCAGCAGCTTCACCTGCACGCTGGCTGGGATCTCGCCGATCTCGTCGAGGAAGATGGTACCCGAGTCGGCCAGTTCGAACCGGCCCAGCCGGCGCTCGGCCGCACCGGTAAAGGCGCCCTTCTCGTGCCCGAACAGTTCGCTCTCCAGCAGGGTCTCCGGCAGCGCGGCGCAGTTGACGGCGATGAACGGCCGCCCGCGCCGCGGGGAAAGATCGTGGATGGCCTTGGCCACCAGCTCCTTGCCCGTGCCCGATTCTCCCTGGACCAGCACCGTGCTGGAGACCGGCGCCATCTGCTCGATCCGGATGAGCAGCTCCTGGATCGCCGCACTCTCCCCGATGATCCCGGTTCGAAGCTGCAGCTCGCGCCGGGCGATCAGCCGCTCCACCAGGTGCACCACCTCGGCGGGCGGCACCGGCTTGAGCGCCACTTCGGTGACGTCCACCGTCCGGTGCTCCCGGTCGGCGTGGTGGTCGGTGGGCTCCAGCAGGGCGAGGGTGGAGATCTCCGCATCCCGCGCCAGCGCCGCGAGGGTGCGGGCCGGCTGCTCGTACACCGCCCCCGTGAGGATCACCAGGTCGGGGGACTCGCGCCGCAATGTCCCCCGGGCATCGTCCATCACCGAGACCATGGCGGTGGGGTGGCCGGCAGCCTCGAGCGCCGCATTGACCCGAACCGCGGTCTCGAGGTCGTCCATGGTGAGCAAGATCTTGGCAGGCATTCAGGGCTCGGCTATTGGGCGATTGGGCGATGGGACGATTAGGCGATGGGACGATTGGGTGGAACGGCCCCAGTCAGTGCCCCGTCCGCTCCTCCCGCAGCAACTCCACCGCGTGGCCCACGAGATCGTCCAGCACGGCCAGGCCATCGCGGACACCCCCAGGACTGCCGGGCAGGTTGACGATCAGGGTCTTGCCCCGGACACCGGCCAGGCCGCGCGACAGGGCGGCCCGGTGGAAGCGCGGGTAGACGCTCATGCGGAGTGCTTCGGCGATCCCCGGGGCCTCCTTCTCCAGCACCGGCCGGGTGGCCTCGGGGGTGATATCCCGGGCGGTGAGGCCGGTGCCGCCGGTGGTGAGCACCACGTCGGCGGCGCCGGTATCCGCCCAGCGCCTGAGATGGTCGGCAACCGGTCCGGTCTCATCGGGCACCATCGCCCGTTCCACCACATTGTGGCCGCGCTGTGCGGCCCACTCGGCGATCGCGTCCCCGGAACCATCCACTCGCTCACCCCGGGCGCCGGCATCGGAGATGGTGAGAATGGCAACCCGGATGCTCATCGTACCGCGGCCCGGGCCAGGAGTGGGCGATCCGGCGATTGGGCGATTGGGCGATTCGGGGACGCGCAGGCGCGACGAGCCGGCGGGACCGAGCGGCCCGGTCGCCCAGGCGCCCAATGGCCCAGTCGCCTCACTTCTTGACGCTCCCCTTGGTGTAGAACGGCCGCTTCACGACCTCCGCCTCACACTGCTCCCCCCGGATGTCCACATGGAACCGGGAGCCGGGCTTGGCCAGTGCGGCGGGGAGGTACGTCGTGCCGATGGCGTAGCCGAGAGACGGGCTCATGGTGCCGCTGCGGACGATGTCGAAGGGCTGGCCGTCGGCCACGGTCACCATGCCGTGGCGCGGAATGCCCTTCCCCACCATCCGGAAACCGACCAGCCGCCGCGCGACCCCCTGGGTCTTCTGGTACTTGAGCGACGCCTCGCCCACGAACTCGGCGCCCTTGTCCAGCTTCACGATCCAGCCCAGCCCGGCCTCGAGCGCGGTCGTGGTATCATCGATGTCGTTGCCGTAGAGGGCGTAGCCCACTTCGAGCCGGAGGGTGTCCCGGGCGCCCAGGCCGATCGGATGCGCCTTGCCCGGCCCGCAGAGGGTGTTCCACAGGGTCATCACGTCCTGGGACCGGCAGTACAGCTCGAAACCGTCCTCGCCGGTGTACCCGGTCCGAGAGATGAAGCAGCCGGCCCCGGCCACCTTCCCCACCGCAAAGCGGTAGTAGCCGATGTCCTTGAGGATGGTGTCGGTGTGCGGCTGCAGCACCGCCTCGGAGCGCGGACCCTGCAGGGCAAGGAGACCCACCTCTTCCGACAGATTCCGGATGCGCACGTTGGCGCCGCCCTTGTGGCCGACGACGTACTCCCAGTCCTTGGCAATGTTGGACGCGTTGACCACCAGCATCACCTTGTCGTCGAACCGGTAGACGGTGCAGTCGTCCACCACGGTGCCCTGCGGCGTCAGGAACGCCGAGTACTGCACCTGGCCCGCTTCGAGGGCGCCGACGTCGTTGCAGGTGATCCGCTGGACGAAGGCGTTGCGGTCGGGGCCGGTGATCTCGAACTCGCCCATGTGGCACACGTCGAACAGCCCCGCGTCCTCCCGGACCGCCTTGTGCTCCGCGAGAATGCCGGTGGGGTACTGGACGGGCATCTCCCAGCCGGCGAAGGGAACCATCTTGGCGCCGAGCAGGCGGTGCACGTCGTAGAGCGGGGTACGGAGCAGGGTGGTCATGATGAACTGGGAAACGGGGAAAAAGGAGCGGACAACGCGGCCCTGAAGTCACGCCTGGGGACGGCTTGCGGTCTCGGGCATTTCGGCCATTTTGGCAGTGCAGTCTACCCCCCTTTGGCCGGGGCTAGCAAGGTGGGGCATGGTGGGCTGATACTTGTGGCGATGCTGGGCTGGCGGACCGGACGGAGGGCACGGATGGCGGAATCGGAGGGCAAGCGGGACTTCAGTCACGAGGTGCGACTGGTCGCATCGGGGCCGGTGCGCCTGTGGCTCCTCGGCGTCGGGCACCTGAGCGTTGGACTGGCGGTGCTGGGGGCGTTTCTGCCGCTCCTGCCCACGACCCCCTTCCTGCTGCTGGCGGCGGCCTGCTACGTCCGCGCGTCGGCCCGGTTCTACAACTGGCTGCTCAACACCCGCACTTTCGGCCCGATGATCGTCAACTGGCGGGAGCACCGTTCGGTGGCCCCACGGCACAAGGCGCTGGCGGTGTTCTTCATTCTGGTGACGATCGGCAGCTCGGTGGTGTTCTTCATCCCGAACGTCGTGGGCAAGATCCTGATCAGCGGGATGGGGATCGGCTGGATTGCGGTGCTGCTCCGGCTGCCGACCCGGGCGGTCTGAGGCGGATCCAGGACCTGCGAACTAGCGGGGTTTGCCGGGTGTCGTGGCCAGGAGCCGCTGAAAGCGCGGATTTGTGCGTAGCGGTGCAAAAGTCGGGTCGATGCGGAGCAGGCCCGGAGTAACCGTGTACTGCTGCTCGATCAACTCCTCCAGGACGCCGATCGCATTGTCCTGCTGACCGAGGGCGACATAGATCCGCGCCAGCTGCTGTGTCGAGTAGGGACTGGTGCGAGTCCGGCGTTGGGCCCGGCTCAGGACGACGCCCCGTTCCCCCTCCCGTATCGCCTCGGCCGACCGGCCGAGATACGCCAGCATCACTCCATAGAGCGAGTGCAGCTGCGCATCATCGGGATTGGCCGCCGACTGCTCCGCCGAGATTCGCAGGGCGGAATCGGCGTAGGCCCGGGCGCGGACTAGGTCACCCCGCTGACTTGCAGCGATCGCCAGCGCCTGGCCCCACCAGGCGCGATCGTTGTCGAACGCCGCCGGCGTCAGCCGGAACAGCAGGTCCAGTTCGCGGTCTTCCAGCACCCAGGCGAGTTCGTTGTATCCGGCGAGGTAGGCCACCACTTCAGTGGCCGCGGTCGGCCCGATCGCCTGGCGCACCACGGCACGGGCACCGGCGAGGTCTTCCAGGCCAGCGTATGCGAAGACGGCCCAGCTCATGGTGCCGAGATCAGTGGGCGCCAGCGCAGTGGCCTCGCGAGCAATCACCGTCGCCTCGTCGAAGCGGTGCAGGTAGACCATTGCCGTCAGCAGGACCGACAGGGTCTGCTGAGAGAGCGGGTCCAGGTCACGGGCCCGGGTCAGTTTGGCGAGCGCCGGCTCGAAACGACCGGCCTGCAGATCCAGGTTGGCCGACTGGGCCAGCGCCTCCGCATCCGAGGGGGCAGCGGCGAGGGCGAGATCCATCTCCCGGTCGGCGGCATCGGGGTCCAGCTCGACCAAGAGGTAGTACCGCGATGCCGAGAGGTGGGGCGAGGCCGTGCGGGGTCCGAGCGCGAGTGCCCGATCCACGGCCTCCCTGGCACGCCGGCCTACCGCGGGGTCTCGGGCTCCGTTGGTGTACACCGATGTCAGGGACCTGCCGAGCTGCGCCCAGGCCTCACCGAAGGTGGAATCGAGCGCCACCGCCTGCTCGAAGAACCCAGCCGCCTGACGCTGGGCGATGGCCGAGTTGCTGCGGATCGCCTTGCCCTTGAGGTACTGGTCGTAGGCGGCGGCGTTGGCCGTCGGCCGGGCGGCCAGCTGTTCCCGGTCGGCGCTGCCCAGCACCGCGCCCAGCGCACCGGCCACCCGCGACGCGATGGTGGTCTGCATCTCGAAGACGTCGGTCAGATCGGCGTCGAAGGACTGCTGCCAGGAGGTGGCGCCGGTCCGCCCGTCCACCAGCTCCGGCACCACCTGGACCCGCCGCGCGCCGCCGGCCGCGCCGGCCCAGCGCACCTTGCCGATCAGCAGGTAGTCGGCCCGGAGTTCGCCGGCGATCTCGACCGCCGACTTCGTGGTGTTGCGGTACTGGTTGGCGCTGGTGGAGGCGATCATGGTGAGCTGGCCGACCTTGGCCAGCTTGCCGCGCACCTCGTCCACGATGCCGTCGGCAAAGTAGGCGTCGTCGGGCGCACCCTGGTTCTCGAAGGGCAGGATGGCCACCCGCTTCGAACCTCCGGCCGACACCCCGCCGCCGACCCCCATGGCCAGCACCGTCGCGGTCATGGCCCAGGCGACCAGCGCGGCCACCCCACCCAGTGCGGCGTTCCGCCAGGTGAGCAGGGCCTCCCAGCCCCCGACAGAGGCTCCCCTGACGCGACGGCGCTCGGCCCGCGCCGTAAGCAGCAGGGTCCCGACCCCGCCCACAACCAGGACGGCGGCAATCCCGAGCACCCAGGACGGAAGTCCGCGGCGGATGGCGGAGACGACGAACGCCGTCAAGACGAGGAGGGCCGCGACCCCAAACCCCAGCCACACACGACCGCTCGAAGCTCCCCTCACTGCGGGGATGTCGCTGCTGCCGGTGCGGACCGAGTCCTCGGCCGCGGCGAGCGCCTCGGTGAATGCCGCGGCGGTCTGGAACCGGTCCGCCGGGGCCTTGGCGAGGGCGCGGGTTGCCACCGCCACCACACGCGGAGAGAGACCCTGCCGAGTGGCGCTGAGCGGCCGCGCGGTTTCCGTCATGCTGCGGGCGATGACCGCCTGTGCGGTCGGCCCGGTGAAGGGCGGCTCACCAGCGATCATCTCGTAGAGTACGCACCCCAGCGCGTAGATATCCGACCTTCCGTCCACATTCGCCGAGCCGGTGGCCTGCTCCGGACTCATGTACTGCGGCGTGCCGATGGCGAGGCCGGTCTGGGTGAGGGTCTTGCCGTCGCCGCTGAGCGCCCGCGCGATGCCGAAGTCCGCCACCAGCGCGTGCCCGCCGCTCAGGAGGATGTTGGCGGGCTTGATGTCACGATGAATGATCCCCTGGCCGTGGGCGTAGGCCAGCGCTTCGGCCACTTCGCGTGCCAGCCGGACCGCCTCGGCGATCGGGAGCTGGCGTTCCCGGTGCAGCCGGGCCGGGAGCGATTCTCCCTCGACCCAGGGCATCACATAGTAGAGAAAATCTCCCGCGGAGCCGGAGTCGAAGACCGGCAGCACGTGCGGATGGCTCAGCTTGGCGGCGATCTCCACCTCGCGCAGGAAGCGCTCGGTGCCGAGGGTCTGGGCCAGCTCCGGCCGCATCACCTTCACCGCCACCTTGCGGCGGTGCTTGAGGTCCTCGGCCAGGTAGACCGTGGCCATGCCGCCCTCACCCAGCACCCGCTCGATCCGGTAGCGATCGGCCAGGGCCCGGGTCAGCCGCGAGACCTCGACCGCCCCCGTGGGGGCGGTGCGCGGCGGAACCCCAGGTTCGGTGGGTGTGGCGGTGCCGCAGTTGAGGCAGAAGTGCGCCTGGGCCGGGAGCGGGGTATGGCAAGCCGGGCAGGAACGGGCGGCGGTGGTCAGGGCAGAATCCTCGCAGTGTGAGAGGCCAGTGGCGTGGGAGAAGAAACGCTAGGAAGTGGGGCCCCGCAAGGCCGTGGGAGGCCTAGACGAATGGCCGGTCCACCGCCGGGCTCTGGGACGTGAAGAACCTCGGTCCGTCCTCCGTGATGTACAGGCAGTCCTCCAGGCGCACCCCAAACTCCCCGTAGATCGCGATCATCGGCTCGTCACTGAAGCACATCCCCGGCTGGAGACGGGTGGTGTTGCCCTTCACGAAGTTGGTCCACTCGTGGCCGTCCATCCCGATGCCGTGCCCGGTGCGATGCGGCAGGCCCGGCACCTTGTACCCGGGGCCGAAGCCGGCGTCGGTGAGGACCTTTCGCGCCGCGGCGTCTACCGACTCACAGGCGGCGCCGACCCGGGCGGCGGCGAATGCGGCATCCTGGGCTCGGCGCTCCAGGTTCCAGATCTCGGTCTGGCGCGCGGTCGGCGTGCCGAAGACGGTGGTTCTGGTGATATCGGCCTGGTAGCCTTCCACCGCGCAGCCGGAATCCATCAGCACGATGTCTCCTTCCTTGAGCTTCTGGGGCACGTTGGAGCCGTGCGGAAACGCCGAGGCCTCGCCGAACCCGACCAGCACCCAGGTGTCCCGGCCGCCGAGCCGGCCGAGCGCCGCCTCCTGGATTTCGCTCAGGTCGTACTGGGTCATCCCCGGACGGAGCAGCTGGAAGCTGGCCTTGAAGGCGGCAAGGGTGATGTCGTTGGCGCGCTGCATGAGGGCCAGTTCCGCTGGCGACTTGAACATGCGACAGCCCGCGGTGACCCCGTCGGCGCTCTTGAGCTCCAGCGCCGGCGCCACCTGCCTGAGACCGTCCATCACGAAGAAGCGCACCCGCTCCTCCACGCCGACCCGGCCGGTACTCACCCCCCGGTCCGAGAGCAGCTGGGCCATCGCCCGGTAGGGGCTCTCGTCTTCCTGCCACACCCGCACGTCGTCGGTGAACTTGATCAGCTGCCGGGCGCGTGCCTCCTCGAAGGCGGGGCAGACGAAGGCCAGTTCACCCACGGCCGGCAGCACCGCCACGAAGGGCCGCTCCGACGGCCACCAGCTTACCCCGGTGAAGTACTGCATGCTCGTCCCCGGCTCCAGCAGGATCGCGCTGACGCCCTGTTCCCGCATGAGCCGACGGGCGTGCTCCATGCGGGCGCGGCGCTCTTCGGCGGTGATCGGGACGATGCCCTTGGTCATGGGGGTGAGCACCTGCACCGGCTGGGGCAGGTTACAGGGATCGGCCTGGGGCAGCTCGCCGGCGAGGAGATTGCGAAGCGGCAGGGTGCTGCCGCCGAGGGCGCCGGCCAGGAGGCCGGTGAAGTGACGACGGTCAATCGGCATTGCGCGGTCTCACAATGAAGTGGCGGGAACAAGGCACGGCACCAGATGCCTAGGCCCAGGAATCGAAGTCCTTCTCGTAGGGAATGCCCAGACGGTCGAGCCACTGCTTCACGTCGCTGTAGTCCTCGAATCGCTTCTGCATGAGCGCCAGGAGCGCTGCATCGCCGGAGAGGGTGAAGGGCGCTGCCCCATCCTCCGCGGCCAGCAGGTTCAGGATGCCGGCCTTCTGCTCCGGTACCAGAATCATGAGGAACGCGGCGTCACGCCCCAGCGACTGCTGTGCCTGGTCACTGAAATCGTAGAGCTCGATCACCAGGCTGCCATCCGGCCGGATGAAGGCGGAGGAGGAGGTCTGGGGAAGCCGGCCGCGGAGCTTCACCTGGGCGTCAGTCATGGTGCCGGGACGCGGGGGCTGAGCGGGAAGAGAAAGCGGGCCGCGAGGGGCATGGGACCGGGGAACCGGGTTAGAGGATATACCGCCGCAGATCCCCGTCATCGATGATCTTCTCCAGCCGCTGCCGCACCCGCTCCCGGTCGAAGACGATCCGTTTCTCCGGGTAATTCGGCAGCTCGAACAGGACCTCATCCATCACGGTGGACATCACCGTATGCAGGCGGCGGGCGCCGATGTTCTCCATGCGGTCGTTGGCCACACAGGCCACCCGGGCGACCTCCGCGATGCCGTCCTCCGTGAACACCAGCTCGGCGCCCTCGGCCGCGACCAGCGCCATATACTGCCGGGTGAGCGAGTTCTCCGGCTCGGTCATGATGCGGACGAAGTCTGCCTCCGTGAGCGGGGTCAGCTCCACCCGGATGGGGAAGCGGCCCTGCAACTCGGGGATCATGTCGGAGGGCTTGCTGACGTGGAACGCCCCGGCGGCAATGAACAGGATATGATCGGTGCGCACGTAGCCGTAGCGGGTCTGCACCGTGCTGCCCTCGACGATGGGCAGCAGGTCCCGCTGCACCCCCTCGCGGGAGACATCGGGTCCCGGCGTGCCTCTCTCGCCGGCGATCTTGTCGATCTCGTCGATGAACAGGATGCCATGGTTCTCGGTGCGGTCGAGCGCCTCGTTCACCACGTCGTCCATGTCCACCAGCTTCTTGAGCTCCTCGTCCACCAGGATGCGCCGCGCCTCTGGCACCCGAACGGTCCGGCGCTTCTTCCGCCGGGGGAGCATGTCCTGCATCATCTCCATGAAGTTGATCTGTTCCCCCTCCATCCCCTGCCCGGGCTGCATCATCTCCAGCATGGGGTAGCCCTGCGGGGTGACCTCGATGTCCACCTCGCGCTCGTCCATTCGGCCATCGCGCAGCAGCTGGCGCAGTTTCTCGCGCGAGCGATCGCGCCGGTCCCCCTCCCCCTCGCCCTCGGTCTCCTGACGCGCCTGCCCGCCGGGGCTTACCACGAAGATCCCGGGCCGGCCCGCGCGCTCCGCCTCCGGCGGGGGCTCGGGAGCGGGCGGCAGCAGGATGTCCAGCAGCCGCTCCTCGGCCCGCTGTTCGGCGGTGGGGTAGACCTCGTCCTCGCGTTCGGCGCGGACCATGGTGATGGCGGCGTCCACCAGCTCCCGCACCATGGATTCCGCGTCCCGGCCCACGTAGCCCACCTCGGTGAACTTGGTCGCCTCCACCTTGATGAACGGCGCTCCCGCCAGCCGGGCCAGGCGGCGAGCGATCTCGGTCTTGCCCACGCCGGTGGGCCCGATGAGGATCAGGTTGTAGGGGGTGATCTCGTCGCGGATGGTCTCGGGCGTCTGGGCCCTGCGCCAGCGGTTGCGGATGGCAATGGCCACCGCCCGCTTGGCGGCGGTCTGCCCGATGATGTAGCGGTCGAGTTCCGCCACGATCTGCGGCGGGGGCAGCTCCTCCAGCCAGGGCGGCGGCGGGCCCGGTTCGGACGCCGAAGGGACAGGCTCAGGGGTCGAGGTCACGCGAACTCCTCCAGCACTGCGGCGCCGGTCCCGTCCACGGGACCCGCCGCACCGATTAGTGAATTCAGGACGGCGACGGAGACGGGGCGTCCAGCCGCTCGTTGGTGCCCTGCGTGTCTCGCCGCTGGGCACGATACACCAGCCCATGCGCCAGCAGCACCCCCAGCGCGAGATCCATCGAGAGCAACAGCCCGAGCGCGTGGAGGCCGTTGCCGGCCAGCACGCCGCGGGCGGACACTGAGGTGGACGTCCCGGGCTGCTTCACAGTTCCAGAATAGTGAGGCTCCGGTTGGTGAAGACGCAAATATCCGCCGCCACGCCCAGGGAACGCTCCACCACTTCCCGGGCGCTGAGCCGCTCGTCGGGCAGGAGCGCCCGGGCGGCCGCGAGCGCAAAGTTGCCGCCCGATCCCACCGCCAGGATCCCGTCATCCGGCTCGATCAGCTCGCCACCGCCGGACAGGAGAAAGGTGTGCTGCAGGTCCGCCACCACCAGCAGCGCCTCCAGCCGCCGCAGGATCCGGTCACTGCGCCAGTCCTTGGCCAGTTCCACTGAGGCCCGGGGCAGGTTGCCGGGAAACCGCTCCAGCTTTTCCTCGAACTTCTCGTACAGCGTCAGGGCATCGGCCACCGAACCGGCGAACCCAGCCAGCACCTTGCCCCCCTTGAGCGTCCGGACCTTGGTGGCATTGGCCTTCACCACGGTCTCCCCGATGCTGACCTGACCGTCTCCGCCGAGGGCGACTCGCCCGTTCTTGCGGACGGTGATGATGGTAGTGCCGTGGTAGGTGGCCATGGGCTCGGGGGTGGGAGAAGGGAAGCTATCGGCGCTCGGCTATCAGATAGCGGGTGCGGCGGAAACGGGCAACCCCACCCTCAGGCTGCGCGCACCTGAGACCGCAGGGCGGATCGCGATCCTAGGCCCTCGGATGCGCCTTCTGATACACTCGCTTCAGCCGTTCCACGCTGGTGTGGGTGTAGATCTGGGTGGTGCTGAGGCTGGCGTGGCCCAGCAGCTCCTGCACCGCGCGGAGGTCGGCGCCGGCGTCCAGCAGGTGGGTGGCGAAGGTATGCCGCAAAGAGTGGGTCTTGAGGCCTTCGACGCCGATGCTCTCCAGCGCACGGTGCACCACCCGCTGAACGGTGCGCGGGGTGAGCCGCCGTCCCTGCGTCCCCACAAAGACCGCCTGACGGTCGCCGCGCGCGGCCCGGCTGTGCTCTTCCCGCAGCCGCAGGTAGCCGCGCAGGACCCGGCTGGCGCGGGACCCCAGGGGGATGAGCCGCTCCTTGCGTCCCTTCCCCCGCACCTTCACCTGGTCCGAGAGCAAGTCGAGGTCCGAGAGGTTGAGGCCAGTCAGCTCCGACAGCCGCAGCCCGCTGGAGTAGAACAGTTCGAGGATGGCCAGGTCCCGGAGGCCGGCGGGGTCCGGCCCGGCCGCGCGCTGTTCGGCGCTGGCAAACAGCAGCTCGGTGCGATCGCGATCGAGGTATCCGGGCAGCTTCCGGGCCGCCCGCGGCGTGCGCGCCGCCCGGACCGGGGAGCGCTCCAGCCCCTGGTGAGTCTGCAGGAACCGGTACAGCGCGCGGATGGCGGAGAGGGCGCGGGCCATGGACCGGCGGGCCAGCCCGCGGCGCTCCAGTTCTCCCAGAAAGCCGCGGAGCGCCAGCCGGTCCACCGTGGTGAAGTCCCATTCACCGCCGGTGTGCCGGTCGAGGAACTCTGTGAAGGCCTGGAGGTCCCGGCCGTAGGCCTTGAGGGTGTGGGGCGAGACCTGGCGTTCCTTCTCCAGATGCTCGAGAAACGCAGCGACCTCCGGGCGGTCGGCCCGGCGATTCGCCAATTGGGCGATTCGGCGGTTGGGGCTCACGACAGGCCCCCCAGCCAAGCGGTGAAATCGGAGATTGCTCGAGCCACGAGGCGCTCCTTCTTCTCGTCCTTTCTGTCCTGCTTCCGTCCCCGCGACCGCCGGCCCACCGGTCCGTCATCCAGCGGCTCCACGAGTCCGAAGTTCGCGTTCATCGGCTGGAAGTGGCGGGGGTCGGCCTCTCGAAGATAGCGATACAGCGCGCCGAGCATCGTCGTCGCCGGCGGCACGGACACCGGCTGTCCCGACAGCCGGCGGGCCAGGTTGATCCCCGCCAGGAGCCCGGTGCCCAGCGACTCCGTATACCCCTCCACCCCGGTGAACTGGCCGGCGAAGAAGAGGGTGTCATCATCGGGAGCGGTCAGGGCGGGACCGAGACAGGCCGGGCTGTTGAGGTAGCTGTTGCGGTGAATGCTGCCAAAGCGGAGAAACTCCGCCTGGCCCAGGCCGGGGATGGTGCGAAAGACCCGCTGCTGGTCGGGGATGCGGAGCCGGGTCTGGAAGCCCACCAGGTTCCACATCTGGCCCGACTTGTCTTCGCGCCGGAGCTGCACCACGGCGTGAGGCTCCCGACCGGTGCGAGGGTCGGGCAGGCCCACCGGCTTCATGGGGCCGAATCGCAGGGTTTCCGGGCCGCGGCGGGCCATTTCCTCCACCGGGAGGCAGCCCTCGAAGTACGGCACCGCATCGAACTCGTGGGCGGTGAACTGGTCCGCGGTAGTGAGCAGGCCGATGAATTGCTCGTACTGCTCCCGGGAGAAAGGGGCATTGAGGTAGTCGTCGCCCTCGCCCTTCCCGTAGCGGGAGAGGGCGTAGATCAGCGACTCATCCAGCGACTCTCGGCTGACGATCGGGGCGATGGCGTCGTAGAAGAAGAGCGACTGGGCGATTGGGCGATTGGGTGATTCGGCCGCGTGCCCGGTGACGGCCCCGTCGGGATCGGAAGCGCCCGCACTCCGTGCGCCCCCGCGGGAGGCTGGCTCCCCAGGCGAATCGCCCAGCCGCTCGAGGATCGCCTGCGCCAGCCGCTCGGAGGTAAGCGGGCCCGTGGCCACCACGCCCGGCGAGGGCAACTCGGTCACCTCCCCGGTGACCATCGTAATCCGGGGATGGCCGCTGATCCGCTCGTGCGCCAGGCGTGAGAACACCTCGCGGTCCACCGCCAGCGCCGAGCCGGCCGGGACCCGGGCCAGGTCAGCGATGGGCAGCAGGACACTGCCCAGGCGGCGGAGCTCGTCCTTGAGCAGCCCGTGGGCGTTGCTGAGATCGGTGGATTTGAAGGAGTTGCTGCAGACCAGCTCGGCCAGGCGGCCGGTCTGATGCGCCGGGGTGGACACGGCGGGGCGCATCTCGTGGAGCTGCACCTCGAAGCCGCGCTCGGCGAGGGCCCACGCGGCTTCGGAGCCCGCGAGTCCCCCGCCGACGACGCGGACGGTCACGTGGCGGTCGCCTCCTCGGCGTCCATCACCACGATGCGGTGCTGGCACTTGAGGCAGGTCCGGGTCTCTCCCTCGGCCTTGCTGATCTTCTTCTCCATGCCCACCCAGCCGCAGCTGGGGCAGGTCTCGACCACCGGCCGGTTCCAGGTGGAGAAGTCGCAGGCGGGATACCGGATGCAACCCCAGAAGGACTTGCCCTTCTTGGTGCGGCGTTCGGCCAGATCGCCGACATCGCACTTGGGGCACTTCATGCCGAGGGGGATGGAGCGGGTGCCCTTGCACTCGGGGTAGCGGGTGCAGGCCAGGAACTCACCGAAGCGGCCGGTCTTGATCACCATCGGCGCCTGGCACAGGTGGCACTTCTCGTCGGTGGGGCGGTCCGGCGCCCGGGCCTTCTTGAGCGACTTCACGTAGTCGCAGGTCTGCTTGTAGTTGACGCAGGCGAAGTAGGGCCCGAACCGCCCGGTGCGGAGTTCCACCTGGGCGCCGCACTTGGGGCACTTCTCCTTGGCCAGCTCCTCGGTATCGAGCCCGTGGGCCTCGGCCACGATGGCGCCGAGGTTGACTTCCTTGAGGGCCTTGGAGAACGGGCCGTAGAAGTCCGACAGCACGGCCTGCCACTTGAGCTCGCCCTCCTCGATCTTGTCCAGTTCCCCTTCCATGGCGGAGGTGAACTCGACGTTGAAGATCGAGGGGAAGCTGTCCACCATGATCCGCTCGACCGTCTCCCCCAGCTCGGTGGGCGTGAACCGGCGCTGCTCCGATTTCACGTATTCCCGCGCGGTGAGGGTGCTGATGATCTGGGCGTAGGTCGAGGGGCGGCCGATGCCCAGCCGCTCCAGCTCCTTGACCAGGCTGGCCTCGGAGAAGCGGGGCGGCGGCTCGGTGAAGTGCTGGTTCGGGGTGATGGCCCGCACCTCCACCGTGTCGCCCTGAGCCAGCACCGGAATCGGCGGCAGGTCGTCCATCGTCTTGCCTTCTTCGGCCTCGCGCCCCTCGGTGTAGAGGATGTGATAGCCGTCGAAGACCATGACCGAACCGGTGGCGCGCAGGAGGTAGCGTCCCAGGTCGAAATCCACGATGGTCATGTCGTAGATCGCCGGGTTCATCTGGGAGGCGACAAACCGCTGCCAGATGAGCTGGTAGAGCCGGAACTGGTCGGGTTCGAGGTACTTCTGTATCTCCTCCGGCCGGCGGCGCACGTCGGTCGGGCGGATCGCCTCGTGCGCATCCTGCACCCGCGCCGACTTGGAGGTGTAGGTGTTGGGGGACGCCGGCAGGTAGGGACCAGGATACTGGCTGGCGATGTACTCCCGCACCGCGGTGATGGCGCTGTCCGAGACCCGGACCGAGTCCGTGCGCATATAGGTGATCAGACCCGCCGGCGCGTCCTCGCCGACCTCGATGCCCTCGTAGAGGTCCTGGGCCGCGCGCATGGTGCGGCGGGCGGAGAAGCCCAGCTTCTTGGCGGCTTCCTGCTGCAGGGTACTGGTCGTAAACGGCGCACCCGGGCGCTTCTTGCGGTTCTTCTTTTCGACCTTGCTGACGACGAACGGCAGCTGCTTCAAGTCCCGGACCACGGCCGCCGCCGCCGCCTCGGTCGCCAGCACCGGATTGTGCCCGTCGACCTTCTTCAGCTCCACCTCGAAGGTCTGGCCACCCTTGGCGCATTCCGCCTCGATGGTCCAGTACTCGACCGGCGTGAACGCCCGGATCGACCGTTCCCGCTCCACGATCAGCCGGAGCGCCACCGTCTGCACCCGGCCGGCGGAGAGCCCGGTCTTGATGCTCTGCCACAGGATGGGACTGGCCTTGTACCCCACCAGCCGGTCGAGGATGCGGCGTGCCTGCTGGGCATTGACCAGGTCGTCGTTGACGGCGCCCGGCTTGGCCATGGAGGCCTTGACCGCGTCCTTGGTGATCTCCTCGAAGCGAACCCGGTGCACCGGCGCGGCCGTGTCGAGCTGGCTGGCCACATGCCAGGCGATGGCCTCGCCCTCGCGGTCCGGGTCGGTGGCCAGGTAGATGGCAGAAGCACGCTTGGCGGACTTCTTGAGGTCCGCCAGCGTCTGGGTCTTGCCTTTGATGGTGACGTACTGCGGCTCGAAGTTGTTGTCCACGTCCACCCCGAGCTTGCGGGTGGGAAGGTCGCGGACATGCCCCACGGTGGCTTTGACTTCGTAGCCCCGGCCCAGATACTTGCCGATGCTCTTGGCCTTGGTCGGCGACTCGACAATGACCAGGGCGTTGCCACTGGGAAGATCGGCCGCCTCCCCCGCCTTCCGCCGCGGCGCCCGGGGCTTCTTCCCGGGGGCCGTGGCCACGGGCGCCTTGGCGGCGCTCAGGGCCTTGGCCGACTTGGCCGACTTGGCCGACTTGGCGGACTTGGGCTTCTTGGTTGTTGGCATGCGCTCCCGATCTAGCCAGCGAGTCTCATCGGCGGATCATCGCCGAGCGGACACAAGAAAACGCGTCCGGTGGCAAGTTGGCAAGGCGGGAATTCTCAACTCGCTTGAGGGCAACCAGTTACGATCCCCAGCCGGCCTGTGCGCGGACCACCTCGAGGAGATTGTCCAGTACCTGCGCCGCAGTGCGCGCATCCCCTTTGGCCTCGTAGTCCGCCTGGATATAGAAAGGCTCGCGCTGGCGGAGCAGGTCCCGCATCAGGGCCACGGGGTCGCTGCCGACCAGCATCGGCCGGGTGCCTTCCCCGCCGGCTCGGTTGGCTGCGGTGGTGGCCATGACCTTGAGATAGACGATGAATCCGTTGGCGCGGGCTGAATCCAGCGCCCCCGGCTGCGCCGCCCAGCCCCCACCCGGCGCGATGACCGTCGGCGGGCCTTCCAGCGTCCGCGCCACGACTTCCGCCTCCAGTTGGCGGAAGCGCGGCTCCCCATCCTCCGCAAACACCTGGGCCACCGGCTTCTGCATCCGCCGCACGATCACCGCATCGGTGTCCACGAACGGCGCACCCAGCTTCTCAGCCAGCATGCGGCCCACGGTCGTCTTGCCCGCGCCGGGGAGTCCGATCAGTACGATGTGTCGCTTCATCCCTCTTCCTCCGGTGCCCCGGCTGGCCCTACCGCCGTCCAGCGCTCGGCCAGTTGCGCGAGGTAGCCGTCGAAGTTGCGTCGCATTTCATGCAGCGAATCCCCGCCAAACTTGTCCAGCATCGCCTCCGCCATGACCAGCGCGGTCACCGCCTCGGCAATGACGCCCATCGCGGGGACGGCGGTCACGTCGGACCGCTCGCTCTGGGCCCGCGCGGCCAGCCCGGTGCGGAGGTCCACCGTCGGCAAGGGCGACATAAGCGTGGCGATGGGCTTCATGCCCACCCGGATCAGGAGCGGCTCGCCGGTTGTCATGCCGCCCTCGAGGCCGCCCGCGTTGTTGCTGCGGCGGCGGTAGCCCCCACGAAGCGCCGGACTCGCCGCCGGCGTGCCCGGGGTGGCCGCCGCATCGATCGGGTCGTGCACCTCCGACCCAGGCCGCCGAGACGCCTCGAACCCCATGCCGATCTCGACCGCCTTCACCGCGGGGATCGACATGAGCACGGCGGCCAGCCGGCCATCGAGCTTCCGGTCCCAGTGGACGTGGCTCCCCAGCCCGACCGGGAGCCCGCGGACGACCACCTCACACTCCCCGCCCAGCGTGTCTCCATCTTTCCGGGCCTTGTCGATCCGGGCGATGATCATCGCCTCGACGCTGGGGTCGAGGACTCGCACCTCGGAGCGGTCGGCGCTGGCATTGAGCGGCGCTGGCAGGTCCGTGGCGCCACCCGCAGCCGGGGGGACGTGAATGCCGCCGAGGGAGACCACATGGCTCCCTACCTCGACGCCGAACTCCTCCAGCAGTCTCCGGGCGAGGGCGCCAGCCGCCACCCGGGCGGCGGTTTCCCTCGCGCTGGCGCGCTCCAGGACATCGCGGGCATCGCTGCGGTCGTACTTGAGCACCCCCACGAGGTCGGCGTGGCCGGGACGGGGCCGGTTGAGCCGGCGCCGGCGCGGCTCGCCGGGCGTGCCCTCCGCCGCCATGATCGCTTCCCAGTTGGTCCAGTCCCGGTTGTGCACCACCATGGCGACGGGGCTACCCAGGGTCTCACCGGCCCGCACACCCGAAAGCCACTCGATGCGGTCCTTTTCGATCTTCATCCGGGCGCCCCGGCCGTACCCCATCATCCGCCGCGCCAGCTCCCGATCCACCGCCTCCGCCGTGACCGGCAGTCCGGCCGGGAGCCCCTCCACGATCGTGACGAGGGCCTTGCCGTGGGACTCGCCGGCGGTCAGGAGGCGGAGGGGCATGAGAATCGGGTTGGAGAGTCTCGCTCGGCCTACCCGCTATCCGTGAGCCGGGGGACGGGTGGGTCCGCCAAGGGCCGGTGTCGGACAGCGGATAGCTGGAAACAGCGAAGCCCGACCCAGTGGCCGGGCTCGCTCGGAACAGCGTCGGAGCCGGCCGCTATTCGCTGCCGTCGTCAATGATCCTGGGCGTGACCAGGATAATCAGGTCGCGCCGGCTTTCCGTGGTCTGGCTGAAGCCGAACAGGCCGCCCACCACCGGCAGGGCCGAGAGCAGCGGCACGCCACTGCGAGTCTTGGTGACCTCGGTCACGGTCAGGCCGCCGATGACAGCGGTCTCGCCGTCGTTGACGAGCAGCTGGTTCTTGGCATTCTGCTTCCGGATGGTGAAGCCGAGGTCCACCGCCGACAGCAGCCGGATGTCCGAGCGCTCGGCTTCGAGCTGCATCAGCACCTGGCGGTTGTTGGTGACGTGCGGGGTGACCTTCAGCTGGATGCCGGTCTCCTTGAATTGCACGGTCGCCTGGGGCTGAGAGGCGCCGCCGCCGGCACCGGCAGACCCGAAGTCCACGATGCGCACCGGAATGTCCTCGCCCACCTTGATGATCGCCTCGCGGTTATCCAGGGTGGTGATGGACGGCTCGGCCTGCACGTCGGCCAGATCCACGCGCTGCAAGGCGTCGATGAAGCTGGTGAACTTGAAGCCGCCGATGGTGGCACTCCAGATCAGGTTCAGCGCCGGGGAGCTGATGAGCGCCTCGGCATTGGCCATGGCGCCGATGCCCTCACCGGCAAAGACGATCGTGTTCGGGCTGAACGCGTCTCCGGTGGTGGGATCGATCCGCTGGCGCAGCTTGTTGAAGAACGGCCCATCGTCGGCTCCGAGGTCGTACTTGACCCCCAGCGCCTCGATGTTGGTCCGGTCCACGAAGATGATCTTGGACTGGATCGAGATCTGTGGCGTCCGGATGTCGAGGTTCTTCACGAAGTCACTGACCGTCCCGACCTTGCTGCCGGTCTCGGTGATGATCAGGGAGTTGGTGGTGGTGTCGGCGACGACGGTGCCGCGCTTGGAGAGCACCGACTTGACGCTGGGCAGCAGCTGGCTGGCGCTGGCGTAGTTGACCGGCACCATCCGGGTGGTGAGCGGCTCCAGCGAGTCCAGCGAGGCCAGCGCGGCGGGCGAATCGACGCGGATGATGCCACCCGGCAGCTGGATCGCCTGCAGGCCCTGAGTCGCCAGCACCGCGGCAAAGGCCTCGGTCCATGGCTGGTTCTTGATCTCGGCGGTGACCTCTCCCTTGATGTCCTTGCCCAGGATGATGGTCCGGCCGGAGAAGGCGGCGAAGCCGGCGATGACGTCGCCGATGTTGGCGCGGTCCCAGGTCACCGTGATCCGGGGTGCCGGCTGCTGCGCCGCCGCCGGCTGCTCCGCCACCAGCCGCACCTCGGGCTGGGCCCGCGGCACCGCCGGGGAGGGCGGTGGGGCCAGTTCCGCCGGGCTCAGGCTGGACCAGGAGAGGAAGGTCCGGTCGGCGCCGAAGCGCACCCGGACCGCATCGTCGCCGCGGTCGAGCTGGTAGTCCCGCGCCGCGTCCAGATCAATGACGATCCGGACGACGTCGGGGCGGAACTGGGAGTAGCGGATGTCCCGGATCCCGCCGCGCTGGACGCCGTCGTAGCTGGCGCCGGTGCGCTTGAGGGTGGCGCCGACCAGATCCACCACGAGGCGATCGGGAGACCGCAGGACGAAGTCCCGGACCTCCACCGCGCCGTCGACGGCGATGACAATCTCGGCGTGGCCGGGTGTGGCGACGATACTGACCGCCGTCACCTGGCCGGCTGGGTCGGTGTCATCGGCCCGGAGCGGCGCCGCCGCCAGCGACGACAGCAGCAGGCAGGCCCCGAGTGCAAGCCACGGGGCGGTGGGGAACGTACGCGTCATGGGGTCTGCTCCTCCCTCTTGCGGAGCGACAGGGTCTCCTGGCGCTCGAATCCGATGTCCTCGACAGTAAAGACCACATCCGACTGCCGGATCTGGGCCACCTTCAGGCGGCCGAGCCGGTCTCCCACGCGCAGGCTCCAGCGCTTCTGGGTTTTCTTGTCCCGCAGCACCGCGACGCTGTTGCTCGCCCGGCGCTGATCGAGATACACGCCAACCAGGAGCAGGTCGCCGAATTCGGGGCCGATCTTGTCCTGAGTGATCAGGGAGACGAACGGATCGCGCGCGCCCCCGCTGTAGGTGAACGTCTCTCGCAGTACTTCGGTCTCTCGCACCAGCCGCAGGGAATCGGCGCGGACGCTGTCCGCCTGGGCCCGGCGGACGGAATCCTGACGGGCCCGTTCCGCCAGCTGGCGCAGGGAGTCCTGCTTGGCCCGCTCCCGCGCCTGACGGATGGAATCGGCCCGCATGACCTGTTGCTGCTGCGGGGTCAGGGCCGGCTTGGTGGCCGGTGCGGCCACCGGTGGCTTGGCCGTGTCGGGCTTGGCGGCCGTGGCCGCCGGTTTGGTGGTATCCGGCCGGGCCGGCTGGGGCACGGGCTTGCCCGGGGTCGGCTTGGCGCCGCTATCCGGCTTGGCCGCGACCTGGGCCGGCTGGGCCGCAGGCGGATTGCCACAGGCCTGGATGACCTCCGGCTGGATCATGCCCTTGGGCGCCGAGGCGATGCGCCGCTTGCCCTCGGCACTCCGGGACAGCACCGTCACCACCGAATCGCTGCAGACGGTAAACCGGGCGCGCATCGTGGAATCCTGCGCCGCCGCCCTCGCCACGGAATCCCTCCGGGCCCGATTGGCCGCGAGGTCCACCGCCGGGGATTCCTTCTTCTCGCCGCAGGCCAGGCTGCCGAGTGCCAGACCCAGGAACGCGGCCCGCCAAAGCGTATCAGGTGCCACTGGCCGTGTCCTCCGGGCTGACAGTCTTCACGAAGGTGCGGATCTGGAACCGGGCCTCAAGCAGCGCGCCCGAGCTGTCGCCGAGGGCCCTGGCGCGATTGAGATCCACCGCGTCAATGCTCAGCTCCACCGGGACGATGATGCGCTGCAGGCTGGCCACGTCCGAAATGAATTCGCCCAGTTGGTCGTAGCGACCCACGACGGCGTACTGGTACTTGTAGGTCTCGAACGGCGCCGGGCCGGGCTCGGCGGGCAGCGGCTGGAAGGTGGCCACCTGGACCCCGCGGATCTTGGCGCGGGTGGAGATCTCGTCCATGAGGTTGGCCACTTCGTTGCGGTCCGGCACCAGCCGCCGGAGCAGTTCCAGACTGGCCCGGTAGCCATCCAGGCGGCGCCGCAGATCCTCCACGCTGCCAGAAGCGAGCAGCCGCTTGGCGGTGTCGGTCATCGCGGCGAGCGAGTCGATGGCCTTCTGCCGGGCGACCACGCTGTCCTGCGTCTGCTGCACCCCACGAAGGCCGAGCGTATCGAGCCCGGTCCCGGTGTAGCCGAGATAGCCCACTCCCACGGCCAGGAACACCATGAGGAGCGGGGCCTGCTTCTCCTGCGGAATACCAGCCATGGGTTACCTCACCGACTGGCTGAGGGGGACCGTGCGGATATAGGCCGAATCCGCCCGCTGGAACTGCGCCGTGATCACGAACTGGGTCACCGCGCGCTCCTTCTCCAGAATGGTCTTGGCCTCCAGCGGCGTCACTTCCGCGAGCCATGGGGAGGCTTCCAGCTGCCGCATGAAACGGGTGTAGGCCTGCAGGTCCATCGTCCGGCCCTCGATGCGGAACCGGAGCGCCGGCTTGACGGTCTCCACCGTGTCCGCCGTTGGACGGCCGGTGGCCTGGGTCCGCACATCGACCAGCCAGGTGTAGGGCGGCAGGGCCTTGGCCACCTCGTCCAGCACATGGGGCCAGACGTAGCGATCGCCATCCACGCCGCGAATGGTCGTGATCTGGGCCAGCAGCGAGTCGCGGATGGTCTCCGCCCGGCGCTTCTGCTTGAGCAGGTTGTCGAACCGCTTGTGCTCGTCGCGGGCCTGTTCGAGGCGCGGGCCGAGGGCGCTGAATTCCCGGTTGGTGGTGATGAAGGACCACCCCAGCCAGCCGGCGACACCGATGCAGGCGGCGGCGGCGCCAACCAGGAAGGGATCCTTGACCTTGGTGCCGGTGGCCTTGATCCGGTCGAGGATCTGCCGCGGACCACCACCGGCGGCCTTGCGCTTCTGGCCGGGTCGGAGATTGACCGTAATCATCATAGGGAGCGGTCTCCGGGCGCGGGGGTCAGGCGGCTGACCTGAGCGCGAGCCCGATCGGCAGCATGAGCAGCGGGGAGATCTCGTCCATGTTCATGGTGGAGAACACACCCTCTGCCACGCGCAGCCGCGCGAGCGGATTAGCCAGTTCGACCGGCAACCGCAGCCGGTCAGCGAGTACCTTGTTGAGCCCGGGGATGCGTCCGCCCCCCCCGGTAAGCCAGAGCCGGGAGATCCCGCTGGCCGACCGGCTGGCCGACTGCAGGAACGCCGCCGCCCGTTCGATCCCCACGGCCAGCTCCTCGCCGCGGGTCTCGAGGAAGGGATCGAGGATCTCATTGCGCTCGAAGCCCTGCAGCAGCTGGTCGGCCTCTTCCGCGGAAAGCCCGCGCTCGCGCTGGATGTCCTCGCGAAAGCGCCGGGTCCCGACCGGCAAGTCCCGGGTCAGGACGGGAATGCCGTCCTCCAGGATGTTGATGTTGGTCATTTCGTGGCCGATGTTCACCAGGCCCACGACCCCCCGCATCTCGTCGGGGTAGTTGACCTCGAAGGCGTTGTGGAGGGCAAAGGCGTCCACGTCAATGATGCCGGGCGCCAACCCCGCCTCGGCCAGCAGGGCCACCTTGTTCTCCACCAGTTCCCGCTTGGCCGCGACCAGCAGCACCGTCATCTGGAGCCCCTCACCTTCCGGGTCCAGGATCTGGAAGTCCAGTTCCACGTTTTCCATGTCGAACGGGACGTGCTGCTCAGCCTCCCAGCGGATGACCTCGCGGGCGTCGGCCTCTTTCATCCGGTCCATCTGGATCTTCTTGATGATCACGTCCCGGCCACCCACCGCGATGACCACCTGCTTGGACTTGACCCCCGCCGAGGCGAGCAGCCCCTTGATGGCGTCTGCTACGATCCCGGGGTCCATGATCTCACCCTCCACGATCGCGTCGTCCACCACGCTCGTGTAGGCGACCTTGGTAAGGATCGGATCGCCGGTGCCATGGGTAATGGCCACCAGCTTGATGAGGCCCGACCCAATATCCAGGGCCACAGTGGTTTTCTTGCGGCTGAAGAGCCCCATAGTGTCCGACCAGTCTGAAGCTGAGATAGGGAGTGGCAGGCTACGCTACAACCCACCCCGGATTTTGTCAAGCTCTCAATCTGCTTGAAGTCAAAACAACCAACCCATTGGAAAAATGCAACTTATGTCGCGGTTAGTCATACACAGCTTGAGGGTTAACACCCCTTTCCAGACCTACTAGCATGGCCCGTACCGCGCTCCTGGGCTAGTATCGGTCCCCAGGCGGCTTTGGTTGAGGTGGCCCACCCTAAACTCTTTCCCTCAAACGACTAAGCGGAAAAAGCCCAGGTCGGCCTAAGTAAAGGCCAGCCCCGGGCTCAGACCGGACAAAGACAGTGCGGCGGGCGACCCGTGGAGGATCGCCCGCCGCCTGCCGGTCAGCGGAGGCCTAGTAGCAGGCCGGCGCGCCTTCCTGAGTCACGGCCGGGTCCGGGGCGTTGGCCACCGGGCCGGTGAAGACACCACACTCGGTCGGGGACGTAGTCACCGCCGGGTTGGTCGCCGTCGCGCTCCAGCCAGCCGCGTCGACGTAGGTGATGGTCACGACGTTGCCCGTGCTGGGCGTGAAGACCAGGACGCCCGCGCCGCCAGTGCCGTTGGTCTGGGCCAGCGGGTTGTGGCTGCCAGCGTAGTCGTTGTTATCCGAGAAGAACGCTTCCTGCGCGGTCACCAGATTCCGCAGGTCGGACTTCATGGAGGCGACGATCGCCTTCTGCTTGGTGTTGGCGAACTTCGGGATCGCGATGGCGGCCAGAATGCCGATGATGACCACCACGATCAGAAGCTCAATAAGAGTAAAGCCCTTGCGATTCATACTGCCTCCCCCTGGATGACTGATGGTTACCCGCCCGTTTGCCAAACCCCATGTTGCTCACGCCCTCTAGGGGCAACCCATATGCCACAAGCTGTTGAGTAGCCGTAACTCTCTATTCAGGAAGAACTTAACTGCGTTTTTGCAATCTGCAGCCCTTTCGCGCAATTCAGCCGATGTGCCGGATTTTGCGGGAATTCTTTCCCCTCTCGGCGACTTGCCATTCGGTTCAGGGCCAGCGCCAGGTCCCGCGGGGGACGATTCTCAGTGGCCTGGCGCTGCCCGCCAGCGCCCGTTGCACCGCGCAGGCCGACCGCCGGACCCTGGCCGAATCCGCCACCCGGAGACTCCCCTGAACCAGGAGGACACCGAGGACCTCCGCCCGATCCTCGAGGGTGACGTCTCCGAGCGCCAGCACCACGCCATCAAAGTGGGCCGAGCCGCTCAGGACCAGATCCCCGGCGGCGAGCAGGAGGCCTTGGCCGGCGCCGCCGCCCACCTCTGTTCCGGTGCCGGCCGCAACGATGGGGAAGTAGCGGCCGCATGCGCCACCGGGGTTGCCGGGGTCCCCCCAGTTATCCCCCCGGGTTCGATCGCACAGACCGCCCGTTTGCGATGGGTTGAGCAGGACCGTCCCCGACACCGCCACATCTCGGTGAGCCAGCAGCGCCGCCATCGGCGACGCGCCGAGCCCCGCGAACAGGGCCGCTGGGAGGCCGGAGTCCACCGCCACCGGTGGGACGCCGCTGAGGCATGTCCCGCCGGGACAGGTCAGGGAGGCGACGACCCCGGGCGCCTGCCCCAGCCCCAGGCTGGGCGGTGCGGATGGTGGACAGAGCGAGTCCCATCCCGCCGGGACCGCATCTTCTCCCTGGATGCCACTGTCTGAGGCCACCGAGACCCCACCGGCGACCAGGGCCGCGACGCTGTCTGGGGCCGTCGGCCCCTCGAGCCGAATGAGTCGGGCCAGCGCGGTCCGGGCGAGGAGGTAGCCGTCGGAGGTCAGCTGCTGACTCGTGGATCGCACCAGGAACAGGCCGTTCCCCAGCCGGAGCAGGCTGTCGTAGGAAACCAGTCCGCGCGCGGGTGTGGTGAGGGAGAGCCCCTGCGCCACGCCAACCCCAAGCCCACCAGCCCGAATCGGATCCCAGGCGGCTTCTGCCCGCTCCAGGGCGGACTCCGCGATGGTCACCACCTTGGCCTGGGACATCGTCCGGCCGGCGGTGACGGCTCGAAGCCGGGCGGTGGCAAGGGCAAGCCCCCCCAATCCCCCCAGCAGGACAATCAGCAGCAACGCCGCCGGGAGAGCACCGCCGCTTCGGCTCATTGGTAGAGGTTTCCAGGCGAGAGGATCATGGTGGCGCTGTCCGTGCGACCGGCAACAGCGCCTCTCAGTAGCACCGAGATCGTGCGCACCAGGCCCGGTACCGCCGTGGCCTGCCCGGTGGAGTCGCGGAAGGTGAAACGCAGACCGCCCGGCACGAGGGGACCAGCCACGGGCTGGATTCCCTCGCCGGCGCTGACCGACCGGGTGCCGAACCACCAGGCGCCAAGCGAGCTGTACAGACGGACCTGCATGACCTCAAACACCCTGGCGGGGACCAGGCTGGGGAGCCATCCAGGAGAAGCCTGGGAGGTGTCCAGCACCGTCTGAATGGCCAGCGCGGGGAGCCCGCTGCAGGTGGAGGCAGAGACTCCGAGAATCGGCAGGACCAGCCACGGGACCGAATCGGCGCGGTGGGAATCCGCCCCGACATAAAGCATCAGGCTGTCCCGGCCCGGCTGCGCCTGCCGGGGACCGGCCAACCGGTCTCGCAGGAGACGCACCTCGGTGGGTGCCACCTGGCAGGCCAAACCCACCCCCCGGGTGGCCCGCCAGGTCAGCGAATCCTGGCCCAGCCGGATCAGGTCGGTTCCGGAGCCATCGGTACCGGCGTCGGCTAGTTCGCTCTCGAGATAATCCAGGGCGGTATCGAAGTTGAGCTCGGTATGGGCCTCCGCCTTGGCGAGCCGGACGGTCCGTTCTGCCCCCAGGCCGATCCGCACCACGACCCCACCCACCAGGGAGAGAAGGACCAGCCCGATGAGGATCTCAATGAGGGTGAACCCGCCGCTGGAGCCTACAGACATGCCAGGAATCCGGACGTGGTGTCGGTATACTGTCCGCGCACTGTCGAGAAGCTGACGATGTAAGTCAGACTCCGCCCGCCGGGAGCAGCGCCCACCTGCCAGGCCACCTGCTCTCCGAGGCTTCCGGAGATCTGGCCGCTAGTCAGCGGGGTACAGCTACCCCCCGCCAGCCGGACCACCAGACGGAGCCGGCCGGTCTGGGCCGAGAGGAGACGGGCAGCCCGAACGGTCCGGTTTCCCTCTCCGAGAGTCCGCAGCGAATACACCAGCGACGCGGCGTTGCCGAGCGCGGCAATGGCGAGGAGGGTGAGGGCGACGAGACACTCGATGGTGCTGACGCCATGATTATTGACCCGCATCTGCTCCAGCCCGGTCAAGGATGGCGCAATAGATGGGGCCGGACGGGCGGAAGGACGGGCGCGAAAGACCGCGCCCCGGAGCCGAAAATGGCGGGAGTTACGGGACTCTGGCGCTCTGGCTTCGGAGTGCGCTGTCCAGCGCCTGGCCTACCAGCGCGGCATCGGGCTCACCCCGGGCTTGTTTGATGGCCAGCTCTGCCTGTGCGGCGGGGAGGCTGTCGAGGTGCATCAGGGAGAAGATCAGCTTGCTCCGGGCCTTCCATTTCCGGGGTTCACGGGCGAGGGCCTGTCGCATGAAGAGCGCGGACTGCGGGTAGAGGGCGTGCTCGTAGAACCGGTCACCGAAGTCCTCGTGCAGGTCCGCATCGGCATCGTAGAGCTGGAGCGCCAGCCGGTAATGCAGCTCGGCCTGGTGCTGGAGTCCGCTCCGGTAGAGCACCCCCGCCTGCGCCCAGTGGGCGGTGTAGCTGAGGGGGGCGTCTTCAACCGCCTGCGCGAACAGGGTCGGGTTGTCCCGCCACACCTGCTGCCGGAGCGCGCTTCTGACCGCCGCGGCGACCACCAGCAGCAGGAGGCAGGCGGCGGTGAGCCGGGCGGCCGGCAGCGACAGCGGCGGCGCGGTCGCGCGCCACCAGGCGAGGGCGCCGCCGAGCAGGAGCACCGCGCCGACGCTGGGCAGGAACAGCGTGCGTTCCGCGAGCAGCACCCCAGTGGAAACCAGCAGGTTGCTCACGGGAAAGAGGGCGATGCCGATCCACAGCCCGCCCAGGGTCACGGCCGGTGCAGTACGCCGGGCCCGCCAGGCCAGCAGCAGCACGATGAGCAGGAGAACGCAGCCGAGCACCTGGTCGGGGCCGAACCCGGTGGCGAGGGACAGCTCCTGCGGCATGTAGTCGGACTGCAGATGGAGCGGGAGGAACAGCAGCCGCACCCATTCGGGGACAATCGCGAGCATGGTCAGGATCCGCTGCCCGGCACCGGCCTCCCGCAACACGATGTGCGGCACCTCGCCGACGACCTCCCCGAGGACGGCAGCGCGCGCCGCCAGGTAGCCGGCCACCACCAGCACCAGGGCGAGATAGCCGGGCCAGAGTTCCTGCAGCCGGGCCCGGGCGCGGCGGCTGTCGGCGACCACGGTGCACTCGACCGCGGCGAGGAGGCCGATCACCACGGCTCCGTGCTCCTTGGAGAAGACCGCGCCCGCGGCACAGGCCACGATCGCTGCCCAGCGCGCCGGGCCCAGTCCCGCCCCCTGCCGGCCCTGCAGGTACAGCAGCACCGCCAGGATGGCGAACCCGGCAGCCCACAGCTCGGACTGACCCGATACGTTGCCGACGACTTCCACGTGGACCGGATGCACCGCGAAGAGCAGCGCCGCCAGGCCGGCGGCGGCCTCAGGGAGGAGCCGGCGGAGGCAGGCCAGCGTCAGCAGCGAGACCGCCACGAGCAGCCCGATGCTGGCGAGGTGAAACAGGAAGGGCGAGCCGTCGCCGAGCACCCACTGCAGCGTGAAGCCGGTGGTGGTGACCGGCCGGTACAGCACCGCCACGACCTCGGGCGGCCAGTAGGATTCGGCAAAGCGGTGCCACAGCGCGGCGAGGGAGTGAAGCCGCGCATTGTCCACGATGACGGGAATGTCGTCCTGGGCGAAGCGGTTGCCGAGACTGGTCGCCGCTCCGAGGACCGCCGCCAGGGCCACCGCGGCGTACCAGCGCCAGGACCCGTCCCGCGCCGTGGAGGTCATTCGGTGCTGCCGGTTTCCTCGTAGCGGGAGAGCTTCCGGTAGAGCGTGGAGGGATCGATTCCCAGGACCTCGGCGGCGCGGGTCTTGTTGCCGCCCTCGGCCTGCAGGACGTACATGATGTAGGCGCGCTCGATGACCTCGAGGGTCGGATTGGGATACGCACGCTCCGCAACCAGCGGTTCCTTGCGGCGGCGGGTAATCCGCTCCGGCAGGGTGCTGGGCTCGATCGTATCTCCACGGCTCAGCACCCAGGCATGCTCGAGCGCGTTCTCCAGCTCTCGTACGTTCCCGGGCCAGTCATAGACCATGACCGCGTCCAGCGCCTCGGAGGAGAGCGCCTTGGGGCCGGTGTCCTGCTCGGTGGCCAGCCGCTGCAGGGTGGCTTCCACCAGAAGCAGGATGTCCTCCCGCCGGTCCCTGAGGGGCGGCAGGTGGATGGTGATGACGTTGAGCCGGTAGAACAGGTCGGAGCGGAAGCGCCCGTGGCGGGCTTCTTCTTCCAGGTCCCGGTTGGTCGCCGCGATGATCCGCACATCTACCGGGATGGCCTCGGTCGCGCCGACCGGGATCGCCTCTCGTTCCTGCAGGACCCGCAGCAGCTTCACCTGCAGCGGCGGGGGCATCTCCCCCACCTCGTCGAGGAAGAAGCTCCCCCCGCGGGCGGCGGCGAACAGGCCCTGCTTGTCGCGCACCGCGCCGGTGAACGATCCCTTCACATGCCCGAACAGCTCGCTCTCCAGCAGGTTTTCCGGCAGCGCGCCGCAGTTGATGGACAGGAACGGGCCCTCGTTCCTGGCGGAGAGGTTGTGGAGGTAGCGGGCGATGACTTCCTTGCCGGTGCCGCTCTCCCCCTGGATCAGGACGGTGGATTCCGTGGGCGAGACCTGTTCCGACAGCTTCATGACATCCATGAACCGGCGCGACTTGCCGATGGGACGGCTCACCCCGGCCCGGTCGCGGCGCTTGATCTCCTGCCTGAGCTGCTTGTTCTCCACCCGCACCGCGCGGTACTCGCAGGCCCGGCGGAGGATGGCCACCAGCTCGTCATTGGCAAAGGGTTTCTGGATGTAGTAGTACGCCCCCGCGTTGACGGCGCCGATGGCGGTCTGCAGCGACGCCTGAGCGGTCATGAGGATGACCGGGGTCATGGGATCCTGTTCCCGGGCGGCGGTCAGAATGTCGAGTCCGCTGACCTGGGGCATCCGTACATCGGTCAGGACGAGGTCGTGGGTGCCCGCCTTGATGGCTTCCAGGCCGGCCTTGCCGCCCTGGGCGGTGGCCACTTCGAAGCCCTCCTTCCGGAGCAGGATGCGGAGGGTGTCGAGGATGCCCGATTCGTCGTCAATGACGAGGACCGTCGGTTTCTGACTCATGCTGCTTCCTCCGCCGCGCGCCTGGCGGGAAAGAAAATGGTGAAGGTGGTGCCCTTGCCGGGCCCGGAGTCGAGGAGGACCAGGCCGCGATGGGCCTCCACCGCCCGCTGCACGATGGCGAGGCCGAGGCCCGTGCCTCCCGTCCTCCCGGTGACGAACGGCTGGAACAGCCGCTCGCGCAGGTCCTCGGGAATGCCCGGTCCGTCGTCGCGAACCTCGAGACAGACCGGCTGCTCGATACTGCAGCCCACCGGCAACTCGGCCGCGCGAGCCGGCCGGGTGGAGACGTTCACGACCGTCGACCCGCGGGCGGCCTGCACCGCGTTGAGGAGCAGGTTGGCCACCACGCGGTGCAGCAGGTCCTCGTCCCCATCCAGCACCACCCGGGAGCCCTGCACCCGGATCTCGATGTCGGGGCGGCAGTCGGGGTGCTCCCGGACCAGCCGGGCCGCGGCCGTCACCACCGCCTGGAGGTCCACCGGGTAGAAGTCAGTAGCCCGTACCCGGGCGAAGTCGAGGAACTCCGAGAGCAGCCGGCTCAGGCGGTCGCTCTCGCGGACGATCAGTTGCGCAAGATAGCGGTCATCCTCGTCCCCGTGGGCCGAGCGGGCCAGCTGCTCGACGCTGCTGCGGATGGAGGCCAGGGGATTGCGGATCTCATGCGCCAGAGAGGCCGAGAGCGCTGCGACCGCCTCCAGCCGCTCGGCCCGCAGGTTCAGCTCGTTGAGCCGCTTCAGGTCGCTGATGTCGGTGAAGATGGCGGTCACCGACGGACGGCCGTCCGAGTCACGCTCGAAAGTGGTGGTGGAGAGGCCGATGGGGAAGATGCGGCCGTCTTCGTGCAGGACGGTGCCTTCTCCCCGGCTCACCTTCCGGCCGTGGCGGATGGCCGCGACCAGGGCGGCCCACAGCTCGGGCGAGCGCAGCTTGAGCTTGTCCAGCACCGGGAGGCCGGTCGAGGTCTCCCCGTCCACCTGGAGCAGTCGCTCCGCCATCGGATTGATGAAGGCCAGGCGGCCGGCATCGTCGACGGTGATCACCCCCGAGCGGATATTCCGCAGAATCTCGTCGGCGCGGAGCCGGACCCGGCGCAACTCGGTCTGCAGCGACTCGCGTTCGGCGCCCGCGGCACGCAGCCGCGCCGCGAGCGCCCCGAGCAGCACGTAGGCCGCGATGAACACCGCCACCTGACCCCAGAAGGCCAGGTCGGGGATGTCCGGGGAGAGGCCGAGGCGGGGCGGCTGCAGCCAGGTGCTCTCGGCGAAGTAGGCCGCCGCCACCAGCAATGCCACGACCAGGCCGCCGCTGAAGGACATCAGCAGCGAGTACGCGGCGATCACCAGGATGTAGAGGGCCGGGAAGGCGTTCTGGGGCCCGCCGGTGACGTGCACCAGCAGGGTGATCACCGTGATGTCGGCCAGGGCCTGCAGGAAGAAGAACAGACCGCCGGCGGTGCGCTGCCGGAGCCACACCCACCAGTAGCCGTACGCCGCGAGGACCAGGGCGAGCAGCACGCCCAGGCTGGCGGAGAACGCAAAGGCCGGCTCGGAGCTGCGCGCCAGCGACGCCAGCACCAGTGCGACGAGGGCGAACACCACCCGTGCAACCAGGACCCATGTCAGAATGGTCTTCTGGTCGGGCAGGGCGCGATCGGGCGGACGGACGACTGGCGATGTCATGGGCGTGCCTAAAAGTAGCCCGTGACCGGGCCCCGACGCGACCGGCGAGGATCAGGCGGTCCACGCACCGCCGCTCTCGGTGTAGCTTCTGGCCATGCCCTGGTCCGTCTACCTTGCCCGGTGCGCCGACGGCACGCTCTACACCGGCGTGGCGCGCGACGCACTGGCCCGGATTGCGGCCCACAATGCAGGCCGGGGAGCCCGCTACACCCGCACCCGGCGACCGGTCACCCTGGTGCATGCCGAGCCGGCCCCCGACCGTTCCGCCGCGCTGCGGCGCGAATGGGCCATCAAGCAGTGGACCCGAGCCGAGAAGGAGGAATTCCTCGTGGCCAAGGCCGCCCGCCCCCAACGACGTACCCAACCCTTCACCGGGCTCAGGCCGGCCGCGCTGCGGTTCCTGCGGCAACTCAAGCGGCACAACAGCAAGGCGTGGTTCGAGGCCAATCGCCCCGCGTACGAGGCCGAGGTCCGGGAGCCGTTCAAGGCGCTGGTCGAGGAAGTGGACCTCCGGCTGGCCCGCTTCGCGCCTGAGATCATCGGAGAGCCTCGCCGCTCGCTGTTCCGCATCCACCGGGATGTGCGGTTCTCCAAGGACAAGTCTCCGTACAAGACCAACGCCGCCTGCTGGTTCTACCATGCGGATGCCGGCCGGGGCGTCGGGGGCGAGGCGTCCGGGGGGGCCGGGTTCTATTTTCAGATCGCCCCGGGGGAGTGCTTCCTCGGGGCCGGGATCTGGATGCCACCCCGGCCCTCGCTTAACCGCATCCGGGACGCGCTGGCGGAGGACTGGAAGGGGTTCAAGCGGATCGTGCTGGCACCCGCCTTCCGGCGCCGCTTCGGCCCACTGGACGAGGAAGCGATGCTGGTGCGGCTTCCCCGGGGATACGCCGCCGACCATCCCGCCGTCGCCTGGCTACGCTACCAGTCCTTCACCGCCGGACGGGCCCTGGCCGAACGGGACGTACTTTCCGCGCGGCTGCCGGCAACCCTGGAGCGCGACTTCCGGGCGCTGACCCCGCTGGTCCGCTGGCTCAACTCGGCGCTGGGCTTCCGGGCCTGGTCCAGCCGGGTCTGACCCGTGCGCAACGTCCTCCGGCTCTTCGGCCGGGCGCTACGGCTCCGCTGCCCGCAGTGCGGCGCGGGGGAGCTGTTCGCGGGGTGGTTCCGGATGCGGCCGGCGTGCCGCTCCTGCGGCCTCAGGACCGAGCGGGGTGAGCAGGGGTACATCGTGGGCGCCTACATGTTCAACATCGTCGCGGCAGAGCTGCTGTGGGCGACGGTGTTCCTCCTTACCCTGGCCGAGACCTGGCCGGACCCGCCCTGGGACCTGCTGCTGTGGGGCGGAGGTGCGCTGATGCTGGCCCTGCCCTTCCTGCTGTACCCGTTCTCCAAGACCGTCTTTCTGGCCTTCGACCTCCTGTTCCGGCCGGTGGCCGACACCGAGGCAGACCGCGCATGACCCCGGCCGCCGGCGTACGGCTCGACAAGTGGCTGTGGGCGGCGCGCTTCTTCAAGACTCGCCCGCTCGCGGTGGCGGCGATCGACGGCGGCAAGGTGCGCCTCAACGGCGAGCGGGTAAAGCGCGCCCGGCTGGTCAAGCCGGGGGACCGCCTGGAGATCCAGCTCGGCCCCTATGCGCACACCGTGGTGGTGCGGGAGCTGTCCGAGCGGCGCGGCCCGGCCGTCGTGGCGGCCGGGCTGTACGGGGAAACAGCGGAGAGCATCGCCGGCCGGGAAAAGGTCGCCTACAACCTGAAGGCGGCCCATGTGCTCTTCGTCACCGATTCTCAGGAGCGGCCTACCAAGCGGGATCGCCGGAGGCTGGAGGAGTTCCGCAAGCGGGGCGACTGGGAGTGACCCCTCAAGTTTTCTGGGCCGGGGCCGATAGTCCGTACTAGCGGCCCCGGGTCCATGGATGACCCGCAGTGTGGCCGTGTGACAGTCCGACCGAGGCTCCCCCCGATGCCCGTCACTGGCACCGCAATTTCGAACGCGCTCAGCGCCCTCAGGTATTACACCCGGCAGGTGGACCGGGCGGCCGAGCGGATCGCAGTCGCCGGCCTGGCCGAGATCCCCTCCGACACCGAGGGCGAGCCGGGGTCGCCTGCGGCCCCCACCGGCGCCCCCGACACACCAGACCTCGCCGCCGCGATGACGAGCATGATGATCGCGCAGCGCGCCTTCTCCGCCCAGCTGAGAGTGCTGCGCACCGCCGACGAAATGCTGCGTGAATCGGTGGATGTGGTGAAGTAGCGGAGCGCCGTACGCTGATCACTGCCGTGCCCTGGCCATTTGCACGGAGCGATCACCCGGGTGCGACCCGCCCCGCCAGCGCGAGGAGCGTGGGCCCGTCGACCTGGTGCCCGCCTGAAAACCGGGTCACCGTCACCGCCGCGCCGGCCTCGCTGAAGGGCGCGGCCGCGGCTTCAAGGGCCCCGGCCGGGACGTAGCCATCCCGGTCTCCCGCCACGAGGTGCAGCGGCCGCCCGTCGAGCCGCTCGGCCAGCAACGCCGGGGTCACGTCAGGCGGCGGCGGGGCCCCCCAGAGGACCAGCCTGTCGGGGCGGGAGCCACCCCCCGCCACCCATCGAGCCGCCAGCGCGGCGCCTTGCGAGAATCCCAGGACCACGACCCGGGGGCGGGGGCCACGCCCAAGCAACCCTGCCTGCAGGCGATCGAGGTAGCCAAGATGATCGCGGAGGTCCGCCTCGCGATCCTCGCGGGTGAGCCAGGTGGCGCCGATGGCCTTCCCGTGCCGTCCATCCACCCCGGTCTCAAGGTAGAATCGCGACAGCGCCTCGGGCGCGGCAATCAGGGTCCCGCCGTCGTCGAGCGGAGCCAGCCAGCGCAGGAACCGGGACGCGAGCTGGGCGTAGCCGTGAAGGCCGATCCATACCTCGCTGGCGGAACCGTCCTCGGGACCCAGCGCGAAGTAGCGGGCGGTGCGGGTGACATCCAGGTGATGGAGGCGCATTATTCTCCGGTAGATAATCGCGCTGCCCTGATTGCCGCCACCCTGCTGCACCGAGGTATCATGCCGGTTCGACGTCTCCTCGCCCTGCTCGCCGTGCTCGGCATCCCCGCGCGGCTGGACGCGCAGACCGGCCCCGTTCGCGACTCCCTGCTGGTCAGCTCCGAGTGGCTGGCGGCCAGACTGGACTCCCCCGGGCTGGTGATCCTCCAGGTAGACCGTGATTCCGTCGCCTACACCGCCGGGCACATCCCTGGCGCCCGATTGCTTCGCTCCGGGGACATCGTGGTGGAACGGGACGGGCTGACCAACGAGATCCCGGAGGCCGCCCATTTGGACTCGCTGCTTGAGGCGGTGGGCGTCTCCAACGGTAGCCGGGTGGTGATCGTCGGCGATCCGCTGCCGGCGGCACGGCTGTTCGCGACGCTGGACTATCTCGGCCTGGGGAGTCGGGTGGCGCTGCTCGATGGGGGGATGCCCGCCTGGCGCGGCGGGGGCCGGCCGGTCACCAGCGAGACACCGACTCTCGCGGCCGGGCGCCTGACACTCCAGCCCCGGCCGGAACTGGTGGTGGACGCCAGCTGGATCGCGAGCCGGCTGGATGACCCGGGGATGGTGCTCCTCGATGCCCGCCCGGAGGCGGAGTTCCGGGGCGAGACCCCCGGCGAGGGCGTGCCCCGGGCCGGCCATATTGCCGGCGCCCGAAGCCTCTACTGGCCCCACACCCTGACCACGCCGGAGCCCGGCCTGCTCAAGGACGCGCGCGACATCACCGCGCTGCTCGCCGAGCGGGGCGCGGTGCCGGGAACCGAGGTGGTGGTATACTGCCGCACCGGGGTCCAGGCCAGCTATCTCTATTTTGTGGCGCGGACGGCCGGCCTGACGCCACGGCTCTACGATGCCTCGTTCATCGACTGGAGCCGGCGGACCGAGCTGCCGGTAGCAGCCCCCTAGGGACCGCGCTAGAAGGCGGCTGTGAGTCCAGCCGTCAGCCGGGCCTCCTCCTGCTCGGTGTCCCACGCCAGTTCACCGCTCATCCTGACATTGCGCCGCACCTGCCGGCCGAGACCGACCGAGGCCGTCTGGTGCCGGCGGACGCCCGCTGGCCCGCCGAGGCGGACATCGAGCAGCGGCTTGTCGGCGGTGACCCGGTTGTAGAGCAGGAATCCGTACCAGCGGCTGCCCGGGGGGCGGACGATCAGCTCCCCGAAGCCCCCCTGCATCACGACGCCCGGCTCACCGGCGGTGAAGGTCGGTTCGGTGTCCTCGCGGTAGATGTACTGCCCGTTCAGCTCCAGCGCGCCCACGGTGATGGTCCCGTCCACTCCGAGCATCTGGCTGTCGTTGTGGGTGCCGTTCCCGCTGGTGCGGCCGTAGTACCCGAAGCCGCCGAGCCGGAGCGCGCTGCCCAGGTCGCGGGTGGCGTGGAGGAAGACGCTCTTGTTGGGGTCAATATCGAAGCGTCGGTTGGGCTGCGCCCCGCCGATCCCGCTGCCGTTGAGGAGCTGTCCCGTGAGGGTGAACCCCGCGACGTCGGCGATTCCCATCACCCCGCGATCGTAGGTCAGATCCACCGGCACGTCGCCGAGCCGGGCGCGGTAGACGGCGTAGTCCTCGAACTCCAGCCGCAACTCCCGCTTGAACAGCGGATCCGAGACCTGGAACTGCCCCACCGCCAGGTCAACCGGCGCGCCGCCGAGGTCGTTGAAGTACAGGAAGGCATCTTCCACCCCGCCCACGTCCCCCCGCTCCAGCAGGAAGGTATAGAAGTAGTAGGAGATGGATTTCGAGAGTGCGCCGCCCGACAGCAGCTTGACCCCGTAGGGAGACTGGAAGTCGGTGGCGGCACGCCCGTTGGCGTATGCCTGCGCGTAGAAGTCCAGCCGGACGGCGAGCGGCACGTCCTTGAGCAGCACCAGCAGGTCGTCGCCCGTCGAGAGAGTATCCCCGGGCTCCTCCCCCGGACTCATCCGGAAGCCGTTGCCCGCGAAGTTCGCCCCGAAGGCGGTCAGGGTGGGAAAGGGGTTGTGGCACAGCTGGCAGCTCACCTTATAGCGCCGGGCGAAGGCCGGGATGGCGGCGGCCGGCGCTGGAAGGGTCAGCAGCAGGACAACCGCGGAGGCGGCGAGACGGCAGACGGCGCGGATGGACATGGTCGCTCCCCAGGGTAAGGCTCCGGGGTGTACACTAGCGACCCGCTATGAATCCGGAATGAAATCAGTGGGAGAGTGCCGCAGGCCTCAGGCAGCCGGTATGATCTGACCAGGCAGCTGGGTCGCCGGCGAGGGCAGCACCCGGCGGGGCTCCTGCAGCAGCCGTTCCACCTCCACCGGAGTGAGCGGGGGCGCAAAGTAGTAGCCCTGCCCGTAGCCGCAATCGAAGGCGCGGAGCGCCGCGCACTGCTCGGCGGTCTCGACGCCCTCCGCCACGGTCCGCAGCTTGAGGGTGTCGCCCAGTCCGATGATGGCCCGGGCCAGCGCCGCGCGGTCCACGCCGCTGGCCAGGTCCTCGACGAACGGCCGGGCGACCTTGATGATATCGATGGGGAATCGCTGCAGGTAACTGAGCGAGGAGTAGCCGGTGCCGAAGTCGTCGATCGCCAGCCGAACGCCCAGCCCGCGGAGCGCGGTGAGCCGCTCCAGTACCACGTCGGTGTGCTGCATGAGCACGCTCTCGGTAATCTCCAGCACCAGCTGATCGGCGGCCACGCCGCTGTGGACCAGCGCCCCCCGCACTTCGGCCACGATATCCAGTTCGTGCAGCTGCCGCCCAGAGACGTTCACTCCCATGGACAACCGCCCTCCCAGTCCCTGCGCGTGCCAGGACGCCAGCTGGTGGCAGGCCTCGCGCAGGACCCACTGCCCCAGCGCCACGATCAGTCCGCTCTCCTCCGCCAGCGGGACGAAGTGCTGCGGCAGCAGGGCGCCGAATTCGGGATGCTCCCACCGGACCAGGGCTTCGACCCCGGCAATCTCACCGGTGCTGAGGTTGTAGACCGGCTGATAGACCAGAAACAGCTCCTGCCCGGCGATCGCAGCGCGGAGCGCCTCCTCCTTGGCCAGCCGGTCCTTCACGTCGGCGTACATGTGGGCCTGGTAGGTCTCCGAGCGGCCCTTGCCGCGGCGCTTGGCGGTGTACATGGCCATGTCGGCGTTGCGGAGCAGGTCGTCGGCCGAGTCGTCCTCGTGGGCGGTGGCCACGCCCACGCTCACATCCACATGCACGGCGTTGCCGCTGAGCTGGAACGGACGCCGCATGGCGTGGGAGAGCCGCTCCACCAGCGCCGCCACACCCTCCTGTGACAGCCCGTCCTCCAGGAGCACGGCGAACTCGTCACCGCCCAGCCGCGACACGGTATCCCCCGCGCGGGCACACTGGCGGAATCGGTCCGCCGCGGCCACCAGGAGCCGGTCGCCCTCGGCGTGGCCCAGGCTGTCGTTGACCTTCTTGAAGTCGTCGAGGTCGAGGTACAGCACACTGACCGTCTGGTGCTGGCGCCGCGCCAGGGTGAGGGCGTGTCCCACCCGGTTGCGGAACAGCGCCCGGTTGGCGAGCCCGGTGAGCGAGTCGTGGAAGGCCTGGTGCGTCAACTCCCGCTCCAGCCGCTTGCGCTCGCTGATGTCGCGGGTATTGAGGACCAGACCCCGCACCGTGTCATCGTGCACGAGGTTGGTGGCGATGCTCTCGACAACGAGGGCGGCGCCATCGGGCTGGCGGAAGCGCCACTCGATCGGCGGGGAGACCCCCGGTGAGGCCTGCACCATGTTGAGAAAATCGCGCGCCCGGCCCCGGTCCTCCGGCTCCACCAGCTCGAGCAGGGGCCGCCCTGTGAGTTGTTCCGGCGCCAGCCGGAGGATGCGGATCGCGGCCGGGCTGACGAAGCTGATCCGGCCATCCGGCCGCACCACCAGGATCACGTCGGAGGAGTTCTGCACCAGCGAGCGAAACCGGGCCTCGTTCTGCTGCGCGGCAGTCTCGGCCAGCAGCCGGACATTCTGGCGCACCGCCAGCAGCTGCCGGGCGACCACCATGACGGTCATCACCACCGCCGCCATGGCCACGCCGCTGTAGGGATTGGACCAGGGGGTGATCGCCACGAAGAGCAGCAGGCCGTAGGTGGTGATGATCGCCAGGTAGGGCAGCGGGCTGGTCTGCTGCAGCCGCGGCCGACGGGCACCCTGCGGCTCGGGCAGGGCCGCCGGTGCCCGGAGGTACAGCTCTCCGCTGGCGGTGAAGATCAGATAGAAGAGGAGATACACCCCGTCCACCCACGCGGCACTCCGCTCCATCGCCTCCAGCAGCACCAGGTTGAACGCCAGGTCTGCGACGATGCTGATGAGCGTGCCCGCCACCAGCAGGCGGAACGCGGTGGGGTTGGTCTCCGGCCGCCCACGCATGAGGACGGTGGTCGCCCCGAGCATGACCAGCAGGCTGGCGAGCGGGTAGGCGAACGCGAGAATCGAAACAATCCAGCCGCTGCCGGGGGTGGCCCAGGTCGGCCGGACGTTGAAGAACCAGATCGTGACCGCCCCGCCCACAAGGACGACCCCGGCATCGAGCGCAAACTTGTAGCGCTCCAGCCGCACCCTTCCCGACATGGGGAAGGACATCAGCGCGGCCAGCATCAGCGCGCTGTCGCCCAGGTAGAAGGCGTCGGCCCACGACGCCAGCGGCGCCTCCCCCCGTGCCGCGATGTACCCGAGGTTGATCGCGTTGCCGACAAACACGGCGAGTGAGCCAAGACCGAACAGCAATACCGCCCGGCGAGTCTCTCGGCCGAGGGCTTCCCTCCGCGCGGCGCCGAGAAAGAGGACCGCGCACAGCAGATTGAGCGGCATGAAACCCGCCGTCCCGATGATCTGCCGCAGCGCCTCGTCTCCCCAGCCCCCGCGCTCCCAAACCAGATAGGCCAACCCGTAGACCGCCATGAGCGCGGTGATGCCGCCCACGGGGATGGTCCATTGCGCCTTCGGCATCCTCCGAAGGGGGCCGGACTCTGGCTGAGTGGAGCGAACTTGATTCAAGAGCGGAAAACTCCTTGCGCTTCACCCGAGTAGGGGGGCGCACGAATCGGCTCCCCTGCCAAGGTGAATTCTTTAAGTCAATGACTACCAATGCTTTAGCGACGGCCGCCTGATCGTCGTCAGGTCGGCACCGCTCGTCGGTCAATTCAGGAGGCAAGGGAAGTGCCGCAAATGGAAACGGGCCGCCTCGCGGCGGCCCGGTGGAGAGGGGACAGGGTCTGGCTTGGGACCTATGGTGTCCCGGCTGAGTCCACGGTGAGTGAGAAGCGGCCACCCCCAGCATCCAGCCGCACGATTTCCCGCCCGTCCTCATCGCGGACGCGGAGCATGGCCCCGGCAGAATCGGCGACCAGCCGAACCAGCGAGCGGCCCTGGCCGTCCCGCACGTGGATCGAGGCGCCGCTGCTGTCCGCGAGCACCTTGACGATTTCTCCGCCGCCATCTCTCGCGGTCACCCGGACCTGTCCGTTCAGATCGGCGGTGGCCTCGAATGGATCGCCCTGCCGCAGCTGGGCGGCGTGGGCGCGGGAGACGAGGATCGGGCGGACGATGTCGCCAGGCAGGAAGTGCGCGGTGCCGATCCCGACGAAGGGCCCCTCGCGGCGCTCCGCACAGCGGAACCCCTGCCGAGGATCGAAGTCCTCCGCGTTGCGACCGGCGGCGGGCACCAGATCACACTGAGCCAACCGCTTGGCGAAGGCGATGTCCCGCAGAGTGACCTCGATGGCGACCTCGGGGAGGTCCCCCCGCTGGACGCGATGGATCGAGAGCTGGCGGAGGCTGCCGAGGTTCTCCCCATCAAGGCGAAAGGCCATGTTGTGCATGGCGGCCCGGGTGGCCCCCTGGACGGTACGATGGATGACCTCTCCGACAGCCTGGCTGGTGGCCGCCGCCGCCTGCCGAAAGACGGTCAGCCCCAGCATACCGACGGCGAACACCCCTGCTGCTCCGAGACCTACCTTGGTCCAAAGGCTGCGCATGGTGACCTCCCTGGAGAACTCATGTTGCGGGATCTATGCGGCCTACGGGAGGGTCGGCGGAGCAGTTTCAGGCTGGGACGGTCTCAGCGTGAGTGCAGTTCTCGAAGCGCACGTTCCAGGGCGCTGCGAGTGCCCGGGACGGTGAAGGCCACATATCCGGCGGTGTCGATCACATGCACGAGGCCCGGGTGCTGAATGTCGCCGGTGGTCTCGTTTCTGGAGCGGCGGACCTGCCACGAATCCAGTGCACGTTCCACTGCCGGAACGTCCCCGCTGAGCACATAGGCGTCCGGCCCCATTTCCCAAGAGGCTGCGATCGCCGGGAGTCGCTCCGGTGGATCACGCCACGGGTCGAGGGTGATTGCGACGACAACGGGCCGGGGCGTCGAGGTGCCCTGAACGGCGAGAACCTCCCGGACGATCGTGGGACAGACGGTCTCGCAGTGGGCGAATGCGAAGGTCACCAGGACAGGCCGACCGAGGAACCTGGTCATCGAAACTGACTGTGCGTTCTGGTCCACCAGATCGAATACCGGCACAGCCCGATGCTCAGGCGCCAGGGTCCCCATGCGCTCGGCGGTGCCGGGGTCGAAGGGCTCACCGCCGCCGGCGAGCCGGACCCCGGTGAACAACATTCCCGCGACGGTCAGGATCACCAGCATGGCGATGCCCAGCTGCCCGGCACGACGACTCATCACCCGGCTGAGTCCCACCCGGAGTTCTTCGCCCCAGACGCCAAGCAGCACGATTGCCATGCCGACCGGCTGGCCGACCAGCAGCAGCCACCCGCCGGCGTCCGGCAGCCCACTGGGCGGGCTGCCGAAGCAGACGTAGCGGGCCCGTGCGACCCAGACGGGTGCCGCGGCGGAGAGCGGCCATAGCGCGAAGGCCCACCAGGCCACGGTCACCGCGACGATGAACCCGAGGGCGACCACCGTGAGTCCCCCGGACCTGACAGTCGTCAACCGATTCTCCATACTCCCGACAGGATCTTCCAGTTGACGAAGAAATACACCACGAACGCCGCCAGGAACACGAAGACCAGCACCATCGTTCCCGGTGCCGGCCCGAGTCGACTCGTCGTGTTGTGGAACTGCTCGTTGAGCTCGTCCACATTGGCGGCGTGCCGGGGCGGATTGGTCAGACCCTGGGGAACCCCCACGACGGCCACGCCGGGCACCAGATCGCCGATCGGCTTCCCGAAGAAGACCGACACCACGGCAATCAGGATGAAGGCGAAGGCGCCCACGGCGGCGGTCAGGCCGCCCAGGGCCATGATGGCCAGGAGCAGGTCCACGACCGGATTGAACTGCACGTCGAATGGGGCCTGGCTGAAGCTGATGTCCCAGTGGCGGCGGGGAACGCCAAAGCTGCCCGCGAAAGTCATGAAGATGGTGAAGAACAGCATCCCGCCGGCAAAGAGGTATGGCTGGATCTTGGCGAGGCCCCAGAAGGCTACCCGCTTCCGGAAGATCAGCGGGATGAGGTAGTAGGTGGCGCCCATGAAGGCCATTGCCGTCCCGCTCACCACGGTGGCGTGAAAGTGCCCCGGTGACCGCAGGGTGTTGTGGACGATGATGTTGATCTGCTCGGTGCCGATGGTGACGCCGGTGATGCCGCCGACGAACCCGAATACCACCACCGAGAAGACCAGGGAGCTGAATCCGGGATCCCCCCAGGGCGCCTTGCGGAGCCAGCCGAAGAGTCCCTGGGTGACGCCGCGGAGCCGCTGCCCCATCTCCATGCCTGCCGGGACGGTGAAGCCGTGGATCATGCTGGCCAGCACCGCCATGTACATGAAGTACGAGGTGTTCACCACCTTCCAGGCGGGCCCCATGCCGGGATCGACCAGCAGGTGGTGGGCCGAGGCCATGGAGATGAACAGCACATACAGCACGAAGGCGGACCGGCTGACCTTCTCGTTCAGTACCACGGCGCCGATCGTGAGCGCTCCCAGCATGTACCAGATCGCGACCATCGCCGCGACGTTGATCTGCTGGGAGGAATGCCCCAGGGCCCACCAGATGAGCCGGTAGACCTCGGCGTCCATCGGCATCAGGCCGAGGGACCAGAGAAAGGTCGGGATGTAGATGATCGCCCCGTGCAGCAGGGTGATCACGGCGATGATCGCGGCGGTGACGGCGCCGTAGACCACCAGGGGCAGGGAGCCCTCGTAGGTTTTTTCCCGCTTGGCCACGACCAGGTTGTAGAAGAAGATCCCGGTCACGATCAGGGCGCCGACTGCGAAGAGAATCACCCCCAGGTAGAAGAGCGGATGGGCCTTGAGGGGCGGGTAGGAGGTGAAAAGGACATCGGCCTTGCCCGCCCACATGAGCCCTTCCACCAGCAGGGCGCCGACCACCATGAGGCCGAACGCGAACCAGCCCAGCTTCGGCGCGGCCATGCGGGCGTCGATCAGCACGGTACTGGCGAGGTAGAGCACCGCCATCTCGAAGAAGATGATGAAGAAGATGAGCATGCTCATCCCGTGCACGCCGAGCAGCCGGTAGTACCACTCGGCCGGGAGGAGGTGCACGGCCTGCCACCGGGTCAGGACGATCAGCACCGCCGCGGTGGCGCCCACGAGGAGCGCCACGATGGACACGACGGCGTTCACCCGAACCAGCGCTTCCGCCTGGGCATCCACCCGTCGTCCGGTCATCGGGCAGACACGGAAGATCGCGCTATTCATGGGTCCCTCCCGAGAATACGACTTCCTGGCCGGTGCTGTCGACGACGATGACCCGGCCGACCATGGTGTGGTGTCCGATTCCGCAGAACTCGTTGCAGATGATGCGGAAGTCGCCGGTGGCCGTCGGGGTGACCCGAAGGCCATAGTCGTAGCCCGGCAGAACCTGGAAGTTCACGTTGACGGGATAGAGACTGAATCCGTGATTGACGTCCAGGGAGGAGAGGTGCAGCGTGTACTCCTTGCCCAGCTCCAGCTTCAGAATGGGCGTCCACATGAAGGTCTGGGCCATGAGGTAGACCTCACTGCCTGGTGGCGGGGCCACGATCGGCATGCCACGATCATCGCCAACCTTGTACTGCTTGATGAACTCCTGAGTCCGACGATAAAACGCGGCCGGCTCTACCCGGCGGCGGATGCCGGAAGGATTCTGATTGCCTTTCAGGTGCCAGAGCGGCATCATGGCAAAGAGAACCATGCACCAGGCAAAGGCGATGGCGACCCAGGTCTTCTCCGCCCGGTGCGCTGGCCGCCACCAGATGCCTCGGGGCGACTCGAGCCCGGTGTGAGTATCGGATTGTGCAGTTGGCATGGGGGCCTCAGGGCAATTCGGCGGGTGGCAGGGTCAGAATCTCCCAGAGACCCCAGCCCGTGAACAGTGCGAACATGATGACCAGGCCAAGCACGAGCAGGAGCCACACATTGTCGAACAGGCGTTGGGGCAACGGGATTTCCTCCTCGCGCCCCGGGGTCGGGTGGTGCGATGCGGGCATGGTGCCTCCGGAGGGACTGTCGCAAAATGGGGAATCCTGCGATTATTGACTTAATCATGTTGATATGTCATTGCCTTCGCAAGACCCCCGCGGCCGCATGCCGCTAGCCGCCATCGGTGGCGCCGCCATCCGCCGCGTGTTCGGGATCTTCGACACGCTGGCGACCCGGCTCTACGGTGAGCGCAGCAACCCGCTGTACCAGAGCGGCACCATCGCCGTCCTGATGCTGGTGGTGCTCCTCGCCACCGGACTCTGGCTGCTATTCCTCTACCGGATCAGCGCGCCGTGGGCCTCGGTAGCAGCGCTGCAGCAGGACCTCTGGCTGGGACGCTGGGTCAGGGCCCTCCACCGCTACGCCTCGGACGCCGCCATCGTGGCCATCCTGGTCCACATGTTCCGGATGTACGCCCAGGGACGCAGCTGGGGGCCTCGGGTGCTCGCCTGGCTCTCGGGGGTCGTCCTCCTCGGCTTGGTTCTCGTCTGCGGATGGACCGGCTTCGTCATGGTATGGGACAGTTTCGGCCGGCAACTGGCCATCGAAGGCGCCCGCCTGTTCGACGCCTTGCCATTCCTCTCCGAACGCCTGGGCCGGACCTTTGCCGGCGAGCGTCCGCCACCGCCAGCCTTCTACTTCCTGAACCTCTTTCTGCACGTGGCGTTGCCGCTGGGTCTCGGAGTGGCGTTCTGGCTGCACCTCTCGCGGATCGCCCGCCCGGTCGTGTTGCCGCCGAAGCGTCTCTGCTGGACCCTGGTCGGCGGGCTCACGGTGCTCGCCGTCCTCTGGCCCGCCGCGTTGGGGCCGGAGGGGGATCCCTTCACACGCCCGACCACGATTCCGGCAGACCTGTTCTATGCCTTCTGGCTGCCATGGAGTCCCGCACTCAGCCCTACCGCGCTGTGGACGCTGCTGATCTCGGTGACCGTGCTGCTGGCCCTGGTACCCTACTGGAGCCGGCGCCCTCAGGGGGAGATGCCGCCCTCGGTCGTAGACGAGCAGCTGTGCACCGGCTGCAACCAATGCCCGGTGGATTGTCCCTATGGGGCGATCACCATGATTCCCCGCACCGACGGCCGCGCCACGCTGGTCGCGCAGGTAGATCCGGCCCTGTGCGTGAGTTGCGGTATCTGCGCCGGTTCTTGCGCCCCAATGGGCGTGGGTCCCCCCGGCCGAACCGGGCGCGACCAGCTGGACAGCATCCGCTCGGTCATGGTCACTCACCCGCGGGCCACAGGGAGGACCCTCGTAATCAGCTGCTCCCGCGGAGCCATTCTGTCCGGCGCGGCGCTTGAACGCGCGAATGGCGTGCTGCACCCGGTGGACTGCGGCGGGAACCTGCACACCTCGGTGATCGAGTTTGCGCTGCGTTCTGGTGCGGCTGGCGTCCTCGTGCTGGCGTGCCCGCCGCGCGACTGCTGGAGCCGCGAGGGCCCGCGCTGGCTCGATGCCCGGGTCTACCATGACCGTGAGGCGGAGCTGCAGGCCCGGGTTGATCGTCGAAGGGTGCGGCTGGCGTTTCTGGCCTCCGGCCAGGTGGCGGAAGCGGAAGCGGTGCTGCAGGATTTCGCGGCCGGCCTCCGCCCGCCCGATCAGCCGGTGGACCCGGGAGTCGCGGTCGAGCGGGAATGTGAGGTGGAGACAGCCAGGCCGGGGGCGGCACCGTGACCCGGGGGATCACGCGGGCCACCGGGCTCATCATCGGCGCCGCCGCACTGGCATTGGTTGCGCTGCTCTCAAATTGGCGCTACTCAGCCGCGACCGATGACCAGGCGGTCCTCCGGCTTGCGTTCAGCGCCCGTCCCGAACGGCTGGAGCACTGCCGGGAGGTGAGTGCGGCCGAGCTGGCCGCACGACCCGTTCACATGCGGCAGCGTATTGAGTGCGAGGGCCGGGCGGCGAGCTATCGCCTGCGGGTGCAGCTGGACAGCCAGAGCATTGCCGACCAGGTCCTCCGTGGCGGGGGGATGCGACACGATCGGCCGCTCAGCCTCCTGGTGGAGCACCTGGTCCCGCCGGGCATGCATCACCTCGACGTCCGGCTGGAGCGGGTCGAGGGGGCGGACACGACGACCGTGGCGCTGACCGACAGCACTCGTCGCGCCCGGCAGCCCCCCCTGCCCGCCAGCCTGAGCCTGACGGCGTCGCCTACGTTCATGGCGCGACGGGTCATACTCCTGACCTATGACATCGAGCAGCGGCGCCTTGTGCTTCGCACCCAATCGGCCATGGGGAGAAACTCTCCCCAACAACCAGCGGACACCCTTCGTTGAACCGAAGGGGATGCAGTGGCTCGTACGGAGTGGTCCCGTGGGCTTGAGGATGAGCCCGTGCTACCGGGTCCCGGTCACCCGGCGCATCAGCTCCTGAAACCGTGGATCGGCCCGGAGCGACTCGTACCACGGCATGTGCAGTGAAGACGCGTAGAGGAACCCGTCTCGGGTGGCGACCGCCTGTTCGAGCCAGTGAAGCGCCGGGTCGATCTGTCCCAGCCCCGCGAAGGCGATCGCCACCGTCGTGGGGGAGGCGCGGCCAGCGAGGGCATCCCGTTGGAGCGTGGCGGTGAGCGCCTCCGCGCGGGCCCGGTCGCCCCGCGCGGCGTAGGCGTAGGCCAGCACTCCGCCGAAGGGGTTCTCGGGCGCAAGGGTCATCGCCCGCTCCAGCTGGGCAGCCGCCTCGCCAGCCTGGCCGTGCCAGAGATAGGCTGATCCGAGAAAGGCGTAGCCGGTCCAGAGCTCGGGGGCGAGCTGGATGGCCCGGCGCCCCGCGGCGAAAGCGGAATCCCACTGACCCGCCAGGGCACGGACATAGCCGAGTTCTCCGGTGATGATCGGCGACATCGGATCCAGCGCCCGGGCGCGCTCCATGGCCGCCTCCGCCTCACTGAACCGACCCAGCACCGCGAACAGCTCCCCCTGCCACTGGTGCGCGGGCGCGTAGGTCGAGTCGGCGGCGACGGCCCGCCGGAGGGCCTGCTCGCTCTCGCTCCATCGTCCCACGCTGCGGTAGAGCTGGCCGAGGGCGGCATGCGCCTCCGGGAGGGTGCTGTCCAGCGCCACGGCGCGGGAGGCGGCGTGCTCGGCGATCGGCAGCACCGAGTCGACGGGAGTGGGTCCGTACGCGGGCAGCAGTCCCACGGCATCGGCCAGCCCGGCCCAGGCCCGGGCGAAGCCTGAGTCCCGGGCGATGGCCTGGGAGAAGTAGCCGGCCGCGGCTCGCAGCGAGGCCGTCCCGCGCTGGCGCCAGTAGAAACGGCCCCGCAGGTACAGGTCCCAGGCTTCGAGGTCCCGGGTGGCGGGGCCGGCGGCGGGCGCGGCGGGGTCCAGCGCCGGGCTGAGCGCCACGACCACGGCTCGGCCGATCTCGTCCTGGATGGCGAGCATGCCGGTGACCTCCCGCTCGTAGCTCTCCGCCCAGCGTACAATTCCGTCGGCGGTCCCGCTCAGCTGGACGGTCACCCGCATCCGGTCATGGTCCTTCCGCACCGTCCCCGCCAGCACCGTGGCCACGCCCAGCTCCCGACCGACCTCACGCACATCCACGTCCCCGCGCCCTCGGAACGCAAAGGCCGAGGCCGATGAAGCGACCTTGAGAGTGGGAACACGGGACAGCACGGTCGTCAGTTCGTCGGTGATGCCATCGACGAAGTAGTCGTCTTCCACGGACCCGCCCACGCGCACCAGCGGGAGGATGGCGATCGAGTTCGGGTTCCGGCTTGCCACCGCCGACCGGTGGCGCAGCACCCAACCAGTTGTCACCGCCACGGCCACGAGAGCGGTGGCCGTCAGCAGCGCCACCAGCCGGCGGGAGATGCGGCTGCCGGTCGGCTGGAGGGCGGCGGCGGCACCCGAAGGCGTCAGGGCGCCCTCGAGCGCCGCGACGACCTCGGCGGCGGAGCCGGGCCGGTCCTCCGGCGCCTTGGCCAGGCAGCGCCGAACCAAGCCGGCGAGGGGCAGCGTCACCTCCGGTACAAGGGTCTCGAGCGACGGGGGCTCTGTGGCCACGATGGCGGTGAGCAGCGCTCGGGCACTGAGCCCAGCGAAGGGCGCCTGTCCATTGAGCAGTTCGAAGGCCAGGACCCCGAACGAGTAGAGATCGGCGCGGTGATCCACATCCGGGTCCGCGGCGGCCTGCTCCGGCGCCATGTATGCGAGTGTGCCGAGGGAGGTCCCCACCGACGTCAGGCCCGCCGACGAAGGCTGGACCCGGCCTTCCGCCAGGGCCTTCGCCACCCCGAAATCGGTGACCATCGCCACGCCGCCGGAGAGGAGCACGTTCTCGGGCTTGATGTCCCGGTGGACGATGTCCCGGCTGTGGGCGAACGCGAGGGCGCGGGCCACGTCGCGGAGAATCGGCACGGCCTCCCCGGCCGGCAGGGCGCCGCGCTGGACCAGCAGGGCGCGGAGCGACTCGCCGGCCACGAACGGCATGATATAGTAGGGCAGGTCGCCCGCGGTGCCCGCGGCCAGCACCGGGACGATGTGCGGATGCTGCAACTGCGCCGCGAGCAGAATCTCCCGGCCGAAACGCTCGCGGTTGACGCCCTGCGCCAGTTCCGGCGCCAGCACCTTCACCACCACCTGGCGGTCCAGCGACCGGTCTTTGGCCAGGAACACCCGTGACATGCCCCCGCCGCCGAGCTCTCGCTCGACGGCGTAGGCGTCTCCCAGGGCACGGCGCAGGGATTCGGGGAGGCTCATGGATACCCGGTGAGACGGGTCCGCGGCCGCGAGGGTTGCAGCGGCCCTTGCCCCGGGACTCGGGCTACTTGAGCCGGGGCCGGGTGCTTCTCGGCGCGGCCTGGCACTCGGGCCAGCTGGTCGGGATGAACCGGCGGTTGGCGCTGGCGCTGGCGCTGGTGTCCGCCCGCGCCGCTTCCGCCGCCGCGACGAGGTCGACCCGTTCCCGGGTGATCATCGTCGGGTCCTCCGCGGCCAGATAGGCCAGCATCGCGGTGAGAGTCGCGTTGGCCCGCAGGTCGTCGAAGACGATCTTGTCGTAACTGTCGCGGTTGGTGTGCCAGGTATAGGTCCCGTAGTCCCAGGAGAGGGCACCCAGGCTGAACGCCGGCAGCCCGTAGCACGCAAAGGAAGCATCGTCGCTGCCGCCGCCCGAGGGGAACCCCGCCCCGCCGAAGTTCACCTGCTGGCGGAACTCCTCCGGCACCTGCGCCAGCCATCCGTTGACGTGCGCCGCCGCATCCGGCAGGCCGCCAGCACTCAACCGCACGATCCGGCCGGTGCCGTTGTCCTGGTTGAGCAGCACCTGCAGGCCGTCCCGGACCTCCGGGTGATCCTCGCTGAACGCCCGCGACCCCACCAGCCCGTTCTCCTCGGAGGTCCAGTGTCCCACAAGGATGGTGCGGCGAGGCGTCGGATAGGTCTCTTTGAGGAGGCGCATCGCCTCGAGCATCACCAGACTGCCGGTGCCGTTGTCGGTGGCGCCGGAGGCGCCGTCCCAGGAATCGAAGTGCGCCGACAGCATGACGTACTCACCCGGAAGTTCCCGTCCCGGAATCGTGGCGATGGTGTTGAAGATCGGCTGCTCGGGCTTGAGCTCGGCGTCGAGATTGACTCGGAGCCTGGGGCCCTGGTTCCGCTCAGTGAGCCGGAATACCAGGCCGTAGTCCTCGCAGCTCAGCGCGATCGCCGGTGCCCGGATGTTGTAGGTATCGAAGATCTCGATGGTGCCCCAGGCGTCCTTGGGCCGCGAGGTGATGATGCCGGCCACCCCGCCCTGTTCCAGGCGCAGGCCCAATTCACCGGTTCCCAGCGCGAGGCTGTATCCGGTGCCGCGCACATCGGGGTTGGCCCATTCGCGGCGGACCTGGGCGCGGAGTGAATCCATCCGTTCCTTGGAGGCGGGCGTGGCGTGCTTCTCCCAGTTCTCTACCGGGCGGCAGGTGGGCTGTGGGGCCGAGACCAGGACCAGTTTCCCCCTGGCCTGCGGCAGCCAGGCGACAAACGCCAGGCTGTCGGCAAAGCGCGGCAGGATGATGGTGGAGGCGGTGAGATCCTTGCCGCGGGTCCCGGGGCTGAACCCGAGCATGGTACCCTCGAGGGTCCGCACCCGGGGGGCGATGAGGTCAATGTGGGAATGTCCGCGCCGCCAGCCGCGCCAGGTGCCGGACTGCTCGTTCCGCGCCTCGATCCCCCAGCTCCGGTAGGTGCGCACCAGCCAGTCGTTGCCGCTCTTCTGGCCGGCGGTCCCGCTCAGGCGGGGGCCGACGGAATCGAGCAGCGCCTGGGCCAGCGGTTCGGTCCGGGAGCTGTCCATGCCGAGGGTCCAGATGCGGCGAAGCACGGGGTTGTCGGTCGGGAAGGCCTGGGCGGTGAGGCGGGCCTGGGGAGCGGCGCCGAGCAGCAGGGCCGCGACGGCCAGCAGGTATTTCATGAGAGGGTCCGGGCAAGACATTGAGGGAAACCAGTGTCCCCGCCGGGCGGCCCGACGGGCCACCTGCGGGGACTGGGGGAGCGACGCGCCGGCGGCGCGGGGCCGTTATTGCACGGCGTTCATCATGTCGAAGATCGGCAGGTACATGGCCACCACCATGCCGCCGACGATGACGCCGAGAAAGACGATCATCATCGGTTCCATCAGGGACAGCAGGGCGCTGACCGCGACGTCCACTTCTTCATCGTAGAAGTCGGCGATCTTGGACAACATCTCGTCGAGGCCACCGGTCTGCTCGCCGACCGCGATCATCGAGATCACCATGGGCGGGAAGACCTTGGACTTCTCCAGCGGTCCGGCGATGGTCTCGCCGCCGGCGATGGAGTTGCGGCTCTCCATGACGGCGTCGTGAATGACCCGGTTGCCGGCGGTCTTGGCGGTGATCTCCAGCCCGTCCAGGATGGAGACGCCGGAGCTGATCAGGGTGCCCAGGGTCCGGGTGAAGCGGGAGACGGCCGACTTCCGCAGCAGGTCTCCCAGCACCGGGGAGTTGAGCATGAGCTGGTCGAGCCGGAGCCGGCCTTCGGAGGTCTTGTAGTAGGATCGGATCGCGTAGATGATGCCGATGATGATGAGCACCAGGGCCCACCAGTAGTTGATCAGGAAATCCGACATCGCGATCACGATGCGGGTCGGCAGGGGCAGCTCCATGCCGACGCTGGCGAACATCTTCTGGAAGGTCGGGATCACGAAGATGAGCAGCACCGCGATGGCGATGCCGGCCACCGACATGATGACGCCCGGGTAGACCATGGCGCCCTTCACCTTGCGGATGAGGGCATCGCTCTTTTCCAGGAAGGTGGCCAGGCGGAGCAGAATGGTGTCCAGAATGCCGCCGGCCTCACCGGCGGCCACCATGTTGACGTACAGCTCGGTGAAGGCCTTGGGATGCTTGCTGAAGGCGTCGGCCAGGGTATGGCCGCTCTCCACGTCGAAGACCACCTGGCGGGTCACATCCGCCAGGGCGGGGTTCTCGGTCTGCTTGGCCAGGATGTCCAGCGACTGCACCAGCGGCAGGCCCGAG
>CAYUYF010000023.1:0-55331 GCA_964449145.1 uncultured Gemmatimonadaceae bacterium | reverse complement strand
GACGGTCACGAAGAGATCCGCCACCGTCGCCAGTCCCAGCGCAACCGGCAGGGTGATCAGCGCCAGTCCCTCGGTGATCTTCACCAGGTAGCGGCGCAGCAGGGCAGGCTCATTCTGGACTGCCGAGAAGACCGCAGGGGTGATCTGGGAGACCAAGGCGCTGATCCGGTCCACCGGCAGGCTGGCCAGCGTCCAGGCGTGGACGTACGAACCGAGGAGCACCTGGCCCAGGCGCTTGCCGACGACCGCGTTGTCGCCGTTGCTGTAAGAGTACCAGGCCAGGCGGGCCACCATGACGTGCGCACCGAAGCCAACCGCCGAGCTGACCTCGCTCCACCGCCGGGGCCAGCCCAGGGGATGGCGCCGCCAGGCGAGCGCGAGCAGCATGCTGGCCACCCCGCCGATGGCCATCCCCGCCATCAGCGACCAGTAGCTGAAGCCGAGCAGGGCCAGCACCAGCATGCTGACGCCGGAAATGGCCTGCTCCCCGGCATCAATGGCGGCTACGCGGCGGAACTGCATGTCCCGCGTCATCAGGGACCGGGGCAGCACCTTGATGGCCGTCGTCACGAACAGGAAACTCTGGACAATGAGTGGCCCGACGAGATCGGGGGAGTTGAAGAACCCCGCCACCAGCGGGGCCGTGAGGAACGAAAGCCCCCAGAGCGACAACCCCAGCGCCAGCGAGAGCCCGCCCAGCGCGGAGATCTGGTGGTCCGTCAGGTCCCGCCGCCGTATGATCGCGGCGCCGAGCCCGAACTCGTTGATCAGCTGCACCAGGCCCACGTACAGCGCGCTGAACCCGTACATGCCATAGTCCGATGGCGTGAGGATGCGCGCCAGGACGATGGTGATGCTCCAGTTCAGCACCTGGGTGGCCCAGCGGAACGCCCCCGTCCACGCCACTCCCTTGATCAGGGCGCTGTCCAGCGCGCGCTGGTCGGTTCCCGTCGCTTGCTCCGGTTCTGGGACGGTGGTCGTCGGGGTGTGGCCGGTCACTAGGCTCCAGGAGGGGGAGAGGCGTTTGAAATTTGCAAGATCAAGGCCACCTTTGGGGGTCGTTCCACCCCGCCGGCGCCTAGGGGCCCGGCAGCAACATAATGCATGGCAACCGGTTAGGGACCCGCGCCGAGGGGCGCGCGGCTTCCCGCCAGCGGCATCAAGCGTGCACCAGACAGTCGCTCCCTACTGAGGATCCACGCCCTGAACCCGCTCCTAGCCTTCCCAACCCGCCTGGCCCGCTTCCTGGTGGCCCGCGGGCGCGGTTTGAGGGCCCACCCGCTCCTCAATCCGACCGGCCTGGCCGAGCTGCGGGCCGAACGCCGGGGCGGACACCCCGCAGATCCCGGCCACCTGCCGCATCTCGAGGCGGCCGTGGACTGGATCGCCCGGGCCCAGGATGCCACCCCCGACGACGGCATCGCCCGCGGGTACAGCGTCCTCTATAGCCCCTATTTCCGGAGCCGCGGCTGGCAGCCCTCCTATCCGGAGACCACGGGGTATCTCATCCCCACCCTGTTCGAGGCTGCCCGTGAGCTGGGGCGGGCCGAATTGTCCGCCCGGGCCTGCCGGGCCGCCGACTGGGAGATTGCCATCCAGCTTCCCAGCGGGGCGGTGCAGGGTGGCGTGATCGGAGAAGGTCGCACCCCGGCGATCTTCAACACCGGCCAGGTGATGTTCGGCTGGCTGGCCGCCCTGGAGATCACCGGTGAGCCGCGCTACGCCGAGGCCCTGCGTCGCGCCGGGCAATATCTGGTCTCGGCCATGGACCCCGAGGGGCAGTTCCGGGAGGGCGAGTCCGACTTTGCCCGCAAGGACGCCACCCTGTACAACGCCCGGGTCACCTGGGCCCTCGCCGAGGCGGGTCAGGCTCTCTCCGAACCGGGGTTCTCCGAGGCGGCGCGGCGGCACCTCCGCATGGTGGTCTCGCGGCAGGCCGCCAACGGCTGGTTCCCCGACTGCTGCCTGACCGATCCCCAGCGCCCATTGCTGCATACCATTGCCTATACCATTCGGGGGCTGCTGGAGGGGGGCCGCGTCCTGGACGACCGCCAGATTCTCGCCGCAGGCATCCGGGCGGCAGCCGCCCTGCTCCCGCTGGTGCGCGTGGACGGCTGGTTGCCGGGGCGCTTTGCCGCGGACTGGTCCCCTGCGGTCAAATGGAGTTGCCTCACCGGGGAGGTCCAGATGGCCAATAACTGGATGCGGCTCCACCTCGTCACCGGGGAACCGCGGTGGCTGGAGCCGGTGCAGCGGGTGCTGGAGTTCGTCAAGCGCACCCAGAACCGGACCTCGGCGGACCCCGGGCTCCGGGGCGGCATCAAGGGCTCGGCCCCGATGTCCGGCGACTACGGCCGCCACGAGATCCTCAATTGGGCCACCAAGTACTTCGCCGACGCTCTCATGCGGCACACCCAGATCGCCCGTGGGGATGCGGCCGGGCGGGTTGACTCACCGTTCCGACTGGCCTGACCGATGGGCGTGCTCGGCCGGTTCGTCCCGTCACACCTGCATAATCCCGGCGGGCTGGCGTTGCGCCTGCTCCGCTCTGGGGACCCCGATGCCCGGGGCGCCATGGCGCACGCCGCCCTCGGTGTTGCCCTCACCCCGCTGGACCTGCTTCTCGGCGTTCGCGAGCGGCGGCTTTATGCCGCGGCCCCCGATCCGGTGCGCCCGCAACTGTTCGTCTGCGGGCCGCCCAGAAGCGGCACATCGCTGGTCACCCAGATGCTGCTCGCCCACCTTCCCGTGGCCTATCTGAGCAACATCTCGGCGCTCTTTCCCCGGGCACCGTTAGTGGCGGCGAGGATATTCAGCCCGCTCGTGGGCCAGTGGCAGCCGGCATTCCACAGCTATTACGGTCGAGTGGCGGCGCTGGCCGGTCCGAACGATGCGCTCCAGCTCTGGGATCGCTGGCTGGGTGCGGACCGCACCCGGGTGCGGGACTCGCTCAGCCCAGAGGAGGCCATGGCGCTGCGGCGGTTCTTCGGCGCCATGGAGCAGCAGTCCGGGCGGCCGTTTGTCGGCAAGAACAACAACCTGAACCTGCAGGCGGCCGCGGTGGGCCGGGTATTGCCCACGGCTCGGTTCCTCTGCCTTTCGCGGGAACCGCTTTACCTCGCCCAGGCGCTGCTGGTTGCGCGACGCGACATCCACGGGTCCGACGAGATCCCGTACGGATTGCCCGCCCCCGACGCCGGCGCCGACGCCGTGGAAAGCGTCTGCCGGCAAGTGCTGCATCATGAGCAGGCCGCGCGGGCCCAGCAGCGGGCGCTGGGGGAGAGCCGGTTCCGACTCCTGTCGTACGAGGAATTCTGTGCCGATCCAGGCTCAGTGGTCGGATCGGTGGCGCGGGAGCTGGGCATCGCCGAGCGCGACATCCGTCCGGTCCCATCCGGTACCAGGTTCTCGCCCTCGAGACGGGTGCGGATTGCGCCGGAGGAGTTCGCCCGGCTCAAGGACCGCATGGGTGACTTGTGGAGCCAGGTGGGGGGATCCGTCTGATGAACACTCCCCGGTGGCTGGGGCGCGACTTCCTGGCGGTCCTGATGCTACTGGTCCTCGCCGGCGCGCCACGCCTGCTCCAGCTCGAGGCGGATCACCCTGTGGAAGTCTCACCGGCGCCCATCACCGCCGATGAGGGGTGGTGGGCCCAGAACGCGCGGCAGCATGCGCTGTTCGGCCGTTGGACCATGGACGATCACAATCCCGCGCTGTACGTCGCCCCGGTGTATACCGTGGCGCTGCGGGCGGTCTACGCCGTCGCCGGCGTGGGGATCTGGCAGACGCGCCTGCTCAGCGCCGTTGCCGGCATCCTGACCTGTGTCGCGCTCTTTCTCGGTCTTCGGGCGCTGCTTCCGCTGGGTCGGGCCCTGCCGCCGGCGGTGATGCTGTCGCTGAGCCTTTTCCCGGTGCTGTTCAATCGGGCGGCGCTCACGGAATCCCTGCAGCTGCTCCTGGTCACGGTCGCGATGGCCGGCGTGCTGTGGTCACAGCGCTATCGGGTGGCCGCGGTGGCCGGGGGCGTCAGCCTGGTGCTGGCCGTACTCTGCAAACCCAACGTGGTGATTTTCGTCCCGATCCTCGCGGGGTTCTGGGCGGGTGAACTGTGGCGCAATCGGGGCGCGGACCCGCACGGGCGGGCCACCGTCCGGGCCGTGGTGACGTTCAGTCTGGCGGGCCTGCTGGCCGCCGGGCTGGCACTGGCGCTGTTCGTGTGGCCGAACTGGGCCGACATCCGCCAGCAGCTGCAGGTCAGCCTGGCCAACGTGTACACCGCCCATCAGCGCCTGCGCGATGGGGGGGTGGAATTCTTCTATCTGCCGTTCCTGGGGCTGCGGGCGACGGCGTTCTCCAATAGCAGCCTGGTGCCTCTGGCCGGGCTCCTGCTGCTGGCGTGGCGCCGGCTCACGCGGAGCGGTGTGACCACGTCCGACCCCGCCGAACGACTCATGTGGTGGTGGATCGGGGTGGGGCTGCTGTGGCAGGCGCTGCAATCCTATCAGCCGGACCGGCGCTTTCTGGTGCTGACGGTGCCGCTGGTCGTACTGGGCTGGCGTGGGTTGGCTGAGGAAGGGGCCCGGATCGTGTCCGGTCTGCCCCGGTCAGGGCTGCCGCGGCATCTCCTGGGCGGTCTGGTCGGGGGAATGGGGGCTGGGTTGGTGGCGCTGGGCTATCTGGTCGCCCCGCTGAACGCCCTCCTCACCGATCTCCGTCCCGGGCATGATCCCAGCCTCTCGGCAGCGGCGCTCCATCAACTCCTCTGGCACAGCGTGGTCGCGGCGGGGGTGGTCTGCGGCGCTGCGCTTTGGCGCTGGGCGCCCCGGCGCCAATTTGCCATCCGGGCCTGGATCTGGCTCCCCCTGTGGCTGTGGCTCGAACCGGCGGCCCTGCTGCGCCACCTCCGCCGACCCACCTACTCAACACTTGAGGCTGCACGCACCCTGACCACGATCTCCGGCCACCTGCCGGCTGACCGGCGGGTCGTCACCGGCGACGTGGCGAACACCCTCGCGCTGGAGTCGGATCTCTTCGCGTTTGTCATCCGCAACGATTCTGGCAGTGGCGCACGGATGAATCTCGATGGGTGGGAGCGGTTCCGGCCGGGCCTGCTGATCTCCTCCTCTCGGCGCGGAAGACTCTACGGCTATCCCCGGTCCGAAGACCTGCACGGCTTTGTCCCTTTGTGCACGTTCTCCATGCGCAAGAGCCCGGATGGCAGCCCGCTCATCGGCGTCACCATCTGGCTGGCCCCGGAGCTGTCGGCCCCGGTGCCGTGCCCACCCGGGTCCCGGGCCGGGTCCTGAACGTCAGGCGTTCGCCGCCAGCGCCTCGCCCAGCGCGCAGGACACCAGGCGGGAGCAGAAGCCGGTGGCCGTTGCCGGCGCGGTCACTTCACCGGGGTCCACAATGTCGCAGCCGGTGATGCAGGTGCCCGCAATCCGCTGCACTTCGCTGAGACGCACGGTGTTGAACGGGTCGGCGGCATAGCGCTGGTTGAGGAACAGCAACAGCGCGGCCACTTCGTTGGCCACGCCCTTCTCCACGGCACGGAACCCCGCGATGACTTCCTCTACCAGTCTGGCGGGCGGTGCATTGGCGCCGCGGCCTATGCCAGCGTAGCCCTTCCCGGCGCCCGTCACCTCCCCTGGCTGCCAGATATTGCACCCATCCACCACGCCCACCGCGCGATGGGCGGCGGCCAGCAGCACCCCCCGCTGCTCGAGGTAGACCCGGTGCGCGGTGCACATGATGATCACCTCCGCCGGGGCCACCGCTTCCGCCAGGTCCCGGGTAAACAGCTCCGCCAGCCCGTGGCGGCGCAGGTTCTGGTCGGTGGGGTAGACGTAGGGGTCATGGATGGTGACCCGGGCCCCCAGGTTGAGCAGCAGCCGGGCCAGCACCAGCGTGGGAGAGTTGCGGGTGTCCTCCGAGTTGAACCGGTAGGCGGCGCCGAGCAGTGCCACGGCCCGGCCATTCAGCGGGCCGAAGGCCTTCTCCGCCAGCGCCAGCGTGGCGGCCGGTGAGGCGTCGTTGATCGTGCGCGATTCGAGAATCAGGCTGCGCGCGGTGGACTGCCCGGCCTCGAGCGCCCGCCACCAGAGCAGGATGCCGTCCTTGGGGAGGCAGTGCCCGCCCACGCCGACCGTCGGCACGAGGAGGCCGCCGCTGGGCACGGCGTTCGGGTCGCTGTTGGCGGCGTCGGACTGGCGCACGGCCTCGTTCACCAGCTGGCGGAGCGCAAAGAAATCCACCTCCCGCGCGTCGCAGTAGCGGGCCACCTCGGCGGCGTAGGCGATGCGCACGTCGCGGTACGCGTTTTCCAGGGTCTTGATCACCTCGGCGGTCATGCTGTTGGCCCGGTGCAGCGTGCCCGCGGTGACGATGCGGCGGTAGAGTCGCTCGATCAGCCCCGGGGTGTCCGGGTGGAGGCCGGCCACGATCTTGTCCGAACTGGCCACGCGCTCCACCAGGCGTCCCGGCATCACCCGGTTGGGGCTGTTGCCCAGCAGCACATCCTTCCCCTCCACCAGACCATGCCGGGAAAAGAGGTCGCGGATCAGGGTGGTCATGGTGGACGGCGCCAGGGTCGACTCGAAGATCACCAGGGGCACGTTGCCGGCGGGCTTCCGGGCCAGTTCAGCGGCGATCCCCTCCAGCGCCTCGAAGAGCGGTCCGTAGTCGGGCGCCAGCCCGCGCTTGTCGGTCTGGGTGCAGATGAGAATCACGTCCGCATCCCGGGCCGCGCGGTAGTCGTGGCTCGCCGAGAGCTGGCCCGCCGTGACGGACTCCGCCACCACCCGGTCCAGGTCCGGCTCGATCCCCCCGATGGGGGAGCGGCCGCTGTTGATGGCGCCGACCTTCCACCCCGAGGTGGCGGAGTTCCGCTGGATCACCGTAACCGTCGCGGGCTCCGCGGACCCCTCCATTATGCGGGCATGGGCCAGCATGGCGGCCATCGGCATGCCGACGATGCCTGGACCCACCACGGCGATCTTCCGGACGGCCCAGTGGGAGACGCGATTGGCAGCAAACGTCAGGGGCATGTGTGGTGCACGTCTGTGAGAGGGTGAATGTCAGGGGCTGCCGGCGCGCTGCGCCGCCGGTACTCCAGCGCCCCTGACGGGCCACGGGACGCGGCGTCAGTCTGCATCAATGAACGTCCGGTACCACAGCTCCAGGTTGAGCAATCCCCACAGCCGCCGGCTGAAGGCGGCCTCGTGCTGCATCTGTTTCTCCACCTCCGTGATATCGAACAGGCCACGTTCGCGGCAGCGGCGGGAAAGCAGAATATCGGCGAAGAAATCCCGGGAGGCGCCGCGGGCCCACAGGTGGAGCGGTACCGGGAAGCCCATCTTGTCCTTCCGCTCCAGCACCGGCCGCGGCACCAGGTCGCCGATGGCCCGCTTGAGGATGTGCTTGAGCTCGCCGCCCTTGAACTTGAGCGCCGGTGGCATGCTGGCGACCAGGTCGGTCAGCCGGTGGTCCAGCAGCGGGACCCGCGATTCCAGTGAGGACATCATGGTCACCCGGTCCTCGACGTGGAGCAGAGCCGGAAGATTGGTGACCATGTCGTAGTGAGTCATCTTGTTGAAATACGACTTGGTGTCCGGGTGATTGAACACCTGCTGGAACCGCTCGAACAGCTCCCTCGGATCAGAAGCCGCGCGATACCCGGCCGAGAGCAGGGAGACGGCGCCGCCGCTCCGGTCCACCAGCCGGAAGTAGCGCTGGTCCATCTCCTCAAAGACCCCGCTGCGCCAGAACTGCTGCAGCATAGGCGCGTACTGGCGCAGGGCCGGCAGGTTGGGCAGGATCGAGGCGAAGGAGACGATGTGCTCCGCCTCCTCGTTGGTCTCGTAGATCGCGCCCTTGATGGCCTGTTCCAGGTAGGCCACCAGGTACCGGGCATAGCCGCCGAAGATCTCGTCTCCGCCCTGGCCACCCAGCACCACCTTGACCTGCTGCGCCGCCGCGCGGGAGACCATCGCCTGGGGGAAGAGGCCCGGCCCGGCCACCGGTTCGTCCATGTGGTAGAGCAGGCGGGGCAACTCGTCCACGAACTCCTGTTCGGTTGGCGTCACCAGATTGAGCCGGGCGCCGCAGGCTTCCGCCACCAGCCGGGCGTAGTCCGACTCGTCGAACTCGGGCCCCTCGGTGAACCTCCCGGTGAACACCGGCATTCCGGAGGCTCCCTGCCGCGCCGCCAGCAGCGTCACCAGGCTCGAGTCCAGCCCGCCGCTGAGATATGCCCCCACCGGGACATCGCTCCTCAGCTGCAGCCGGACCGCGTCCTCCAGCAGCCAGCGCAGCTGCTCGCCGAACCAGTCTGCGCTGTGGACCGAGTCCACCTGGAACCGCGGTTCCCAGTAGCGCACCGTGCGGTGGTGGCCAGTCCGCATATCGATGAGGTAGTACTCTCCCGGCAGGACCTTCTTGACCCCCCGGAACATGGTGTCCTCTCCCAGGACGTACTGGAAGGTCAGGTACTGCCGCACGGCGTGCGGCTCGGCTTCGCTGACCACGCCGGGGGCGGCCAGCAGGGCCTTGATCTCCGAGGCCAGGAGCATCCGCTCCGGCGTGGCGTGCAGGTAGAGCGGCTTGATGCCGAAGTGATCGCGTGCGGCCAGGACCTGCTCCCGCGCCCGGTCGTACAGCACGAAGGCAAACATGCCGTTGAGGCGCGCGACGCAATCAGGGCCGTACTCGTCATACAGCTGCAGAATGACTTCCGTGTCGGAAGCGGTCCGGAACTGCCGGCCACGGGCGATCAGCTCCTGCCGCAGCTCGATGTAGTTGTAGATCTCGCCATTGAAGACGATGACCGCCCCGCCACTCTCCATCGGCTGCTCGCCGCTGACCAGGTCAATGATGGCCAGGCGCTTGTGGGCCAGGCCCACCGGCCCCAGCAGCCGGTGCCCCTCGCCATCGGGGCCGCGATGGCCCAGGCGCGCGGCCATGCGGAGCAGCCCCTGCTGGTCGGCAGGCTGTCCGTCAAACCGGATGATGCCGGCGATGCCGCACATGGAGGATTGTCCCGATCGGCGATCGGCTATCGCCGATCGGCGGCGGACGCGGCGGGAGCGGCGCCCGGTCGCTGCCCCCCGCTCTCCGACGGTGGATGGCCGACCGGAGATCGTCCATCGCGGTCGCCGGCGTGGACTTCCCGAAGCCCGCCCCGGGTCAGAATCGCCTCGGCGTGCCCGCTCATGTTCACCAGCTGAAAGTGCTCGCCCAGGACCCTGAGCACCCGGAGAAACAACGCGATCTTCCGCTTGCCGCTGAGGTCCATGCCGGGAAAGAAGGCCAGCTCCCGCACCTGGTCGCCGCCCAGCAGGTCCAGCGGGTGCAGCAGGAAGCTCGGCTCGGTGCCCGTGATCCGGCACGCGGCGAGGGCGGTCCGCAGGTAGGCCAGCATCAGCGTCTCGCTGACACGGCTCAAGTACAGCAGGTAGCTCAGGTGGAACGGGATCTTGAGCACGGGGAACGTGGTCACCGGCAGCTCCAGCAGCCGGCGACCGGACGGGAGCGCCCACAGGTACGGCCGCACCGGCCGCCGGCCGTCCTGGAAGGTGCCAAACAGCGACGCCCGCTCCTGTCGCTGCTCCGCCGACAGCCGCGCGGTCATGAAGTAGTACCTTCGCGCCAGGGGGCCGAGATACGTTGGCAGGGTCGAGGCATCGTAGCGGTAGCCCCGCTCGGCGAGCAGGTCGAGGAGTTCGGGACTCCAGCTGTAGCCGGGCCCGCGAAAGCCCAGCGGGCGCTGGCCGGTGGCGCGCTCGAGGGCGTCCTCCGTGCGGGTCAGCTCCTCCAGCAGCTGGTTCCGGGAGTACCGGTGCAGCCACGGCTCATGCTCATAGGAGTGATTGCCGATCTCGTGGCCGCGCGCGGTGATCGACTGGAAGGCCGCGAAATTCTCGTCCCGGTCCGCATCCACCCCCACGCAGAAAAAGGTGATCCGCAGTCCCAGCTGATCGAGCGCGTCCAGCACCGGTGGGAAGAAGACCCCCAGGTAGCTGGGGCGCGCCTCCCACCCGGAATCGCCGTGGGTCTTCAGGTAGGACCAGAGGTTGTCGGCGTCCAGGGAGACGCTGGCCAGCGGGCGGGTGTCGGTCATGCGAGCTCCGCGGCGCGCGCCCGGCGGGCCAGCCGCGGGAGAATGGCCGACGCCGCCTGGTCGGCGAGGCCCACGGTTTCGTTCACGTTGAGCGTCCCGTTGGCGATCTGGGCCGAGTTCACCAGCCAGACCCCCGGGACCGAGGTCTCGACCGGTGGCAGGCAGCGGGCGGTGTAGTCGAGCGTGGAGACCGCGAGGACCTCGCGCACCCGCGACAGCGTAGCGGCGACGATGTCGGCGCGCTGGAATCCGGGGTACATCCGCTCCAGCGCCGCGACAAAGCGCTCCTGGATGCTGGCATCGCTCTGCTGCCACAGCGGGTCGTCCTGGGTGAGGTAGCGGGGCAGGTAGACCAGGCTGTGACCTCCAAAGTGGGCCGGGTCCACCAGGGCGGTCATTTCGATGACGGCGGTGAAGGGAACCCACGCCTCGGTGATGTTGGTGACGTAGTATCCCGCCAGCGGTCGCTTGAGGATCAGGGCCAGACAGGCGATGCCTTGATAGGTGACCTCTTCCAGCCGGGCGCGCTCCGCGGGGTGCAACCCGGGGCAGAGGCGTGCCGCCCGCCCGCAGGGGACGGTGAGCACCACATCGTCGAACAGCAGCCGCGCACCGTCCGCCAGTTCGACCGCGACCTCCTGCGGTCCGCCGGTCACGACGGGTGCGTCGGTACCGACCCGCACCGCCGGCTGACCGCACGCGAACCGCACGCCAGCGGCCGCGAGCCGCTCCCGAAAGCGGCGCAGCACGATGTCATACCCGCCCTCGACGTAGCCGAACAGCTCCTGCTTGAGCCCCGAACGCCGGGCTGCGTACATGCGCGCGATGATGGCCCAGATGAACGCGGCGCTGGCGTGCCGGTAGTTCTCGCCCAGCTTGCTCTTCAGCAGCGGCAGCCAGATCCGCTCGAAGGTCCGGCGGCCCGACCAGCGGGTGAGCCATGTGGCGACCGGGATCTGCTCCAGCGGCCGGCCATCCCGGATCCGTGACGCGCGCAGGATGGTCAGGGCCAGCCGGAACTTGTCCAGCAGCGAGAGCGGCGGAAAGCGGAGGAATTCGAGGCTGGTGGAGAGCGAATACAGCTGGCCATCGGTGTAGAATCCGGTGCGCGTGGTCCCCCATCGGAGACGATCGTCCAGGTCCAGTTCCGCCAGCAGGCCCCGGAGATTCAGGTCCGAGAGCAGGATCACATGGTAGAAACGGTCCCAGGTGAATCCGCCAACGGTCTCCGGTGCCGCGAGCCCGCCCGTCGTCTGGGCGCCTTCGATGATGGTCACTTCATGGCCGGCGCCCCGCAGTCGCCAGGCCAGGGTCATCCCCAGCATCCCTCCGCCGACGATGCCGACATCAGACATGAGCGGGCGGGGACGCTGGAGGAAGTGGTGTGCTCGGGGCGCTGCCAGCCGGGACCCGCGCCAGACGGGGGGTAGCTCCCCGCCACCGGGAGGCCAGGAGCCGCAGCAGAAGTCCCAGGTGTCCGGCGATGGTCCGCAGGATCTTCATCTTGCTCCGTCCCAGCACCCGCACCTGGAGCTCAGCCGGAAACTCCACGATGCGGCCGCCGGCCAGATCCAGCCGCCCCAGCAACTCGGCCACGCCGAGGAACCGGGTGTCGTGGACGGCGATGGACGCCACGCTGCTGCGTCGGTAGACCCGGAAGCAGCTGGTATAGGTGAACAGCTTGTGATGCAGTACCAGGCGATAGAGCCGCGACAGCGTGCGCGAGAGCATGAGCCGCCACTCCGGGACGTTCCGAACCAGTCCCGCCGGGTGGTACGGGGAGGCGGTGACCAGGTCCACGTCGGCTTCCAGGAGCGGGATCATCTCCAGCAGGCGGTGCGGGTCATAGGTGCAGTCGCAGTCGATGGATACGACGATCTCGGTCTCGGCGGCGGCGAGGCCGGTGGCGATCGCAGCCGCCACGCCTCGATTCGACTCATGCCGCAGCAGGCGGCACCCGCTCCAGCCGCCGAACAGGCGCTGCAGCAGGTCCCAGGTGTCGTCGCTGCTCTGATCGTCCACAAACACGAACTGCAGCGAATACCGGTGCGCCGTCTCGGCCAGGACGCTGCGCAGGGTGTTGGCGAGGTACGGCAGCACCGAGGTCTCGTTATAGCAGGGCACCACCACCGTCACCGGGATGGTGGGGCATCCGGCCTCGCTCCGCGTGGCGGATGGGACGGCTACGGCCGCGCTCCGGGACAGGGGTGACGCGACCGGCCCGGCCGCCAGACCGAGATAATCGGCAATGGAGGTGAAACGATACTGGGAGAGGTATTCGTGCAGCCGCTCCGGCATGCGGCTCAGATTCCGGTAGGTGCGCACCCGCTGCAACCAGGAGGCCGCGCTGATCTTGGGCTGGTCGGGGTCCAGCTCCCACGCATGGAAGTACATGACGTAGGGCGCCGGACAGGTGCGATGCCAGCGGGCCACGGCACGGCGCACCAGGAACGGCGGGAGCTGCCGGAACCAGTTGCCACCGGCGATCGGGACCATGCACCCCAGCCAATCGACGGCCGAAATGGGGAACTCCCAGATGCTCCGGGTCGCCCCCTGGTGGGTATGGGCGAAGCGGCGCCACGGCTCCTCCGCAAACCGCCGCCCGATCGGGCCGATACTGCTATCGTAGGCATAGCCCTGGTCGGCCAGGACATCGAGGGCCCACAGGTCCGCAGGACCAAACCACTCGTCGGCGACTCGGTAACCGTTGATCCGCTGCCCGGACGCCTGCTGCAGCGACTCCCGGGCTCGTACCAGGTCCTCCGCAAACTCCGCGGGGGTCATCCCCTTGATGCTGCGGTGGTAGTAGCCCTTGCTGGCGACTTCATGGCCGCGCGCGGCGATCTCGGCGACCAGTTCGGGCATGGTATCGGCGACCCAGCCCAGGACGAAGAAGGTCGCCCGCTGCCGGCAGGCATCGAGCAGATCGAGGGTGCGGTGGGTATTCTTCTCCAGGCGGGGCTCGAAGCGATACCATTCCCCGCGCTGGATCAGACGATTGAACGCGCCGAGGTGGTAGTAGTCCTCGAGGTTGATCGTCAGGAGATGGGTCTTCGAGCCGGCCCGTCCCAGTTGGGTCATGGATCGCGTCCACACGGCGGGGTGTGCGTAGGAGGTTTCGCCTGGAGTACCATGCGCAAGGTTCGCGCCCCCGGGCTGGTGGGGGCCTCCGAGGGCGGGCAGGGCACGCCTCTTGCTTTTCGGCCCGGCCGTAGTCGCCCGGCCGAGTCGCCCGGCCGGCGGACCCCAGTTCACAATGGACCGCAAAGATGTCTTTGCCCTGGAGGAGGGATGGCGCAGCATTTGTCGTTGTCGGTGATCGTCCCCGCGTACAACGAGGAGCGCACCGTCCGGACGCTGATCCAGCGGGTGCGGACCGTGGCCCTGCCGATCGAAATCGTTGCGGTCAACGATGCCTCCCGGGATCGCACCGGTGAGCTGCTCGATGCCATGAAGGCCGAGGGCCTGATCGACGCGGTGGTGCACCACCCCCAGAATCGCGGCAAGGGGGCGGCGATCCGGACCGGAATCCAGCACGCCACCGGCGATGTCATCGTGGTGCAGGACGCCGATCTCGAGTACGACCCGGCGGAACTGCCCCTCCTGCTGGGGCCGATCGCCCGCGGGCAGGCGGATGCCGTCTTCGGCTCGCGCTTCCTCGGCGCCGAACATCGGGTGCTGTATTTCTGGCACTCGATGGGGAACAAGGTGCTGACGCTCCTGTCGAATATGCTGACCGACCTGAATCTGACCGACATGGAGACCTGCTATAAGATGGTGCGCGCCCCCTTGATGAAAGAACTGGTGTTCACCACCGATCGCTTCGGGTTCGAGCCGGAGATCACCGCCCGCCTCTCCCAGGCCAGGGCCAGGATCTGGGAGATTCCCATCTCCTACGCCGGTCGGACCTATGCAGAAGGCAAGAAGATCGGGTGGAAAGACGGGGTGGCCGCCTTCTGGCACATCGTCCGGTTCAACCTGCTTGGCCGCAAGCAACCCGTGTGGCAAGGCCACCAGACTGTTGCGGCTGCACCACACAGTATGGTCGAGTCCGTGCATGGCGGCGTACACTCGTCGGCCAGGTGACACAACGGTACCACTCAAGTGTTGCGGCGACGCAACACCACCATTCGGTTCTACGACTGTTTCGTGGGGCCCGCCGCAGCCTTCCCCGGTGGCTCCCGGGCGGAGTGAACACGCTCGCCGGATAATACCGCGGCTGCGATGACGCCTCCCCCGCCTCCAGCGCCAGCCCCGCGACTCACAAACCGCCTTGGGCCAGGTGCGGTGACCGCCCGGCTGTTCCTGACCGTCTGGCTGGTCTACGCGGCGCATCTGACCTCCAACGTCGTCAGGGAAACCTATCTGGCGGTCGCGTTGGGGGATCGCCTCTCGATCCGGGTGGACCCGTTCCTGGGGCTGCATCCGGACCTCTTCGAGATTCCAGGGCGTGGGGCCTACATCAACAGCAATCCGGGCGCATCCTTTCTCGGCGCGATTCCCTACCTCGCCGCCCGTCCCGCCATGGAAACGCTGTTCCGGCTCCGGCCCGGCCTGGTCGCGCCGAAACCACCCGCCACCTACGCCGACCCGCGCCCGAACCGGTCCCTTTTCATGAACGCGATGCGGGCCCGCGGGCTGGACGTGAAGCTGGCGCTGGCGGCGTTCGCGATGCAGGTCGGTCTGATGGCGCCGCTCGGCGCCATCGCGGTGGTGGTGCTGTTCCGGCTGCTCGCCCACCGCCTTGGTGATGAGAAACGGGCGTTCTGGCTGGCCCTGATCTACGCGTTCGGCACGCCGGTCTTCATGCGTAGCGCATTCCTCAACCAGAATGCGATTCTCGCCCACCTGGTGTTCTTCGCGTGGGCGGTGCTCGCCTGGCCCGGCCAGACTGCAGCGTCACGGGCCACCCGATGGGCGGTGGCGGGCGGGCTGCTGGGGCTTGGGGTGCTCTGCGACTACAGCGCCGTCCCGCTCTGCCTGGTCTTTGCGGGATGGGCGATGTGGGAGGGGTGGCAGGCGGCGGGCCTCGCCGGCGCCGTCCGGCGCGGAGCGGTGCTGGCGGCGGGGGCGGCCGGGCCCGTGAGCCTGCTGCTACTCTACCAGTATGCGGCCTTCGGCAGCCCGTGGTACCCGGCGCAGCGCTACATGCCAGCCACGGAGTTCAGCATCAACGGATTCAACGGGTTCACCTGGCCCACGCTCGACCTGCTCTGGCGCAACCTCTTCGACCCCGCCTTCGGGCTGTTCGCGTTCTCCCCGATGCTCGCGGCCGCCCTGCTGGCGCCGTTGCTCCCGCGGATCCGCAACAGCGTCCCACGGGGGGAAGCGCTCTTCCTGCTGCTGGCCTGTGCCGCCCTCTGGCTCTTCAACAGCGCGAATCAGTTCGCCAACCTGCAGTGGAATACCGGGGTGCGCTACATGGTGCCGGCCGCCCCGCTGCTCTTCCTCTTGCTGGTGCCGGTGCTTCTGGCGCTGCCGCGCTGGGGCGCCGCCATGCTGGTGCTCCCGACACTGCTCGTGTCCTGGTCCGTGACCATGATGCGCGAGGATGTCTTCACGTCAGTCAAGCGGTTGCTCACCGAGGGTCCGACCCTCCCCATGCTGGTCGTGCTCAGGAAGACCGCCGGAGCGTACGCCCCCATGCTGGCTGAGGGGAAGGCCTACCTTGACCCGCTTTCGGTCGCCGCGGTGGCGGTGGTCGTTTGGGGCATCTGGAAACTTCCCGCCGCGCGTCGCACGGCCTGAGGGCGACCGGCACCCTCCCGCTCCTCCCGCAGCGCCTCTGGCCTGGTGGCCGCACCGGACTGCGCCACCACGGGTGCCCGGCGCGGAGCCAGGTCCGGTTCCGTTCCGGCTGCGATCGCGGTGCCTTTCTCCAGCGCCGGGGCCAGCGACGCCCGGCCGTTCCAGACGCTCCACAGGTTCGCCTCCAACTGCCGCAGCGTGTCGATCGAGGTCTGTCCCTGCAGCGGGTGGGCCTCGGCATAGTCGTCGCGATAACGGTACAGCTCGACCGTCGAATCGCCATTCAGGATATAGTGCCAGGGGCCGCGCACCAGCGTGGCCATGTCTCCCCGGGCGACCGGCGCGTTCGAGCCGCGGTCGGGCACGCCGCTGACCATCGAGAGCACCGGGCCCGGGCCCTCCGGGGAGGCGCTCTCCCAGAACGGCCGGAGGGAGACGCCGTCCAGCTGGGCTCCATCGATTCCGACCACGTCCGTGATCGTCCTCGCGACATCGCGCAGGCTCACGGGCTGTTCGATCCGGCGGCCCTGGGGCAGGCCGCGAGGCGGGACGATCAGCAGCGGTACCCGGATCTCATCCAGATAGAGACTGTGGCCGTGGCCGAACAGGCCATGCTCGCCGAACAGCTCTCCATGATCGGCGGTCACCACGATCAGGGTGTTCTCCAGCAGCCCGCGGGACTGGAGGGTATCGAGCATCGTCCGGATCTCCGCGTCGATCGTGGCGATCGCCTCCTCGTACCGCCAGCGGCGTTCGGCGATCCAGGTCGTGTCCCGCGCCAGGCGGCCCCCCTCGCTGCCCCGGCCGCCTCGGAGCCGGCGGGAGTGGTCGGTGACCGGCCCGAAACGGCCGAGAAACGCCGGGGCTGGGTCATACGGCACATGGGCGTCGAACAGGTTGACGAAGGCAAAGAAGGGCGCCTCGCTCCGCCCGTCGCCGACCCAGCGCAGGAAGGCGCTTCGCATCAGGCTCGCGGGTTTGCGCGCGACTTTCTGTTCTCCCAGCCGCCACAGAATGAAGCGGTTGAAGAGCTGGAACCCGATGGCGGTGCTCCGCAGCATGACGTCCAGCCGCAGGGGATAGTCGTCGTAATGGGCGAAACCCTGGGCCAGGCCAGTCTCCGCCGCAGTGGCCTGGAGGTTGGCGGTGAATCCCCCGGTTCGGTAACCATGGGCGGCGAGCACCTCGGCGAGGGTGATGTCGTCCTGCCCCAGCGGCGAGAGCCAGTCCGCCCGGAGTTCGCTGGGCCACCGGCCGGTGAACATGCTGGCGTGGCTGGGCAGGGTCCACGGCGCCGGGGAGATGGCCCAGTCGAAGACCACCCCGCGGCGCCCCAGTTCTTCCAGGTACGGTGTGGTAGGCACCGGGCTGCCGTACAGGCTCAGCGAGGATGCCCGGACCGTATCGAGGATCAGCAGGAGGACGTTGGGCGCGTGGGACGTCGGCGGGGCCCCGGCGGCGCGGGCCGTGGCGCGCTGACCGCGTTCCCGGAGTACCGCGGCGCCCACGGCGAGCACCAGGGCCGCCGTGACCAGCGGGGCGACCACCCGGGCGAGCCGCCGCGGTGCGGGGGGCCGGCGGCTTGCCCACCGGCCCATCTGAACGCCGACTCCCGTCGCCAGCAGCGTCACCGCGACCCAGTGGAATCGGTCCCGAAAGACCAGCAGCGGCGACAGCATGGCCCAGCCGGTCGCGAGTCCGACCAGCGTACTCCACCGGCGCAGCGGTCGCCAGGCTCCGCCGGCGGTCCAGACCATCAGCAGCAGCACCAGCGTGAGCACCACGAGCACCAAGGGGATGGTCCACAGTCCCTGCCGCGTAAGCGCCTCGAACCGGCCGTCGATACCGACGCGATATGCGCGTGCCAGCAATTCGAGGCCGCCGCACACCATGCCGCTGACGAAGCCGAGCAGCAGGGCGGTCCGGAGATTCTGGTCCATCGTCGATGACTGGTCAGGCGACTGCGCGTTCATGGGTGTCCACGTGTGCAGGTGAGGGGCCCCTTTGGGACCGCCGCTTGAATATGGGTCCACTGGCCCGATGCGGGCTCCGGGGGGGGCGTGGGCCAACCCCCCACGGCCTCGCGCCCCCACCCACCGGCGAGGCCCGTACGGCTTGCGGTGCAGCGTGCTCAGGAAGCCCTGCCGCTCCTAGAATCGCAGGAGCGCGGCCGGTCAGGGCACCGGGCGCCCCTGGGGGAGCATCGGTGCGGGGTGCTGGGCAAGGCCGACCACCACGTCTCGCAACGGGTCGGGCAGGCCCCGGCCCCACGTATCAAGCGCCGGGCCCGAGGCAATTGTAGCCCCTTCGGAGAGTTCGGGAGCCAGCGAGGCCCGGCCATCCCAGACGCTCCACAGGGCCGACTCCAGCCGGCGCAAGGTGTCGATCGCGGCCTGTCGCTGGAGCGGGCTGGTTTCTGCCGGATCGTCCCGGTACTGATACAGCTCGATGGTCGAGTCACCGTTCAGGATGTAGTGCCACGAACCGCTGACGAGGGCCGCCATGTTTCCCTTGGCGATGGGAGCCTTCGAGTGGTGGTCGGGGACGCCGCTGACCATCGAAAGCGCCGGCAACGGGACCGCGGTGGCGTCGCCCTCCCAGAGTGGCCGGAGTGACGAACCTCCCAGTTCGGTGACCTCGATATGGATCAGATCGGTGATCGTCGGGGCGACGTGCCTGAGGCTGACCGGCTGGTCGACCCGCCCGACGGCGGGCACGCGATGCGGTGCCACGATCAGCAGCGGTACGTGGGTCTCCTCGAGGTAGAGGCTGTGCCCGTGACCGAACAGCCCGTGCTCGCCGATCAGCTCACCGTGGTCGGACGTCACCACAATGATGGTGTTCTCCAGCAGCCCCCGGGACTCGAGGCCCGCGACAATGGCGCCGATTTCCTCGTCAATCGTCGCGATGGCCTCCGCGTAGCGCCACCGGCGCTCGGCGACGAAGGCCGAATCGAGCGAGAGGCGGCTCCCTTCGGTGTTCAGGGCTCCCACCAGCCGTTCGGAATTCTCGGTCACCGGGCCGAAGCGACCGAGAAAGCCCGGTCCCGGGTCATAGGGCCGGTGGGCGTCGAAGAAATTGAGGAAGGCGAAGAAGGGCTGGTCGCCTGGGCGGTCACCGATCCAGTCGAGAAACGCGCTCCGTACCATACTGGCCGACTTGCGCCCCACCCGCTGTCCGTCCAGCCGCCACACCACGAAAGAGTTGAACAGCCTGTACCCGATTGCGGTGCTCTGGAGCAGGACGCCCAATTTCAGCGGAATGGCCTCGTAGTGCCCGAACCCCTGGGCCAGGCCGGACTTGACCCCGGTTGCCAGCACATTGGCGGTGAAACCGCCGGTGCGATAACCACGGGCCGCCAGCACCTCCGCCAGGGTGACTTCCTCCTGCTCCAGCGGCGAGAGCCAGTCTGCGGTGAGTTCACTTGGCCAGCGGCCGGTGAACATGCTCGCGTGACTGGGAAGCGTCCATGGCGCCGGGGAGATGGCCCAGTCGAAGGTCACACCGTGGCGCGCCAGCTCCTCGAGATGGGGCGTGGTGGAGAGAGGATAGCCGTACAGGCTCAGGCTCGAGGCTCGGACGGTGTCGAGGATCAGCAGCAGCACGTTGGGGGCGCCGGCCGGGAGTGTCGCATCCGGCGCCCGCGGTGTGATCCGCTCAATCCGCTCTTTGAGCCAGGCCCCGCCGGCACCCAGCAGGACCGCCGCCGTGACCAGCGGCGCTGCGACGCGGGCGAGTCGCTGCGGGGCGGGCGACCGGCGGCTGGCCAGCCGCCTCGCCTGAATCCCGATGCCGGTCGCCAACAGCGCTGCCGAAGCCCAGTGGAACCGGTCACCAAAGACCAGCAGGGGCGACAGCAGGGCCCACCCGACGGCGAGTCCCACCAGCGTGCTCCACCGACGAAGTGGCCGCCAGACCGCCCCCGCGGTCCAGATCATCAGAAACAGTGCCAGGGCCAGTACCACCAGCACCACCGGAATGGTCCACAGGCCCTGCCGAGTGAGGGCCTGGGCCCGACCGTCTATCACGACCCGATAGGCGCGGCCGAGGAGTTCGAGGCCGCTGCATGCCATCCCGCTGACGAAACCCAGCAGCAGGGTGGTCCGGAGGTCTTGCTCCAGCAGGGGTTGATTCGATGGAGGGGCGGGCATGAGCGTCCCCGTGTGAAGGTCAGTCACCCCGCGGGGCGATTCGCGGCGTGCGCCGGCGGGACCGGGCTAGCGCGGCGTGAGTCTCACCGGCTGCCCATCGCGCGTCGAGCGATAGACGGCGTTGGCGATTTCCACCGCCCGGAAGCCGTCGAACCCGGAGGCGAGGTTGGTGCGTTCGCCACGCAACGTGCCCAGGAAGTCCTGCAGCTCCTCATGGAACGTTTGCAGGGCGGTGGAGGTCCAGCCCCGAAGCTTCTCCCGGACCATCACATCAAGATGGAACTTGAAACTCCGCTTGCGGGGCCCGCCCGGGCGCTCCTGGGTAATGAGCATGTTGAACATCGGCGCGTAATAGGCGCGCACCATCCCCTTCTCGCCGTAGGCCTCAACGTACCAGCGGTAGCCTTTCCATTCGGTCCACGCGGCATGATACGTGGCTGGGATCCCGGCGGGGCTCTTGAAGATCGCAACGGCGTTGTCTTCCGAGCCGGGGACCGTGAGGACCCGGTTGCTGGCGACGCCGTAGACCTCCACCACGTCTCCGAGGAGGTGCACGGCGAGGTCGGTCATATGGATGCCAACGTCCATCATGGCTCCGCCGCCGGAGGCCGGCGCCTTGTACTGCCAATCGGTGCGGAAGTTGTGCAGCCCGTCGTGGGCGCCGAAGATGCGCAGGTGATCGATCGCGCCGATGCGCCCCGACCGGACGACGTCCGTCAGGAATTTCACGGAGGGGTAGTAGCGATGATTGAATCCGGTGCTCAGGGTCGTGCCGGACGTGGTCGCCGCCGCCAGCATCCGCTGGCAGCCTTCGACGGTGTTGCCGAGCGGCTTTTCGCAGAGCACGTGCTTGCCTGCCTCCAGCGCGGCCACCACTTGCTCCTCATGCGCCGGCAACGGGGAAGAGACGATGACGGCCTCGACGCCCGGCAGCGCCAGCGCCGCGCGCCAGTCCGTCAATGCTTTGGCCTGGGAACCCGCGACCGCTCGTTCGGCGGCGGCGGCGACCGGGTCCGCCACACCCAGCAGTTCCGTGGCGGGATTGAGGCGGATGCTCTGGGCGCGGAGCTGTCCCATCGTGCCGGCGCCGATGACGATGAATTTCATGATTGCCGTGCTTTCCAGGTCTGGGTCCTGAACACCGGTGCGAGTCGCGCACCACGGGCCGGCTCAGTCTTCGACGACGTGGGTCGCAAAGACCGTCCGGTACTGGCGCCACTTCTCGTGATTGAACCCCCCGGGCTCCAGGCACGCCACCGCGGCGTGGGCCATGTACAGCGCGTGGTGGGTGTTGTCATGGGCAAAGAGGCCCTGGCGGCCGTAGCTCAGGGCCCGTGGCAGCTGGTCGGCCCAGGTGTCGAGCCGGGAGAACGGCTCCTCGTACCCGTTCAGGTAGATCGGATACGCCTGCCGGAGACGCCGCACCGTGACCCCGACCGCCGGCCGCTGGAGCGGAATGCCGGCCCGCTCAAGATCGGCTGCGACCAGGTCGCCGAGCGCCGCGTCGGTCAGCTGCCAGGTGCCGTCGTCTGCATCGCAGGGAAGTTCTGCACACAGGACCGTGCGGCCGCGGGGCTCGGCGACGGCGGAGTAGTTCTTCGGCTCCGAGAGCCGGGTGATCCGAATCTGGGCGTCGGGGAAGTAGTGGGCGTCGTACTCGGTGAACTGGTCCACGTCCAGCACCAGGTACACCAGCAGCATGGCGCGGTAGCGGATCTGGCCGGCGGCCTCGAGCACGGCCGGCGGGGTGTCCGGCATGGCGCGGGCCAGGATGGTGATGGGAATCGTCGACCAGAGGTAGTCGGCCTCCACCCGGGCCTTGCCGGTGGCGTGCTCGCAGTCCACCACCCAGCCGGGGTTCCCGGCTCGAGGCGCGATTCCCGTGACGCGACTCCCCAGTCTCAACTCCGCGCCGGCGGCGACCGCGGCCTCGGCGTAGGCCTCGGTGATCCGGCCGAACCCGCCGCGAGGATAGAAGAAGCGGCCCGCGCCCGGCGGCTTGAGGCCGGGAACCGCGTTGAGCACCTTCCGGATCAGCTTCAGGAACGAGCCGGCGGACACCCGGCGGCGGGCCTGGATGCCGGACAGCTCCTCGGGGTCCCGGCCCCAGATCTTTTTCGCGTAGGGAAAGTAGAAGTCGCGGCAGATCGTGGGGCCGAGGTTGGCCCAGAGCACGCTGGCGAAAGTGTCGCCCGCTTCGCGCTTGCGGAACGGCTTGGCCGCCATGTCGGTCAGCGTCCCCAGCGCGAAGCCCGGGTCCAGCCGGAACAGGAGATCGACCGGCTTGAGCGGAAAGTGAATCCACCGGTTGCGCAGGCCGATGCGTCCGTGACGCGGACGATCCAGCAGGTCCGCCCCCAGAAATCGCTGGATGTCGGCGAGGATTTCCGGCTCGCAGGCGGGGTGCAGGCGGTGGCTGCCGTAGTCGACCCGCAGGCCCTCAAGGCTGAAGCTGCCGGCGTTTCCGCCCACCACCTGCTGCTGCTCCAGGATCGTGACCCGCGCCTTGGCCTGGTGCCGGAGGTGATAGGCGGCGCCCGCGCCCGCCGGACCAGCCCCGAGAATGACGACGTGGGGCTCAGGCATGGGGCTGGATGGGATACGCCGGCGTCTGGGCCGCCGCTCCCTCGGTTCGGGTGCGGCTCAGCAGCAGCCAGGTCAGGCCGCCGATCAGGCCGCCCACGATCAGGACTGTCTGCCAGAGCAGGGAGCACACCACGCCGACCGCAAAGGGAACGCCGAAGGGTGCCAGCAGGGCGGCCAGGGTGGCTTCACGCACGGCCAGGCCGCCCAGACTGATGGGCATCAGCCCCGCGACCTTGGCAAGCGGCCAGACCAGGAACCACACCGAGAGCGGTACATCGATCCCGATGGCCTGCCCCAGCATCCGGTTGAGCAGCACGAAGCTGCCCTGAATGGTCAGCGACAGGGCGATGGCCCGGGCCGAGGCGCGGGGGCTGCGGGCCAGGCGACGCAACGCCACCAGGCTCCGTCCGATCGGGCGGCGGAACCGGGCCGGCCAGCGGTGGAGCGGCCGGCGCAGGATGACCGGCAGGAAGACCACCAGCAGCGCGCCCCCCACGATCAAGCCGACGCTCAGCGCCTCTCCCCCCCAGCCGGGAATGACGGCGTGCGAGGTGAGCCCGCCCGCGGTGATCAGCAGCACCATCGCCATCATGTCGGTGAGCCGATCGACGATGCCGCCGAAGAAGGCCGCCTCCGGCCGCCGGGTGAACTTCGCGGCCATCGCCGCCCGGAGGACGTCGCCCCCGACGATGCTGGGCAGGCAGAGGTTGGCGAACAGGCCGGCCGCGTAGCATTGCACCGCGTCCCGGACACTCAGGGCGGCTCGGCCGGCGTTGACAAAGAGGCGCCACTTGAGGACCCCGAGCAGGTGACCCGCCACGAACCCGGTGAGCACCAGCAGCCAGGTTCCCGCCGAGAGCCGCAACAGCGCGTCGCGGACCTGGGTCCAGGGGAGCAGGAGGAAGAGCAGGGCGAGGAGCGCACCGCTCACCAGCACCTTCAGCCAGAGCTTCATCTGCGCATGCCCATCCGGGCGTTCTGGTCGGCCAGCAGCCCCACCGACCAGACAATCAGCGCGGCCAGCAGTCCCAGCACTGTGCTCTCGGACAGGTTGTCCTTGTAGATGTCGTAGCCAAACTTGCCCAGCCCGGCCACGGCCAGCAGGGCACCGAGGGGAATGAAGACCTTGAGTGGGTTGAAGTAGACAATGACGCGAAGCACCAGCAGGGTGAAGTCGTAGGCGTGACGCGCCCGGATCTTGGAATTGCCCAGGCGCGCGTGATAGTCGATCGTCTGGTACTCGACCGGGTGCCCGTTGCAGATCGATGCGAGCGTGATGGTGGTCGTGAAGGAGAAGCCGTCCGGGAGCAGGTGAACGTAGCGCTCCACCAGGTCCTTGCGCATCAGGCGGAGGCCGGAGTTGAGGTCCGGGATCGGTTCGCCGCTGAGGTAGCTGGCCAGCCAGCGAATGAAGGCCTTGGCGGGCCGGCGGATCAGCGGAATCCGCACGGTGGTCCCGGTGCGGGCACCCACCACCATCGCGTTCCGCTCGGCCGCGGCGAGCATCGCCGGGATGGCCGCCACCGGATAGGTGCCGTCTGCGTCGGTGATGAGGATATAGCCGTGACGGGCCCGCTGGATGCCGGCCTTGAGGGACGCACCATACCCGCGGTTGCGCGCCCGGCGCAGCACATGCGCGCTGGTCTTCGCTGCTTCCTCGGCCGTTCCGTCCTGGGAGCCGTCGTCCACGACCAGGATCTCGTAGGTCCAGCCGGACGTGGCGAGGACCCGCTCGACGTCGCGGACCTGACCCGCCACGTGAGCGCCTTCGTTGTAGGCCGGAATGACTACGCTCACGGCTCGAGGCAACGTCCCTCCGCCGTCAACGATCTCTTCGATCACTAGTGCTCCCCGGAATCAGGTACAAGACAGGTCGTGGACTGGCAATTCCCGTTCCATATGGCGTGCGGAGGCCGTCTCGGCGTGGTCTGGGGAGGCTCGGGACCTGCCAAAGGGGTCCCGCGCACCTGACTGGCCATTCCGCGCGATCGCTGGACGGTCCGTTTGTGCAAGGTGTACTTTAAGAGGGGCGCGCTCAGATTCCTATCCAATGTCGGATGGCTGGCCTGCTTCGTGCGGGGCTCGCCCAGCCGGCGGGGGGCCGGCCGGCGTTGCTGGCACCGAGCCAGGGTCGCGTTCTCCCACCGCCCGTACGGCCGCCCGCACCCATGATGCGCATGCCCTGGCCAGATCGCCCCGCTTCCGCATGAGGTAACTGGATGTCTGGCTTTCTTGAGGCGCTGGGAGTAGCCGATGCAGCGGGGGAAGCCGGCCAGACGCCGGACGGGCCCAGCGCCCGGCAGGCGCGAGTGCTGGCGTTCGGCGGCGGCCTGGCGGCGCTGTGCGTCTGCCTCGCCTTCCAGCCCTGGTCGGTTGCCATCCAGGGCCTCGATTCGATGTTCTACTATTTCACGGCCGAGCGGGTGGCCTATGGCACTCCGCCGCATCTCAGCGCATTCTCCCCGCAGAATGCGCTCGGCGTCGTCCTGCCGGGGCTCGGCGTTCTCGCTGGCCGGCTGGTCGGGGTCGACGCGGTGTACGCCTCCCGCGTGGTCACCATCGGGGTCTACGCCATCTCGGCCGGCATTGTGGCGCTTCTGGGCCTGCGGCTGTTCGGGCGATGGTCCGGCGGTCTGTTCGCCGCCCTGGTATACCTCACCTTTACTCCGCTGGCCTTCATGGCCACCGCCACGGGCCAGCCCAAGACGATTCTGGTGCTGTTCGTCCCCCTGGCGATCTACGGTATCGTGCGGGGTAAGCCGTTCCTGGCCGGTCTGGCATCCGCGGGCGCATACCTGTCCTACCAGCCAGCCCTGCTGATCATGGCCGGTGTCGGGATCGCGTGCCTGTGCACCCCGCGATGGAAAGCGATGCTCGGCCAGGCCACGCTGGGATTTCTCCTGCCCGTGGCGCTCTACGCGCTGTACCTGGGTGTCACCGGTGCCCTCGCCGAGGCGTGGGTCCAGACGCACCTGTTCATGGCCATCAGTCGCGGCGAGGAACGCGCCCCGGACCTCATGCAGGTCCTCCGGGAGTGGCAGCGCATCTGGGCGGGGGGGTTCGGGCCCCGAAACGTCCTACCCCCGATCGCGGTGCTCGGGATGGCAGGCGTGCTTGCGGCCATGATTGTCAGGCGGCGGGCGGCGTGGGGGGCCATCCGGCGCGAGCCGGGCTGGATCGTGCTCATGGTCTCGGGGATCGGCGTATTCGCGTATGCCTGGGTGGATTACGGTGGGGTGCCGGACACCTTTCTCGGCCTGCCCTTCCTCGCGCTGTTTTCCACTGTCGCGCTGATGGCGGTGGTCGGGTTCGTGCGGCGGCGGCTCGGTCCCGGGGCCGGCGTCGGGGCGCAAGTGATGATCGTGCTTGGGCTGCTGGGTATCTGGCTTGGGGGCTTCAACCTGCAGCGCAGGAATCGGGTGCCCTATGGTCTGGCCGAGCAGCGCAGCGCCGCCGCCGCCGTGGGAACGATGATCCAAGGCGGGAGCCGCGTGTTCGTCCTGGGCTACCCCTATCTGCTCTCGATGAACCACGCCGACAACTGGTCGATCTACAGCTCCTCCCACAGCGTGCGGCCGGGTTCGGGATATTGGCAGTATCGCCATCCGGGAGCGGACTTCATCCCCACGCGTGGCGACAGTCTTCCCGATGTGATTATCTGGTCTCGTGGCAAGCCCCAGGGATGGCCGGAGTGGCTCAGGGCCCATTTCGACTCCGTGACGGTCCAGCCGGTCGAGGCCGTCGGCGCCAGCGTTTGGCGACGGCGGGCCGCCTCACCGCCTTCCTGACGGGAGGCCGCCGGGAGAAGGTGCTCCCCGGCAGGTTCACGCGCGTGTTGAAGGGATGGGCTACTCCCCGATTTGGACAGTAGTAGTGCTATCCGCCAACCCGGCGCCACACCTGTTCAGGGCTCCCCCATCAGTAAGGATGCAGTATCCACTCGGCCAGGAGCGTAAGTCTATACAAGGAAGTTGGTTAGACGTTTAGAAGTGACCTGTGATGCTCTGACGCCACAGGGGGGTGGTATGGCACTACACTTGCCCCTGACTCAGCGCCATGGACCCTGTCTCTCGCTCATTTTCCACAAGCTGCTCGTGACCACCGGGGTTCCGCCGTCACCTCGGGCCACCCCGACCGCCGCCAACCCAGGCCTCTCGACGCCGAGGGTCGGTGTAGCCGTCATCAGTCTGGGCACGCCCAGGGTGCTGGCCGACTTGCTGTCGGCGGTGATTCCCGCGTGCCGTGATTGCGCCGCAGATCTGCTCGTCGTCCGGCGCGGGCCGCCGGTCCGGCTGCCGGAGGCGGAAGCGGCCGGGGTTCGCTTCGTGGTTGGGCCGAGCGGGGGGGATCCGGACGAACTGCGTGCCCTGGGAGTCGCGCAACTCGACGCCGACATTACCGTGATCACCAGCGATACTGATCCTCTGACGACCGACTGGAGTCTGCTCTTGTCCCAAGTGTCCCACATGGTGGAGGTCAGGGAGGGCCAGATCGCTCCGGCGGGATGGGGCACGCTGCTTGGCCAGCTGGGTGCTCCCGATCCGGCTGACCTCGCGTGACGGGACATCCGGTGCCCGCACTGTCCGTGGTTGTCCCCTCGGTGAACGGCTGGGGCGACCTCAGCGGCTGTCTGGCTGCGCTGGAGCGGCAGCGCGCCGAGGTCGCTCTCGAGGTGCTGGTGGCGGACCGCCTGGGTGAGGCGGTGCGCGAACAGGTAAAGCGCGGTTTTCCCTGGGTCCGGGTGCTGGGCGCGCCGGCCGGAACGACCATCCCCGAACTCCGTGCGCTGGCGTTCGAGGCGGCCGGCGGCCACGCGGTGGCGGTCATCGAGGATCACGTGCTGGTCCCGACGGGATGGGCTCGCGCGATGCTGGCCCGACTCGACGCCGGGGAAGAGGTCGTCGGCGGCGCCGTCGAAAACGCCGCTACCGAGAACCTGGTGGACTGGGCCGCGTTCCTGTGCGAGTACAGTCAGCTGATTCCGCCGCTGCCGAGCGGGCCGGTGGGCGGCGTCACGGGCAACAACACGGTCTATCGCCGGGACCTGCTGGTCCGGTACGCTGAGGTCTGGCAGGCGGGGCGCTGGGAGAACTACCTGCACGATGCGCTGCGCCGCGATGGAGTACTCTTGCACCAGCACCCGGAGATCGTCGTCGGACACAAGAAGCACTATACCGTGTGGGAGTACCTCTCCCAGCGCTACCTCTACGCCCGCTCGTACGCGGGGGCTCGAGTCGCCGGGATGCCGGTGGCCCGGAAGCTGGTCTACGGCTGTGCGGCCTTTCTGCTGCCCCCGCTGCTGCTGGTCCGCATCGTCGGGACCATCTGGCGCAAGGGCCGGCATCGCGGCCAGCTCCTGCTTTCCTTGCCGCTGCTCGTCGTCTTCACGGGCGGGTGGGGCGTCGGGGAGATCGTGGGCTACTGGTGCGGTCCCGGCAACGCGTTGTCCAAGGTGACCTGATTGAACTTGTTCCGCCGCGATTTCATGAGGATGTACTGATGCCGGCTCCGACAACTCCCCGACTCACCGCCCCGCTCCAGCCGGGGGACCGCACCGTCGTCATTGGTGCCGGCCCCGCCGGCCTGACCGCCGCGTACCTGCTGGGCAAGCAGGGGTACCAGGTGACGGTGCTGGAGGCCGACGACATCGTCGGCGGCATCTCCCGGACCGCCCAGTACAAGGGCTACCGGTTCGACATCGGCGGGCACCGCTTCTTCACCAAGATCAAGCCGGTCGAGAACCTGTGGTACGAGATCCTGGGGGAGGACTTCATCTCGGTACCCCGGCTGTCGCGGATTCACTATGACGGCAAGTTTTTCGACTATCCGCTCAAGGCCATGAATGCGCTCCGGGGCCTCGGGCTGTGGAACGCGTTCACCATCATGCTGAGCTATCTGCGCTGGCACTGGTGGCCATATCCGGTGGAAGACAACTTCGAGCAGTGGGTCACCAACCGCTTCGGCAAGAAGCTCTATTCGATCTTCTTCAAGACCTACACCGAAAAGGTGTGGGGCATTCCGTGCACCGAGATCCGGGCGGAGTGGGCGGCCCAGCGGATCCAGGGGCTCTCCCTGGCCAAGGCGATTCTGTCGGCGGCGGCCCTCAACCGGCGCTCCACCAGCATCAAGACCCTGATCAACGAGTTCCAGTACCCCCGGCTCGGCCCGGGCCAGATGTGGGAGACCTGCACCGACAAGGTCCGCGAGATGGGCAACGAGGTGCTACTGAAGCACTACGCCCACGCCATCGAGCATGCCGATGGCAAGGTCACCGCGGTCCGTGCCCGCACGCCGAACGGCGAGGTACGCTTCGAGTGCGAGCACGTCATCAATACCTCCGCGGTGCGCTCCCTGGTGCGGGCCCTGGATCCGGCGGTCCCCGCCCCGGTCCGCGAAGCCGCCGAGGGGCTCAAGTACCGCGACTTCCTGGTCGTGGCCCTGATGCTCAGGGCGGAAAACCTCTTCCCGGATAACTGGATCTACATCCACACCCCCGGGGTCAAGGTGGGCCGCATCCAGAACTTCAATAACTGGAGCCAGGCCATGGTCCCGGTGGCCGGCCACACCTGCCTGGGCCTGGAGTACTTCTGCTTCAAGGGCGACGGACTGTGGGAGTCCTCCGACGCGGACCTGGTCAAACTGGCCACGGAGGAGTTCCTCTCGCTGGAACTCACCAACCGGGACGTGCCAGTGGTGGATGGCGCGGTCATCCGGATGCCCAAGGCCTATCCCATCTACGATTCCGTCTACCGTGAGCATCTGGACGCCGTGCGGGCCTACATTGACCCCATCCCCAACCTGCACACCGTGGGGCGCAACGGGATGCACAAGTACAACAACGCCGACCACTCGATGCTCACGGCCATGATGACCCTCGAGAACATGCGCGGCGCCCGGCACGACGTCTGGGCGGTGAACACCGATTTCGAGTATCACGAGGAACAGAAGGTCGAGGAACAGCATCTGGGCGGGGGACCCGCCAGGCCGGCGGCCGTCGGCTGAGCCGATGCGCATCGGGGTGGACGCCACCTGCTGGGCCAACGGACGCGGCTACGGGCGCTTCACCCGCTCGCTCCTGCCGGCCATGGCCCGGCTGGCGCCGGAGGATGAGTTCCTCTGCTTCCTCGACGCCGGGTCGGCCGCCCGGTTCGACCTGGACCTGCCCAACGTCCGGGCCGTCCGGGTGATGCAGGGCCAGGCACCGACCGAGGCGGCCAGCGCCGATGGCTATCGCGCGCCGGCGGATATGCTCCGGCTCACGCGGGCGGTGTGGCGGGAACGGCCGGAGGTGTTCTTCTCGCCCTCGGTGTACACCTACTTCCCCCTCCCGCCGGGGCAGCGCGCCCTGGTCACGGTGCACGATGCGATCGCGGAGCGGTTTCCGGAGCTCACGCTGCCCACCGCGCGGGCCCGGCTGTTCTGGAAGGCCAAGGTGGGACTGGCGCTGTGGCAGGCCCGTCTGGTGTTGACGGTGTCGGACTTCGCCGCGGCGGAACTCGCGGAGGTGCTCGGGGTGGCCCCGGGACGCATCCGGGTGAGCGGCGAGGCGCCGGCGGAGGCGTTCCGGCCCAGCGCCAGTGCGGCCGAGATCGGGGCGGCGGCGGCCCGGGTGGGCCTGCCTCCGGAGGCCCGCTGGCTGGTGTACGTGGGTGGATTCAACCCGCACAAGCATGTGGATGCGGCGGTCCGGGCCCACGCCGCCATGGCCAGGGAACTGACCCAGCCGCTCCACCTCCTGCTGGTGGGGACGATCGACAAGGACGTGTTTCACGGCGACCAGGCCCGGATTCGGCAGGCGATCGCGACGGCCGGGACCGAGGCGCTGGTGCACTGGACCGGGTTCCTGCCGGACGAGGAGTTGCGGCACCTGCACAGCGGCGCCGCGGCGCTGGTACTGCCCTCGGCGTGTGAAGGGTACGGGCTGCCGGCCGTGGAGGCCGCTGCGTGCGGCACCCCGGTGGTGGCTACCACGGCCAGCCCGCTCCCGGCGCTGCTGGAAGGTGGCGGGATCTTCGTGAAGCCAGGCGATGATCCGGCACTGATCGCCGCGCTCCGGCTGCTCCTCACCGATGAGGTGGCCCGGCGGCGGATGGGCCGGGTGGCCCTGGAGCGGGCGCGGCTGCTGAGCTGGGAGAAGGGGGCCGAGCGGGCCTTGAGCGCCCTGCGGGAGGTGGCGGCGTGAGCGGACTCCGCTTCGCATTCCTGACGACGTTCTACCCGCCGCACAACTTCGGCGGAGACGGGATCGGGATTCAGCGGCTGGCGCGCGGGCTGGTCAAGGCTGGCCACCACGTGACCGTGGTGCACGACGTCGACGCCTACAACACGCTGCACCCGGGAGCGGAGCCGGCCGGGACCCCGGAGCCCGAGGGGCTGGAGGTGGTCCGGCTGCGCAGCGGTCTGGGGACGTTCTCCTCGCTGCTGACCCAGCAGCTGGGGCGGCCGGTGCTGAATGGAGGCAAGATCGCGAAGCTGCTGGCCGAGGGCCGGTTCGACGTGATCAACTTCCACAACATCTCGCTGCTGGGGGGGCCGGGCATCCTGAAGTACGGCTCGGCGCTCAAGCTCTACATGGCGCACGAGCACTGGCTGGTCTGTCCCAGTCATGTGCTGTGGCGCCACAACCGCGAGCTGTGCACCGGGCGGGAGTGCGTCCGGTGCCAGCTGACCTATCGGCGGCCGCCGCAGCTGTGGCGGGGCACCGGGTACCTGGAGCGGGAACTGCATCATGTGGATGCGTTCGTCGCCATGAGCGAGTTCAGCCGGCAGAAGCACCGGGAGTTCGGGTTCCCGCGGGACATGGAGGTGCTGCCCTACTTCCTGCCCGATGCCGAGCCGGGGATGGCCGGAGCCTCCGGCGAGGCGCCGCAGGAGCGGCCGTATTTCCTGTTCGTGGGGCGGCTGGAGAAGATCAAGGGCCTGGACGATGTCATCCCGGTCTTTCGGGACTACCCCGGCGCCGACCTGCTGATCGCGGGAGACGGGGAATACGCCGCCCACCTGCGCACGGTGGGAGCGGGCCTGGACAACGTGAAGTTCCTGGGGCGGGTGCCTCTGGAGGAGCTGCGCCGGTACTATGAGCATGCGATCGCGCTGATCGTGCCGTCGGTCTGCTTCGAGACCTTCGGAATCATCCTGATCGAGGCCTTCCGGCAGCGCACCCCGGTGATCGCCCGGCGGCTGGGCCCGTTTCCGGAGATTGTCGAAACCTCGGGTGGCGGAGAGCTGTTCGAGACCACCGAGGAGCTGGTGGCGGCAATGCGGCGCCTGGCGGGAGACCCGTCGCACCGGCAGCGGCTGGCGGGCGCCGGCTTCGCCGCCTTCCAGGAACGCTGGTCGGAGAGCGCGGTGGTGCCGCAGTACCTGGAGATCGTGACCCGGGCGGCACGGCAGAAGGACGATCGCCGGGTATTGGCGAAGCTCGATCCGAAGGCCGCCGGGTGGCAGCCATCGGTGGACCGTCTTCAAGAGGGGCGCAGATGAAATTCTTCATTACGGGCGGCGCGGGGTTCATCGGGTCGCACATGGCCGAGCGGCTGCTCGAGCGCGGCGACAAGGTGCTCGTCCTCGACGACCTCTCCACCGGCTCGATGGACAACATCGCCCATCTGGTGGGGCGGCCCGGGTTCGAATACCGCATCGGCTCGGCGCTGGACGCGCCGCTGGTGACCGAGTGCGTGGACCGCTGCGACGTGACCGTCCACCTGGCCGCCGCGGTGGGCGTCCGGCTGATCGTCGAGCGGCCGGTGCACACCATCGAAACCAACATCGGGGCGACCGAGACCGTCCTCGACGCCGCCGCCAAGAAGCAGAAGCTGACCCTGGTGGCGTCCACCTCGGAGGTCTACGGCAAGAGCGTCAAGCTGCCCTTCAGCGAGGAGGACGATCTCCAGCTCGGACCCACCAGCCATTCCCGCTGGGCCTACGCCTGCTCCAAGGCGCTGGACGAATGGCTGGCGCTGGCCTACTACCGCGAGAAGAAGGTGCCGGTCATCCTGGCCCGGCTGTTCAACACCGTGGGTCCGCGGCAGACCGGCCGCTACGGGATGGTGCTGCCCAACTTCGCGGCCCAGGCGCTGGCGGGAGAGCCGATCACCGTCTACGGCACCGGCACGCAATCGCGCTGCTTCGGGCACGTCAACGACGCGGTGGAGGCGCTGCTCCGGATGGTGGCCAGTCCGGCCACGATCGGGCAGGTGTTCAATGTGGGCAACGACGAAGAAGTGACCATCCACCGCCTGGCGGAGCTGGTGCGGGATGAGGCAGGATCGGAGTCCGAAATCCGGCTGGTCCCCTACAGCGAGGCGTACGCGGAGGGGTTCGAGGACATGCTGCGCCGCGTGCCGGACGTGCGGAAGCTGGAGCGGACCATCGGCTTCCGGCCGCGCACGCCGCTGTCGCAGATCATCACCGATGTCGTGGCCGATCAGCGGGCCCGGCTGGCTGCACGCTGATGGCTGATTGTCGGTAGGTGGGGGCGGCATGCGCGCCATTCTGACCTATCACAGCCTGGACCCGTCGGGCTCTCCGATCTCGGTGAGCCCGGACCAGTTCCGGCGGCAGGTCGAATGGCTGGCCTCGGGGCGGGTGCGGGTGGTGCCGCTGCCGGACCTGCTCCGGCTGCCACCCACCGCCAGTGCGGTGGCGCTGACATTCGACGACGGTTTCCGGAACTTCGGGGAGGTCGCCGGACCGCTGCTGAGGGATTACAGCCTGCCGGCCACGCTGTTCGTGGTGGCCGGGCACGTGGGCGGCACCAATGCCTGGGGTGGCCGGGCGGATCCCCGGGTTCCGACGCTGCCGCTGCTGGACTGGTCGGACCTGGGGCGGCTGGCAGAGCAGGGCGTGCGGCTGGGCGGACATACCCGCACCCATCCGCACTTGACCAGACTGGCGGCGGCGGCCCTGACGGACGAGCTGGCCGGGGTGGCCGAGACCATCCGGACCGAGACCGGCCACCGCCCGGAGGAGTTCGCGTATCCCTTTGGGGACGTGAACCGGGATGTGGCGGAGGCCGCCCGTCAGGTGTACGCGCTGGGGTGCACCACGGCATTGCGCTGGGTCCGGCCGGCCGACGACCGGCTGCTGCTGCCGCGACTCGACATGTACTACCTGCGAGCGGCCGGCGGGCTCGAGGGCTGGGGGACACGGACCTTTGCCGGCGGGATCTGGATGCGGGGACAGGCGCGGCGGGTCAAGGCCTTCATGAGGGGAGCTGGAAGCGGATGGTGAGAGCGGACCACCCACTACTCTCGGTGATCGTGCCGGCATTCAATGGCGCGCGGGTTCTGCCGCGGGCGCTGGCGGCGCTGGCGGCCAGCGACCTGCCGCGCGCCTGCTGGGAGCTGATCGTCGTGGATGACGGGAGCACCGACGAGACCGTCAAGCTGGCCGCCCGCTGGGCCGATCTGCTGGTCCGGATCCCCGGGAGCCCGCACGGGCCGGGGTACGCGCGCAACCGGGGGGTCGAGGCGGCGCGGGGCGAGGTCGTGGTGTTCGTGGACGCCGATGTCGTGGTGCACCCCGACGCGCTCCGCCGGTTCGCATGGGCCTTTGCCCGGGATCCCAAACTGGGGGCCGTGTTTGGTTCCTATGATGACCGGCCGCAGGCGCCTGGGGTCGTGTCCCGCTACCGGAACCTCCTGCACCACTGGCACCACCACCAGAATGCCGGGGAGGCGGAGACGTTCTGGGCAGGGTGCGGGGCGGTGCGGCGCAGTGTGTTCCTGGCGGCCGGGAAGTTCGACGAGTGGCACTATCGCAAGCCGTCCATCGAGGACATCGAACTGGGACACCGTATCCACGCGGCCGGGCATCGCATCCTGCTGCGGCCCGAGATCCAGTGCACCCACCTGAAGCAATGGAGCCTCTGGAACGTGGTCCGCACCGACGTCAAGGACCGGGGGGTCCCCTGGATGCGGCTCCTGCTCCAGGAGGGCAAGCTGGGGCAGCGCACCTCGCTCAACCTCAAGGTGATCGAAAAGGTCAACACCGCCATGGTAGGCCTGGCGCTCCTGGGAGTCATGCTCGCCGCATTGAGCAGAGATGCGCGCTGGCTCGGACTGCTCCTCGCCGGCGTGGTCTTCGTCGGGGTGGCCAACCTGCCGTTCTACCGCTTTCTCCGGCGGGCGGGCGGCGTCGGGTTTGTCATCGCGGCGTTCCCGATCCACCTGCTGTACTACGTGCTGAACGGAGTCTGCGCTTCCAGCGGCTGGGTGCTGCATCACCTGGTCGGGGAGCCGGGTCCGGAGGCCACCGTGCAGGCCTGGTCCGAGGTGGGCCTGAGCCGGTGGCCCCCGGTACCCGCCCGGGTCCCGTCGGGGCCGTGGGAGTCGTGATGGCCTGGTTCCCGGCGCCCGGCGCGCACCCGCGTTATTTTGGAGGCATCCCGTCATGACAGGAGCCCGGATGCAATCCCCGTCGCGCCCAGAGACTGAGGCTCCGATGCCGTCGGCCTTGCAGCTGGCCTTCGCGCCACTGCACAAGCGCGCCTTCGGGCTGGCCCTGGGCCTCGCCTGTGGCCTGCTGGTGCTGTTTGTCACCCTGATGTACCTGTGGCGGGCGGAGCCGGGGCAGGGACCTGACCTGGCGCTGCTGCGGAACTACTTTGCCGGCTTCAGCGTGAGCCTGGGTGGCGCCTTCGTCGGGATGCTCTGGGGTCTGTTCGTCGGCTTCATCGCGGGCTGGTTCTTCGCCTTCTGCCGCAACCTGGTCCTGGCCTTCTCGGTATTCCTGATCCGGGCCAAAGCCGAACTCAACCAGACACGCGACTTTCTCGATCACATCTGACAGGGGCACCGCCGCATGCGCGAGCAAGAACAGGAACTGAACGACACCCTGCTGCGGCTCAACGGCCGGGCCTGGGGCATCGCGGCCGGCATGTTGCTCGGCCTCGGACTGTTCATCGCCACCAACATCCTGGTGCTGAAGGGAGGCTCGCAGGTCGGGAAGCACCTGGGGCTGCTGCGGGTCTTCTTTCCCGGGTACTCGGTCACGTTCGTGGGCAGCATCATCGGGTTCATCTACGCCTTCGTCCTGGGCTACGCCATCGGCCGGGTGGTGGGCGCGGTGTACAACCGGCTGGTCGCACCGGCCCGGTGAGACGAGCATCCCGATGAGTTCCATCGAAGCGCTGCCGCGGTCCGCGGTCCTGCCCGCCTGGTTCCGTCTGCTGCGGCCCCAGCAGTGGGTCAAGAACTGCTTCGTGCTGGTGCCGCTGCTGTTCTCGGGGAAGTTCACCGATCCGGGGGCGGCCGTCGCCGCGCTGCTGGCCTTTGTGGCGTTCTGTCTCGTCGCCAGCGCCGTCTATGCCGGCAACGACGTAGCCGACCGGGAGGCGGACCGGGCCCACCCCACCAAACGGCACCGGCCGGTGGCCTCAGGCCTGATCAGTCCGGCCGCCGCGCTGGGCGCCGCGGCGACCCTGATGGCCCTGGCGCTGGGGGTGGCGGCGATGGTGGGCCTGCCGCTGCTGGTCATCATTTCCAGCTACCTGGTCCTGAACGTCGCCTATACCCTCTGGCTCAAGCGCCTCGTCATTCTCGACGTCTTTACCATCGCGGCGTTCTTCCTGCTCCGGCTGCTGGCGGGGACGACGGCGATTGCCGCCCAGCCGTCCATCTGGCTGCTCCTCTGTGGCGGTCTCCTCGCGCTCTATCTGGGCTTTGCCAAACGGCGCCATGAGGTGGTCCTGCTGGGGGAGGGGTCCACCTCGCACCGCAGTGTCCTGAGCGAGTACAACGAGATCTTCCTGGACCAGATGTCCACCGTGCTGCTCTCGGTGACGGTGGTCTCGTACATCATGTACACCCTGTCGCACCAGAAGCTGTCCGAACTGGGCTCGTACGGACTGGCCGGGAGCACGGTCTTCGTGCTGTACGGCGTGTTCCGGTACCTTTACCTGGTGCATCGGCGCCAGGGGGGCAGCCCGACCGAGACCCTGCTGACCGACCGGGCCCTGCTGGCCGCGGTGGTGCTGTGGGCGCTGTACTGCACCCTGGTCATCTACCGGCCCTTCTAGGCAGTGGGGGCTGGAAGCCACCGAATCCGTGGTCTTGGGGCCGGTATGGCATAGCCGTTGCACTCGTCGTGGTGGGCCCCTTCATTGTCAGTGGGGCGCGCCGGTTGCCTGTTCACTCTAGCGAAGGGTTCCGACCATGCTGCTGTCCCTCCTCGCGGCCCAGTTCGCCCTCTATGTCGGGCCGGATACGCTGCTGCCGCTGACGTCGATTCTTGGTGCCATTGGCGGTGCGGTCATGATTTTCTGGCGCCAGTTGACCGGTTTCTTCAAGCGGGTGTTCCGCCGGTCCGAGAACTAGCCCAACGGGGCCGGCGTCGCCGGCCCCGACCTGTCCTGACGCCCGTCCCCGGATCCGCAGGTAATGACCACGACCACCGAACCCATGAGCGTGGCGCGCGCCGCCGGCGCCGCCACCCTCACTGAACGCATGAACATCGTGATCGGCGGGCACGTCGATCACGGCAAGAGCACCGTCGTCGGGCGGCTGCTCGCCGATACCGGCTCGCTTCCGGAAGGCAAGCTCGAGCAGGTCCGGGCGCTGTGCGAGCGCACCGCCAAGCCGTTCGAGTATGCCTTCCTGCTCGACGCCCTCAAGGATGAGCAGGCCCAGGGCATCACGATTGACGCCGCGCGAGTCTTCTTCAAGACCGCCCGGCGCCACTACATCATCATCGACGCTCCCGGCCATATCGAGTTCCTCAAGAACATGGTCACCGGGGCCTCCCGCGCCGAGGCCGCGCTGCTGGTCATTGATGCCAAGGAGGGCGTCCAGGAGAACAGCCGGCGGCATGGCTACATGATGTCGATGCTGGGCATCCGCCAGATCGCGATCCTGGTCAACAAGATGGACCTGGTCAACTACGACCAGCGGCACTTCGAAGGGATCGTCCGGGAGTACAGCCAGTTCCTCGACCGGATCAATGTGCACCCCGCGGCGTTCATCCCCGCGGCCGGGCGCGACGGCGACAACATTGCCGCCCGCTCCGCCCGCATGCCCTGGTACACCGGCCCCACGACGCTGGAGGCGCTGGACCAGTTTGCCTCAGAGCGCCCGGCGACCGACAAGCCCTTCCGGATGCCGGTGCAGGATATCTACAAGTTCACCGCCGAGGGCGACGATCGCCGGATCATCGCCGGTACCATCGAGACCGGTGGCGTCCGCGTCGGGGACGAAGTCGCCTTCTATCCGTCGGGCAAGAAGAGCCGGGTCAAGAGCATCGAGGCCTTCAACAAGCCGCCGCAGGCCGAAGCCGTGGCGGGTCAGGCCGCCGGGTTCACCCTCAGCGAGCAGATCTATGTGGCCCGCGGCGAGCTGGCCGCGGTGGTGGGCCAGCCCAAGCCGGAGGTGACGACCCGGCTCCGGGTGAGCCTGTTCTGGCTGGGCAAGCAGCCCTTTGCCAAGAAGAAGGACTTCCTGCTCAAGCTCGGCTCGGCCCGGGTCCCCTGCCGGCTGGAGGAGGTGCACCGGGTCATTGATGCCTCCAATCTCGATGCCACCGAGGAGAAAGATCACATCGGCCGCCACGATGTGGCCGAGTGCACCGTCAAGCTGAGCCGGGCGGTGGCCTTCGACCTCGCCGATGCCAACGCGGCCACCAGCCGTTTCGTCATCGTGGATGACTACGAGATCCGCGGTGGTGGCATCGTCCGGGAGGCGCTGCCGGACCGGCAGAGCGAGATCCGCGAGAAGGTGATGCTGCGGAACTCCCGCTGGGAGCCCAGCATCATCCCGCCGGAGCGCCGGGCGGAGAAATACAGCCAGAAGGCCTCGCTGCTGCTCATCACCGGCTCCCACGACACCACGCGCAAGAGCCTCGCCAAGGACCTCGAAGCCCGCCTGTTCGAGGACGGCCGGGTGGTCTACTTCCTCGGCATGGGCAGCGTGGTCTACGGCGTGGATGCCGACATCGAGAGCAAGGCCGAGAACCGGGGCGAGCATCTGCGCCGCCTGGGAGAGGTGGCCAACATCATGCTGGATGCCGGCGCGCTGCTCATCGTGACCGCGCAGGAGCTGACCCAGGAAGACCTCGAAGTCGTCAAGACCGCGGTGGACCCCGACCGGATCGAGGTCATCTGGGTCGGAGACCATGTCTCCACCGACGTGACGTACGACCTGATCCTGGGCGACCAGGAGGCCGAGACCGACGGCACCGACCGCGTCAAACGGCTGCTGCAGGACAAGGGCGTGCTGTTCCGACCATGGTGAGTGCCTCCCGGGTGAGCGTCTCGCCGGACGCGCTGGTTCACCTGGGTGCGATCGCCCTGCAGGCCGGTCGAGCCACCCTGGAGCATTACCACGCCGGCGTCGCGGTGGAGCAGAAGGGCGACCGCGGACCGGTGACCGCCGCCGACCGCGCGGCCCACGCCATCATCCTGCGGGCGCTGACGGAGTGGGACCGGTCGGTCCCGGTCATCTCGGAGGAGGGAGCGATCCCCGGTCCCGAGGTCCGCGCCGACTGGACCCGCTTCTGGCTGGTGGACCCGCTGGACGGCACCAAGGAGTTCATCCAGCAGAACGGGGAGTTTACCGTCAACATCGCCCTCATCGAGCGCGGCGTGCCGGTGCTGGGCGTGATCTACGCCCCCGCCCTGGACCTGCTGTACTACGCCGGCGAGGGGCTGGGCGCGTGGAAGCGGGAGGCGGGCGGGGCGCCGGCGCGGATCGTATCCCGGCCGCCGCTGCCCCAGCACGGGCTTCGGGTGGCCGAGAGCCGCTCGCACCCGTCCCGGGAGCTGGAAGCCTACCTGCAGACCATTCCCGTGGCCGAGCGGGTGCCGGCGGGGAGTTCGCTCAAGTTCTGCTGGGTGGCAGAGGGCAAGGCGGACATCTACCCGCGGCTGGGCCCCACCATGGAGTGGGACGTGGCGGCGGGCGACTGCATCTTCCGCAATTCCGGCGAGCGGGCGCCGCGCCGATCGGCGCTGGTCTATAACCAGCCCGAGCTCCGGAACCAGGGCTTCGTGATCGGCCTGGACGACCGTGACCTCGATACCGCCAGCGGGGCCGGCCGGGTGCTCTGGTTCACCGGGCTCTCCGGTTCGGGCAAGAGCACCATCGCTCGGCGGGTGGTGGAGGAACTGGTCGCGCGAGGCGAGTCCGTGGAGTATCTGGATGGTGATGCCATCCGCGACATCTTTCCGGCCACCGGCTTTACCCGGCCGGAGCGCGACGCCCACATCCGGCGGGTCGGCTGGGTGGCCAGCCGGCTGGAGCGCCATGGGGTGACGGTCGTGGCGTCGCTGGTCTCGCCGTATGCCGACTCGCGGGACTTTGTCCGCGGGCTGTGCCGGCAGTTTGCGGAAATCTGGGTCTCCACCCCGTTTGACGAATGCGCCCGGCGGGACATCAAGGGGCTGTACGCCAAGGCCCTCCGGGGAGAAATCAAGCACTTCACCGGGCTGGACGATCCCTATGAGCCGCCGGAGCACGCGGCGCTGGAAGTGGACACGACCAGCCTCAGCGTGGACGAGGCGGTCGCGCGGGTGCTGGATTACGTGGATGGAAAGACCGCGATCGCACGATAACCCTCTCGGCTGACGCCGAGAGCAGCGCGCCCCCCGCCACCGAAGGCGGGCGGACACTTGGAACGGAGCCGGGCACGATGACGACGACAACCCTGGACCATCTGGACCAGCTGGAGCACAAGAGTGTGCACATTTTCCGCGAAGCCTACGCCAGCTTCAAGAACCTGTGCATGCTGTGGTCCATCGGCAAGGACAGCACGGTGCTGCTGTGGCTGGCCCGCAAGGCGTTCTACGGACACGTGCCGTTTCCGCTGGTGCACATCGACACGTCATTCAAGATCCCGGAGATGATCCAGTACCGCGACCGGCTGGCCGCGGAGTGGAACCTCAACCTGATCTACGGGCAGAACGTGCAGGCGCTGGAAGCGAAGCGCACCTTCCCCGACGGCGCGGTCGACCGGATTACCTGCTGCGGCTTGCTCAAGACCGAGGCGCTCAAGAAGACCCTCTCGGGCGAGTGGCCCCGCTTCAAGTTCAACCAGGCCAAGAAGGCCTACGAGGTGGACCGCAACACCGAGCCCTACACCGGCGTGATCGTGGGCGCCCGGGCCGACGAGGAGGGCAGCCGCTCCAAGGAGCGCTACTTCTCGCCCCGCAACCAGGAGTCCACCTGGGATGTCGGGGACCAGCCGCCCGAGTTCTGGAACCAGTACAAGACCGAATTTGCGCCCGGCACCCACCTGCGGATCCACCCGCTGCTGGACTGGACCGAACTCAACATCTGGGAGTACATCGAGCGGGAGAACATCCCTACGGTCTCGCTGTACTACGATCAGGGCACCGGGGTCCGCTACCGCTCGCTCGGCTGCGGCCCCTGCACCAAGTCGGTGGACTCCACCGCCCGCAACGTCCAGGAGATCATCGTCGAGCTCAAGACCGGCAAGTTCGCCAATATCGCCGAACGCTCGGGCCGCGCGCAGGACAAGGACGATGGCGGCGGGCTGGAGACGCTGCGGCGCGACGGTTACATGTAGCAGCCCGGGGGAGAACCCTGGACCGGCATGCACAGAGGGTGGGCTCCGGGCGGAGCCCACCCTTCGGCGTTCCGGCCGGGCGGTCCTACTTGCCGTCGCCGGTGAGCGCCAGCAGCGAGTCGAAGTCCACCCGGTCGTAGCCGCCGGAGAGCAGCACCAGCAGCCGTTCCCGGAGGAAGGGGATCTGGCGGGCCCGGATGAACAGATCGCCCGCTTCCTTCTTTTCCAGGATGGTGTACCAGTTGTAGATCATCTTGAAGATCCGGCTCATCGGCAGCCGGATGCGGGCTTCGTACGCCTCGAGGCGCTTGGCCGAGTAGTCTCCCGCCTGGGCGCAGTCGAGAATGGCCTCGGCCGCGAAGACGCCGCTCCGCATGGCCATGGTGACGCCGGAGGAGAAGATCGGGTCGACGAACATCGACGCGTCCCCGATCAGCGCAAAGCCGTTGCCCACGAACCGGTCGTTCAGGTACGAGATGTTGGAGATGGTCTGGATCTCGGTCTTCTGCCGGGCCGAGGCCAGCCACCCGGCGACCAGGGGCGAACTCTGGACCGCGTGATCGAAGCGGGCCTGGGGGCTGCCGCGGACACCACTGTCGTGCCGGGCGTCCAGCACCGCGCCCACGCTCACCGTGTTGTCGCGCAGCGGGATATACCACAGCCAGCCGCCATCGATGGTGTGCACCCCGGTGGTCTGGGCGCCCGGGGCGATCTCCGGCTCCGCATCGGAGAGCCCCGGCCGGAAGCCGCCGTCGAAGCAGGCGTAGTGCGACACCTTGTTGAGCGCCGGATCGGGGCGCCGCCAGCCGAGCTTCCGGGAGAGCAGGCACGCCTGTCCGGTGGCGTCCACGACCATCGGCGCCAGGATGGGACGCGGCTCATCCGCGTTGGGGCCAGCCAGGACGCCGACGGCCCGGTCGCCCTGGAACAACACGTCGCGGACGGTCCAGCCCTCACGAACGGTGGCACCCTTGTCCCGGGCGTTGTGCAGCAGGATCTCGTCGAAACGGGCCCGCTCCACATGATAGGTGTAAGGCCGGGGGAAGTACTCCGGGTACTCCGAAATGAGCAGCTGGAGGTCCCGGGACTTGTCCGGCAGGGTGAAGCTGATGCCCTGCTTCACCGTGAAGCCCTCGGCCTCGATTTCGGCCGTGACGCCGAGGCGATCGAACAGGTCCCAGATGGAGGGAAGCAGCGACTCACCGACATGGGGCCGGGGGAAGTGCTCCCGCTCCATCACGCAGACCTTGAGCCCCTCCTGCGCCAGCACGGTCGCGGCGCTGGCGCCGCCCGGGCCCCCGCCCACCACGACCACATCGAACTGTTCCACCGCCTCGCCGCCGATGCGCACCGGTGGCGAACTGGGTCGCACCGAGAATGGCGCGGGCGCCACGCGCTCCTCGGGCGTCAGGCTGCGGTCGCCGGTGGGGGCGTGCGCGGCCGTTTCGTCCCGCAGGATATCGAGGGTGGAGAGCCCCAGTTCGCCGAGGATCTGCTCCTTGAGCCGCACCAGGGCGGGATGGGTCAGCGTGCGGGGGTGCGGCACCCGCACCTCGAACACCGCCTGCACGGTGGCAGGGCGGGGGCTGAACACCACCACCCGGTCGGCCAGGTGCAGCGCCTCCTCGACGTCGTGGGTCACCAGCAGGCAGGTGTGCCGGTCCCGGGCCAGGATCTCGATCAGCTCGGCCCGCATTCGCATACGGGTGAGCGCATCCAGGGCGCCGAACGGCTCGTCCATGAACAGGACATCCGGCTTGGCCATGAGCGCCCGGGCGACCTCCACCCGCTGCAGCATGCCCCCCGAGAGCTGGTGCGGCCAGGCATCCTCGAAGCCCCGGAGCCCGACGAAATTGATGTAGTGGGAAAACCGCTGCCGCACTTCGTCCCGGGGCAGGTCACGCGCAGCGAACTCGAGGTTGCTCCGCACCGTCATCCAGGGGAACACCGAGCCCCGCTGGGTGATCAGAATGCCCCGCCGGCTCGGGCCGGCGACCGGTTCGCCGTCGAGCAGCGCCGCCCCCGAGTCGGGCCGGTCGAACCCGGCGAGCATGCTGAGCAGGGTGGACTTGCCGCAGCCGGACGGGCCCACCAGGGCGATGAACTCGCCGTCCTCGACGGCGAGGCTCACGCCGTTAACCGCGTGCAGCGGCTCCCGGTCGCTGGTGATGAAGGTCCGGGAGACGTTCTGCAGTTCGACTTTAAATTTTTGCGCCATAGCGCCAGCGTACCTCGTCAAGGTCTTCAAGCCGGCGCATCACGACGTCCAGGCCAAAGCCGATGACCCCGATGATGACCATCCCGGCCACCACCAGGTCATACCTGGTGCCTGCATTGCGCGAGTCGATGATCAGGTAACCCAGTCCCGAATTGATCGCCACCATCTCCGCCGCCACGACCACCAGCCAGGCCACCCCCAGTCCGACCCGCATGCCGGTAATGATGCTGGGCAGCGCCGCCGGAAAGACGATCTGCCGGTACAGCGCCGGTCCCGTGAGGCCGAAGTTCTGGCCGGCCCGGATGTATTGCTGCTCGACCAGGTGGACTCCGGCGAGGGTGGAGACCACGATCGGGAAGAACGAGGAGAGGAAGATCAGGAATACCGGGGACAGGTCTCCCACCCCGAACCAGAGGATGGATAGCGGGATCCAGGCGATCGGTGAGATGGGACGGAGCAACTGGACCATCGGATTCAGGGCGCGGTAGAGTCCCGGGTACCACCCCATGGCGCTGCCGACCGGGATGCCGAGGAGCACGGCCAGCCCGTATCCGGCACTCACCCGGAACAGGGAGGCGGACACGTGCTGCAGCAGGGTGCCCTGGCGGGCCAGCTCCAGGATGCCGGTCACCACCTGCCAGGGGGTGGGGAAGATCACGCTGCCGGAGGCAGCGATCCACCACACCCCGATGAACAGGAGGACGATCAGGTATGGGCCAAGTCGCTTCAGCATGTCAGTTGATGGGAATGTCCACCAGCCGGAAGTTGCGCATGAAGCTCTCGTCCACGTAGGTGGCGTAGGGGATGGAGTCGGGGAACATCTTGGCTTCCCGGGCCAGCGACATCAGGGTGTCGAACTCGCTCTGGATCAGCCGCAGGTCGCCGTAGGTCACCCGGTCCGCGGGCCGCTCCATGACGAACCGGATGAGTTCGAAGGCCTGGTTGAAGAACGATCGCTCCGACGCCACCCGGGCCGCGGCCGTCCGATGAGCCGGGGACTGGTCCAGCCAATGGCCGGCGGACATCACATGGTCCACCAGCAGCTGCACCAGCTTCCGGTCGCTGTGGATGAGCTCTTCCCGCACCGCCAGGACGCAACAGATATAGGAAGGCCACTCGTTGCGGGTCATGTACAGCACCCGGGCATAGCCGGCCATCTCCGACTTGGCGCCGTACGGCTCGCCGGTCGCGTACGCTTCGACGGCGCCGGCCAGCAGCGCCGCCGGCATGTCCGGCGGGGCGATCTCGATGAGTTGCACGTCTCCATCCACCATGCCGCTGGCGCGCATCATCTTGCGGACGAAGATGTGATCCACCGCGAACCGGCTGGGAATGGCGACCCGCTTCCCCTTGAGGTCCGCGAAGGTGCGGTAGGGAGAATCGGACTTGACCATGATGACCGCCCCCGAACGGTGCCCGAGCGCTACCACCTTGATCGGGACTCCGCTGTGGGCCAGGTCCATCACCATCGGCGCCAGCAGCATGGCGGCCTTCAAGTCGCCGGAAATGACCGCCTCCTTCAGCTCCGGCCAGCCGGAGTAGCGGACGAACTCCGCCACCTGGGGCGCCAGGGCGGAGTCCCCCGGCGGGGAGCCTCCCATCGCCATGCCGGGCATGTCGGCGTGCGCTCCGGCGTTGGCGAGCCCGGACTCGTCCATTCCCAGGCTCATGTCCACCGGCGTTCCGTCGATGCTCATCGCCCTACAGGCGATCGGGATGGTGAGGTTTCAGGTGACGGGCAGGGCGCCGATCTGCAGCAGTTCGGTCGCGCCCTTGGTAGTGCGGGAATATGACCGGTGCAGCGTGGTGACGCCCGCCAGCCAACCCACAATGCCGAGGGCGAGCAGGGGGAGGCGGTAGCGCTTCCAGCGGCTGGGCGGCATGGCGGCCGAGGACATCCGTGATGCTCCGGTCGATCGTCTGGCAATACGGGCGGAAGATTACCTGGGGAAAGATACCCCGTTCTGGCGGGGCCCTCCCCTCCACAGCGGCCGACTGGCGCTAGCGGAGCATGTCGGAGTCCTCGGGCTCACCCGCCGCCTGGAGGATCTGGTCCATGTCCACCCGGTCATAGCCGCCCGAGAGCAGGGTGATGAACCGCTCGCGCAGGAGCGGGATCTGCCGGGCCCGGCTGATGATGTTATTGGCGTCCTTCTTTTCCAGGATGCGATACCAGTTGTAGATCATCTTGATGATCCGCTCCATGGGGCGGCGGATCCGGGTTTCGTACACTCGGAGACGCTCGGCACTGAAGTCCCCGCCGTGCGCGTACCCGTCGAGGATGGCGTCGGCGGCGAATACCCCGCCGCGGATCGCCAGGGTCACCCCGGCGGAGAACACCGGATCGATGAACATCGAGGCGTCCCCCACCAGGACGAAGCCATCCCCGACGAAGTTGTCGTTGAGGTAGGCGATGCTCGAGGTGGTGTGCATGTCCATGGCCTGCTGCGCGCCGCCGAGCCACTCGCGCACGCAGTCACAGCTCGCCACGGCCCGGTCGAATCGCTCCTGCGGGGACTCGCCCAGGGTCTTGGCAAAGCGGGCGTCGAGCACGACACCGACGCTGGTGACGTTGTTGCGCAGCGGGATGTACCAGACCCATCCCCCGTCAATGGTGTGAATGTCGGTGGTGACCGAACCGTCGATCACTTCGCCGACGGTGATGACGTCGCGAGGGTCCCGCCGGAAGGCCCCGGTAAAGTGGGTGAAGTGACTGATCTTGTTGAGTTCCGGGTGGGGCCGTCGCCACCCCAGCTTCCGGGCGATGAGGCAGTCGCGGCCCGAACCGTCCACGACCACGTCGGCGAGGATCCGGTGGGGCGCCCCGCCGGCCGGGGCTGCCGTCACCCCTACCGCGCGGGCGCCCTCAAAGAGGACCTCCGTCACCGACCACTCCTGCCGCACCTCGACGCCACAGTCGGCCGCGTGCTGGAGCATGATCTCGTCGAACCGGGCGCGTTCCACATGGAAGGTCCACGGCTTCTCGAAGAAGTCGGGATACTCGGCGGTCAGGAGGACCACGCTGGGCTTCTGGTTGAACATCCCGAAGTTGATCCCCTGCTTCACCACGAAGCCTTCCTGCACCAGCCGCTCGGAGACGCCCAGGCGGCGCCAGAGGTCCCACACGGCCGGGAGCAGCGACTCGCCGATCTGGAAACGGGGGAAGCGCGCGCGCTCAAGCAGCACCACCCGCTTGCCCGCCTTGGCCAGGATGATGGCCGCACTGGCCCCGCCGGGTCCGCCTCCGATGACCACGACGTCACAACGCTCTTCCACGGCGTGCTCCTGGTTCAATGGACCCTCGCGGGGTTCAGCTGGCCTTGGACAATCCGCTGGTGGCCAGCTTCTCCAGCTGGATCACCCCCGGCGAGGGGGTGTCATCATAGATCCGGCCGGCAAACAGGTCGATCAGGTCATCCCGGTACCGGCCGCCGGCGCCGTGCACCAGATACGCAAACCCGATTGGGTTCTCCCAGAACCCATCGATCAGGTACTGCAACTTGTCCAGGGCGGTTTCCATCCGCTCCTGATGGGCCTCGAAGGGGTTCCCATCCCCGGTCCGCTCGCTGCCCAGGAACTCCCGGATGGCGGGTGCGGCCCACTGGGACTCCTTCATGGTAAGGTACAGGCCGAAGGAGAAGATCGGGTCAATGAATCGGTGGGTGTCGCCAATACACATCCAGCCCGGGCCCGTGAAGGTCCGGCAATGGTAGGAGTAGTTCGGGACGGCGCGCGCCGCCTCCTGGAGGGTCGGGTCCGTGATCCGCCGCGCCAGGTCGGGGTTCAATTCGCGGAGTTCCCGGGAGAGGTAGTCCGCCTTGCTTTCCTGCTGCGCCGCGAGGTACGCGCCGGGCGCCACCACTCCGACGCTCACCATCTCGTCGTTGAGGGGGATGAACCAGGCCCAGTGGAACTTGCTCTTGTAGAAGATCAGGGTGTTGTCCGGGTGCTCGGAGCGATCAGCGCCGCCTCCGTCGCGGAGCGGGTTGGCCAGCTGCGAGAAGATGGCGACCTGCTTGTCGTAGCGGCCGGGGACCTTGCTGGTCACCTCCTGATGGGCGAAGAAGGTCCGCTGGCCTGAGACATCGAGGGTGACCTGGGCGTGCACCTCCTCCAGGCTGCCATCGGGCAGGCGCACCCGGACGCCGGTCATGCGCTTGCGGTCGCTGCTCCACAGGGTCTCGACCGCCTCTCCGCGGAGCACTTCCGTGCCGCGCTCCTGGGCCTCGTCCAGCAGCATGGCGTCGAATTCCGCCCGGCGAACCTGCCAGGTATGGGTGGGCTCCAGCTGGTGCGCCTCGGTGCGGCGCATGACCGGCACGAACCAGTGACCGTGGCCCTTGGGTCCGTACACCTTCACGCCCTGTTTCTGCGGGTGGCGGGCGCGGAGCATCTTGTCCTCCAGGCCGAGCGCCCGGATCACGCTCCCGGCCTCACCGGTCATGGACTCGCCGATGTGGTACCGGGGAAACTCGTCCTTCTCGATGATCACGGAACGGATCCCCTCCGCCGCGAGGAACATGGCGGCGGCACAGCCCCCGGGGCCTCCTCCGATAATGGCGACGTCGGTTGAACGGGTCATCACGGGTCCTTGTCGTGGGTCAGGCCGCTGGGAAGCGATTCGTCCCCTCGCCCTGGGGAGAGGCGCACTGCTGCCGCCGATCGCTAGGGCCGCAGGCGCCCGGCGGCGGAGAACTGTCCAGTGTTTCCTCGGCCTCGATGGATAAATGCTAAGGGACTCGACCTGGAGCAGCAACGGGATTTTCTTGTACGCCGGAGCGTGCTCTGCTTGCCGTCCCATGTCCAAGGATGAGGGCTGAACGGCTCCAAAGTCAGCAGGTTCCATGCCTTTCGGGGGTCCAACCGACCAGGGTGACCCCGCGCACGGATTCTGCTCCCGGACGGTAAGCCTCCGCCAGCTCCTGGACCGCCAAGATTCCCCTAACCATCGGTCAGACATGGACTTCGCCTGGAGTGACGAACAGCTGGAATTTCGGCAGGCGGTACTGGATTTCGCCCGGAAGGCCCTGCAGGACGACCTTATCGCGCGGGACCACGCGGCGGAGTTCGGGCGGGAGCTCTGGCGCCGCTGCGGAGAGTTCGGCATTCAGGGGCTCCCCTTCAGCGAAGAGCACGGCGGCGGGGGGCGGGACACCCTGACGACGATCCTGGCGATGGAGACGCTGGGCTATGGCTGCAAGGACAACGGCCTGCTCTTCGGGCTCGCGGCGCAGATGTGGAGCGTGCAGATGCCCATTCACCGCTTCGGGACGGAGGATCAGAAGCGGCGCTACCTGCCACGGCTCAACAGCGGGGAGTGGATCGGCGCCCACGGCATGAGCGAGCCGGATTCCGGATCCGACGCCTTCGCCCTGCGGACCGCGGCCACTCCCGACGGCGACGCTTACATCCTCAGTGGCACCAAGACCTTCGTCAGCGAGGCGCCGGTCGCAGATCTCTTCCTGATCTTCGCGACCATCGATCGGGGCAAGGGCGCGCTGGGGCTTACCCCATTCCTGGTCGAGCGGGACACCCCGGGGTTTTCCGTCGGGAAGCGCATTGCCAAGATGGGGTTGAAGACCTCCCCGATGGCGGAGCTGTTTCTGGACCACTGCCGGGTGCCGGCGGCCAATCGTCTCGGCCGGGAAGGGCGGGGAGCCCAGCTGTTCAACGACTCCATGGAGTGGGAGCGCGCCTGCATTCTCGCCAGCAACCTCGGCACGATGCAGCGCCTGGTTGAGGACTCCGTGCGCTACGTCAAGGAACGCAGCCAGTTCGGAAAGCCCATCGGGGAGTTCCAGGGGGTGTCCCACCGCATCGCCGAGATGCGCGTCCGGCTGGAGGCGGCCCGGCTGCTCCTCTACCAGGCCGCCTGGGCCAAGGAGCGCGGGGCGTCGCCCGGGCTGCACGCCGCGATGGCCAAGCTCTACGTCGGCGAGGCCATGGTGCAGAGCTGCCTCGATGCCGTGCAGGTGCGCGGTGGCTACGGCTATACGACGGAATACGAGGTAGAGCGGGACCTGCGGGACGCCGTGGGGGGCACCCTCTACTCCGGGACCTCGCAGATCCAGCGGAACCTCATTACCCGCAACCTCGGGATCTAGCTCGACCGGTGATGGGGTGTTGCGCTAACGCAACAGGCAGCCGATTTCATGCGGAGGCATCGCCACAGGGGTGGAAGTTCCAGCCCCGTCGGGGCTGGGCCGCAGGGCCGCCCCGTTCGGCACGAAGCTCGCTGAGTGAGAGACCTCGAAGTTCCATCCATGGCGCCACCCCCGGTCGGGGTGTCGACACCAGTCATTGACGAGGTGGGGATGTCCGCAAGCACCGCCATACCGGTGGAGCAGGCCCGGGCTGAAGCTCAGGGGATGACCCGGGACCGGATCCTCCAGGTTGCCGTCACGGCCGGCCAGGTCCTGCTGCTCGCGCTGGTGATCCGCGAATTCGAGCTGGAGAGCCGCGGTCTCTACCGGACCTTGCTGTTTGCGGTGGTGGGGTTCGTGGCCCAGGCGATGTTACCGGCCCGCTGGCGGATGCCCTGCTTCGCGGTGGTGTCGGTGGCCTCGGTCTACCTCCTGTTCTCCACCGCCGGGCTGTGGGTGCTCGGGATCGGGGTCATGTTCCTCGTCCTCAGCCTGGCCCCCGTCCCGTTCTGGATGCGGGTCACGCTGGTGGTCGGGGCCGTGGTGGTGCTGGGGGCGGCGCGGGTCGGCATCCTGGAAGCGCCGGTGCCGGGTTATGTGTGGCCGGTCGCGGGCGGGATGTTCATGTTCCGGCTCGCCCTGTTCCTCTATTCGATCAAGCACGAGGGACCACCCAGGGATATGTGGGCCACCCTGGGGTACTTCTTCATGATCCCCAACGCGGCCTTCCCCTTCTTTCCGATCGTCGATTACAAGACGTTCGTCCGGCAGCATTACGACGCGCCGGAGAGCGCGCTCTACGCCCGCGGCCTCGCGTGGATGACCCGCGGCATCGTTCATCTGCTGCTCTACCGGGTGGTGTACCACTACCTGATCGTGGATCCCGCGCAGATCCGCAGTCTCGGCGACGTCGTCCAGTACTGCCTGCAGACCTACCTCCTCTATCTCCGCGTCTCCGGCCAGTTCCACCTGATTGTCGGCCTGCTGCACCTGTTCGGCTTCCGGCTGCCGGAATCGCACCACCTCTACTACCTCTCGAGCAGTTTCACGGAGCTCTGGCGGCGCATCAACATCTACTGGAAGGATTTCATGATGAAGGTGGTGTACCATCCCACCTTCTTCAGTCTGCGCAAGCTGGGCAACGACCGGGCGATCCTCCTTTCCACGGGCGTGGTGATGCTGCTCACCTGGCTGCTGCACGGCTGGCAGAAGTTCTGGATCGTGGGGGGCAATCCCTTCACCGCCGCCGATTCGCTCTTCTGGGCGATCATCGGCGTCCTGGTCCTCATGGCGGCGGCCGGCGATCTCGCCCGGGCCCGCCGGCGGACTGCCCCCAGGAAGGGCTATGACCTCCGCCGCGGAATCGGCACGGTCGTGGTCTACCTGACGATCTCGCTCCTCTTTACGCTGTGGACCAGCGAAACCCCCGGAGCCTTCTTCGATATTCTGCGTCTTGGCCGGAACGTGGATGCGCGCGGCGTGGTGCTGCTGTCGGGCGTCATCGGGTTCTTCCTGGTGGTGGGCGGGTGGAACTGGGGCGCCACCGACATCCGGGAACTGAAGCTGCAGCCGCTGTCGCTGGGGGCCAGTCTCCGGCAGGGCGCGCTGCATGGCTGCCTGCTGGGTGGGCTGGTGCTGGTGGTCCAGACCCCGGTGAAGGAATCGATGGGAGACACCGTGTCCGGGGTGATCTCGCATGTGGCAAGCGGCCGGCTCAATGAGCGCGACCAGGAACTCCTGACCCGCGGCTACTACGAATCGCTCAGCAGCCCCAACCGGCTGGCCGGGCAATTGTGGGAGGCCCAGCAACAGCGGCCGGACGACTGGGTCGTCATCGAGCAGACCCCGTTGTGGACCTGGCGGAGTGACTATCTCGCCTCCGAACTGACTCCCAGCCAGGAGATCCTGTTCAAGCGCCAGATGTTCCGGACCAATAGCCACGGCCTGCACGACCAGGAGTACAGCCTCGTCAAGCCGGAGGGCACCTACCGCATCGCGCTGCTGGGCGCCTCCCCCGTCATGGCGCCGGGCGTGCCGGATGGCCAGTCCTTCGAGGCCGTGCTGGAAGACCACTTGAACCAGCTGGCCCAGCCCCTCGGGCGCCGCATCGAGATTCTCAATTTCGGCGTCTCGGCCTACTCTGCCACCCAGCAGATGCTCCAGCTGGAGGAGAAGGTGCTGCCGTTCCAGCCCGACCTGGTCCTCCTGACCAGCATGCCGCCCGACCGGCTGTCGACCGTCATGCACCTGCAGATCCTGCTGGCCCGCGGCATCCCCGCGCCGGACACCGCCCTGCAGGCGATCCTCACGCGCGAGGGCCTGACGGGGGCGTCGAAGGGACCGGCGATCGCGCGGGCCCTCGGCGCCTACGTGGACACCCTGCTGGTCCGGTCCATCGCCCGGTCGGACAGCCTCACCCGCAGCCACGGGGCACGGGCGGCGCTGCTGCTGTTGCGCTTGCCGGCCAATGATGGATCCCCCGACCGGGTGATGGCGCGGGAGGCGGCCGCCCGGGGATGGGAGGTGTTCGACCTGACCGACATCTATGGCGCCCAGCTGGAATCCGACCACATGATTGCCGACTACGACCGCCACTGGAACGTGCGCGGGCACCACCTCATGGCCCGGCTGCTGGAGCAGCACCTGCATCAATCGGCGGCTCGGCTCGGGCTTCCGCCCCTGTGGGAAACTCGCTGAGTGTCCACCCCCAGCGGCCCGAACCCGAGCCTCATGTCTGCCCAGACGGCCATTCCGGTCCAGGAGGACCTGGCCTCCTCCCGCGCGCTCGCCACCGCCCTGCGGGTCGCGATCACCGCCGCCCAACTGGCCCTGATTGCCCTGGTGATCCGGGCCTTCCAGCTGGAGAACCGGTGGTTGTTCGACAGCCTGCTCCTCGCCCTGGTCGGCTTCGTGGCGCAGGCGCTGCTGCCGGCGCGCTGGCGGATGGCGTGTTTCGCGCTGGTCTCCGTCGGCTCGGTGCTGCTGCTGTTCGCCGCCGACGGTCTCTGGGTTCTGGGCGCCGGGGCTCTGCTCCTCGGCGTAAGCGTGCTGCCGGTGCGCTTTTCCTGGCGCCTGGGCCTCGCGCTGGCCCTGGTGATCGGGTTCATGCTGGTCCGCCAGCAAGTCGTGTCGCTGCACCTGCCGGGCTATCTGTGGCCGATCATGGGCGGGATGTTCATGTTCCGCGCGGTCCTGTACTTCTATACCGTCCGGCACGAGGGCCCGCCCAAGGACCACTGGGGTACGGTGGCCTACTTCTTCATGCTGCCCAACGCGGCCTTCCCGTTCTTCCCGATCGTCGACTACAAGACCTTCCTGCGGCAGCACTTTGACGCACCGGAGAGCGCGCTCTACGCCAGAGGCATCGGCTGGATGACGCGTGGGGTCATCCACCTGCTGCTGTACCGGGTGGTGTATCACTACATCGTACTGGACCCGTCCACCCTGCGGACCCTCGGGGATGTGGTGCAGTACTGCCTCCAGACCTACCTGCTCTACCTCCGGGTCTCGGGCCAGTTCCACCTGGTCGTCGGCCTGCTGCACCTGTTCGGCTTCCGCCTGCCGGAGACCCACCACCTCTACTACCTCTCCAGCAGTTTCACCGAGCTCTGGCGCCGGATCAACATCTACTGGAAGGACTTCATGCAGAAGGTGGTGTACCAGCCCACCTTCTTCCGGCTGCGCAAGTACGGCAATGACCGCGCGATCGTCCTCTCTACTGTCGTGGTCATGGTGATCACCTACCTGCTGCATGGCTGGCAGAAGTTCTGGATCGTCGCCGGCTCCCCGTTCAATGCCGGCGACGCCATGTTCTGGGGCATTCTCGGCTTGCTGGTGGTGGTCGCGGCGTATCGCGACGTGAAGGGTGGCGCGCGGCGCGCAGTGCGCCGGAAAGGCTACGACTTCCGCCGGGCGCTGGGCACAACCGGAGTGTTCCTCACCATCGCCCTGCTGTACACGGTGTGGTCCAGCGAGTCCCCCCGCGCGGTGTACGAGGTCCTGGCCGTGGGCCGGAATGTCGACACCCGCGGCGTGCTGCTCCTGACGGGCCTCGTGGGAGGGCTGTTGCTGGTGGGCGGGTGGGACTGGGGTGCCACCGACATCCGGGATCTCAAGCTCAAACCCCTCCCCATGGGGGCGACCCTCCGCCACGCCGCGATGCACGCCAGCGTCCTCGGCGCGTTGCTGCTCGTGGCTCAGCCGGCGGTGAAGGATTCCCTCGGGTTTACGGTGTCGGGCGTGGTCTCGCAGCTGGCCAGCAGCCGGCTGAATTCCCTGGAACACGGGCTGCTGACCCGCAGCTACTACGAGGCCGTCAACACCCCCACCGGCGCCGCCTCCCAGAGCTGGGAGGTCCAGGAGGAACGGCCGACCGACTGGGTCATCATCGATTCCACCAGCGCCTGGGGCTTCCGCCGCGACTACCTGGCCACCGAACTGGTTCCCAATCAGGCGGTCCTCTTCAAGGGCCACATGTTCCGGACCAACAGCCACGGCATGCGGGACCGGGAGTACTCTCTGGTCAAGCCGGAACGGACCTACCGGGTGGCGGTACTCGGCGCCTCACCGGTGATGGCTCCGGGGGTGGCCGAAGACAGCGCCTTCGATGCCGTGCTGGAGCGCCACCTGGCTGAGCTTGGGGCCCCGCGGGGCCTGCGGATCGAGGTCCTGAACTTCGGGGTGGCCGCGTACTCACTGGTGCAGGAGCGGTTGCAGCTGGAGCAGAAAGTCATGGCATTCCAGCCTGACCTGGTCCTGTTCACCAGCATGCCCCCGGACCATTTCACCTCCGGCCTCCATTTTCTCACCCTGCTGCGCCGGGGAATTCCGATTCCCGACTCCGCCGTTGCCGCGGCGCTGGCCGATGTCGGCAGCGGGGCGGATGCCACCATGCAGGCCACCCAGCGGGCGCTGCAACCGCTGCTGGATGGCCTCCTGACCCGGTCCGTGACCGAGTCGGACAGCATCCTCCGCGACCATGGCGTGAAGGCGGCAATGCTGCTGATCCGCCTGCCGGAGGACGAGACCTCGGACCATCAGCCGGCCGCCGACGCGGCGCAGCGTCTGGGGTGGCCGGTCATCGATCTGCGGCAGATTTACGGCACCCATCCGGAGCAGGAGTTCCGGATTGCGGATTATGATCATCACTGGAACGAGGCGGGGCACCGGCTCATGGCCTCGACGCTGGAAGAGGGCCTGCGGCAGCATGCCGCCGCCCTCGGCTTCCCCCTGCTGTGGACCGCCCCCGAGGCGCCCGCGGATGCGCGCCCCCGCGCTGTAACACCCTAACCCATGAGGACCTCGACGATGGACGACATCATCGGCCCTGTCAAACAGTACCTGCTGGATACCTTCCTCAAGGGGGAGGATCCGTCGGCGTTACGCAACGACACCCCGTTGATCAGCGGCGGTATCCTGGATTCGCTCGCGACCCTGGAGCTGGTGTCCTTCCTGGAGCAGCGCTTCGGGATCCAGCTGGAAGCGCATGAGGTCGACGCCGAGCGGCTCGACACACTGACGTCCATCGCGGCGCTGGTCCAGGGAAAATCGGCGCGCGTCTGAGCAGGCCGGTGCCGGCGATGACGGTCCTCGGGACTGTTCGCCGGGCCCGGCGGGACGGCATCGCGCCGTCCCGACGGTGACGCTCGCCCCGGTGTGGCGATCGATCCTGCCCCCCCGGGGGCCGGGGGAGCCGCCGGCGTATCCCACTGGAGACCTGGTATGACCCAGACTGCCTGCCTGCATCACTGGCTTGATGCGTCGGCGACTCGTACGCCGGGCAAGATCGCCGTCGTCGATCCCGGCAAGGGAGAAATCAGTTATGGGGGCCTGGCCCGGCTCACCGACCA